>CAYSXP010000007.1:0-130800 GCA_964435015.1 uncultured Rikenellaceae bacterium
TTATGTAACTTTCTTTTGCTTCTCCAAAAGAAAGTCACCAAAGAAAAAGAGCCCGCCGCCGCGCCGCCATATTCAGAACACTGCTCTTTCCTTTTTTATCGGAGTTCTCATGACAAAAGCAGTGATTGCCGGATAATCAGTGCAAAAACTGATTAAGCGGGATAGATTTTGGTTTCTCATCCTGATTCCAGGGTTTATTTTGTACGAAGTAGTTAAAAAATGCAATCCGTGAGATAATATTTCCAAAAATTACCAATATTAGGGGAGTGGCAATTTAAAACCCCCGTCATGCCGGCAAACCTCAATGCACTGATACGTTACAAGACAATCAACTCCTGCCTTTACGGCGAAAAAAGAAAATGGACGCTGAAGGAACTTATTGAAAAATGCTCCGAAGCTCTTGCCGAATTCAGGGGCAGGTATAAACCCGTTTCCGAACGAACCCTCCGTGACGACATACGCGTGATGCGTAGCGAGGTTCTTGGTTTCAATGCACCTATAAAACAATTGAACGGACTTTATTTTTACGACGACCACCATTACTCAATAATGTCGGTAAGCTTCAGCGATTCGGGACTGATCATTAAGGTCATAAAGCTCCTGAAAGATATCCGGAACGAAGTCAGCCATCCTGAACTCGAGATAATACTTGAAAAGCTGACAGCAGCTGCCGGCAGGGAGTTTCCAGCGAAAACCATGGAGAAAGTGATTGAATACAGCCGCGGACTTCATGAGGAAGCAATCCCGGGCTTTTTCACCGAACCCGGCATGCTGCCTGAAAGCTTTATCCTGCAGGCGGAACCCGACGAAAGGGAACTGCCGGAAAAAGGAAAGGCGAAACCAATGAGACCCAATCTAAGATTCTCACTCAGTGCAGGAGACCTGCCCTGCTGGGGAGATGTAATGGGGCTGCTAAAAACAAAATAAGCCCGGCTCCGGGGATCCGGGCATCATTCATGTGTTAACTGATTAACACATACAGCCTGAAAGCCCGGCTACATACCATCCGCCCGGAAATGATCCGCGAATTGCAGCCCTGATATTCTGCCTGCCTTTCAACTGATCACTGCCCCGGCATCAGCCCTGAAGGCTTCGGACCTGACCGGTCCTTTTCATTCCGGTTGTCCGGCTGCGCGGCCCACAATCCCCTCCCCTTTTCCCTGGCCCTGCGGGCAAGCTTAACGAATTGTTCAGCATATCTTACGTTCGGCGGCACGGTCAATACCACTGCATACCCCTCTCTCAGCAGCCTGGCATTGAGAAAAGTGCCGTCCCGGAGAAACACATAGGCCAGTACCCGGTGATAATGATCGAAGGTATCGACGTCAAACTCAAGCCTGACACTTTTACCAAGTATTAAACTCGAAAGATATTCCCCCGACTCTTCTGCAAAAAAACCAACCTCTTTGCGCCGCGTCCTCCTGGTTTCGGGAGCATCAATACCTATGAGCCTCACCGCCATTCCCTTTTCAGAACCATCGTCGACCCTGAATGTGTCACCATCAATGACCCTGATCACCTGATAATATTTGCCTTCAGGCTCCTTCCCGCTTAACCTGCCCAATGCATGGCACGAAAGGAAAAGCATCAGGCAGAATGACATCAGCCCCGCAGGCAATGATCCGTGCATCTTTATCATAGTCATTTTGCCAAAGCCGCTGCATTTGCTCATTTCTGCGGAAAGTTAAACAATTTCAGGAATCCCGGAACAGCTCGGAGCTGATGAAGGAAGCGCGGGGAGGGCAGCGAAGGGATGAGGGGCGAAAGAGCAGGGGGGCCAGGGAGCGGAAGGAGCAGGAGAGAGAAAGGGCGGGAGTTCTACTCAAAAAGGTTGTACACATCCATGATCTCATCCATGATCTTTTTAATATTGATCTTCAGGTCAATCAATCTGCCGGTTCTCAGATCAAACACCCAGCCGTGTATGGAGATCCTTTTTTCAAGCAGGGCTTTCTGAACATCCCGGGTTTTCACGATGTTGATGCACTGCTCCCGAACATTCAGCTCAACAAGCCTGTCGTAGCGCCGGTCGACGGAGGCAATGCCGTTAAGCTCATTCCTGTGCAGGCGGTATACATCCCGTATATGCCTCAGCCAGGGATTTAAAAGTCCCTCATCCCTGGCAGCCATCGCTGCCTTCACCCCGCCGCAGTTATAATGACCGCACACAATAATATGCTTTATCCTTATGTGATTCACCGCATAACTGATCACCGACAGGGCATTTAAATCATTGCTCGGAACAACATTGCCGATATTCCGGTGCATGAAGACATCCCCCGGCCTGGTGCCCAGCAGTGATTCAACGGAAACCCTGCTGTCGGAACATCCGAAGAACAGGTATTCCGGGGTCTGCTGCCCTGCCAGCTTTTCAAAATACTCCGGATCAGCCTCCAGCCGTTCTGCAATCCATCTCCTGTTATGCCTGAAAATATCACCGATCTTCATCACAAAATGATTTTAATTCCAATGCAATGATGCCTGCCGGCACCCTGGCAATCCATGCTTCCGGTAAATCCATGAATCCGCAATAACGCTAAGATAAAATTATTACTGTAACCCTGCTGCCCCAGTGTTGAGAAAACAGCTATATTTATCATGAAACGAAATTCGCTGATAATGCAGTGATACATGCAGGAATATGATCTGCAGGAATTGTCAACAATAACCCGTTAAAAGGAAATATATGAAATTCAGAGTTGAATCACAGGGATTTAAAATGAGTCCTTCTTTAAGGAAATTCGCCAGGGAGAAGCTGGGATCACTTAATACGTATTATGCCGAAATACAGGAGATAGAAGTAACTCTTGCAATGGAGGTCAAAGGTGCAAGGGAAGTTGTTAACTGTACTTTAAATATCAGGGTCCCGGGCAGGGATGCTTATATCAAATCCACCGCTTCCATATTTGAAGATGCAATACTGAAAGCCGCTGAATCTGCCAAAAGAAAGCTGCGAAAACGCAAAACCCGGCTGGAAAATGCAAAAAGAAAAGCCACCCCCAACAGAAGGGTCTCAGCAAAAAAACCGCCCAAGAGTAACTAAACCACTCAGGTGCCTGCTGTTTTGAAAAGTCACCGGCTGGTTTCAGGGAAATCCCTGACGGGCCTGGTTTTGCACCATCCCTGCCAGTGGCATGCCGCTGACAGATGAGAGTATTGAGACAATAATGGAAACACCGAAGAGATAATTATCATAAATCCCGGCAATGATTGCTGATATTGTATAATTTAGCACATAATAATTTCAGAATATGTTCATTAACCCCAAAACATCCGATTTATGAAGACAAGAACTCTATGGGTCGGTCTAATAGTGATCACTCTCATCAGTTTCTCCGTATTGTTGTTCTTCGGAAAAGAAATCTACAGGCTCAAACCTCCCATACCTGAAAAGGTTGTCACAGAAGGGGGTGAGTTGCTTTTTACAATGCAGCAGATCAGGGACGGGCAGAATGTATGGCAGTCGATCGGAGGCCAGCAGGTGGGCTCGGTCTGGGGTCATGGTGCCTATGTGGCTCCTGACTGGTCGGCCGACTGGCTGCACCGCGAATCAGGTTTTATCCTCGATGAATGGTCGGTCAGGGAATTCGGTCTTCCCTTTGACAAGCTCGAAAAAGAAAAGCAGGTCATGCTTGAGGTTCGGCTTCAGAAAGCCATGCGGGCCAACACATATGATAAACAGACCGGGGTTCTGACTCTCTCCGGTGAAAGGGCCAGTGCGGTAAAGAGTATTTCATCATATTATTCAGGGCTTTTCATGAATAATCCTTCCCTTGAAAAGGAAAGGACGGCATATTCCATTCCTGCCAACACAATCAAGGACAATGACAGGATGGCTGCCATGAATGCCTTTTTCTTCTGGGCCGCATGGGCCTGTGTAACGGAACGGCCCGGATCAGACCATACATATACCAGCAACTGGCCGCCTGATCCCGCCATTGGCAACATACCGTCCGCGGGCATCGTTCTGTGGACAGGATTCAGCGTGATAATGCTGCTGGTAGGGATAGGCCTCCTGGCTTATTATAATGCAAGGAACCGATCCGACGTCCTCGACAGCTCACTGCTGCCGCAGAATGACCCTCTGGGCGGCCTGCATCCCACTCCCTCAATGAAAGCGGTACTGAAATATTACTGGGTGGTGATGGGGCTCATCCTGCTGCAGATCCTCACCGGCGTGATTACCGCACATTACGGTGTGGAGGGAAATCAGTTCTACGGCCTGAGCCTCGCCGACATCATGCCTTATTCAATCTCAAGAACCTGGCACATCCAGCTCGCCCTGTTCTGGATTGCAACCGCATGGCTGGCTGCAGGACTGTACATTGCCCCGGCAGTATCGGGCTATGAACCTAAATACCAGAAAGCAGGCGTCAACTTCCTCTTTTTTGCATTGCTGGTCATTGTCGTTGGCTCGATGGCAGGTGAATGGATGGGCGTGATGCAGAAGCTCGGACTGGTGAAGAACTTCTGGTTCGGCCACCAGGGATACGAATATGTGGATCTTGGCAGATTCTGGCAGGCTTTCCTTTTTATCGGTTTCATCATCTGGCTCTTCCTGATGTTCAGGGCACTGTGGCCCGCTCTCACCAAACGGTCCGAGAGCCGCGAACTGCTGATCCTGTTCAGCATAGCCACTGTGGCCATTGCCGCGTTCTACGGTGCAGGCCTCATGTGGGGAAGGCAGACTCACCTCTCCATTGCCGAATACTGGCGCTGGTGGGTGGTCCATCTGTGGGTCGAGGGCTTCTTTGAAGTGTTTGCCACGGTTATTGCCGCCTTCCTCTTCGTCAGGATGGGACTGCTCAACATCAGGTACGCCACCACAGGCGTGCTTTTCGCCACAATAGTCTACCTGGCCGGCGGAGTTCTCGGCACTTTCCACCACCTCTATTTTGCCGGCACCCCGACCGCAGTTATAGCACTCGGCGCCACATTCAGCGCACTTGAGGTAGTGCCCCTGGTCTTCATGGGATTCGAAGCCTATCATAACCTGCAGCTGAGCAAGGCCACTGCATGGGTCAAAGCATACAAATGGCCCATTTACTTCATTATCTCGGTCAGCTTCTGGAACCTGGTTGGAGCCGGACTTTTCGGATTCCTCATCAACCCGCCCATTGCCCTTTACTATATGCAGGGCCTCAACACTACCCCGCTTCACGGCCACGCCGCACTGTTCGGTGTATTCGGCATGCTGGCAATAGGACTGATGCTGTTTGTGCTCAAAGGCCTGACCATCAAGTACGAATGGAAAACAAAAATGCTGAGCATTGCGTTCTGGACCATGAACGGCGGACTGATGCTAATGCTGCTGCTGAGCCTGCTCCCGGTAGGAGTATTGCAGACTGTGGCCAGCATAAAGGTTGGAATGTGGTACGCACGATCAATCGAATTCATGCAGGAGGATCATATGCAGACATTCCGCTGGCTCAGGCTTGTGGGCGATACAGTGTTCGCCGTGGGTGCCGTGGCACTGGCACTGTTCGTTGTCGGTCTGAAAACAGGATGGTCAATAGACAAAACCCGGAAGCTGTACAACGATTAGCCTCCCTGGTATAGCGGATTGATCAGTTTCTTCCTTTTCTGACCGGGTTTTCAGGTAATGCAGAGCTACCCGGTCAGGAAACAGGATTCATATTGATTCAGTATTTTAAATCCGGAATAAGCGGGCCGGCTCACCAGCCGCCGCCACCGCCGCCGCCGCCGCCGCCTCCCGAACTCCCGCCGCCGCCGCTGCCCGAAGACGAACCCGGGGCCGTGGAGGCTGAGGAAATGGCAGATGAAAAACTCTGACCTACGCCTGAGGTAAAACCAAGCGGCGAGAATTTCGCAGCACCAGCCGGCCCCGCATACCATGAAGGATTATAACCGCTAACATCCTTCAACGACCTCCGTAAGGCATTTTCAAACCTTTCCCCCCACTCATTCTCCACACCAAGGGCAATGGCAAAGGGAAGATACTTTTCGAAACGCTCCGATGTCAGCTCCGGCTCATTCATCATGTTCAGCCGGTCCTTCTCGGCTACCGAAAGATACATGCGGAAGCCTTCAGCTTCATCCATCAATTTCCTGCCACTAACTGTAGGAGCCTTTATAAGCCAGGTGAAAAGAATCGCGAGCGCAAGTAAAAGAACAGTGAGAATAACCGGAACTGCGGGGGAAGGTGACACAATAAAGGCTATTATCGCCCAGACCACCGAAAAAACAAACCCCGATGCCAGCAGCCTGGTATTAAGGCTGAAATACTCTGGTGTCATCCTCTTCTTTAGTACCTCGCTTGCCTTGTTTCTGGCTTCTTCAAACAGCTGGTGATTCTTATTGTCAAGCTCTATCTCCGGCCCCCGGGAAAAGAGAACCGAAGACAGGGCCTCTTCCTCGGGATTAAGCTTCGTTTCAGCCCCGGGAACAAGACTTATGCTGTATTCTTTCTTTGAGCGGTGTATCGTCAGGAAGCCGTTGACAGCCATGTTAACCAGGGCGGCAGTAATCACCCTGGTTTTCATTCCCATTCCTGCCAGATAACCTGTCGCTGCAGGGCTGAAACCTTCAGGAGGATCAAACAGAGGTATTATGGTTCCCCTGGCAGGATCCTTCCCGCCTGCCTTCCACTTCCTGTAGTAAAGAAATAATGCAATGACCAGTCCTGCAAATGTGAAAAGCACGTGCAGGTTGTCCTTCAGGAAATACATCATTCTTTTCATGACGGAAGGGGGGCTTACGAATCCCTTCGGCCATGCCACCGCAACGGTAAGCTGTTCCTGCGGCTGCATGGGCCGCGTGGTAACAAGGTTCACCACATTGCCGTCAGCAGTCATTTCACAATCGCAACCCGTGGAGCCACTAATGCCGGAATAGGCTGCCTTCTGAACAACATTCGCCCCTTCGGGGAGGGTTACCGTAACCCTGGCAGACTCAATGGGAAAAACCCAGTCGCCGCCGATGGCGTTGTAATACAGCTCATCATAATCCCTGAAAAACCCAATTTGCCTGGTCGTTTTGAATGACAGGGAATATTCATAAATCCCCGGCGCGAGTTCCACATTCCTGTCGCCGATATACACTACGACACCATTGGATCTGTTTTCGGTGAACCAGGGTTCGGGAACGCCGTTCTTCAGTACCTCAGCAACCTCGAAACCGACCCGGAAACGATTCCCCAGCCTGTCGGCATATTTTGTGGGAAAGCTCCTGTATATCCCCCTCTTTATCTCATTGCCTTCAGCAACTACTTTTATCTGTTCACGGACAAGCAGGGTGCCATCTTTTTCTATTCCTGCATAAATGTCATAGGACAGGATCCTCTCCTGTGAAAATGTTAACACTCCGGCGAAAACCAAAATGAAGAATATACCTGCCTTTTTCATGGTAACCAGATTACATTTTAACTTCGGGTACGTTTCTTTCCGATTCATTTTCGATATCGAAGAAGTCGCGGCTGCTGCGCCCGGTCATCCCGGCAACAAGTGACGAAGGAAACTGCTCAATGATTATATTGTAGTTCCTGACTGTCCCGTTATAGTAACGGCGGGCTTTCTGAAGATCGTTCTCAATTTTTGAAATGTCGCGCTGAAGCTCCAGGAAATTCTGGCTGGCTTTCAGTCCGGGATAATTTTCCACTACCACGAAAAGCTTTCCCAAAGCTTTTGAAAGTTCCACCTCGGCCTTTTCCGACTCCCTGACACCTGTAGCTGACATGCCACGGGTACGAAGGGAGGTTATCGCCTCGAAAAGCTGGCGCTCATGCCGTGCATAGCCCTGAACCGTATTTACAAGAAGGGGTATAAGATCGTGGCGTTTCCTGAGCTGCACATCGATGCCGCTCCATGCTTCTTTGGAAAGGTTGTCAAGCTTAACAAGCCTGTTGTAGAAATACAGGAAAAATCCGCCGGATAATACTGCCAATGCTGTGATCAGTATAGTCATTGTATTGCTGTTTAAGGTCATGGAATCGCCGGATGGATCAGCCGGGCCCTCCTGATACCGGGGGGCAGCGGCTATTTTATGTTCAACCCGCTTACTTTCAGCTTAAGTTTTGTATCATTCAGATCATCCAGGTAACAATATCCCTTTATAACTCTTTTTTCTCCGGGCAACAATGAGAAATAGTTGTCATCGAGGTAAACAGGTGCAACAAAATGCCCCGTCGCGTCTTCAAGCAGCATGAGCTCAACCGAATGTGCAAGATTCCCTGAAGGATTTTCAACTTCGGCAACTATTTTCATTTTATCGCCTTCAGGTGACAGTGTTAGCTTTGACTCAAGCTTCACGCCGGGCAGATCATTGATCTGACGAAGATTCTGATGTTTTCTGGTCGGAGTGTGCACAAAATAGGTTTTTTCCCATTCAAACTCATGTTTTGTCCGGGTGAGCAGGTACTGATTTATGGCAAGCGTTTCCTTATTCCCGCTTACGATCCGCAGATCGAGGAAATATGTCGGATCCAGTCCCTTAATCTGATCAGGCAGGCGGAAAATGGTTTTTTTATCATCTTTCACAAGCCCGAAGGATATCTCCCTGCTGAGCAACTCCTTCATATCGAGGTTAAACACTTTAATATGAAGCGTAAGATAATCGTGTCTGACCAGGGAGGAATTTGTCACGACGATTTCATTTTTACCGTATTCATATATCGCCTGCA
The DNA here is from genome assembly GCA_964435015.1 of uncultured Rikenellaceae bacterium. Lineage (GTDB taxonomy): Bacteria > Bacteroidota > Bacteroidia > Bacteroidales > VadinHA17 > LD21. The sequence continues at coordinate 8,639 of CAYSXP010000007.1, forward strand.
GGGGTTCGAGAGCTTTTTTGGTTCCGTAGAATGCACCGTTCGGAAGAAGGTCGAAGCCATAGAGCTGCCAGATCAGCTTGGGCCATGAGGAGTTGAGCATCCACTGTATAATGCCTGTCGCATCATAGCGGTTCACCTGGAAAGCCTCAAACATGGGCCGCACCGACTCATAATTCAGCATCTGGGCCCTGGTGCAGTATTCCTCCAGTGATGAAGGCTTTCCGAACCGTTCATTCATTGCTGTATTGTAACGGCCAAGTGTCTGAAACGCGTGCCTTCCGCAATGGTATTCCCATGTATCATTGATGGGCCAGAGCAATTCAGCCGGAATCATTTCACGGATCGATTCAACGGGCGGTACCTGCGCCCCTGGTCCCGTTTCGGTATTAAAGCCGTATGCGCCGCCGAAAATGGTGTCGATATACCAGTAAACCGGAGGAACATATTCGTATGGGCCCTCCATCTTCATTCCCGACCATCCCGAAATGGTGCTCTTCCTCATGGAAGCTGAGGTGACCATTGGCCGGGAAGGATCATCTTCAGCAAGTATGGCGGTGTATTTCTTTTCAAGCTCGGGCAGGGGAAGCATATCGCTGCCTGTCATCCACATGAAAATGCTGGGATGGTTGCGGAGCCATTTTACCATATCCCTCCATGATCTGGAAATGAGATCAATCTCTTCAGGAGTCTGGATGCATCCGTACAGCCCGTCGCATTCTTCCTTTCCGCAATATTCCGGCCATTCCCACTGACAGCTCCAGCCGGTCATAATCAGAACGCCTTCCCTGTCGCAGATATCATACATATCATGATTGTTGCCCCAGAAACCCTCGGGCCTGATGGCATTCATGTTCATGTGTTTCACATATGCTATCTGGCGCTCAAGCTTCAGTGAGTCAGGCATGAGGAAAAGCTGGTCGACCCAGCCTCCCCCTTTTACCACAATTTTCCTGCCGTTAAGGCGGTAACCCTTATGTTCCCTTCCGTATTTGGAATATGTGTACCATGAAATATCACGTATCCCGAAATGTGTTGCCACTTTGTCGCTGACCCTGCCTGAGCTCGTGAACAGGATCTTCAGATCATACAGCTCAGGGCTGCCAAGGTCGTGGGTCCACCACACCCTTGGGTTCTCAAGCCGCAGCGCGGGATAATTCTCCGGAGAAAAAGTGATGAGCTTCTTTTCACCCGGCTCCAGTCTCACCTTTTGTTTCAGCCGGATCCCGTCACCTATGGAAACTTCAGCATAACCCGTGGTTTTTCTGCTGCCGTTGTTAGTTGCTTCGCAGGTAACGGTAAGATCCGCATGCTTCAGGGTAGCCGTATCGAGCCTTGTCAGAACGAAAGGGTATTTCAGTGAGACAACGCCGGCTGAACGCAGCCTCACTTCCCTCCAGATCCCCATTCCCCGGTCGGGAGCCTCGGGATTCCAGTCGACAAACCCTACCGTCAGATCACCGGCTGCAGGAGGGAACACCTCAACCGCCAGGTAATTCTCCCCGTCTTTTTTTATCAGCCCGCTTACATTGAACGAAAACTGCCTGAAAGGCCCTGCCAGTGTATCTGACGATGCTATCCGGCTGCCATTGAGCCAGATATTGGCCCTGTAAATTATACCGTCAAACTCAAGCAGCCAGTTTGAAGCTCCGTCATCGTTTATCCTGAAACTTTTCAGGTACCACCATGAACTTTTAAAGTCATTGGGATCAGCTTTTTCAAGATTCTTTCCGAAAAAAACGTCCCCATAAATCCCCTCCCTGACCAGGCTTCCGAATACTGTTGACGGCACTTCTGCACTGTACCAGCCGGCTTCGTCAGCACCGGCCACGGAAAGTTCCTCCCCGCCCTTTTCTGTCTTGAGTGACGACCTGATCTTCCATTCCTTGTCAAGCAGAATAACGGAGGCTGTTTCTTTTTTTCCGGAACAGGATAGCAGGACTGACGTCAGGGCAATCAGCATTACCTGCCGGTAAACCCGATAAAGGAGCATTTGCTTCATTGGATAATTATTGTTTTTTCAGTTTCAGTAATCGTATAAATTTATTAAAAAATGAGGTGTTCTCATCAATCCCGCCAAATTCTTTTGCACCCGGACCATAGGCAAAGACAGGCACCATGACTCCTGTATGGCCCCATGTGGAAAAACGTCCCGTTACCCTGCCCTGCCCGGTATTTCCGCTGACAATCGTTAACCCGCCTGTTTCGTGATCGGCAGTTACAACCACAAGTGTCCTCCGGTCCCTGGAGGCAAACTCAAGAGCCTTGCCAACGGCGCGGTCAAAATCGAGCATCTCCTCCACGGTATATGCCATATCGTTTTCATGACCGCCCCCGTCGATCAGCGATCCTTCAACCATCAGGAAAAAGCCCTTTTTGTTATTGGCGAGTATGTCAATGGCAACCTTTGTAGTTACGGCCAGCTGGTCGCCGCGCTTATCCACCCTGTTCTCAGTGAGCAATCCGGCAAGCTTTCCGCTCCTGATCTTTACAATTTCCGTAATGGTATCACAGACCTGATAACCCTTTTGGGTCAGTTCAGTGACCAGGTTGCGGCCGTCCTTGCGCCTGCTGAAGTGATCCCTTCCGCCGCCAATGAATACGTCGGGTCCCCTTTCGGCAAATTCCACGGCAATCTCTGACATCATGCTCCTGTCAGGCACATGTGCCACGAAAGCGGCGGGAGTGGCATCGAGAATGCTTGTCGTAACCACAATACCGGTTGCAAGGCCGTTTGCTGCTGCCGTTGCAAGTATCGACGGGACCGGCTTTTTTGTACTGTCAATGCCAATGGATGAATTATTTGCCTTATGCCCCGTGGCTATTGCAGTTCCGCCTGCACCCGAATCGGTAACATAACGATTGGCCGAAGAGGTCCTCGAAAAACCGGCATGCCTGAAACTGCCCAGGTAAAGGTTCCCGCGGTTGGCTGTCATCCCGGCCTGGATCTGCGCCGTCCCCATTCCGTCGCCAATCATCAGAATCAGGTTCCTGGGCCTTTTGCGACAGAATCTCTGGTGAAAATCCGGAACATCATAATAAGATGTATTATGACAGGAAGATTCCGTGGCTTCAATCTTTTTTACTTCCTGGGAAAAAGCCGGCCCCGCTGAAACAAGCAGAACTGACGTGGAAACATAAACTGATGCTCTCCTGATGGTGATAAGAAATTGATTAACTGTTTTCATGTGCATATAATTGTATTTAAAAGAACCGAATAAGGTATTGGTTTCCTGATTGCGTCCGGAAACCTGCGTTCTGCATTATCCGTGGCATTGAATTTCCATCAGGAGCCGCGGCATGACCGGGCCCCGCAGTAAAACAGCCATGGCAACAGGCGCGCTGTCATGAGACGGTGCATATCCGCTGCCAGTAACATACCCTGATAAAGATTTCCAGGCATTTTTCAATGAATGCTGCCGGATTTTCTCCTGTTTTTTATCAGGGCAAGAATTATCAGAAGATTGACCAGCGAGAGGGCAACAAAAATCAGGAAGCCTCTTGCATATCCTTCCGTACCGTATTTTCCGGCTATTTCCCCCATCAGGGGAGGCAGGGCAAATCCGCCAAACGCTCCCAGCCCGCCAATCCAGCCTGAGGCTCCGCCCACAGCCTGCGGCACGTATGTAGGCACCAGCTTGAAGATGGCTCCGTTTGAGATACCCATCCCCAGGGCCAGCAGGATCACAATCAGAATACTCGCGACAACTCCTGATGAGAATGACAGCATTGCTGCCGATATAGTGATCAGGATCATCGAAACAAATATGGTTCTTTCTCCGCCGAACCGGTCCGCCGCTTTTCCTCCGTAAACGCGGACCACGGATGCAAATATGGAGAAGGTGGCGGTGAGAAGTCCTGCCTTTACAGGTTGAAAACCCTGATATTCGCTCCAGTAAGTTGGGAACCATGCAGTAAGGGCAATAAAGCCACCGAATGTTGTAAAATAAAGTATCACAAGGGCCCAGGTGCCCGGTATCCTGGCAGAGGTGAGAAGGCTCGCCTTCATCCCTCCCGAAGGGAAGATCTCCTGCCCGTGACTGTCAGCCTTCGCCCTGGCTTCATCGTTTGAGGAGCCCGCCCTCCTGTACTGGAAATAATATGAATTCACACCAATTATCCCATAGAGGACCGTTCCCAGGAGAAGGAAGAGAAACCAGGCAAAATATGCGGAAATGAAGCCGAAACGGGTAAGGAACAGAGGAAGGACGATCGAGAATATCCCCGGGGCCAGATTCCCCAGCCCGGCAAAAGTACCCAGGGCGCTTCCCTGCCTGTTCCGCGGGAACCAGTACGAGGTCTGGGCAATGCCGACCGAAAAGGTGGCGATCCCGCAGCCGCTCAGAAAGCCGAAAAACAACACGAGCCAGTACATCCCCTGCATATCTCCCGGGTAGGATGTGTGAAGCAGCAGGGTGACGCCGCCGAGTCCGACCACACTCAAAATCATCAGCACCATAAAGGGTATCTTCCCGCCCGTAATATCAACCCACGCCCCGAATGGTATCCGCAGCAATGATCCCGACAACGACGGGATAGCTATCAACAGGCCTACCATAGCCGGTGTCAGATCCATGGCTTCCCGGAATTTCACAGCCGTTGGCCCGTACAGGGCCACCGCGGCAAATCCGAAAAAAAATCCAATCGTGGTTCCCAATAATCCCCTTGAAGGGTTCCCTTTGAGTTGCATATTATCAGATTGAAAATACAATATTGCAATTTATCCAAATCATGGGAAAAGAAAAACGAAAAATGGAAATTTTCATTTTTCAATATGCAGACATGGAAAGAATGATTCATGGCGAATGTTGCAACTGCTTTACGGATCAGAGGTGTTTGTCATTCAATAATGACTATTTTTACGAAGTCCCAACAAAATCTGTGTATGAAAATTATATCATGGAATGTGAATGGCATCCGCGCCGCTGCAAAGAAATCTTTTTTTAAAGATCTTGAAATGATGGATCCCGACATAATCTGCCTCCAGGAAACCAAGGCACAGGATCATCAGGTTGCCGAAACACTTGAATCTGTCGGTCACTTTCATATCTTCTCGAACTCGGCCCAAAGGCCAGGGTACTCAGGCACCGCCGTCATTTCGAAAATTAAACCCCTGAGCATCTCAAAAGATATCGGTGCCAGTGAACATGATACTGAAGGGCGTGTCTTATGCCTTGAGTTTGAACAGTTTTTCCTGGTGAATGTGTATGTTCCCAATTCGGGTGCCGAACTTGCCAGGCTGAGCTACAGGCAGGACTGGGACAAGGCCTTTTTCGGCTATCTGAAAAACCTTGAAAAAGTCAAACCCCTGATAATCTGCGGCGACCTTAATGTGGCCCACAGGGAAATAGACCTGGCGCGCCCCAGGGATAACTACAACAAGACTGCCGGCTACATGCAGGAAGAAATTGACGGAATGGACAGACTTATTGAAGGCGGGTTTGCCGATACATTCCGCCATTTTTATCCCGGTCAGGCGGAAAGATATTCATGGTGGAGCTTCCGGGCAGGAGCAAGACACAGGAATATCGGCTGGAGAATCGATTATTTCCTTGTAAGCAGGGCCTTCCTTCCAAAGGTGAAAGATGCGTTCATTATGGAAGAAATTACCGGATCAGATCATTGCCCGGTAGGGGTAATACTCGGCCTTTAATATTATAAGGTACCCGGCCTGATGCAATCAACCCCGGATCTGTTCCGCTTTTTCCTGGGCGCTAAGTGCCAGCCAGGTGGCAAGGAAGCAATGTTCCTGCGACATTGATGTTTCGGTACGGTTGACAACATCGCTCACCAGCTGTTCTCCGTAAGGGGTATGGACCTCCGAACAATCATAATAAACCGTCTCTTTCCGGTTCACGAGAAAAAGATGGTCTCCGCCTTTCCTGCCGGCGATATCAATATATTTCCGCATTTCCACATATCCTTCGGTACCCAGAATGAATGTCCTTCCGTCACCCCATGTCGCAAGGCCGTCGGGGGTGAACCAGTCAATGCGTATATAGCCCGTAGCATGCGGGCTCCTTACAACCATATCGCCAAAATCGCGGTAGGCCGGATAGCCGGCGGTATTGAAATTGCCAACCTGCGACACGACAACCTCAGCTTCTGAGGAACGTGTATAAAAAAGAAACTGATCGCACTGGTGAGATCCGATGTCACACAATATTCCGCCTGCCCTGGCGGGATCAAAAAACCAGGCCGGCCGTGAAGCAGGGTTCATCCGGTGCGGCCCCAGCCCGATGGTCTGAACTACCTTTCCAATGGCACCTGACCCGATCAGCTCCCCTGCCTTTACCGAGGCCGGACTTCCCAGGCGCTCTCCGTACATTATTGAATAAATTCGCTTTTCCTGCTTCTGGATTTTTCTTACTTCTTCATACTGACTCATTGTAACAATTCCGGGTTTGTCAACCATGAAATCCTTTCCTGCCTTCATAACCCTGATCCCCAGCGGCGCCCTTTCGACCGGGATGGAAGCACTGACAACCATCTGAATTGTTTCATCCCCGAGGATCTCCTCCTCGCTCCGGGCAATACTGACATCGGGGTATCGCTTTTTGAACCCGGCCAGCAATTCGGGTTCCCCGGCATAAACAGATACCAGCCTGCCGCCCCCTTCAATCACTGCATCAGTCATTCCATAAATATGGCCGTGATTGAGCCCTATCACCGAAAACCTTATTGACCCTGCCGGCCCGGTACGTTTTACTGGTTTCACCTTTATCTCAACCGGGCCGGAAGCATGATGAAGGCCCTGCCCGAAGATGCCGGACGGGAACATTGAGAAAGCTGCCAGCCCTGTTGCCGGATAAAGAGAGTTTTTCAGGAATCTGCGACGGTTGGTTTGCATAATGGTTGGTATTACATCAGTAAAAGCAAATATCAAACTTAGGAAAAATGATTTAAAACGCTCTGCGGGAAATTCATTCAATGCTTAAAAGCATTAATATTTTCCCTTACTGCCAGCATTGTCTTCAACAGCGGGAAATGATCTGCGGATACGGAACAGCCCGCAGTGCTTCTGCCAGGCTGGATAATCTTTAAAAACCGGAAACGGAATTCACGGTCTGGCTGTTCACCTGACAACAACAGCCCGCTTTTCGCCCTTGTAGCTTTTAATGCTGCCTGACTGCTTAAGGTAGTTTATGGTCGCATCTGCCGTAGTGACATAAAGAGACTGACCCGGATCGGAATGTTCGTACCTGTAAACTGATGTCATATAACTGTTCATGGCAACGGTATATGTCTTGTTCATATCGAGCGGAGCGCCTTTCTCAGTAAGAAGAACCACGTCTTTCAGATTACCCTTTCCATCAAGGGTGAGTTCAGTCCTGATTCCAGATGGCCAGAGAGGTGAATTATCATCAAGCGGAAATGCTGCAAACATTAGGGAGCGGATCTCATTCCCGGTGAGCCTCGTCACAACAAGCTCGTTTCCGAACGGATCGAGCTGATAAACATTCATAATAGTTACCGGACCCCTTGCCATGTGACTGATGCGGACGCCTCCCGGGTTTACAAGTGAAATATCGGCTTTCGCAGCATCACGCTGGGCATCGGCCATCAGGTATCCCAGCTGTTCGTGAGTGGAAAGATCATCCTCAGCTGTTGCGATCACTTCATTCAGAGCCGGATTATCATTGAACCTGTCAACCATGGCACGAACAGAGGGTTTTTCATTCCGGGAGTCAGTGATATTGATTAACTGCATGCTCCGTTCCAGGGTGCCGTCACTTTTCAGGGTTAACCTGATCAGGGTACCGTACCTAAGTTTGTTTCCCGCCTGGGTGATCATGATCCCATTATGGATCTGCTCCTTGTCAACCCGCGTATGTGAATGCCCGCCGATGATGAGATCGATACCTTCCGGCATTGTTTCGGCAAGCTTTACATCATTCTCGAAACCTATGTGAGTAAGCGGAATAAATATATCGCATTTATCCTTCAGCCACATAAAGTCAGGGGCAGCTTCAAACGGAGAACGGAATGTGAATCCTTTAACATTATCGGGATGCGAGTCGGGAATACCATTCTGATTGATCTGCAGAAGCCCGAGAAATGCCAGTCTCAGCCCGTTGGGCAGGGTGATGATCTTGAAAGGGCTTACCAGGATGTTCAGTGCGGGGTCTGATGTTAGATTGGCGCAGATAAAGCTGAATCTTGCCTTGTGTGTCAGATTGCTGAACCCGTCCTGACGTGAATCGAACTCATGGTTGCCCACGGCACTCAGATCAAAGCCCGTGGCATTCATCAGTTCAATCATCGGCAGTCCCTTTTCAGGATACTGGTCGTTCACCGGATTTCCCGTCTGATTGTCTCCGGCGGCAACCAGAAGCATACCGGGATATTTAACGCGCAGGCTGTCGGCAATAAATGCCAGTTTGGGGAAATTATCAATTGAAGCATGCATGTCGTTCACAGCGAAGATAACAGCCTGCTTCTCGGCTTCTTTGCCTGCTGTGGCTTTTCTGCCGGCGCTGCAGGATGAAACAAGTCCGACGAGAAGTATCAGCGGAACCAGCTTCAGGAATGAAATACCCTTCCCGCGCCCTCTCCTGATAAAAAGCACGCTGCCGTCGGCCAGTTCCCCGTCGGAAGAAACCTGGTTCCCGTACCGGTCCTCCACAACAGGATAAGGTCCGGGACTCTTTTTCCCTGATTCCGAATAATATTTCAGAACCGCATCCTTAACCAGGGCCCCTTCATGAAGCTCAAGCTGCACATTGTTTACCGTGATTTTCATCTGTTACGGATTTGAAAATTATACAAAGGTTTTAAATGCCATGCCCGGAAGAACAATTAATGTTGCCGGAGCCCGGCCTGTTTTTTCAGATTATCCGGCCTGCCCCTCATTTTCCCTGATTTGTACCCTTCTGATCTTGCCGCTGATCGTTTTTGGCAATTCGGCGGCGAATTCAACTATTCTCGGATACTTGTACGGAGCTGTTACTTTCTTAACATGCTCCTGCAACTCTTTTGCCAGCTCCGCACCCGGCTCATAATTCCCGGCAAGGACAACTGTTGCCTTCACTATCTGCCCCCTGTCGGGATCCGGCACCGCGGTTACTGCACATTCAAGCACTGCAGGATGCTCTATAAGCGCACTTTCCACTTCAAAGGGACCGATCCTGTAGCCCGAACTCTTGATGATGTCATCAGCCCTGCCCACAAACCAGAAATATCCGTCTTCGTCGCGCCAGGCCATATCGCCGGTTTTATAAACCCCGTCCGACCAAACGGTTTTGGTCAGTTCATTGTCACGGTAATAACCCCTGAACATCCCTGCGGGTTTATTCTTACCCGTGTAGATGACAACCTCTCCTTCGTACCCAATTTCACATGAGTTTCCCGATTCATCCACAATATCAATATCATAACCCGGGGTTGGTTTTCCCATTGAACCCGGTTTGGGTTCCATCCAGGGATAGGTTGCTATGGCAACGGTGCATTCAGTCTGCCCGTATCCCTCCATCAGCCTGATCCCTGTTTTTTCAAAAAAGTGCCTGAATACTTCGGGATTTAACGGCTCCCCGGCAACAACACAGTATTTCAGACTGCTCAGATCATAACCTTCAAAATCTTCCTTTATAAGAAACCTGTAAATGGTCGGAGGGGCACAGAAGGTATTGACCTTGTATTTCTCAATAACCCGCAGTATGTCCCCGGGAACGAACTTGTCATAATCATAGGTCATTACTGCACTCCCTGCCAGCCACTGGCCGTATATCTTACCCCAGGCAGATTTGGCCCAACCTGTGTCTGCAATGGTAAAATGAAGCCCGTTATCCTGTACATTCTGCCAGTATCTTGCCGTTACTATATGCCCGAGAGGATAGGTGAAATCATGCGTAACCATTTTGGGCATCCCGGTTGTTCCCGAAGTAAAATAAAGCAGCATGATATCATTATTGTCAGCTGCCTCATCCCCGGCCGGCCTTGGAAACACCTCCGGGCTTTCCTCCATCCCGCGGGTGAAATTGAGCCAGCCCTCACTGTCCTTATCGATCAATGCTTTATGCTTCAGGGTCGGGGACCGGGTTTCAGATTCCTCAACGTGTTGAATAACAAGCGGATCGGGTACGCAAACAATCATTTTTATCCCGGCTGCATTGTTCCGGTATATTATGTCTTTTGTGGACAACAGGTGGGTTGCAGGAATGGTGACAGCCCCTATCCTGGTCAGGGCCAGGGTGCAGAACCAGAAGGCATAGTGCCTTTTAAGGATCAGCATCACCGGGTCGCCTTTGCGTATGCCAGCCGATCTGAAGAAACCGGCAGCCTTATCGCTGTAGTATTTCATCTGGCCGAAAGTGAAAACGGCCTCATTACCCTTGTCATCGCACCATACCATGGCCGTCTTTTCAGGTTCGGCCCGGGCTATCCCGTCAACAACATCCCAGGTAAAATTGAAACTGCCGGGGGATTTTAACTCAAACCCCGAACTGAACTCATCGTATGATCCAAACTCAGTCTGTTTCAGGTATTTTTCAAGAATCATGATCAATATCTGCGTTTATCTTATAAAACCATTGCCAGGAATTTCACCTGACTGTCATTAAGGGCTTTCATTGCATGATTGTAACCTGAATCAAAATAAACAGCATCCCCGGCGTTCAATACGATTTCATGCCCTCCTATAATCGTCATCATGGCTCCCTCAAGAACATAGTTAAACTCCTGTCCCGGATGGGAATTGAATTCAAGCAGTGTTCCTTCCGGCTTCGGATCGATGGTTACCATGAATATCTCGGCTTTTTTATTAATGAAATGGCCGGCAAGGCTCTCATACCGGTACTGCTGCCTGCGCTCAAGCTTAAGCCCCTTTCCTTTTCTGACAATACTGAAAATCTGAAGCCTCGGGGTATCTCCCCCCAGCAGAACCGACAGTTCAACCTGGAACATTTCGGATATTCTGAATATTATGCCCACAGGAATATCCGCTTCCCCGCTTTCATATTTCGCGTAAAGATCCGCCGGAAGATCCAGCCTTAAGGCAAGGGTTTCCGGCGACATTTGCGAGATCTCCCGGATCTCCCTTATCCTTGCGGCAATCTGCCTTATCTGCTCAGTCATGATTCACAGTTTTAGGACCTCAATATTACATAAATTATTTAATTGTGTCCTGAACGGTGCGCAGGTAAATATCACAAGGGGAAAATCAACCATTTAACCTTACCTATCCTAATCCCGACCATATAATAAGTACTGCCTGCCAATATACCGCTGACCGGTACAATCCTGCCTTCTGAACAATCAATGCCGACTTCCTTATCGGGCCATTCCGGCAATATCTGATGATTCTAACCATGCCGGGGGGAATCCATTTCCTGCAGCCGAAAATAAACTGCTTTTTTGATTCTCTCAAATGGCCGTTTTTCAAACAGATAATTGCTTTTGTGAATTACCTGTTAATAGAAAATCAGGCATTTTATGCTCCATGTCTTATTTTTTTCGCACTTTCATTTTATTTTCATAAAACCTGTTGGTAATAAAGGTAGTTGTAATATACGATCTCAATCCCGCCTGGGATAGCACAGAAATCAGAGAAGTCCGAAACTCCGGTAAGGTTCTTTTTGAATCACTGGTACTTGAAGGCATTAATGCATATCTTGAAGAGTTGAATACCCCGCATCTGGAAAGGATCCTTGAAAGATACAATCCTGACGACACTATTGTTTATAACCTGTGTGAGAGCCTGCCGGGATTGCAATACAGTGAAAGAAGGGTTGTGGAGATCATCGAGAACAACGGATTCACCTACACGGGAAATACACCGGAAGTGATTGATCTGAGCTATAACAAGCAAAAAGTAAAGGACCTTCTGGCTTCATTGGGCGTCAGTGTCCCCCGCGGTGCAATTCTTGATCCGGAAGAGGCTGCCGGATGGACACTCTTCCCGGCAATAGTAAAGCCATCGCGCGAACACTGCAGCCTTACAATCACTGAAAAATCAGTGGTCTACGATGCTTCCTCCCTCAGAGAGCAGATCCTGCTCGTAAACAACGAACTGAAACAACCGGCAATGGTCGAGGATTTTATTGACGGCCGGGAGTTCCATGTGTCGGTCTGGAACAATGAAGAACCGGAAATGCTGCCCCCGGCAGAAATGGATTTTTCAGCCTTCCGTGAAGCCAAAGAAAGATTGTGTACCTACGACTCGAAATTTATTCCGGGTTCGGAACACTATGAGAAAATCCAGACACTGGTCCCTGCCCCTCTTGATGAAAAACAATTCAGGAAACTGGAAAAAACAGTACTCGCTGCCTGGAAAGGATTCGGCTGCCGCGATTATGCCCGGTTCGATTTCCGCCTGAGAAATGACGAATTTTATCTCCTCGACATCAACCCAAATAATGATATCAGCATTGACACCAGTTTCTCCATGGCAGCTGAAATCCAGAATTATTCCTACAGTCAGATGGTAAAACGGATAATCATGATGGCTGCTGAGAGACATCCTGAACTTGCAGAGGAATTCCAGCTTAATAATCTGCTGATTGGTGGTCTGTCAGATAACAGCATTGTGGCATAAATCCACTCCATCCCGGTATTTCATTTGTTTCTGCTTTCCCCTGCCGTTTAAAAAATATTTTGCAGCATTTCGCATGCTTGCTGCGTATATGCTATATGATTAAAGTCCAAATCATCACCTATAAACAGCAATGATATGAAAAACAATGTAATACTAATTGTGGCAATAGCGGCGGCACTTGTTTCTGCCGGCTCATGCTCAAAAAATGACAATCCTGAGCCCGATCTTGCACCAAAGAGCATTAAGCTGACCTCTGTGGCCCCCCAGGCTATCAAGAGCAGCAATGAATTCGGCATTGACCTTTTCACCAGGGTTGCGGAGGAAGAGAATAAAAACCTTATGCTTTCCCCCCTCAGCGCAAGCACTGCCCTCACAATGCTGCTCAACGGCTGCGGTGAAAATACATACACACAGCTGCAGGAGGTACTGAACTATCCTTCCGGAATGACTATAGGCGACATCAATGAAGCCTACAAAAGCCTTGTCGACCAGCTCCTGAAAGCCGACCCGGATGTGAAACTTGCACTTGCCAATGCTATCTTCTACAGGAACGGTTTCAATGTAAAACCGCCGTTTCTTGCTGCTATGGGCAATGACTACAGGGCCACGGTTGGCGGACTCGATTTTGATTCCCCGTCAGCCCTGGCAACAATCAACAAATGGGCAAATGACAATACAAACGGAAAAATACCCAAAGTGCTCGACGAGATCGATCCCCTTGCAGTGATGTTCCTCATGAACGCCCTGTATTTTAATGGCGACTGGAGCTATCAGTTCGATAAATCACTTACACGCGACCGCCCTTTCAATCCCGACGGCGGCAGTACAATAAATGTTAGTACCATGAATGGCGAAGTGGGTGCCAGGATTGTCGAAGGCAGCGGCTTCAGGGCCATTGAAATGCCCTATGGCCGCACCAATTTTACAATGGTGGTGATAGTGCCGGATAAAAACCTCAGCGGATTTTATCCTTCACTGACTCCCCAGGCATGGGCACAACTTACAGGCTCACTCGACGGCAAGCCTGAATTCGGCAAAATAAAGGTCTTCATGCCAAAATTCAAATTCTCATACGAGAAATACCTTAACAACCAGTTGCAAAGCATGGGAATGGTTGATGCATTCATCCCTGACAAGGCGAACCTCTCAGGAATCTCCGACGCATCCATATATGTCAGTTTCGTGAAGCAGAACACTTTCGTTGAGGTTGATGAGGAAGGAACCGAGGCTGCGGCTGTTACAACAATCGGAGTAAACGTTACGAGCATAAATCCTGAACCGCTACAGTTCGTGGTTGACAAGTCATTCATATTCGCGATACGGGAACGGACAACCAACACCCTGCTCTTTATCGGACAGGTTGTTAATCCGGAGAATTAAGGCGCAACATGCACTTGTCCGCCGCGGATTCTGCCAGAGTGGAAGAATCAGGTGATAAGGCGAAGGGAAGGTTCCGCAAGGATCCCCCCTGAGAAGCAAGACGAGGCTTTCTCAATAGACGGTCGACAGATGGGCGGGAGAACGAAGAAGCGCAGGCACGGCGCATAACAAGCACTGACCCGAATTCCGGATACCGAATACCGATTACAGAATACCGATTACAGAATATAAATAAACCATAACCAACTACAACCAACATGAAGACATTTATCAAAACATCAGTCACCTTCATCATCCTGGCCGCTTCCCTGCCTGCCTGCATGGACAAGACAGTGGAACGGATCACCTACGAGGCAAATGTGCCTGTATACATGCCGTTCAATAAATTCCGGGCCAGCTTCAGCAAAAGTGAGCCAGTTGAGATCTCAGCCCCGGGAAAATTCTACTTCAAGGATGATTATCTGTTTGTTAACGAGGTCGGTAAAGGAATCCATGTAATCGACAATTCAAACCCGGCCAACCCAAAAAAGATCGCCTTCTACGAAATAATGGGCAACGTTGACATGGCCATACGTGGAAATACCCTTTTTGCCGACAGCTATATTGACCTGGTTGCAATAGATATCTCCGACATTGAAAATCCGGCTGAGATCGGAAGAATCAAAAATATCTTTCCCGAAGTTGTTCCGGAAGGCGATGTCTGGTACCCTTATGCCATGGTTGACAAGTCGAAAGGTGTTATTGTGGGCTGGGATGTAAAAACAGTAACCGAAGAGCACGAGCCAGGCAGTTCCTGGGATGGCTGGATCTACCGTAAGGAAATGGTGCTGATGGGAGCCACCGACAGCAGGGCAAACTGGTCAGCCGGTGCAGGAACTGCCGGGTCAATGGCAAGATTCATGCTGAATGACAGGTATCTCCATCTTATTGCCCATCCATGGATGCTGAAGACCGTCGACGTTGAAGACGCACGTAAGATGAATATTGCCGACAGCGTTAATGTTTCCCGCAATATGGAAACACTCTTCCTGCTTGGCCACAAAATGTTCGTCGGAACAACCACAGGCATGCTGATATATGATGTGTCAGATCCTGTTAAACCCTCACTGGTTTCACATTATGACCACATTACCGCATGCGATCCGGTGGTGGCCGACGGCGACTATGCATACGTGACTCTCCGGACAGGCACCAGGTGTGCCAATGGACAGAACCTGCTCGAAGTTATTGATATATCATCAATCACGAACCCATACCTGGTCAAGTCATATCCCATGTATAACCCGCACGGACTTGGGATCGACGGCAATCTCCTCTTCATATGCGACGGCGCGGCCGGACTGAAAATTTTCGACAGGTCCGATCCGCTCGACATTATAAACAAAAAGCTGGCCCACTATCCCGATTTCTTTACCTTTGACGTAATACCCATGGAGGGAATACT
Organism: uncultured Rikenellaceae bacterium; assembly: GCA_964435015.1. Taxonomy (GTDB): domain Bacteria; phylum Bacteroidota; class Bacteroidia; order Bacteroidales; family VadinHA17; genus LD21. The sequence goes on from CAYSXP010000007.1 coordinate 23,992, forward strand.
CATGCTCGTCGGCGAAGATGGAATATACCAGTATGATTATTCTGATCCCAAAAATATTGTACAGATAAGCCGCATTCCAATAACAGGTGACAAAAAGTAAAATATGTACGGAACGAGGATCACCGCAGCAATTGTCCTGTTTTTCCTGACGCTCACGCTCAGTGCGCAAAAACGCTCAAGACAGACAGTTGTTCTTAACAACGGCTCCCGTCTGACGGGTACCGTGATGGCTGATTCTTCCCATTACCTGAAACTGAGAATAACAGCCCCGCAGGTGCTGACACTTGAAAAATCGGATATAGCACTGATCAAACCTGACCCGTACATTGAAAAACCTGGTGCTGACAGGCATGGCTATTCGATAAGGCTCTCTGCATCGGTATTGACAGGACGCAACCATGACGGAAACGTCCGCGATATTGGCTTTCACCTTTCAAACGGCTACCAGCTCAGGAACGGAATATGCGCAGGTTTAGGAGCCGGCCTGGAAAAATTTGATGCAGTATCCGTCATGCCAGTATACGCGGATCTGAGATATTATCCGCTCAAATCACGCCTGTCGCCATTTATATGGGTGAAGAGCGGCTTTTCATTCACCTATGACGATCCCGCCGACAGTCAAAACTATTACTATGGTTATTATTCCGAATCAAAAGGAGGATTCATGTTCAACCCGGGAGCAGGTATTGAATTGGCCTCATGGCGAAGGAATGCCGTGAACATGGGTGTGGGTTACCGGTACCAGAAGATCACTTTCAGGCAAGTGAACAGATGGAACAGGGAAGTTATAAATGAGCTCGTTTCCGGCATCAACCGCATCGAGGTGCAGTTCGCTCTTGTATTCAGGTAAATAAGAAATATGAGTAGTTCAGTCATAAAACCATCCAAATTAAGTTATTTTGATATAGCTTAATCCGGATGGCAGGAATGAGAAGAAGTGATAAAGATGAACATACACTATCTGACCTGGAACTTATCAGACGTTGTTCGGAGGGAGATCCGCGTGCACAGGAGCTCCTTTACAAACGCTATTTTTCATTTGCCATGTCAATCTGCATCAGGTACACCAGAAACCGGTTTGAGGCCATGGAAATAGTTAACGACAGTTACATGAAGGTGCTGGACAACATCAGTGAACACGACGGTTCCGGATCATTCAGGTCGTGGTACGGCAGGATCCTGGTCAATTCGGCTATTGACAACTACAGGAGGAATGCAAAACACTCATCACATCTTCAGATAACCGACATTGAGACAACGGAAGAGCGGGAACCGGAGATCAGCGCTGAACTGTCGGCAAATGAGATCCTTTCTCTGTTCAGTCTGCTCCCCGATCATTACCGTGTAACTTTCAACCTTTACGAGATCGAAGGTTATTCCCATGAAGAAATAGGGCAAATGCTTGACATCAGCTCATCAACCTCAAGATCAAACCTTTCCCGGGCAAAGAAAATGCTCAGGGAACTATATAAAAGTAATTTCACCCCTGGAAAGCGGAACAATGAATCTGTTTGACGACATATTCAGGGCAAACGTTGAAAAGGCTTTCAGCAGCTACAACGCCGATCACCTTGCAGAAGAGGGATGGAATTCGTTTGCTGCCGGAAAAAAGATCCGGCGCAGGCGTACGGCATGGATCCCGCTGTGGGCGCGGGCAGCATCAGTGATGCTGATAATTGGCCTCGGCATTTTTATTGCATATAAGGTGTCCACCCGGCCCACTGCCCGTGAGGTCCTCTCCGGATCCGGATCTTCCGCAATGAAAACCACAGAGCCGGCCGATACAGAAAAAATCCGGAAAACACCTGCATCAGCTGCCGTAACGGTTTCAGAGGCGACAAACAGCCAGGCTAAGGCTGAAAAAAGAACTGCCGGGAAACCGCGAACTCATGAACAGAAGGATCCGCCGGCAGAGCCTCTCCTCACTGTCACGGAACCCCTCCCCCTTCCTGAAATCTCACTGAGCCGGTTCCTAAATCCGGATGATTCGCCGCCTCATTACACCCTGGCCAAATACGAATCATACGATAAAAAAACACCTGAAAGCCTTGTATCAGTCGTGCGGTCATCTGAGGCATCCGGTATTGAGGAAAAATCATCCTCCGGAGAGAAACGTCACGGCATGAGAATTCTCATGGCCGGCGTCTCAGGAGTGCTTGCACAAAGCGCCGGAACAGCTTCTCCCTCCTCCGGTCTGTCAGTGGGGTTTTACCTCGATCAAAAGCTCTCCGGAAAAATCTCCCTGCGTCCGGGCCTCGCTCTTGCCATGCAGTCGTTCGGAATTGAAAACGTCAGCAGCCAGGGCAGATTCAACTATGACATGCCGCTGAACGACGGAACAAAAGGTATACCCCATTCGTCCAACGGACATCTGAGCATGACGGCAATGGAGGTGCCGCTGAATATTGTTTTCAGGATCTCCGGCAGGGAGCGTTCAGGGTTTTATCTGTCGGCCGGAGCATCCACCATGATCTATCTCAGCCAGCAATTCAGGGCCGGCTTCGTTAACGAATACACAAAGTCGGAAGTCAATTCCACGACAGGAGAGTCTTTTTCCGAAACCCGGTATGCAACCGTTGAAGTCGAAAATGACTACGGTGCATTCAGCCGTACCGACGTTTTCGGACTCGCCAACCTGTCAGCCGGATATTCTTTCGCCTACGGCAAAGCAGGCACAATGCTCATCGAACCCTTCCTGCAACTGCCCGTCAGTGATCTTACCAGCCTTAACCTCAGAGTCAGATACGGAGGCATATCAATGAAGCTGCGGTTCGGCAGACAGGAAGAGGGAAATTAAAGGTAATATCATGTTGAAAAAAATCAGATAACGACTGCCCTGACATAATGAGACGGCAATCATACATTTTTTGCGAATAATTAATACCTTTAAAAAAACTGAAGCTGCTTAATAAGAACCATAAAAATTCGCAGAATGAAAAAGCCGTTCCGTGCACTGATCATGATTTTTGCATTGCTGATACTGACTGTCACAATCAGGACACTGACATTCAAGTCGATGCAGATCAAATCCGAAGCAATAACGCTTCCGGCTTTCAATGAAACAGGCATTGAACATCTGTCCGAATCAATTACATATCCCACAATCTCAGAAGCAATTGATTCCCCTGTTGATACAGCTGCCTTTGAAGGATTCCACCGATTTCTTCAGGAAGCCTATCCGCTGATACACCGTGATCTGAAAAAAGAAGTGTTCTCCTCATTCAGCCTGCTGTATACCTGGGAAGGCAGCAATTCACTGCTGAAGCCGGTCGTCCTTACCGCTCACCTTGATGTTGTGCCTGCCGGGGAGATGGGCTCCTGGTCGCAGCCTCCCTTTTCGGGAAAGAATGACGGTACATTCATATGGGGCAGAGGAACCCTCGATGACAAATCTTCGCTGATATCAATTATGGAAGCTGTTGAAAAGCTTTTGTCCGGGAACTTCAGGCCCGAAAGGACCATTTACCTGGCTTTCGGTCATGACGAGGAAATCGGCGGATTAAAAGGAGCTGGGGTTATGGCTGATGAACTGGAAAAAAGAAACCTGGATGCTGAATTTCTGCTCGATGAGGGTTATGCCGTAACAATAGGAATGGTTCCGATGGTAAAAAAGCCTGTTGCACTCATCGGCACTTCGGAAAAAGGGTATCTGTCAGTAAGGTTAACCGTTGAGATGGAAGGAGGCCATTCAGCCTTTCCGGCAAGGGAATCAGCCATAACTGTGCTCACCGGTGCATTGAACAAGATTGTCGGCAACCAGATGAAAACCAGGATATCAGAACCTGTAAATGATTTTATCAGGTATATCGGCCCGGAAATGCCCTGGTATGCAAAGGCAATATTCGCCAACAAATGGCTTTTCAAAGGCCTGATCTTAAAAATCTATGAAGGAGGAAATAACTCAAACGCCCTTGTAAGGACAACCACCGCGCCAACAATATTTAACGCCGGCATAAAAGACAACGTGATACCCGCCAGGGCGGAAGCAGTTGTTAATTTCAGGATTCTGCCGGGTGAAACCTCGGCTGATGTGATAAATCATCTTGAAAAAGTCATTGCTGACGACCGGATCAGTATTCTGCCGCTTGATGACCTTAAAGAGCCGGCCCCCGTGTCCCCGATTGATGCGCCCGGATTTGATATTATTCACCGAACCATAAGGCAGGTTTATCCCGGGGCACTCGTTGCACCAACAATGATGCTGGCAGCTTCAGACAGCAGGAAATACCTTGGAATCAGCAGGAACATATATAATTTCGCTCCGATAGTTGTTACCGGCGAGGATCTGGCCAGAACACACGGACTGAATGAAAGGAACAAAATTGAGGATTTCATCCGTGGTGTCGGTTTTTACTACCAGCTGATCAGGAACTGCTGCAATCAATCAGCCGGCTGATTTTAACTGTCAGCTCAACTGGCCCTATGTAACAGATTCAAGGCTGTTCATAATCTCCTGCACCATCCTGGTAACGCTCCTGAAATCGATCTTCCCGGTACCCATAATGGGCAGCTCCTCAATTACAACAAACTGCCTCGGAAGAGCAATAATGGGCAACTCATTCATCATCTTCCTGAGTATTTCCGTTTTGTTTACTTCGGATGAAACAGCAGCAACGATATATGATCCCTTCTTTTCATCCGATACCTCAACAACACAACAGGAGATCCCGTCGGGAAGCAGCTTCTCCAGAACATTCTCCACCCTGACCAGTGAGATCATTTCACCTCCCACCTTGGCAAATCTTTTAAACCGGCCCGCATGCCACAGGTAACCATCCTCGTCGAAGAATCCCATGTCACCTGTATTATACCAGCCGTCAGACAGCACTTCAGATGTCAGCTCCGGATCGTCATAATAACCTTTCATCACAGAGTCACCTTTCACGAAAACCAATCCGGTTTCCCTGGCTTTACATTCCTGGCCGCTTTCAAAATCAACAATCTTCACCTGAACGCCGGGGATCACTTTCCCGGTACTGCCGGGCCTGTTGAATTCATTGGAATTGGTTGAAATCACGGGAGATGTTTCCGTGGCTCCATAACCCTCAAGAAGAGTCACTCCATGCTTTTTCCTGAACCCTTCCCTCAGGGCATCCGGACACTTGTCGGCCCCTGCAACCATCAGCCGGAAGGATTTGTAATCACCCGGCTCCGACTTCTGAAGATAGCCCCAGAAAAAGCTGGGGGTACCAACCATCAGAGTCGGCCTCTCCTCACGGGCAATCGTGCTTATAGTCTGAAAATCAAGCGGGTTGGCATACGTTATCATTGTCATTCCATAACACAGGGGCACCCATAAATTGACCGTTAAACCAAAAACATGGAAAAATACAAGGTTTGCCAGCATTACATCTGAATCAGCCAGACTGACATATTTCCCGAAGTTTGTCAGGTTTGAGGCAATATTAAGATGTGTAAGCTGAACAGCCTTGGGGTCTTTTTCACTCCCGCTGGTAAACAAGATTGTTGCAGTGTCATTTTCTTCCCCTTTGTGAATCATATTGAGGATCATCCCCGCAGGAAGCTTTGATTTCAAAGCCGCCTTCAGCTTTTCACCCGTGGTGACGCCCTGCATAATGTCCTCAATCATCACCATCCCGTCAATTACGGGGCATTTTACCTTTTCAAGCAGCGATTTGGAGGTAATGATTGTTTTGAATTTGCATTTCTTCTGGGCATACAATGCATTTTCCTTTGCCCCTGTTGAATAATTGATCATCACGGGTATCCTTCCGCTCATCAGCGCCCCGGCCACCGACAACGCACAGCCAGCAGAGGTTGGGATCATAATGCCTATAAATCCCTCATCGTATTTTTTGAATTTTGAACTCAGAATAAGGGCGCCTATCAGCGCAGTTGAATAATTGATGCTCTTACCGGTGGTTTTGTCAATGATAGCCATTTTGCCGGCATACTTCTTTGCCATGCAAACAAATTGATGATGAAGCAGCATAAAGTCAGTTTTTGGTTTATCCGGGATTTAAAAATGGCCAATATACTTATTAATTGTTAATAACAATGTCACCATTAATTATTTTTATATTTCTGGTCGAAAACAGACATTCCTGGCATATTTATTTATCCTGTTAATTATTAATCAATTAACAGGTCGTGATTGAGCAGGAATGAAAATAAAATATTGGTGATTCGAAAATTTCAGGACAGCGACGGACAAAAATCCATTTGTTTTGATTTTCTGCCATGGAATATTTTTCATAATGGAAAACCCCGGTTTTTTAAAAATCATCCGGAAGGCACACCGAACGAAAAATATCGCTTGTTCCGGCAGGGTGGATTTTTTCAGATCCCTTATAATTTGTAACTTTGATCATGTCAATAATTCCTGTATGGATCATACTTTTTCCGGTTTATCCAGGTTATCTGTTCAGGAATAATAATGATTTTAAACAGAACGAGTTATGAAATGCAGAGTTTTTTATCTCATCCTGCTTGTTATTTACTGTCTTCCTGCTTACTCCTCAGATGATAAAAACGTGAATCAGAAAGGATCTGCCGACGGCCCGCTGATCAGCTTTTCAAAGACGGAATTTGATTTTGGGACCATCCGTACCGGATCGGAAGCGGTTCATTTTTTTGTATTTTCCAACCCGGGCAAAACTCCGCTGATCATATTGAATGTAAGGACCTCATGCGGCTGCACGGTTACTGACTGGCCAAAAACACCCATAGCTGCAGGCATGAAGGATTCCCTGAAAGTTGAATACAATACCAGGGTGAAGGGAGTATTCAATAAAACAATTACAGTCCAGTCAAATGCCAGGGATCCTCTTGTTGAATTAAGGATAAAGGGAAATGTAGTCAGGAGGTGAACAGTACAGAAAATGATATTGATTTTTTTAAGGCGGACTTTCTGTTTAATGTGATTCTTGCCATTGCCCTTGCGGTATTGTTTCCGCAGTGTTCAGGGGAAAAGGAACAGGAGCTGCCGGAAATATTGTCGGTAGAGCTTATTGCCCATGATGTGACGGCTTTCAGGGGATCAGACGGATCCATTGAAGCCGCGGTTAGCGGCGGCATCGCTCCTTACAGCTATAGCTGGTCGAATGGCGGAACTACGGGAGAAATCAGGAACCTGACTGCTGGTGCCTATTCTGTTGTCGTTAAGGATGCTGTTGATTCAACGGCAACGGCAACCACTAAAATCAACCAGCCGGTACCTGAAAATTCAGTCACCGACAGGCAAGGCAACATGTACCTCACCGTAAAGATCGGGGAACAGGAATGGATGCAGGAGAATCAGCGGGTTAAAGTCGCACCCGACAGTTCTGCAATTGTGAGCTATACATATAATGATGATCCGGGAAATGAAATATCTGTCGAGAATACTGTTGCTGTTTCTAACATTTTCCTTCTGCTCGAAGGATGATAACGGAAACCCTGAAGATCCGGATCAGCCGTTTATCTATACATCCCTTACCGCTGATAAAGACACAATTGAATCGGGCCAAACCACAAAGGTTACTGCCGCCGCATCAGGATACAAACTGTCATTCCGCTGGTCAGCAACCGCCGGCGATATTCTCGGAACCGGCAGCCAGATCATTTATGCAGCTTCTCCCTGCCAGGCCGGAAAAAACAAAATAACCTGCACCGCAAGCGATGGAAAAGGTAATTCAGGTTCGAAAGAGATATTCATTGTTGTCAGATAAGCTGAAAATAATCCTCATTATCCTGCCCTGGCTGTTCGCAGGTCAGATAAGGGCCCAGTGTCTTTCATCCGTTAATCCTGTCGGCGGATCAGTCAACCTGCTGGTTCTTGAAAAAAATACATTAAGGGTGATTTCCTTCTACCGTTTTAATTACGGCAATAAATATTTTGAAGGAAACAGGCATTCAGATTTCAATCTGATAAAAAGCGCAAACTACAATTACGCCGGAACAATAGTCGGATACGGACTGGCGGAAAAGCTTACCCTCGAAACAGAATTCGGCTATTTCTTCAACAAAACACAGCATTACAACATCAGCCCTGCCCTGAAACTTCAGAGCAGCGGCTTTTCAAACGCAATTGTATCCGCCAGGTACGGACTGCTGAGAAACAACAGCAAACGGTTTTTTATCTCATCCGCACTTGGACTGAAAATCCCTCTGTCAACCACACCGGTTTCAAGGGGCGGAGTCGAACTGCCGGTGGAACTCCAGCCGGCAATAGGAGCATACGGCACCGTGGCCCAGATATTCATGGTTAAGGAAGTACCGGTTACCGAAACAAGATTTTTTCTTACATCAAGGGCTGAATTCAATTCTGCAAACAGGCAGGAATACAAACCGGGCACATCCGTTTTTACATCGCTGTTCTTTTCAAAACACCTGATGTTTCCGTGGCTCAGGGGCGACTGGACAACTATTATCCAGCTGAGAAACGAGATTCACGGCAGAGACAAAACCATTAACGGATGGAAAGAATCATCCGGGAGCACAATCTTCTATGTTTCACCTCAGATAAATTATTTCATCACTGAAAAATGGAATGTTTCACTTATGCTCGACTTGCCGGTGTATCAAAACTTCACAGGAACCCAGCTGGCAACAAAATATGGTGTCTCACTGAATCTTGCCCGCGATTTCAGACTCCGCAGCTCAATCCCTGAAAAATAAAAAAAATTTCCTCCGGTTATTGAATAAAATGAACATTTGTTCACTAAATAAGAATTTTAACCGGCACATTCAGCAAATGAATGGATTTTAGTAGTTAAATTTGCTTATGCATGATATTTGACTTTCTTTCCTTTACCAATCAGTACCAGCAACATGCCAAACCGCAGAAGACTGAGAAGAATACACATGCCGCCGGCAATGGAAGGATTTAAACCCTTCGGGGTGCCTATGCGCGAGCTCGGATCGGTAGATCTTCTCTTTGAGGAATTTGAGGCATTGCGCCTGGCAGATTATGAAAACCTCACCCAGGAAGAGGCAGCCGTGAAAATGAATATTTCACGCCCCACTTTCACCCGCCTGTATGACAAGGCGCGCAAAAACATAGCAAAAGCTTTTGTGGAAGGCAAGGCAATCATAATCAGGGGAGGTTCATTCATTGCCGAAGATTACTGGTACAGATGCGATAATTGCCATGAGACAATGGTCACGATCAAACCGGTGAAAAGCTGCAGGAAATGTGATTCGGATGATATTGTGCAGTTAAATGAAAAAGCGGACGCGTGATTAAACTGAAAATTATTGCATCCGGAAAAACCGGTACGGAGGAAATCGCCGGCGGACAATCACTTCTCGATATCCTGAGGAACAGGGGATACGATACCTATGCCCCATGCGGTGGCAAAGGAACATGCGGCAAGTGCAGAGTATCAGTCAGGGGCGAGGGAGAGGTCATTTCATGCAAATATTTCCCCGATAAGGATATTGAGATAATCCTCCCCGGGGAACAGGAGGCAAATATCCTGGTTCATCAGACTGATTTCCTCGATGATGTTCCCTTCAGGCAAAAACCGCTTCATAGCTCTTCATCAAAAACTTACGGAGTGGCAATTGACATAGGAACAACAACCCTCGTATTGTATTTCCTGAACCTTGTTACCGGCCAGGTTGAAAAGATATCATCGGTGCTCAACCCACAGGCAAAATATGGCGCAGATGTCATCAGCAGAATAAATTACTGCCAGGAAAATGAAACCGGCCTTGCAGAACTCAGGAGTTCACTTGTTGATGCAATAAACAGGGAACTGAAAAAATTCATCCGGCTAAAGGATGCTGAACAGATCTGCATTGAAGAAATAGTTGCCGCCGGCAATACAACAATGCTTCACCTTTTGCTTGGAAAAGACCCGGTTTCGATAGCACTTGCTCCCTTCAAACCCAAATTCACTGAAAAACAGGTCTGCAGGGGATCAACAACGGGGCTCAACATCTATCCCGATGGCAGTGTCATAACCCTGCCATGTCAGACAGCTTATGTGGGAGCCGATATATTTGCCGGACTGGCCGTCCTTAAACCGGTGTACAGAAACTACCTGTTCCTCGATATTGGCACAAACGGCGAAATGGCACTTATGATGAATGGAAGGATATTTACATGTGCCACTGCTGCAGGACCTGCATTTGAAGGAGCCAATATTTCATGCGGAATGGCTGCCATAACAGGCGCATTGTCGCACTTCTGCGGGCCGGAAGATTATTCGGTCGTTGGAAACTCGGAACCCGCCGGAATATGCGGCTCGGGAATAATTGACATAGTGGCCTGGCTTCTCAGAAACCGGCTGATCGACGAAACCGGGCTGCTGAAAGAACCCTATTCAATCGGTTCAGATAACAAAATATCTGTGAACCAGCAGGATATCAGGGAAATCCAGCTGGCCAAATCTGCTATTTATTCAGGTATAAGGATATTAATGAAAGTTACCGGCTCCGGTTTTAATGATATTGACGCCCTTTACCTTGCAGGAGGTTTCGGCAACTATATAAACATCGATTCTGCTGTCGATATAGGCTTGTTACCGGCTGAAATGAAAGAAAGAATCTACCCGGTCGGAAACAGCGCGGGCATTGGCGCGCTCCAATATCTGAAATCGGATGAGATCGATGAAAGAATATCAGGGTTGCTTGAAAACTCAGAATATATTGAACTATCAGATTATGATGAGTTTATTACCGAGTTTGCAATGAATATGAATTTTTCCGGAAAATACCTGCAGTAATTCAATGGCTTGATCCGGATCCGAAATCCGTAAAACATGAAAATATCCGTTCTTGCTGAAAACCATGCCGGATCATTCACCCGGGCAGAACACGGTTTATCATATTTTATTGAATCCGAAGGACAAAGAATACTCTTTGACTCGGGCCAGAGTGATCTCTTCCTGGAAAATGCGGAAAAAATGGGCCTGAAAATTGAAAATCCTGACTACATCGTTCTGAGCCATGGTCATTTTGATCATGGCAACGGCCTGGAACATCTTGATCATACCAACCTTGTCTGCCATCCCGGCTGTTTTGTAAAACGCTTCGGAAAAAACAACAGGAGATATATAGGACTTAAAAACACACAGGAGGAACTGTCTGCAAAATTCAATATCATTACTTCCGCTGATCCATATGCCCTGGGAAAAAAAACCCGCTTCCTGGGAAAGATACCCAGGTCAACTGATTTTGAATCAACCAGCACAACTTTTGTTTTTGAGAATGGCAACCCCGATTTTGTGGAAGACGACAGTGCGGTAGCTTTTATTCTGCCCGAGGGGCTGTTTATCATCACAGGCTGCGGCCATGCCGGAATTGTCAATACAATCGAACATGCAAGAAATGTTACCGGCGTAAACAAAATATCAGGAATTATGGGAGGCTTTCATCTTAAGGAAATTGACGTGCAAACCCGGGAAACTGTCAGGTACCTGAAAGAAAATAATGTCAGGCACATTTTGCCTGCCCATTGTACGGAACTTCCTGCCCTGTCAGCTTTCTTCAGCGACTTTGGGATAAAGCAAATCAAAACCGGCGACGTTCTTGAATTCTGACTCTGCTTTTAAACATTCTCCTATCTTCTGACATAGTTAAATAGCCGGCACTGACTTTGACACCCCGATAATAAGCGCCTTCCTTCCGGAAATTTTAATGTCTGTACCAAAATTTATCTGTAAGTGAACATATGTTCATTTTATTTTGTATATTTGTAGTGCAAATGTTAATTTGATCAGACCTGCCAGCCCGGATCCGTCCGTATTGGACCGGATGAGCCGGCTGACATCAACCAGTTGCATTTTAAAAAGCAAAGAACTGTATTCAAATTTAAAAATTAAGATTATGCCAGGAGGAGATCGTACCGGACCAATGGGACAGGGTCCTTTTACCGGAAGAGGATCAGGATACTGCAGGGGTTTTAACTCACCCGGATTCACAAAAGGATATGAAAAGGGAAGAGGAAGGGAAAGCGGAAGAGATTACCCCTTCAGTTATGAACGGGGATCCCGGAGGGGCTTTCATTTCGGCCGGGGCTTAAATGTCCTGTACCCCGGATCAGGTTTTAGGCGCCAATGGGGTGCCGCACCGGACAGTGAAGGCGAGATCAGGTTTCTCAGGTCCGAAGCCGAAGCGTTGAAGCGGTCACAGAAGGATATAGAGAAAAGACTCGCGGAGCTGGAGAAAGAAGAATAGCTATCAGGGGCGGATTCCCGTACGGGATCCGCCATTCAGGCCCCTGTTCTAAGCAGGATCTGTTCAGCAATCTGTTCAAAAGCCTCCACAACAGCTTTGTTGTGCTGACTGAATACGCTGAGTCCCTTTTCAGCATATTCCCCTACTTCCATTACAAGCGGAATCTGTCCAAGCAAAGTTGTATCGAATTCTTTGGCAAGCCTAAGGCCGCCTCCCGTTCCGAAAATGAAATATTTCTCATCGGGATGCTTTTCGGGAGAAAACCACGACATGTTCTCAATTACACCCAGAACGGGCACATTAATGTCGGGGTTGGTGAACATTGAAACTGCCTTGCGGGCATCGTTAAGCGAGATCTCCTGGGGCGTTGTTACAATAATTGCGCCCTTCAGGTTAAGTTTCTGAACCGTGGTAAGCTGAATATCACTCGTTCCGGGCGGAAAATCAATTATCATGTAATCAATGTCGCCCCACTGGGTATCTTCAAGCAACTGGGTGATGGCTTTTCCTGCCATCGGTCCGCGCCAGATCAGCGACTGACCCCTGTCGATGAAAAATCCGATGGAAATGATACTGACCCCGTATTTTTCTACCGGAAAGAAAATTTCCTTATCGCCCAGCGCCGATACTTCGGGCCTGATATCTTCAATACCGAACATTCTCGGAATAGAAGGTCCGAAAATATCCGAATCCACAAGGGCTGTCTTCAGTCCATTTCTGGACAATGCAATTGCCAGGTTGGCAGCTACCGTCGATTTTCCCACTCCTCCCTTTCCCGAAGCAACAACAATGATGTTCTTAATTCCTTCCATCGGCAGCTTTTCGAATAATTGATTCATAACTAATTTGATTTTAATATTTTATTCCATATTTTCTTTATTTCGATGCTTACTTCGCATTCAGGGTCGTACTCGATGATGCTCAATCCCCGGATCATGGCTTCAACTATTTTCCTGTCAAATGGAAGGATCCCTGCAATCCCGATATCATTCTCATGGCACCATTTAATTATTTCTCCGGTCATCAGCTCATTGATGTCTGCCTTGTTGACAATAACAGAAGGTTTCCGGTTGAATTTCAACACAACATCAATTGCCCTTTGCATGTCTGAAAGCCCTGACACAGTTGGTTCCGTTACAAGAATGACCTTGTCAGCGCCGGTCATTGTTGAAATGACAGGGCAGCCAATTCCCGCCGGCCCGTCAAGGACAATGATATCCAGTTTGTTCTCCGAGGAGATCATTCTCGCCTTTTCACGAACCATGTTTACAAGCTTCCCGCTATTCTCTTCTCCCGGGGCCAGGCGTCCGTAAACCATCTTTCCATTCCGGAACCTGCCCGAATACATCCGGCTCTTGTCATTTGGAACCATCCTAATGGCTGCTTCGGGGCAAATTCTTGAACAAAGAAAGCACCCGTCGCATGATATTTCATCAATGGCAACCATGTCATTTGACATCCCTATGGCACCGAACCTGCAGAAACCGATGCAATGCCCGCAGCCGGTGCAAAGATCATAGTCAGTTACTGCCTTGTGCCCGGCGATGTAAACCTGCTCATCCTCATTGACCGGATTGAAGATCAGGTAAAGGTTGGCCGCGTCAACATCGCAGTCGGCAAGCACAATCTCACCCCCGGCGGTGGCGAAAGCTGCACTCAGGCTCGATTTGCCGGTACCGCCTTTACCGCTGATGATTGCTATTTCCATACTTTTCAATAATACTGTCTGCCACACATGCAAGCTGTTCAGCAAAAAAAGGATCCGAATCTGAGACCAGCCTGCCAGCGGAATAAGTTTCAGCTATTTCTTTTTTGAATGGTATTTCAAGCAGCAGGGGGATCTTTTCGCTTTCAAGATATTGGTACACCCCGTTGCTGCCTGTGCCGGCACGGTTTATTATTGCGCCGAAGTGTTTATTCATGACCCGCAGTGTTTCGGCACTCTGACGGAGATCGCTCAGCCCGAACGGGGTCGGTTCGGTAACAAGTATTGTGTAATCCGCTGCTGCAACTGTCTGAATAAAGGGACATGAGGTTCCCGGTGGTGCATCAAGTATGACAATATCAGTGTGATTGCCTGCCTGTCCGATGGCCGACTTTATGATCCGAACCGGCGACATTACCCCTGCATTCATCCTGGCTTCGGTAATTCCCTGATCCGGGCCCGTGACAAACGAGGAAACGAACCCAAGGGGTGAGGGCTTTTCGGTTATTGCACCATCCGTGCAGGCAACGGTACAGGCACCGCAGCCGTGACACAGATCTTCAATAACCTTTATCATCCTCACGGAAGGCAGCATGAAAATTGCATTATAGCTGCAATATTCCCGGCATCTTCCGCAAAAGGTGCATTTATCCGTATCAATTACCGGCACCTGCTGTGTAACCTCATGCCTTCCCGACAGTTCCGCACTGAAAAATGCAACTGAATTCGGAGCCTCGGCATCACAGTCGATCAACAGGCAATTCCTGCTGCGCTTTACCAGAGTATTGAAAATATTGGTAGCAACGAATGTTTTGCCTGTACCCCCTTTCCCGCTTGCAACTGCTATCCTGATCATGGCTTTGATTCCGTCTTTTGCCCGGGCCGGCCCGGAGTGATGAAAATATGAACCCGGTCAGGAAAGGAAAACAGCTTCATAAACCGTATAATTCCCGAACGCATTACCCGTTCCTCATTTTACCCGCAATTATCTCAGCCGCCTTGATGAGCGGATAACCCGCAGGAGAAGCTGTCAGACATGGATGTGTTCCTATCTGGGAGGTCAGCAGAGAATTTACCGTCATACGGTTCTGGATCGCCATTCCTATGACGTTTGTAAGCTCCCCCGCACTAAGCCCCCCGATCACTTCGCCCCCGATAATTACTCCTGAATGGCGCGCAGCAATGAGTTTCACCAGCTGTTTATGCGCACCGGGAAGGTTCCCCGGATGACGGTCGACTCCTTCAAAAGTCCCCGTAACTGAAGCAATGCCTTCAGCATTTGCCCTTGCCTCAGTAACTCCTGCGGTACCAAACCCCGTATCCCCGATTGCAGTGGAATAGATGGCAATTGTTCCGCTGAAAGTCTTGACAACATTCAGATTGAAAAGATTCATGCCGGCTATCCTCGCTTCGGCGCAGGCCGTTGATGCAAGCATGGTGCCGACCCTGGCGCGCGTAACAAAATCACGCTTCTGGGCACAATCGCCGACAGCAAATATGTCGCTGACATGGGTCCTCATATATTCATCAACTGCAATGAATCCGCTTTCGTCAACATATATCCCCGAACGCCTGGCAAGTTCAACATTGGGTTTGTAACCAACCGAAAGTATTACTGCGTCGGATTCAATAATTTCCCCGTTTTCAAGCCTGACGGAATCTACCTTCCTGTCCCCGAGAACCTCCCTGATCCCATTGCCCGTAACAACCCTGACACCCCTGCTCTCAAGTAACCCCTGTATTCGCTTCGACAATTCCTCATCAAAGGCAAGCATCAGAATATCAGGAAGCTTCTCGACAAGGGTAACCTCATGCCCTCTTTTTATCAGTTCATCTGAGAATTCAACCCCGATAAAACCGGCGCCTATTACAACTATCCTCTTGCACAAGGCAAGCTTTTCCTTCAGTTCATCAAGGTAAACCTTGTCCTTCGGAATAGTAAATACATTCTCCTTGTCACCGCCAACCAGCCATTTCGGTTTGAGCGGTACCGATCCTGTTGCGACGACGAGCTTGTTGTATCCGATCTTCTCACCACCGGCGAGCTCAACGGTTTTATCGTCGGTATTGATCTTTGCTGCTTCATCAACTATCGACTCAATGCCTGCCTTTCCCAGCATGGCGTCAACCGGCATCAAATTCTGTCCGGTGCTGTCGAGTGTTCCGAAAATATATGGTATGCCGCATGGAACCATCATCTCCTTCTGCTTTTTAACCAGCATGAAACTTTTTTCCGGCCATGAGGACTTTCCCGTAAGGGCAGCAACCATCCCGGCAGCACTTCCTCCGATAACCAAAACATCTGTTGTTTTCATTTTTAGCTTGATTATATTATTTGTTTTGCTCTTGATATTTGTAATCCCGTTGGGCTGCAATCTGTCTGATCATTGTGTACATTATTCATATACGGCTTTCCAGGTCTATCATGTTTCTTCAGTTCATGGCATTGTACTTCGTGCCGTCTTTAGTGATAATCGCGAATGAAATATTTCTTTCCTTCATAAAGCACTGACTTAATCAAATGCTGATCCAGAAGTGCCTTTACAATATTGAACCCTGCATTGTCATTTTCAAGAAGCTTCAGCATCGCTTCTTCCCTCAGGGGATGAACAGCAGTTATATTGAGGATATCCTCATAAATGTTTCCGGTGAAACCCGTATCGGCCCCTTCATATCCGGTCAGTAATTCTGTATTGATATTCATCCTGCTGAAGATATGCCAGGCCTCATTCAACCTTTCAGGATCGGGAGGCTTAACGGACCTTTCAACCGGCGGCTGGTCGGAACGGCCAGATAAGCAGTCGACGGACCAATGAACCTGACAATTTCAGCCAGCGCATGAAAATTCCCGGTGAAGTCATTTATCCCCCTTACAATCATTGTTTCCGTGCACAGGGTTCCTTTAAATCCGCTTCCAAACAGTGCAATGCCTGAAAGAATGGTCTCAAAATCAAGCCCCCTGACAGGCCGGTTAATCATATACCATGTTATGATGTCTCCCGCATCCAGTTTTATCGAAACCCAGTCGGCCCGGAAAAGATCCTCCCTTACCGCCTCCAGATGCAGCAATGAGGAATTTGTCAGTACCGCAACAGGGATTCCGGTTTTTTTCAATAAATCAACTGACTTTCCGAGATTGACATCAAGAGTGGGCTCACCATTTGCCACAAATGTCAGGTAATCAGGGTAATCGCGACTTTGAAGAGTGTCCAGGTGCTTGCAGATGCTATCATAGATGCTTTCCGGCTCATAATAACTCTCCCGCATGCAGGTCTTTTTCAGCGTATCCCCTGCCTGACAATAAATACAGCCATATGAGCAGGTTTTAGGATAAACTATGTTGTTTATCCCCAGGCTTTTTCCCAGCCTTCTTGATGGTACCGGACCGAAGCTTATCATAAGATCCGCTTTATTGATGCACCTCCATGCAATTATGATAAAACCAGGTATCAAACTGCTTCTTCCATGATATCAGGGATCTTCAGGTCATAAAATGGAATGTGCCTGGTATCAGGAAAAAGCATGATCAATGATCGCAATAATTTGCACCGGCTGTAAGTGTGCCGTTCAGAAGATCACTCGCAAGATCCCTGGGCTCCTTTATCGGCGCACCGACAAATACATTGATCTTTTGCTGGTTAAACAGGTTTATTGCCCTCTGGCCCATTCCCCCGGCGATTACGTCCGTCACCCCTTTCTCGTTGAGCCAGGCCGGAAGTAACCCGGGTTCATGGGGCGGAGGTGTTAGCAGCAGCTCTTCCGTAATACCATTATTCTCAGTTGATATAATGGCAAACTGCTGACAATGACCAAAATGTGAACATAAAATTCCGCCCTCCAGCGGGATTGCGATACGTTTTTTCGTACCTGTCATGATTCCAATGTTTTACTGGTTTAACATATTGATTATCTCATCTACTTTTCTTTCAGGATCCCTGATTATGATCATCTGGATCTTCAGGCTGTCAAGTAATGATTTGATCTTTATTCCAAATTCTCCCGACACTATTTTCTGAACATTGCGTGATGCGACCAGCTGAACAGCTGCCGGACCGGCGCCATCAGATGCATCCCTGCCCGGATTGGGGATGAATTCAATCCCCCCTGTTTCCAGGTCATAAATCACAAAATATGAACAGCGTCCGAAACGCTGATCCAGTTTACTGTCAGGTGTGTTCCCCGTACTTGTTATCGCTACCTTCATATATTACTTTTTAAATTGTTATGCCCGCTCAGGCATTTATGTCTTCCGCAGGTGAAATATCACTCCCCCTGCATAAGGGACAGCTGTGTATTCCTGAATCCTTGTCAGGATTGTTGAAATAGCAGTCACAATTATTGCATGAGTACCAGTCACTGTCAAAATAGATCTTTCCTCCTTCAATTATTATCTGTTTCCCCCTGACAAATGCCTCTGCAACCTTTTGTCTCGCACTTGAGTAAATACGTGTCAGGGTGGGCCTTGACACAGCCATCTGAACAGAAGCCTGTTGATGATTAAGCATTTCATGGTCGCACAGCCGAAGCGACTCATATTCCTCATACTGAAGAAATATTGTTTCCGCGTTCTCATCAATGGTTTTATTACGGTACGGCTTAAAACCTGAGATGACCGGGGGATTGCTGATCTTTCTGGGTCTGTGTGGCCTTGGCGACATAAATTATAAGCATATGTTCACCACAAATATAATGAACATATGCTTATAATAAAAATTTTTCGGCACTTAAAAGTACTTTTTAATCTTTCCTGCTCATTAATACCTAATTACACCAGCATGCGTCATGGATTGAACCCGGAGCTTCACAACTATCTGCCGGGCTGGCTTGCCGGGTTAATAAAATCTGTGGAGAAAATCAGAAAAATATCTAATTTCCTGTATATTAGAGAAGATTTGATTTTTTAACCCTTTAAAAAACCTTGATCATGAAAAGTATTCTAAAGCAGATCCGTGAAAAAGAAAGGCTCAGGGAAAAAGCAGAAGTTCAAGCTATTGATGCTGACAACTCCGGTCAGGCCGCAACATCCAGCCGCAGGAATTTTCTTAAAAAAACAGCTTTCGGAGGTATTGCACTGGGAGGGCTGATGCATTTATCCATTGAGGACACCATTGCACAGACCACCTCGAAAGTTCAGAGAGCATCTTCGCCTTCCGATCTTAAAATAACTGACATGAGGACTGCCAAAACCGCAGTAATGGGAGGGACAGCCATTGTTAGGATTGATACCAACCAGGGTATTTACGGACTTGGGGAAGTAAGGGATGCTGCTGACTCACGCTATGCACTTATGCTGAAAAGCAGGATCCTTGGGGAGAATCCATGCAATGTTGAAAAGATATTCAGGATAATTAAGCAGTTTGGGTACCACGGACGTCAGGGCGGCGGAGTAAGTGCCGTGGAAATGGCCATGTGGGATCTTTGCGGAAAAGCTTACGGGGTTCCTGCGTGGCAATTGCTGGGAGGCAGATACCGCGACAGGATAAGATTATATGCCGATACACCGGAAGGTGAAAATTCCGATCAGCAACGGGAAAGGATTAAATATCGCATCACCGGCCAGGGATATTCATGGCTCAAGATGGATCTGGGAATAAGAAGCATAATGAAAATACCCGGCACCCTGGTAAATCAATCCTACTGGACCGAGAACGACAGATTGATGAGGGAAAAGAATGATATCTTCATGACATCCGGACGAACCCTCCACCCTTTCACCCAGATACAGATTACAGACAAGGGGCTGGAAGAAATGGCCAAAATCGTAGCTGCCGCCCGTGATCTCATAGGATGGGAAACACCAATATTCACGGATCACTTCGGTCACTTTGACTATAACAATGGCATCCGGCTGGGAAGGGTTCTGGAAAAATACAGGCTCGCCAGCATGGAGGATGTTATTGCATGGTTCTATCCTGAACAATGGAAAAAATTGTCAGATGCACTGGAAACACCAATGATGACAGGCGAGGATATTTACCTGCTCGACGGATTCAGGCAGCTGATAGATATGCAGGCTGTAGACATTGTGCATCCAGATCTTGCATCTTCGGGAGGCATCCTTGAAACCAAAAAGATCGGGGATTATGCCGGGGAGCATGGGATAGCGATGGCTCTGCATCAGGCAGGCACCCCGGTATCATTCATGGCAAACGTTCACTGTGCTGCCGCAACCCAAAACTTCCTGGCCCTTGAACACCACTCGGTTGACGTGGAATGGTGGGAAAGCCTGGTAAAAATGACGGGGAAGAGGCCAATAATTGAAAAAGGATTCGCCCCTGTGCCTGTTGATTCTCACGGGCTTGGAATAGAACTCAATGAGGATGTTGTCAAAAAGCACCTGAGGCAGGATGAACCCGGATACTTCCTCCCTACTCCGGAGTGGGATCAGCGCCGTTCAGCCGACCACCTGTGGAGCTAGTTTTCCTTTGGCTGATCACATGAATTACCCCGATTGCCAAAGCCCGAAACAATAGCGGCCCGGATCAGCTGCCGGTCAATACCGGCAATGCTGGTCCCGGGCCTTTGGATCAAAAAGCAAAGCCCGCATTCTGGCGGGCTTTACTGAAACAAAGTATATAAAAGTACAAAAAGAAACTATCTCAGCCTGATCCGGCAGTTCCCAATATTCTGACCGTTTGAGAATATCTGTATCCTGTATTCTCCCCCAACCAGCTTTTCCTTTGGAGCATAGGTCAGGGAAACTCTTCTTGATTCTTCAAATTCGGAAGTTACAGGAGACAAACTTGCGGTAAGATGCCGGGCGTTGGGCGGGAAAATCCATGAAAGTGATTTATCCTCCGGAGTGATTGTCGTTCCTGCCGGCGTTACGATCTTGAAACTGATGGCATCGGTAAGGCTTTGCGGAACTTCAAAATTCACATTCAGTTTTTTAACCCTTCTTGCCACTACTACCTGCCTGTCGGTTTTTCCCCTCGTAGTAACGACCTCGAAATTATCGCTGTTAAACGTGTTCATCATCTTAAGCTTCCCGAGAAGATCATTTGTCTGAGCTTCCATTTCCGACAGTTTCTTCTGAAGATTACCATTTACAGACATCTGGTTGTCATAGTTGAGCTTAAGATCGGCGTATTCTTTTTCCAGGGCGGCTTTTTGCTTCTGAAAGTCTTCCTCGGCAGCTTTGCTCTTTTTTGCACTCTGGGCCGAAAGCGACCTCATGCGCTTTTCAGTGTCAGTAAGCTTCGCTTCAGTGTCACTGAGCAGCCTGGCATTTTCATCGCTTTTAAGCTTTAAAGAGGCAATTTCCTGCTTAATCCTTTCAAGGTCAGTCTGAATAGTCAATTTCTCGGTTAAAAGCCTTTCGGAATTGAGTTTTTCAGCTGCCAGGCTTTTCTTGTTCCTGGAATTATATACCATGGTAAGAATCAGACCCAGCAATAAAAGAGCTATTATTGCTGCTCCAATGTAGGTGAGTGTTTTCTGATTTGAATTTTCCATTTTGAGTATTTATTACCGCATGATGTGAGTTTCCCGGTATAAAACTATGAATCGAACTTCTCATAATTAATTAAAAAATGATTAGAAGTTAATTAGAAATTCCTTAGGCATTAATCCGGTGAATCCGATAATGTAAATTTGTGCAAAAGGCATTTTCTGATGAATAAGGTCAGCATTTTGATCGTTGAGGATGAACAGAGACTTGCAGACATACTGAAAAGACAGCTGGAAGAGTCGGGGTTTACTGCTGACATTGCCTACGACGGTTATGTCGGGAAGCAGCTGGCTGAAAAGAAACAGTTTGATCTTATCATTCTTGATATCAACCTGCCGCTGATCAATGGCTATGATTTATGCAGGGAGATACGCCGGACAAACAACCGGACGCCGATAATCATGCTCACTGCTTTCGGAACACCGGAAAACAAACTTGCCGGATTTGATGCAGGTGCAGATGACTACGTGGTGAAACCTTTTGATTTCAGGGAACTCCTGGCCCGTGTGAATGTCTTCCTCCGGCGGGCGGATTACGGCAAGGTCCAATCGGAAAAAATAAAGCTTGCCGACCTTGAAATGGACCTGAAAACAAAAAGTGTAACACGAGCCGGCAGAAAAATTGACCTTACGGCAAAAGAATCCCTGCTCCTTGAAACCTTCCTCAGTAACAAGGATAAACTTCTCAGCAGGGAATTTATAATAGAAAAGGTGTGGGGTATAGATTTCGATCCGAATACCAACATCATAGACGTATATGTTAATTACCTGAGAAAAAAAATCGACAGGGATTTTGAACCAAAACTAATTCATACGAAATTTGGCTTTGGATTCTATTGCAGTGACAGGGAAATATAAACCATGAACATTAAGATCAGATTATCTCTTCAGTTCACCCTGATTGTTGCCGTGATCCTGCTTTTCTTTTCAATTCTTGTCTATTCCTTTTCCTACTCCAGCCAGCTTGCCAAATTCAGGCAAAACCTCCTCAACAGCGCCGAAAACTATGCAACCCTGCTGATCGACTTTGCAGTGGTCGATTCATCATTGCTGAACAAAATCCAGCAGTCAACCATCTCCTGGGAAAAGGAGGAACTTGCCATAACCGATTCAGCCTATAACCTGATTTACGGCAACAATCTTGAATTACTGTCGGCCGACATGATGGCTGCAGAATCCTCAAATGATGATGTTAATTATTTCACAGCCGGAGGTATCGACGGACTTTGTTACACACATGTGTTTGATGGCAGGAAGTACTTCGTTTATACGCTGGCTTCGGATAAGTCGCGTCATGAAAGCCTTGGGGAGTTAAGAAGGATCCTGCTGTGGAGCATCCTTTTCAGTATATGTCTTTCAGTATTGCTGTCATACTTGTTTGCAAAACGCGCCATCAAGCCAATCTCCCGTATTATAAAGAGTGTGAAGGAATTAAATTCAGTAAGACTGAGTCATCGCCTTGATGAGGGTGATAAAAGGGACGAAATAGCCCAGCTGGCAATCACGTTTAACGAAATGCTGAATGATCTTGAGATTGCATTCAGAAACCAGGAGGACTTTGTCTCGAATGCATCCCATGAACTGAGAACGCCGCTTTCGGTGATGATAAGTGAAGGAGATTATATATTGAGCCATGAAAGGAAAAAAGAGGATTACATAAATCATGTGTCGGCAATAAACAACGACCTGAAAAAATTCAATTCACTCCTTACAAGCCTCCTGGAACTGGCTCAGATAAACAAGGACAAAGCCATTGGTTTCACCGGTGTGAGAATCGACGAAGTAATCTTCAATTCAATATACCAGACAAAAATCAAATTTCCCGACCGGAAAATCATTCCGAAAATATCATATCCCGAAAACGAAAACGATCTTGTTATCGACGGCAATGAGGGATTGCTTACAATTGCCTTCAAAAACCTGCTTGAAAATGCATGCAAGTTCTCCGATGACGATATCATTGTTGAGTTTTTTATTTCCGGGAACCTTATAAAGATATGTATTGAGGACAGCGGCATCGGGATACCAAAGGATGAGATGGAGAATATCTTCAGGCCCTTCAGCAGGGCATCGAATGTCAAATACATCGGCGGATTCGGGATCGGCCTGTCGCTGGTGATGAAAATATTCGAGCTCCACTCGGCTGAAATAAATCTTCACAGCAGAATCAATGAGGGAACACGTTGTGAGATACTTTTCAGAAAAAACCCTGAACAGACCCTGTCAGAACCCCAGCCTTGACCCGATCCTCTTAAGAACCCCGGTAAGCGTACTGGTGATCCACCGGGAGGTTGCCGGCTTTCCTGATAATATGAAATCATTTAAAACCTGTGAAAATTCAGGGGTCCGGAGATAACCGAATATCTTGTGCGGGTTTTTTGTGCCGTTGATCTCATAATTATTGGTCACAATGAAATCAGCCGGTTTAACGCCATGGCTGTTCTGTGCATAATAATCTGACAACCGGTAATTGATTGCAATTTTATCGTAAATGTCACTGTAATTATACCAGTTCCCCGTTATCCCGGGCGGCGTCATGATGTTATTGTTCCTGAAGCCTTTCCTTTTCATTTCATCACCGATCTTCCCCATTACAACCGGAAGGCCAAGAGGTGATCCCATTGTGACAAAAGTATCTATCCTGATTTCCGGGATCACGAATGTAAGCACATCATAGGCTATTACCGAACCCATGGAATGACCTATAAGCAGTATCCTGTCGTTCCGGTGCTTCATTAGCTTATCACGCAACCTGTTTCTTATCAGATCACCGTAACTTTCACTCTGATCCGGGCCAATAGTCCGTTCTCCTGAATAATAAAGATCAAGATCGGTAAAATACCTCCTGATTATGGCATCGGTGATAAATGAATAATTTATTGACAAATCCTCATTAAGGAATATCCGGTTCATCTGCTGCCCCAGATAATCATTTATCCTTTTTCTGCTGCTGCGATCGCCGGCCTGAAAATCCTCCCCCGCCCTGACATATCTCTCTTCAATAAAATAAGGACTGGCAGGATCTCTCTCGAAAATATCCAAAGGCTTCTCATACAGGATGTCGGACCAGACCACAAGCAGGAATTGAGGAAATTTTGAATGATGATTAACGGATTTTAATCCTTCAATCATCGAAAGCTGCCACCAGTCCTTCAACAGGGATTCAGGTGGCTTGTTTTTCAGTCCGTGAATGCCTATAATTACATCTGCCATGCGATACACATTTGCCTTAGCCTGAAAAAATGCTTCGGATAACTGCATAAAGTTATGACTTTCCGGACAATTGCAATTGCAAAGTTTTATTGCAGGTACCTGAACTGGCAGATGATTGGCCTCCCTGACCCGCTGCAAAGAACTGAAAAAAGTACCGGTCGGCTTATAATTTGCCTCTCTTTAAAACAAATGGAAAATCATTGGTATACTAATATTTGTATTATTATCCGTTGGAAAATAAAAAATATATACATTTACATTCTTTGGGAATGAAATTTATAAGTAAAACCTCATAATTTTCAAGGAAATGAACAGAAAACTGATAATGAGATTTGCAGCGGCATTAATGGTCCCGGCTTTTTGCGGCACAATCCTCCTCGGGCAGGATCGCAATGATGTGATAACGGCATACAATGAAGGGGCAAAAGCAGTGCAAACTGATGTTAATGCTGCTATTGCCGCATTCGAGAAAGCAATTGGACTGGCTGACAAGGTCGGGGAGCCGGCAGCTGACCTTAAGCAAAAAGCCGTACAGGTATTGCCGGGTTTATACGTCAGGCTTGCATCAAAAGCCATGACCGACAAGAAACCAGCGGCTGAAATTATCAGGGCTGCAAAAAATGCCTCGGCTGCAGCTGCAAAATACAATAACACTACCGCCAGGGATAACGCCGGGAAGCTGTTGGTTCAGGGCTATTATACCATGGGTACCGAATTCTTTGCAAAAAAAGATTTTGATAATGCCCTGCTGGCTTTTGATTCATTACTGCTTATCAATCCGGATTACGGTGCCGCTATCTATAACAAGGCCCTGATCTACAGAAACCAGAACAATCCGGATGCATTCGAGGGAAGCATCGATTCATATCTGGGAACTCTTGAAAGCGGCAAGGATGATGAAAGGAAAAACCAGGCCTCCAGCCTGGCTCTTGAGTATTTTCGTGCCGCCGGATCACAGGCCAACCAGGCAAATAACCTTGATGAAGCGCTTGTATTGCTTAACAAGGCAGCAAAATATGGCGACGACAAGGACCTTTTCTACTATTTTGCTGATGTTTACAATAAACAGAAGAACTTCGACACCGGCGCTGAATACGCCAGGAAAGGCCTCGGCCTGGAAACAGGAACTGCCGAGGCAAAGGCGAAATTCTACTTCCAGCTTGGTTTGGCACTGGCTGGAAAAGGACAGACCGCTGAAGCCTGCGAATCATTCAAAAATGCCGCATTCGGACCTTTTGTTGAGGCATCAAAGGCAGAACGGAAAAATCTGAAATGTCAGTAAGACATAGTTTTCCTCCGGGGAACACCAGCTGTAAAAGCTGCTATTTAAGGCTCTTTACGAATTCAGGATAGTCATTTCTCAGTTTGGCTGCTGAAGAGCCGTGCGGCCCTGATGGACACATATCGCTGTAATACAGGAATGAAACCGATTTGGCAATGTTCGGCGTTGACATCTCCTTCTGATGCTGCCTTTCGATGCGGTCGATGGTGACCGGCCCCTGCTGAGCAAAACTGAAAGCATCCAGGCCGGTCCAGAACTCCTCCTTGTAACATGTGTTCTCAAATAATCCACGACCGGCTTTATCATAATAAAGCCCGACATCATTCCATATCCGCTACCCGGCAGAGAAAGTATTTAGCATCATCATAATTCCGTTGTTGTTTTGCATACATACGAAAAGACAGCACGTAATCTCCGGCAGACCGGAGGTCTGCAAGTCCAATGTCCATGGTCACATCCATGGTAAGGGCAGGATGATGGTTTGTCAACACCAGCGGTGTTGAAGAGCACCAGATAAACAAATACTCCTCCTTGCAATCAACTTTATTCTAATTCAGCAGACTGATTGGTTCTGGCCCCAGGTATGCAGAATGCATATAGCTACTGATTCTGAACATACCTGATTAATGCGCTTTTGCCCCAAATATGGCAGGTGAATCCGCTGTAACCCACCTGCCGGCCTGAAAAATTACAAAACAATTTTCAAATAAGGGCTTCAATCCCTCCGGGATCGACAATGCTGCGACTATCCTGCCGCGGATGTTACCGCGGACATTGGACTTGCAATCCCCTCCGGGTTGAAATCATTGCGGTATCTGTATCCGGGTAATTACTGGAGCTTGTTGACTTACAGAGGCTGTCTTAAAGTCTTCTGAACAGATTGAAAAGATAACGCATTAGCACTAATTTGTAAATGTCATCCATGTCCCTGTCTGTCATTATTTTTTCAGAAAACTTAACTTAAGAATTTGTTTTAAAAATATTTTGTGCTAAATTTGACCAATTGGTTATTTTATCTGATTAATACATTTGGTTAATCAATTTGGTTAAACCGGTAAATTTAACAATATGGTTGAAAAAGAAAAACAAACCGAGGAAAAGATCTTTGAGTCAGCAACCGAGATATTCCTGGAAAAAGGTATGGATGGGGCAAGGATGCAGGATATTGCCGATCATGCCGTAATAAACAAGTCCCTTCTGAATTACTATTACCGCTCCAAAGACCGCCTGTTCAATGCGGTGTATGAAAAGCTTGCCGGCCAGCTTTTAGAGATGTTTGCACCGGTTTTTGATGAGAACCTTTCACTGGAGCAAAAAATAAGATACTTCTTCAGGGAACATATCTCTTTTCTTCAAAAGAATCCCAGGCTGCCGGTTTTCATTTTATATGAGGTGAACCGCAACCCGGAAAGATTCAGAAAGCTGCTTCAGAAATTCGACGTTGAAGCCCTATGGCGCACCCTTGAAACGCAGCACCGGAAAGAACTGGCCAACTACAATATCTCAATGGAAATGCTTCCCCAGCTGATGAGTTCCCTGGCGGCATTGAGCGTTTTCCCTTTCGCGGCACGCAGCTTTCTGGAAGCAATCTTCGCCAAGCTGGGAATTGATTTTGACGACTATATTGAAGAGAGAAAAAAGTTTGCAGCTGATTTTACCATCAATGCCTTAAGAAAATGATCCGGAAATCCTGGGGATGGATCCATTCGATGGCTTACAATAAAGGCATGAATTTGCTTAAAAAGAAATAAGATGAAAGCCACATGACTGACCAAAAACACAAACATGAGTGAATATAATCGCGTCCAATCATGTGTGGTCCCCTGCCCGAAGGGTCAGACAGGCATCCGGCCTATATAATAAATTATATCGTATGAAAAAATGTTTGCTAATCCTGTCAGTTACTTTGTTTTCGGGGTTTTCAGCATTGAATTCCCAGAAGATACTAACACTTAAGGAATGCTATGAAGGAGCATCGGCAGCAAGTGCAATCGCCGGGGATAAGGATTCACATCTGGCCATATGGCAGCTGAAGGACAGGAATCTATTAAAAGGATGGCTGCCTTCGCTCGATGCCGGGGGCAGCTTTATCTACAATTCCGAGGTAATTGATATCGGAAGCACCCTGGGGTCGCTCCCTGTTCCGGGAATTGCCGATGCCATAAAACCCCTTCCCCATGAACAGTACAGGCTTACTGTCGATGTAAACCAGGTGATATACGACGGAGGAGCAACCAAAGGTGCACGGGCCGTTGAAAAAACCGGCCTTCTCCTGAATCAGAAACAGTCCGAAGCTGATCTCTACAAGCTTCGCAGCCAGATAAATACCTACTTTTTCAACCTGCTGCTGCTCAACAGACAAAAAGAACTCCTGAACAACTACCTGGAGCTTGTAGGAAAACGCATTTCTTCAATGGAATCGGCCCTGCGCAACGGAGTAATACTTAAAACAGATATTGATGTGATGGTATCGGAAAAGATTAAGCTTGAACAGCAGCTTAAGGAAAATGAGATCCGCAGAAACACATTCATGAAAATACTGTCAGAGCTTACCAATATCCCGGTTGACCTGTCATGCGAATTGATTGCACCAGCCTTTGCAAAGGAGCTGCCATCCGATCTTGCCAGACCTGAACTGGAAATCTTCGATCTGCGGAAAGAGCAGCTCCATGCAACCCTGCAGGTAATTAACAGCAAAAGGAGGCCAAAGGCATTTGGTTTTGCAACCCTGGGATATGGCAACCCCCCGGGCAACAATTTCTTCAGAGACGAATTTGATGCCTACTATGTTCTGGGGGCAGGATTGAAGTGGAACATTTTCGACTGGAACAGAACCAGGAACGAAAGGCAGATCATCAGCCTTCAGCAGGATATGATTGAAAGCCGTAAAAAGGACCTCATTAATAACCTCAACTACCTTCTGGAAACGAAGGACGCTGAAATATCGAGCCTGAATCTCCTGATCCTTTCCGATATGGAACTGATCACTCTCAGAAAACGGATCACCGCCTCAGCAGAATCGCAGTACGAGAACGGAACGATTACAGCCACGGAGTTGCTGAATGAAATGAATTCTGAAAGACAGTCACTCATCAACCATGAACTGCACAAGATAAGCCTTGCAATGGCAAAGGTGGAATATCTGAATATCAGCGGAAAAGAAATTGAATGATCACTTTCCGCTTAATATAATGCCGGATGGAAATCTCAAACAGGAAAAACAATACTATACCAGCAAATGAAAGCCATACCTTTATCAATGATCGCTGTCCTGCTGCTTGCGGGATGTAAAAGCGGCCCTGAAGAAGCTGATGCATACGGCAGCTTTGAAGCCGTCGAAGTAACAATATCCTCAGAAACAAACGGAAGGATCCTGAAATTTGATCCTGCCGAGGGAACTGATATTGAACAGGGCGCCGCGATTGCCCTTATTGATACAACCCTTCTGCATCTGCAAAAGGCTGAGATTGATGCCGGGATGAAAAGCGTAAGGACCAGGTTAATCTCAATTGATGCCCAGAATGATATCCTTGCCCAGCAGATTGAAAACCTCAATGTGAATATTGCAAGGATTGACAACATGCTGAAGGATGACGCAGCCACCCGGAAGCAGTATGATGATCTTGCCGGACAGGCTGCTGTTCTGCAGAAACAGATTGCTGCCAACAATACCCAGAAAGCATCAATCGCCGCGGAATTGCATGTGTTTGAATCAAGGAAGGCAACCATTGGTGAGCAGATCGCCAGGAGCTGTGTCAGAAGCCCGGTCACAGGTACCCTGATCGAAAAGTACGCGGAAGCAGGCGAAATCACGGCAGCGGGAAAACCTCTTGCAAAAGTGGCCGACCTGTCGCTGATGAAACTTAAAGTATATGTCAGCGGGGCTCAGCTGCCTGAGATTAAAACAGGGCAAAATTGCACCGTCCGGATCGATGATGGCATAAAAGGATACAAATCATTTAAGGGTATGGTCAGCCATATCTCGGGAAAAGCCGAGTTCACTCCAAAGATAATCCAGACAAAGGAAGAACGCGTCACCTTTGTGTATGCCGTTAAAATTGAGGTGAAGAATGACGGTTCAATGAAATCCGGCATGCCGGGAGAAGCCATTTTCAGATAAGAAATGAACAGGATCATTGCAGCATCGGGCATCGGCAGGAAATTCGGGAATACCCGGGCCCTGGAGAACATTTCATTCGACATCAATGAAGGTGAGATTTTCGGCTTCATCGGCCCCGACGGGGCAGGAAAAACCACCCTCTTCAGGATAATAACCACCCTCCTGCTCCCCGATGAGGGCGAAATGACAATCATGGGCCTCGACTGCAGAACAGGATACAGGCAGCTCCGTGAGAATATCGGCTACATGCCGGGACGATTCAGCCTTTACCTTGACCTGTCGGTCGAAGAAAACCTGAACTTCTATGCCACCGTTTTTGGAACAACGGTTAAAGAGAATTACAACCTTATCCATGATGTATATTCACATATCGAACCTTTCAAAAAAAGGCTTGCAGGAAAGCTGTCGGGCGGAATGAAGCAGAAACTTGCATTATCATGCGCGCTTATCCATAAACCAAGACTGCTTGTCCTTGACGAACCCACAACCGGCGTTGATGCGGTTTCAAGGTCAGAGTTCTGGGCGATGCTTAAGAAGCTCAGGCAACACAATATCACTATCGTTGTTTCGACCCCCTATATGGACGAGGCAATGAAATGCGACAGGGTTGCCCTTATCCAGAAAGGGCATCTGCTTTCGATCAATCAGCCGGAAAAAATCAGGGAGGAATTCAGCAGAAAACTATTCAGCATCAGTGCTGCTGAAAAATACAAGCTTATAAATGCATTAAGAAGCTTCCCGGGCATCGGAACCGCCTATCCCTTCGGAGATTCCGTTCATGTAACCTTCACGGAAGATGAATTTGACGATTCCATTTTTGACCATCTCAGCAGAATGGGGGTGGGCAATGTCAGGATCACCGAAACCAGGGCAGGAATTGAGGACAGGTTCCTGGAGCTGATGCTGAAAGAACAAGACAAAAGTAAAAAAGTTTAAAGCAGATCCCGCTCACTTGCGGGATAATTCTATCAATGACAAACAATGCAGTAATAACGGTCAGGGATCTGGTGAAGAAGTTCGGAAATTTCGTAGCCAACAACAACCTGAATTTTGAAGTCTTTGAAGGTGAGATTTTCGGCTTTCTGGGTGCCAACGGGGCCGGCAAGACAACTGCCTTAAGGATTTTGTCGGGATTGTCGTCACCAACTTCCGGCAAAGTGATGGTTGCCGGATTTGACGCGAAAAAGGAACCTGAGCTGATCAAGAAGAACATTGGTTATATGTGCCAGAAGTTTTCGCTTTACAACGACCTGACGGTCAGGGAGAACATCATGCTTTATGGCGGGATCTACGGTATGTCGAAAAAACTTATACTGGAAAGAACTGCCAATCTGCTTGAAAGGCTGAATTTTGAAGAATATGGCGACAGGCTGATTGCCGACCTCCCGCTGGGTTTGAAGCAGAAGCTGGCCTTTTCCGTGGCTGTCCTGCATGAACCTAAAATTGTGTTCCTCGATGAACCCACCGGAGGAGTTGATCCCATAACCCGGCGCCAGTTCTGGGAGATGATCTACGAAACGGCTGCCCGGGGTATTACAGTTTTTGTAACGACTCATTATATGGACGAGGCAGAGTATTGCGACCGGATCTCGATTATGAGCGACGGCATGATTGTGGCCCTTGATACACCTGAAAATCTGAAAAAGCAGTATTGTGCGGAATCGGTGGAAGAGGTCTTTATAAAGATTGCAAGGCCCGTGCCTGCCGGATCACTTTGATCACGTGAAGGCGAAGGAACATAACAGAATTTATGAAAATGAAAGAATCACCTGATTCACCAATACAAACAATCGTATGAAACGGTTCATCGGATTTGTAAAAAAGGAATTCCTGCATATTTTCAGGGATTTCCGGACATTGATAATCCTGTTCGGGATCCCGACCGTACAGATCCTGATTTTCGGCTTTGTTGTGAGCATGGATCTGAAAGATGCAAGTGTGGCTTTTCTCGATCTGTCGAAAGACGAGATTACCACCAGTATCTCGGATAAAATTTGTTCATCGGGCTTTTTCAAACGGGCCAATAACCTCCGGGATTATAAGGATATCGACAGGATAATGAAGAAGGGTGATACCAGGGCGGTCATCATTTTCGGTGATAACTTCGCCCGTAACCTTGAAAGCAGCGGCAGGGCAACCATGAGCATCATTGCCGACGGATCGGAGCCAAACACGGCAACGCTTATCACCAATTATGCAACAGCCATCGTTGCGGATTTCAACAGGGAGCTTAACCGCGGCGCCCTTACAGGCAATGTGCTCGTACAGCCTGAAGTAAGAATGTTTTACAATCCGGGCCTGAAGGGACATTTCATGTTCGTTCCGGGCGTTATAACCCTCATACTTATTCTCATATGTGCACTCATGACCTCCATCACGATAACCCGCGAAAAGGAATTCGGAACAATGGAAGTCCTGCTGGTATCGCCGCTGAAACCCTCCCAGATCATACTTGGCAAGGTAATGCCCTACTTCATTCTGTCATTCATCAATGTGATCCTTATTCTTTTACTTTCCTGGCTCGTGTTCGGCCTCCCGGTCAGGGGCAGCATTGCCCTTCTCCTTGCAGAAAGCATGCTTTACATACTTATGAGCCTCTCGCTGGGAATACTCATCTCGACAGTATCAAAAACAATGCAGCAGGCAATTTTTATATCACTGATCGGTTTGATGCTGCCGACGATCCTGCTCTCGGGATTTATCTTCCCCATTGAGAACATGCCTGAGGTTTACAATGTGGTGGCTTCCATACTGCCTCCGAGATACTTCATCGTAATAATAAAGAATATCATGATAAAGGGTACCGGTTTCCCCGACGTATGGAAGGAGACGCTTATCCTTGCCTTAATGACGGCAGTATTTATTGGATTGAGCATAAGGAATTTCAAGGTAAGACTGCAATAATTTGCACTATGTATTCTGACAACTGCATCATGGGCGGAGTGGCGGAGATGATCCGGCCGAATCAGTTTGGCTTGATTGAAGCCTGCATTTCGCCCTGGCAAAAGCCGCAAACGGAAAGAGTTATGAAAAACCAGCCGCGATGAGGACAATTCTATATCTTATAAGGAAGGAATTTCTACAGATCTTTCGCGATAGATTCATCGCAAAGGCCATATTCGGAGTACCCATCGTTCAGATGCTCATACTTGTGCCTGCCGTCACTTTTGAGATAAGGAATGTTAACATGTGCGTGATCGACAGGGATATGTCGGCCGGCTCCAGAAAGCTGATTAACCGGCTTGAAGGCTCCGCTTTCTTCAGGATAAGATATACAACATTTTCTGAAGAAGAGGCCAATATGTTGCTTCACAGGAACAAATGCGACATGGTGCTGCAGATCCCTTCGGGGTTCGAAAAGGACCTTGAAACAGGAAGGCCCGGCAGGGTCATGGCCTCGGTCAATGCAATAAATGCTGCCACAGCCCAGCTTTCATGGGCATATCTTAACGGTGTCATCCGCGACCACAATCTGAATATCGTTGCTGAAAACCCCGGAACATTCTCCGGACCCGCCTTCCGGCAGACTGATGTCTCAAACAGGTACTGGTACAATGAAAAGCTTAATTACAAGTACTTCATGCTTCCCGGGATACTGGGGATACTTGTCACCGCAATTGCCTTTCTTCTTGCCGGCCTGAACCTGGTTAAGGAAAAGGAGGTGGGAACAATTGAACAAATAAATGTAACACCCATAAAAAAGTATCAGTTCATAACTGCCAAAATGGTGCCCTTTCTTCTTATAGGGCTCGTTGACCTGGCCCTCGGCCTGCTGCTAGGAAAACTCTTTTTCAATATCCCCTTCGAGGGAAGCCTCGCACTTCTGTTTCTGTGTTCAGCCATCTTCATGGTTTCCGTTCTTGGCCTTGCCCTTTTCATTTCAACATTCTCCTCAACGCAGCAGCAGTTCATGTTCGTGGCTTTCTTTTTCATGATAGTGTTCATATTAATGAGCGGAATATTCACCCCTGTCGAAAGCATGCCTGTGTGGGCACAGAAATTCAACCTTATTAACCCACTGACTTACCTTATGCGCATAAACCGCATGGTGATGCTCAAGGGATCCGCGTTTCAGGATATAAGCAGGGAAGTATACTCGATGATTGTCATCGCAATTGCATTCACCCTGGTTGCAGTGCGACGATACCGGAAAACGGCCTAAAAGAATGCATAATCAATCTTGATCATGAAACTGTTCTTCGGAAATACACTGAAAAGATCCGAAATCTGCCCTCCAAGCGTCTGCTCATAAATCGACCTGCCCCAGGGTGCAAGCGGATTCATGTCATCCCTCCTGTTCCGTGAATGGCTCCAGACAAAATAAATGGTTGATCCGGGCCTGTATTCCCACCTGGCAACAAAATTCGACTGCAGATTCTTGTAATTGAAATCCCTCCTTTTCGGATATGCCGGAAAATCAACCATATGATCAGGATCGGTAAGAATTCCGAAATTGCCATAGATCCCTTTTGCAAAGAAAAACTGATTGTAGAGCTGAAGGGAAAACCTGCTTGTAAATGTGAAAGAACCCCGCAAGGTGAAATCGAGTGACCTGGTATCGCGATATCCAAATACCGGAACGTAATACTGCCCCGGACCGTACTGGCTCACATCCTTCAACATGTTCTCAAGGGATCCGCTTCCGTCGAAACCCACAAAGTCACTGTACTCAAGATTGCCGGGAGATGTGGAAATATTCCCTATTTTCCAGACGGAATTATCATTCATAAACGATTCATTCGACACCCATGCTATATTGTCTGCCTCAATACTACCCTTCAGACTGGCCTGAAATGACAATCTCGTTCCGGTATTTACGTCAGTTAACAAGTTTAGCCTGTATTCACGGCCCTTTTGATCAAACTTTTTGAATCCGATCCCCGGCGCCACCTTCCAGCTTTTCCTTTCGTCAGTGGCAAAGTCGCCCGATAACTCCAGAACTTTTGGTTTAGCCCATAATCCAAGACCCCTTGTTTCCCACAAATCATAGCCGCCAAAATAGTCATTGAACCTGGTGCTTATTTTAACAGCTCTGAACTTTTTGGTTCTCAGATCAGTACTGAGACTTATATTATCCCCCATATCATACCACTCAAGAAATGAAAGCCGCCGCGAATAATACAGGCCAACTTCACCCCGGTGAAAAGAACCGAAAGGCTTTCCTTCGTTTAGCTTATAATTCAGATTCGTCCAGAGCTGGTACCAGTTCTGTTCATAACTTATCCATCCTATATCGTTGGGATTGTACTTGTCGGTGAACATCAAAACCGTTATATGGCCATCGACTGTCCCCTGCCGCTTTCTCAGCACCACTCCGCTCATTAGTCCGGCCTCTCTTTTCCTTCCCGGCACAAGCGGATTCCTGTCGGAAAAGGCAGTGATCCCCTCAAAACTGTATCTGTTGCCGCCAAAGCGTAAATCCCAGTCAATGCCTCCCGTTATACTCTGCCAGCCGGCGCCTGATTCTGCAGGGCTGTAGTAATAGGTTAAAGCACCGCCCGCCGAGGAGTAATTCCCGATAGTCTGGCTTACCCGCAAAACTCCGTAATTGTTTGTGGGTTTGAAGCTTTTTCCTGCAGTGGTGCCAAGCAGTCCGAACGACAGTCCTTTCTCAGAATGCCCCGATAATTTCGCAGCCGCTATAATGGGTTCGTTGGCACCAAGCCGACGTGAATAAAAAAGCCGGCTGCTTCCTATTCCGAATTTGAAAATATCGGCTCCCTCAAGGAAGAAAGGTCGCTTTTCAGCAAAAAAGGTTGCAAAAGCAGTAAGGTTCAGCACGGCAGGATCTGCTTCAACCTGCCCGAAATCGGGACTTACAGTGACGTCAAGCATTACATTCGGTCCCAATCCCACCTTTATGTCTCCGCCGGCATCATATTTCATCTTGTAATCGGCCTTGCCTGGCTGGCTCCCGCTTTCATAAATATCCAGCCCTGAAAGAACATACGGCCTCACCTGGATGTTCCGCCGCAGATCAAGACCTTTGATCTCCGTTATCCTCCCATATCCCGAGACAAGATTGGTCCTTTCACTGCGCGGTATATACGGCCACTCTGAAATCTCGCCCAGCCTCGGAATACGCCTTCTGAAATGTATTCCCCAGGTCTGCAGGTCATTCCTGGAATAACGCAGCATGCTGTAGGGAATCCTCATTTCTGCAGTCCATCCCTCATCTGAGATACTTACCGCAGAGAACCAGATTGCATCCCACGAAGGGTCAAGACCAGCCATTATCAGGGGGTTCATATCGAAAACTGCCAGTTTTTTATTGTCGTCCTGCTGGCCGTCAAGCTGTACTCCGGCGGCATTGACACCAAAGGTATAGGCAGTCTTTCCATTAAAATAAGAATCAATTGAAACCATGAACCAGTCAGCCCTGTTGTACTCATCCCGCCGGCCCAGATTGGCTTCAATATTCCCCCGGTCATCAAACATTCTTGCACCAATGAACAGATCATCCTTCCCAAACAGTACCCTTACCTCTGTCTTTCGTGCCGAGGGCCTTCCTTCTTCCGGCTCAAACTGGATGAAATCAGTAACCGCCGGCGATTCTGCCCATGCGGCTTCATCCAAATGACCATCGATGATAACCGGTGAACCGGTAACGGCAGATACTATCGACCTGCTTTCCTGCGAAAAAACCAGAAAGGGATATACCAGGGCTCCCAGCGCGATTAAGAGTTTAATTCTCATTTTTCAATTAAATGGGCAAAACTAGCCGAAATGTACGAAGTGTTGGAATATCTTATTGCCTAATTAACAAACTTTAAGATTCTGCAGTTTTTCATTCCGGGAAAAGCAGCCATATTTATGTCATGGTAAAAACTGCCTGCCGCAACCTGATATGAAAAAGCGCTTTTGCAATGGAAATCAATGGCTTCAAATAAGCAATTGATATTGAACCAACCGCACCGGAGCTGCGTTCTCCGGCACGCAGCTTATTATTCCGGGATCTCCGGCTGACGAATAATGCCCAGCCAGGTTTGCCGTTGCAGTTTTGAACCAGGGATAATGGCCGGACTTTAAAAAGTATCGCCATTGACAGTGTTCCGGTTTCAATTTTGTCTGAATATGCCGACATTTTCTCAATATAGCCTATATTTGAAACAGCTTTATAGATTGTTCGCGTGAACCGGTACAGAATTAACATACCAGGCTGTTTTCTGCTGATCCTCTTTACAGGATTTTTCGCAAGTACCGTCCTTTTCAATCACACTCACATAACTGAAGGTTCCATATTGGTACATTCACATCCCTTTAAATCGGACCACGACGGAAAACCTCTTCACAGCCATAGCAATACAGTTTATTTCCTGGTTTTTCTTCTGAATAATTTCATTGCTGACGTTAATGCAATCAACACTGCAGAAAATATTTTGCTTCCGTTTGTCCGTGACATTGTTTCCGGGATCGTAACTAATTTTCCTTCAGGCGACTGCGATCCGGAGTCCTTTCTGAGAGGTCCTCCTGTTACGGGTGTCTGACCAGGCATCTCCATTCCTCCCAATAAAAAAACTGAACAAGCCCGGGAAAGCCATTGGTGTTCAGTTATCACCGTTAAGACTTACAATAATGAACAAACTGATTTTATTGCTTTTTTCATTCCTCTTTATTTCGTGCCAGAACACCGATATGCAGGTAAATGAAACCGTGAAGCCGGATCATGGCCGCATGGAGCAGAACCGCAAACGCATGCGGAGGGGCAGGCACAAACCTGTTGAAGCCGGCAACATTTATATGGTTGGCGACACTGTTTTTGTTCCCGCTGCCTCTCCGGTAATGACAAAACTAAAACTGCAGCCTGTCACATCCGGCGACCATATGAGTTATTTTGCTACAACAGGCGTTGTCAGGCCTGTATCGGGGCACAAGGCAGAAGTGGCATCTCCCTTTGATGGCCGCATTGTGAGGTCATTCATCAACCTCGGGCAGAAAGTAAGCCGGGGCGCTCCCCTGTTTGAAGTGAGCTCCTCAGAGTATCTGGAACACGTGAGGATGTTCATGCAGGCGAAGAAACAAAGGGAGCTTGCAGAAAAAAACCTTGCACGAAAAGAGGATCTTCTGGAAAAGGGCGTAAGCTCCCTGAGAGAATATGATGAGGCCAGGCTTGAATTTGACCTCACCGACAAGGAGCATGAAAAAACTGCCGCGATCCTGAGAATCATGAACCTCAACCCTGACGATGCCGACCTGTTAAAACCACTGGTGGTGAGATCCCCCATTGCCGGAGAAATTGTCAGTACACAGCTTACCGTCGGACAGTTCATCAGATCCGACGGAGATCCACTGGTTACAGTGGCAGATTTAAATAAAATATGGGTTGTGGCGAACGTCAGGGAAAAAGACCTGGGATCGCTTAACCTGAATGACCATGTGGAAATTTTCACGGAAAGCAGGCCGGAGCATCCCGCAAAGGGGCTGATCAGTTACATAGGCGACATAATGAACCAGGAAACCCGCTCGGTCGAGGTTTATATCGAATGCCAGAATCCCGGCCATTTCCTGAAATGCGGAATGTTCGTCACAGTAAGATTCTACCAGACTTTAGCAAATTCGATAGTTGTATCATCAAACTCGGTTTTACAGAACCATAATAAAAGCTACCTGTTTGTCCAGGCAGAACCGGGAGTTTTTGTGAGGAAAATCGTTGAAGTGACATCCTTTAACGATAAGGGACTGATTGTCAACTCTGGCCTTGAACCCGGTAAAATTATTGTCTCGGAAGGAGGGATATATCTGCAGTAAAAAGTGATTATATGGACAGACTTTTCAGACTTTTCATCAACAGGCGTTTTTTAATTGCCACCATCTTCGTTCTGGTTGCTGCAGTAGGGATCTATTCATGGTTCCAGTTACCCATTGATGCCTATCCCGACATTGCTGACGTGACAGTACAGGTAGTAACCCAGGTCCCCGGGCTTGCAGCAGAGGAGATCGAACAACAGATCACGATCCCTCTTGAACGTGAATTAAACGGGCTCCCGGGCCTGCAGACAATGAGGAGCAAGAATCTGTTCAGCATCTCCTCGATACTGCTTGTTTTTAAGGATGGCACCGACGATTACTTTGCCAGGCAGAGAGTGCAGGAAAGGATTGCCGGCATCGATCTGCCGTTTGATGCCGTGCCGGAAATGGGTCCGCTTACATCTCCCACCGGAGAGGTGTGCCGGTACATAATTGAAAGTGATAAATATGACCTTCGTGAACTGACAGATCTGCAGAAATGGGTTATAATCCCGCGCCTGAAACAGATAATGGGAGTAGCCGATGTACAGAATTTCGGAGGAATAACAACCCAGTACCAGATTGAAATTGATCCGAAAAAACTGGAAAAATATGATATTACCCTTTCCGGTGTTGTGGAAAGCATAAATAAGAACAACTCAAATGCCGGAGGCAGCATGGTCAACCGCGGCGACCTCACCTACATCGTACGGGCAGTCGGCCTTATCAGGGACCTCGATGATCTTGGAAAGGTAGTGGTCAAAACCGTAAACGGAATTCCGGTTTATCTCAATGACCTGGGGACACTTAAATACGGGAATTTCGAGAGAAAGGGAGTTTTCGGATATACCGACAGGGAAAGGAATTACACCGAAAGTGTCCAGGGAATAGTCCAGCTCCTCAGATTTGAGAATCCTTCAATGGTGCTGAAAAACGTCCACAGGGCAATCGGGGAGCTGAACAATGAAATCCTGCCAGATGGTGTCAATATCCATATTTTCCTTGACAGGACGCATCTTGTCAACGCAACCCTGAACACAGTTTCGCACACCCTGCTATTCGGAGTGCTGCTCGTGACCGGCATACTCATTATATTCCTCGGGAGCTGGCGAGGCGCTCTTGTTATTGCCGTAACAATCCCGCTTTCGCTTCTGACTGCCTTCATACTGATGCATTTCACCAATGTCCAGGCCAACCTTCTTTCACTGGGTGCAATAGATTTCGGAATAATCGTCGAAGGCTCAGTGGTAATGCTCGAAACGATCCTCCGGAAAAGGGAGGAGGATCCCTCGCAGGAGCTGCAGACCGACAACATTGTGAAGCGCTGCGTTGAAATGGGAAAACCAATCTTCTTTGCCATGCTTATCATAATAATGGCTTATCTGCCCCTCTTTACATTTGAAAGGATCGAAAAGAAGATGTTTGCGCCGATGGCTTACACAGTGGGCTTTGCAATCCTGGGAGCACTCGCGGTTGCCCTGATGCTTATTCCCGGTCTCTCATTCCAGATCTACCGCAAACCGCAGAAGGTTTACCATAATAAATGGCTCGAGAAACTGACAGGGCAATACCGGAGGTTTACCGCGAAAGTGGTTGAAAAACCCCGAAAAGTCCTTATTCCGGTCGCCGGTATTATAATGTTAACCATCGTACTGTCATTTACGGTTGGAAAGGATTTCCTTCCTTCGCTTGACGAAGGCTCCCTGTGGCTCCAGGTTCAGATGCCTCCCGGGGTCACCCTGGAAAAATCGAAGGCAATGGCTGACACCCTCCGGAACCATGTTATGAAATATGAAGAGGTGAAATACGTGATGACACAGGTTGGAAGAGACGACGAGGGAACGGATCCGTTTTCCATCTCACACGCGGAGTGCGGCATAGGATTAATACCCTACAAGAAGTGGAAAAAAGGGAAAAGGAAGTCTGATCTGATTGAAGAACTCTCGGCTGATCTTGCACAACTGCCCGGCTACAGCGTTGGTTTTTCACAACCGATCATTGACATGGTGATGGATCAGATCGCAGGTTCCCACAGTGATCTGGCCATTAAGGTTTTTGGAGATGATCAGGATGAAGCCCGGCGGATCGCCGAAGAAATAGTAAAAATCATTTCCCGGATCAAAGGCGCAGGAGATGTCAGCATTGAACAGGAACCTCCTCTGCCTCAGCTGCTCATAAAAGCCAACCGCGACAAAATCGCACTGTACAATTTAAACGTGGCCGATGTTTCGGAACTTATTGAGGTCGCTATCGCAGGTAAAGCCGTATCACAGGTTTTTATCGGAAACCGGATGTACGACGTAATCTGCAGGTATGACGAACCATCACGCGAAACACCTGAAAAAATCGGGTCGCTCCTGCTTACCCCTGCTGCAGGCGGAAAAATCCCATTGTCGCAGATCGCAGAAATCTCAACCACAACCGGACCGGGAATTATCAACCGCGAGAACAATAACAGGTTCCTGACTGTTCGTGTAAACATGAGGGGACGTGACATTACATCATTCCTGAAAGAAGCCGGTAATGCAATAGAAGGAAATATTGTTTACAATCATAATGATTTTGCATTGCAGTGGAGCGGCCAGTTCGACAATCAAAGGAGAGCCTTTGCACGGCTTTTGCTTATCGTGCCCCTCTCCCTTGCACTTATGTTCCTGCTTCTGTTCTGGAGCTTCGGCAATTTCCGCCAGGCATGGCTCCAGATGGCAATACTGCCATTGTCAGTTTTCGGGGGAATGGTCGCGTTGAATATCTCCGGCATGACATTCAATGTGTCTTCCGCCGTGGGCTTTATTGCCCTCTTTGGTGTATATATCATGAACGGGGTCCTTATGATCTCACACTTTAACAACCTTCGCCTCAGGGGAGAGAACCTGAAGGAGGCAGTGATAAAAGGATCTGCACACCGGTTCCGCCAGATCCTCATGACTTCAACAGTCGCAATACTCGGACTGGTCCCGGCTTCTCTGTCAACAAACATAGGTTCAGATGTGCAGCGCCCTCTGGCAACTGTTATTGTTTACGGGCTTGCATTCGGGACAATCATCACACTTTCCGTACTACCGGCAATGTATTACATGCTCGAAAAATGGCACCTGAAAAAAATTAATCGAACAATCGTCACTTAAACCATATGGGAAATAAACTCAAATCAATATTGTTCCGGGTTATTATTCTTGCCTTATCCTCCGAATTGATTTATGCCCAGCAGGAAATCAGTTATAAAAGCCACCCGGTCTCCCTTTCAGGTTTCCTTTCAGGAGTTGCGAAAGGAAATCTGGGTTACATTGCTAATCAGTTCAACGTCAGCATTGCGGAAGCCGGGCTTAAGGCCGCCCGCGTGTTCCCCGACCCTGAAGTGGCTCTGGCATACGGCTATAACGAGGACAGAAGGCTCCAGATGGGGCAGTCATTTGAAGCCGGTTTAAGCTACCCTGTAAATACCGGGAACAGGAGAGGCGCAAATATAGCCCTGGCAAAATCGCAATATGAATTATCGGAACAGATACTCGATGCTTTTTTTCATAATCTGAGAGCTGATGCTGCATTAAGTTATTTTGCCACTCTCAGGAACCAGAGGCTGTTCAGCTTGCAACAGGATATCCATAAACAACTGTCGGAGCTTGCAAGGGCCGACAGCATCAGGCTGGCCAGCGGCGACGCAACCGGGCTCGACGCCCTTCAGTCCTCCCTCGAAGCCCGCTCCCAGCTGTCAGAGGTGTACCAGAGCCTTTCGGAATTCCAGAATTCATCAATTAACCTGATGCTCCTCCAGGGTAAAAAATTTAATGATACCCTCGAAATCCCCTCCGGCAACTTCCCGGTAAAACAACGTGACTTCAGACTTAATGAGCTTATCGACAATTCAATAAATAAGCGCGCCGACCTTATGGCTGCTTTAAAGAACAGGGAAGTCTCGGAGAAAAACCTGAATCTTATCAAAGCAAACAGGGCATTTGAATTCAGCCTGGAAACCGGATATTCCTATAATTCAATAGTAAAAAATGAAATTGCACCGGCCCCGGCATATAATGGACTGACTGCTGGTATAAGCTTCCCCCTGAAATTTTCAAGCCTGAACAGGGGATCGCTTGCGGCTGCCGACCTCGCCG
The DNA here is from genome assembly GCA_964435015.1 of uncultured Rikenellaceae bacterium. Lineage (GTDB taxonomy): Bacteria > Bacteroidota > Bacteroidia > Bacteroidales > VadinHA17 > LD21. Next base: position 66,726 of record CAYSXP010000007.1, read on the forward strand.
TCAGACAAAGCCGTACAGCATATGAGGAAACAGAACTTCAGATAATTGCAGAAGTTATCCGGGCTTATAACAATTTTGTTGCCCAAAGCAAAAAAGTGGAACATTACAACCGCGGTCTGGCTGAAGATGCCAGAAAAATACTCGAAGGCAGAATTTATTCATACCAGCAGGGTGAAAGCGGACTGATCGAAGTTCTGAATGCCCAGCGCACCTATATCGAACTGCAGTTAAACCAGCTTGAAGCACTGTTCGGATACACCTCCGCCCTTATTGAACTGGAAAGGGCAGCAGGCATCTGGGACCTCCAGGAATGAATCCAAAGAGCCTGCCTCCAAAAAAAATCAGCAGGGAAAAATCAAAGCTGATAATCTTATCCGAATTTTATTTGGATTTTGAACGCAGGTTCATTATTTTTACAAAAACATGAGCCATGAAAGCATCACTCCTGTTGAAAATATTCCTGGTGCTTCCCCTCCTCCTGATGATCGATTACATCCTTATGGCATTGTTTGGCTGTGCGACCTGCCTTTTTGGAATGGGGGATGAATTCTACTGCGGTCCTTTCTGCCTGATCGGAAAAATAATTCTGGGTTTGTCTGCCCTGTTTTTCGGATACCTTATTTACCCCGATATTAAAGCTCTTTTCAATCCGAATAAAAATGGCCCGGCCGCATAAAGCAAGAAAAATATTCAATCCGCCGAAAATGAAGGGCTTCAAACCCTTTGGAATGCAATTGTGCGTAAAGGAACCGGTGCGACTGAAATTCGAGGAATATGAGAGCATCAGACTGATTAACTATGAGATGCTTTCCCAGGATGACGCGGCCATGCAAATGAATATTTCCCGGCCCACATTCACGCGCATTTACAACAGGGCTCTGAAGATGATTGCAAAATCATTTGTGGAGGGAAAAGCTGTCAATATCGAGGGTGGTAATTACCAGCTTGACAAAGACTGGTACAGGTGCAGGAAATGCTATAAACTTATTCAGGGCCTTGAAAACCATTTCAAGTGCGAGGACTGCACGGCCTACGGTGAAAGTGAACTCGTAAAGCTGAACTGACCTGCCCCGCTTTTCTGACCTGCTTCCACCTGGTTCCGAAATCCTGCACCGAAGCTGAAACCCTCCTGCTTTATCCTGAAACGGGGCGATGAAATTTATATGCTGATTCTTCCGGATGACCGACAGTGAAATAATAAAAGAAGTTCTTAATGACAATAAAAATGCGTTCCGATTTCTTATCGAACGTTATCAGCAACTGGTGTTCAGAACAGCATTTGGATTTCTTCACGATACTGACAAAGCCGCAGATCTGAGCCAGGACGTTTTTATTCAGGCATTCATGGCATTGTCGCGGTTCAAGGGTGATTCAGCTCTTTCAACCTGGCTTTACAGGATAACCGTCAACGCCTGCCTCAACAAAACACGAAAATCTTCCATCCAAAAATTTGTCAGGCTGTTTGAAATCACTTCCGGTTCAGACCCAAAATTATTCCTTTCTGCCATCGATCCGGCAAATCCTGAAGAAACAATGATCCGCAATGAAAACATTGAGATGGTCAGAAAAGCCCTCGACAGCCTTCCTGAGAAGCAGCGGATCGCAATAGTGCTTGACAAATACGACGGCCTTTCGCAGAAAGAAATCGCTGAAATAATGAAAACAACTGAAGGTGCCGTGGAATCATTGCTGCAGCGTGCAAAAATGAACCTGAGGAAAAAACTGTCAGGCTTGATAAAATAAAACAGAAAATGCGAAGGAAAAACAGGGAATTTGTTTCTAACTATAAAAACAGAAGAATGAATTGCCGGCAATGCATACGTGAAATTGATCCCTTTCATGACGGAACACTGGCCCCGGATTTACGGACACAGGTACGTGCTCATCTCGCAGAGTGCAGTTCATGTGCAGGAATCTACAGGCTTCAGGTGTTAATTGATAAGGTGGTTGAGCACGAAAAAGATATTCTTCCCGATCCGTTTCTTGCGACACGCATCGGTGCCAGGATAGAGAATCTGAACAGGCAGGAGCCGTTGCCCGGATATTTTTCCAATCGGATCCTCAGGCCTGTACTGATAACCCTGTCAGTGGCAGCCGCTATCTTCACGGGTATAATTGTGGGTAATCTTGCCGGACCATCAGGGCTCCCCGCGCCAATACCCGCCGAAATTACCATGATCAACGATGCGGGCCTGGAAAACATTGAAATATTTTCAATCGAATGAAAGCAGGAAGAATTAAACCGGAAAACCTTCACGGCTGGCTGATCTGGATAATTGTTCTGCTGGCCCTGATGAATGCTGCAACAATAGTTACAGTTATCTTTAACAGGAACCGTTTCGAAAAGGAAAAAACAGTCACTGTCCCTGGCAGGGCTCAGTTGTCTGCATCCCCAGCAAACTACAGCGGCGGATATTTCAGGGATGAACTGGGCCTTAATGAAGAGCAGATGATAAAGTTCGTTGAAATCAATCCTCTGTTCAGGGAACAGGTATGGAACATAAACAATAACCTGAACCTGTTGAGACAAAGAATGTTTACAGAAATGTCGGCCGGAAATCCTGATCCTGAAAAGCTTGATTTGTATGCGGATTCCATTGGCATTATGCATTCTGACCTTAAAAAAGCCACTTACAGATACTACCTCGGATTAAAAAATATCTGCGATTCACAGCAAAGAATTAAACTGGAGAAACTGTTCGGCGGGATGTTCATCAGTGAACGGGGCATGGGTCAGCATGGCAGGGGGGTCCGGGCGGGAAGGAACAGGGGCAGGCAGTTCAATTATTGACATAATAACCAATAAATCATAAAGAAATGAAAACAAGAGTTTTAATCACACTGCTTGCATTTTTTGCACTGACAGTGCTTGCAAATGCACAGGCCAAACCGTCAGACCAGACCCGTCAGGGTGATGCCCCCATGAACAGGGGTGTCTTTATTGATGCCAACAATAATGGCATCTGCGATAATTTTGAAAGGCCGGGTGTCAATACCAGGTACGGCCGAAGGATGATGGATGCACCAGCTCCCGGAAACCGGCGTGGATTGCGGCCCGGGCAGGGTCGCGGACTTGGCCCGGGTAAGGGTCGGGGACTTGGGCCCGGCCAGGGCAGGGGTCAGGCGCCGGGAGGAAGATTTTATGTCGATTCAGATAAAAACGGTATTTGCGATTACTACGAAAAAACAGTTGCAAAGTAGCCCCCCTGCAGTAAGCCGCATTAAAGCTGCAGACCAGTTCCCTCTGCCTGCCCGCGGATAGTTACACCAGTTGTTTTGTTTTGCCGGCGATAACTGGAAATCTTATGTTACCGCTTTCATAAGATTCTAAAATTATTTGACGATAATACCGTTTATATTGAATAAACCAATTAAAAGCGGAAATCATGAAAAGAACAATTTACCCAATCCTAATACTGGCTTTTGTTTTTCTCATCAGTGCCTGTGCGCCTGTTTACCGGTGCGGGGAGGCACGCCCTGCCAAAAAGCCCGTTACCTGGAGCAAAAACCTGAAAACTGTGGTAAATGAAAGAGATGCTCTTTGCCTGATGCTGGATACCAAGGAAAAGGAAATTGCAACACTGAAGAAAAATCTCAACGAACTTTCCGATGAGCAAAAAAAACTGACCGGGGAATTCAACTCTCTTTCTGCACGTAACCGCGACCTGCAGACAAAATACGAGAACCAGATAAATGAAAATCTTTCCCAGACCGACAAGCTGAACAGGGCGCTGCGGGATAAGTCGGATGAGCTTAATGCAAAGGAAAAACTGCTTTCCGAGAGAGAGCGAACCCTTGATGAAATGAAAAAGTTAATCGACCGCCAGGATGAAATAAATAAAAGGCTGAACAGTACCCTGAGAAATGCCCTCCTCGGTTTTAACCCTGATGAACTATCGGTCGATATTAAAAACGGAAAGGTTTATGTGTCAATGTCCGACAAGCTGTTGTTTAAATCGGGCAGTGCGGCAGTGGAGGACAAGGGGAAGGAAGCCCTCAAGCTGCTTGCCGGAGTTCTCGATAAAAACTCCGATATAGATATCCTGGTTGAAGGACATACGGATAATGTACCTATTAAGACCGCTGTTTACAAGGACAACTGGGATTTGAGTGTTGCCAGAGCCACATCCATTGTCAGGATCCTGACAACCGACCATAAAATCGCACCTACAAGGGTTACCGCTTCAGGAAGGGGAGAGTTCTTTCCAAAGGCAACCAACGACACTCCTGAAGGCAGGGCCAGGAACCGTAGAACAGAAATAATTCTCTCTCCCAAGCTTGATGAACTGCTTCAGCTGTTGAACAGCCAGGGGTGAAAGTTTCTTCCCGTGCGGCACTGTGTTTCCCGTTCCTGCCATTCAGCTGGCCGGGCCTGAAATCCGGTATCAGTTTTAAACAAACTGTCTTCAGATTTGTTAGGAAATTGTTGATGTATTTTAACCGGTCAAAATTTTCTTTATGAAAGGAGAAGAATAGATTTTTTGAAATTTGACCGCTTTTTATTGGAACTTATAAACTGAAACACATGAAAAAGTCAGAAGTTAAACCGGTCAGCAAATCAAAGAAGCCAACCGCAAGGGCAAAATCTGCAGCGGATTCAGCCGCTGCCACCGGAAGAACGATAAACCCGGAGAAAAAACCGGCAGGAAGAACTTCGGCAAAAAAGCAGCAGCCAGGTACAGATGAGATAAGCAGGAAAGCATACGAAATTTACCAGGCACGGGTCAGCCGGGGTGAAACAGGTACAGCATCAGATGACTGGTATAAGGCTGTCAGGTTACTTGACCGCTAACTGATCATTTCCTCTTATTGTTATTCCATTAACAGCATTAAGGATAATTCTGATTACTTTTACCGGCACATATCTTAAGCTTCAGGCGAAAGCTGTTGAACCTGCGGTTGAAGTACTATGGTTCGGGATCTTATTTCATCCTAAGCATGGAAAAGTATATCAGGGATTTGATATCGGGCGGAGAAAGTCAACAGCTTGATTTCAAGTATTGTGTCTCCGACAGCAGAAAAATAGCCAGAACCCTTGCGGCTTTCTCAAACACCGATGGCGGCAGAATACTTATAGGAGTAAGGGATAACGGGAGCATAGCTGGAATTAAGACCGATGAGGAAATCTATATGGTGGATACAGCCGCCCACCTGTATTGCAGGCCGGAGATCACCTACACCATAAGGCAGCATTCATCGGGAAAGAAGACCATACTTGAGGTTGATGTCAGCAGGGGAACCAGAAGGCCATATCAGGTGAAGGATGAAAACGGCCGATGGATAACCTGCTTCAGGCACAATGATCAGAATCTTGCAGCCAACCGCGTTTTGTTGCAGGTCTGGAGAAAAGAGGAAAAGAGTTCCGGGGTTCTCGTGAAATTTGGCAAAACCGAAAATATTCTGCTGGAGTATCTGAAGGAAAAAGGAGCCATAACCCTTTCAAAATTCAGGAAATTGGCACGTATTCCGGCATACAGGGCTGAATCGATACTTGCAAACCTGATAGTTATGAAAGTGATCCTGGTCAATATATCGGAAAAAGGCTTCACCTATGAACTTAATCTTACTGATATCAGTAAAAGAGAGCCGCCGGTTTCACCGGTTCAGGCTGCAACCGGCATTACCGGGCGATCCGCGGGTTTGAATCCCTGATCATAACAGTATAACGTACAACAGCTGTGTTCAGCTTTGCAAATCCAGGAAATTCCTGCAATTAATAAATAGATGCTACGGGAGGCTCTGCCCACTCCGGCATGACCTATCTGATCCTTTCCCGGGCTGGCTTACCAATCGTGCTATAAAATGATAATCGTCTGAACCAGTGCCTGTTTCCGAAGATAATCCCAATCATTCAGATTTTCAGCGACGAAATTTGCCAACCCTGTATTTCTGTATCCCGGCAATGAACAGGTTCCTCTGATTGATCTTACGGGATCGCCCGGGGGAAACGGCAAACCGGCCCTGATCTCAGCCTTTCCCAAGGTTATTATCACTTACCGGCCATAACTATGCCGGGATAGTGTGTGTTTCCTGTTCTCCGGCCTGTGTGTTTCCGGAAACCTTCAGGAATATGGATCCTATACAGCCGGCAATCAAAAAAGCGGCGACAACTAAGAGTCCTGAAGAAATATTGCCTGTTGCATTTGTAACAAACCCCAGGATATTCGGCCCCACGATTCCCCCGAGAACTCCGAATGAGTTGATTGTGGCAATGGCCGTAGCCGCGGCGACCCCTGAAAACATCCCGATAGGGAAGGTCCACAGGGGAGGCATTGCCGATAACAGTCCAGCGGTTGCAACAGATAATCCGGTCAGCATAACGAACGGATGTGAAGCCTTTGAGCTTATAAAGAAACCCAGGCCCGAAGCCAGCAGGCAGAATAAAACATGCAGTTTCCGCTCGCCGGTTTTATCGGAATGCCGCGAAACGAGCACAACCGATACCGCTGCAACCAGATAAGGGATCCCCGTCAGCACACTTACCATCAGATTGCTGTTGGAGCCGATTGATTTGATTATCTGGGGTGTCCAGAAAGCTACACCATTGAAGCCAACGTTAATGGCAAAAAGGAGAAAGGTTGCCAGCCATACCTGGGGTTTTGCAAAAACCTGGTAGAATTTCAGATGACCGAATGGCTTGTTTTCATTCTCACTCTGAAGCTGATTTTCCAGCCAGTTCTTTTCATTTGCCGTGAGCCATTTCAGTTTTCCTATGGAAGGTTTCAGGTAAAAGAAACATATCACACCAAGTATGACAGCAGGAATACCTGTGAGAAGAAATATCAGCTGCCACCCCTGTAATCCCAGTGCGCCGTGAAGACTTAAAATCAAACCTATCAGCGGCGAACCGATCATCAGGGCTACCGGCGAGGCAATCTGGAACAACCCGATGGCTTTGGTGCGGTGCCTCAGCGGATAAAACCCTGACAGGTAATAAATAACCCCCGGGTAAAACCCAGCCTCTGCCACACCCAGCAGGAAACGTATGCTGAAAAAAGAGATACTGTTGAACACCAGCAGCATACAAATCGTTACAATGCCCCAGGTGACCATTATGCGTGCTATCCATAGCGGTGCACCCACCCTGTGAAGGATGATGTTGCTCGGTACTTCAAAAATGAAATAACCAACGAAAAAAATTCCTGCCCCAAACCCATAAACAGCGGGACTGAAATTCAGGGCTTCGTTCATGGTCAGGGATGCGACACTTATGTTGACACGGTCAAGGATCGACACAAAATAACAAATCATCAGAAACAAAAGGATCCTTACATTCAGTTTCCTGACGATTAAATTTTCAAAGTTTAAATCATTCATAATCAATATGTGATAAGCTTTGACATGCTCTAAAAAAGCATATCCTGCATTTTTTCATTATCTGAATTCAAGTAACGATACAGTGACTCCATAAAGTAATAATCGCCATACATGGATGATTCATTGATGCCTGAGTTCCTTGGCTTGTCAACTGTAACCCTTTCAATTAAACCATATTTCGTTATATCACTATAGAAACAATGTTCCGCAAGGGAGCAGATGATCCTTTCAGCCCGGTTCTTCCATAAAACTGACGAATCTGCCTGATGATCAAACCGGAGCATTCCTGACAGAAGCAGCATGCCCGAGGCTGCAATAGAAGCTGCCGCAGCATCTATGGGTTCCTGCCTGTTGTTTTTAAAGAAAAAATCCCATCTGGGCAGATATGTGTCATCATCGAGATGCTCCCAAAAATAGGAGGCCAGCTTTTGTGAGGCTGCCAGGTATTCCCTGCGCGATGTATAGCGAAACATATTGGCAAATCCGTACAAAGCCCATGCCTGACCCCTCGACCAGCAGGTCTCTGCCCCGTGCCCCTGATGGGTTGAGCGCTCCGCGATCCGGTAGCTGCCGGTATCCCAGCGTACCACATGGTATGTTGAACCGTCATCGCGGATATGGTTTCTGCTGATATTTCCGGCTGCCGTGATCGCCTTATGATAAAGGGACTTGTCGTTCTGCTGGCCGGCGGCCCATATCATCAGGGGAATATTCATGATAGTGTCTACAATGGCAATGCCTTCATAGCCGGGCTCGTCCCATGCAAGAATGAGTCCGGATTTTTCTTCATACAGGTCCTCCATGTTTCGCGCCCCTGCTAATGCCATTTCAACAAGCTGTTCATCAGGATGAACACGATTACCGAAAACACAGCTCGGGCCAAATATGAAACCCATATCATGAGTTTTGTTATCCTTCATCCTGACGGCAAGCTTCTTTGCCTGACTCAACGCATCGGCTGTTAACTGCCTGCCGTTTTCACCGCAGAGTGCCCTCATCCATAATAATCCGGTCCAGAAACCTCCGGTCCAGTGTCCGTTTGCATTGACAAGCCAGGTTCCATCCCTCGTAATATGCGGAAACATCCCATGCAGTTCCCCCTGCATATATTCCACTTTCTCAAGGCCCCTTTCAAAAATATCAGTAAGCTCCATTATGCTGTTCTTTATAGTTTTCCTGTCATTTAAAACTGGGTGGCCTTTTTTCAAAAAATGCCCTGATGCCTTCTTCACAATCAGGCGATCTGAAAACCCGCTCACTTAATTCGAGATTGAGCCGGATGGCTTCCTCCTGTGAAATTTCAAATGACTTACGTACTCCTTCCTTAATACACGCCAAAGCCTCTGCGGGATGTTTAGCGATTTTGCAGGCAAGCTCCATGGCAAATGACAGTGCCTCATCCGGAGGGACAACATGATTTACCAGGCCCATACGGTAAGCTTCAACGGAGGTCAGGATATTGCCGGTGTACATCATTTCGAGGGCATTGGACAAACCGACGATCCTGGGCAGCCGGTAAAGTCCTCCGCTTCCCGGAAAAACTCCCAGTTTGATCTCGGGAAGTCCGATCTTCTCATTTTCGGCAATGATCCGTATGTCGCAGGCAAGGGCGATCTCGCAACCACCCCCGAGGGTTATTCCGTTCAAGGCGGCAATTACGGGTTTGGAAAGTTTCTCTATTTTCAGAAGGGCCTCATTTTCCTTTTCAAGCTTTTTCTCCGTTACCCTGTCGCGCACCGCAGCAAATTCCTTAATGTCGGCACCGGCACAGAAGGCTTTTTCACCGGCACCGGTAACAATTACAACACGGATCCCGTCATCAGTTTCCAGATCGGAAAACAGGCTGATCAGGCGTTGCGACATTTCCAGGGTGAGAATATTCAATGGCGGATTATCAAGATAAACGACCGCCACCCTGTCTTTCGTTGTTTCAAGCCTGATCATGATCCCTGATTTCTTTCATTAGACACAATTACCTCATTTTCTATCATTTCCCTGATTTCCGCATCACCGTATCCCAGCTTTCGCAATATTTCAGCCGAATGTTCACCTATTGCGGGCTGATGCAGCCTTTGCACACATGCTTCCCCATTGTAGCGGAGCGGGTGATTGACAAGCCTTATCTCACCGGCATCGGGATGCTGGTATGTAAAAATGATCTCATTCCATTTCACCTGGGCATCATTCTCAACTGCCCTGTAATCATTCACCGGGGCAAACCAGATGTCGTGAGCAGTGAAAAACTGCTCCCATTCGCCGGTGGTTCGTGTTTTCATTATATCGCTGAAGATAAGGTCAATTTCATCTCTTTTCTGCATCTGGTCACCGGAGTTATATTGTGCCAGCTCATCGGATCCGAGAATCCCGGCAAGTTTCTCAACGGGGGTGTTGGAAACTGTTAGAAAACCGTCTTTTGTTTGATAAACTCCGTAAGGAGCCTGGTGAAAACGGCTTGCCAGGCCCGTGCCGCTCCTGTCCCATATTTCACCTTTATTCAGATAATATGCCAGTGACTCAGCCTGAAGGTCCAATGCCGCATTCAGGAGGCTGCTGTCTATCCTGCACCCATTGCCGGTCCGTTCGCGATTGAAAAGTGCAGCGATTACTCCCAGTGCCGCAAGAACGGCGCCATGCTGATCAACCACAGCGGTGCCAACGGGAGTGGGAGGATCATTTTTGCGGCCTGTCAGCGACATGAGCCCGCTGTATGACTGAAGCAGCAGATCCTGCCCGGGGAGCTTCACACAGGGACCGTCCGGGCCGTACCCTGAACAGGAACAATAGATCAGCCGCGGATTAATCTCCTTCAGCTTTTCATATCCCATTCCAAGCCTCTCCATTACGCCCGGACGATAATTCTCAACCACCACATCGGTTCCTCCAACCAGCTTGTAAATAATCTCCTTCCCCTCTTCCTTACGAAGATCAATCGCCAGGCTCCTCTGGTTACGGTTAGCCAGGAGGAAAAACACACTTACATTATTCTTGTATGTGTCCATCCCCGACCAGAACCTTTCATACGCACCTTCCCTGCGCTCAACCTTGATCACATCGGCACCCAGGTCCGCAAGCGTCTGAACCGCCGAGGGACCCTGCATGAAATGAGTGAAACTCAGTACTTTGATACCTTTAAGCATATCCTGTTCCATATTAATCTTTATCAAACTCAACAATAGCCTCCTTTATAGCCCGCAACAATGAATATTCTCCTGTTGCATCACCGGAAATTTCCCAGATCATCAGGCCGCGCCCAAGCTTTTTTGCCAGCAGGGTCTTCTTCTTCATTGTTTTGATTCCGTTATAATAAATACTGTCAAACTTATCCGCATACGGATCTGCTCCCCGTGCCAGCAGGCCGCGGTAGGCACCGCCAAACCGGTTGGTTCCCTTCCCGTAGAAGGGAACCCCCAGAACGGCTTTCTCCTTCGGCAATCCCTTATCTTCGATCCAGTGTTCCATGATCATTTCGGCCCACCAGTAAGGCGAATGAAAGATAGCCTTATTTGGATAACCGCGTGCACTTACATCCCCGTCGTAACCCATTATGTTTATCCAATCCACATATTCGAAAACCGCCTCATCCACCCCATAGGTGTAAACATAATCGGAGGCTTCCACAGCTGATGTCAGCTTCTTCCCCAGGGGATGCAACTGCCCGGATAAATCCTTCATCAGCAGAACGAAATTGCTCAGCGAAGGCTCGACTGCATCCGGAAATTCCCAGTCCATATCGACTCCGTCGAGATTATACTCCCGCACCAGATCCATCGCTTCCTTCACGAAACGGTCGCGGCTTTCTTTTTTGTTCGCAATCACCTCAAAACGATTGTCAACCCCCGGGTTATCGCCGATCATAAAACCGCCGATGGAAATCAGAACCTTCACGTTGTGAGAGTGAGCTTCCCGTACCAGCGCATGCAGGGTATCAGGATGCGGAACCGAAGTAAGCCGGCCCGACCGGTCGGATTCGGGATATACAAAAGCATAATTGATTGTTGTCAGATATTCGTATGGGATATTCCCGGTATTCATCGCACCCCAGCGTTCAGGGGTACGCTCCGACCAGAAAAGATATCCGATGACTTCAAAATCGTCAGGATCGACGGCAGATCTGTCCCGGACTCTGTCCGACGGAACACAGGAAGCCAGCATCTGCATGGCAAACCATGAGATAAGGATGATTCTAACATATTTCATATACGGCCAGGATTTTAATTGTTTATACAGAAAACAGGCAGCTTTGGTTTTAAATCGGATCTGCAGGTCATCTTATCGCATCATTTACAGCTTTCAGCAAAGAATATTGTCCGGTTGTATCACAGGATATCTCCCAGATCATAATGCCAGCTCCGCGCCTGTGAGCCAGGCGTGTGGTTCTTTGCATCGTTTTGATGCCCATATAGAAATAGCCGTCCACACCATCGTAGATCACACCGGTGTCGCTGTAAGCCACATCCGCGTACGGATCTGCACCCCGGGCAAGCAGGGTCCGGTACGGATGATAGGAGCGGTTTGTGCCTTTCCCATAGAATGGAACTCCCATAACTGCTTTCTCTTTTGACAGGCCCCGCTTATTAAGCCAGTGGTCGAATGCAATTTCCGAAAGCCAGTAGGGCGCATGAGCTGTCAGCTGATGAGGTCTGTGGGAACCGAATTCCTCATTATCATAGCCCATGATATTGACCCAGTCAACCAGATCGAAGACTGCATTGTCAACCCCGTAGGTATAAGGCAGGTGGTGTGATTCTACAGCAATGGTTACTTTCTTGCCTTCTCCTTTCAATGTTTCTGACAGCGTTGCCATCAGCCGGGTAAAATTAGAAATGGAAGGTTCCACCGCATCCGGGAATTCCCAGTCAATATCCGCCCCGTCCAGATCAAATTCCCTGATAAGATTCATCACAGAGTTTGCAAACTGAACCCTGGATTCTTCCCTGTCGGCCAATACTTCAAACCGGGAATCGACTCCCGGGCCGTCGCCGATATCAAATCCTCCAACTGAAATAAAGACTTCCACTCCGTTGGCATGGGCCTTTTCCACTAAGGCATGCAGAATATCGGGGTTGCGAAGCGGTTCAAGATTTCCGCTCCCGTCAGCAGCCGGACGCGCAAAAGAATAATTGACAGAAGTCAGATATTCATATTGCAGGGAAGCTACGCCAGCCTTATCCTTTCCGGGTAAATAATATCCGACTACTTTAAACGATTTTGCCTGTTCCTGGTCAGAATTTACCGGTGAATTACAGGAAATCAGCCAAAGAAATAAAAGAGGCAGACACAAGATCGGGAATTTGTTCTTCATAGGAATTTGATTATTATTGAATTATTAATGTTCGACTTCTTTAATATTACTGATCCCACCATACCCTTCCCTTCAGGGTATCCCCGCCGTTAACTGAGTCAGATGCTTTTTTATAGTTATCAGGATTGATACTGGCTTCTGAAAGAGGATAAGGAAATCGGCGTGGAATCGTTCCCCCGGTCACATTATTGGGATAATTCACAGGCGTCAGCGACGGGTATCCGGATCTTCTCCAGTTAAACCAGGCTTCATAAAAATTAAGTGTGATACAGCTGTGTACCCAATATTGAGTATTTATTTCTTCGAGGGCTGAGCCGGCATCGAAAGGATTTTCATTAAGATATTCTCCGGCAATTTGTTCAGAAACAGACATAGCAGGATCATATTGCGACAAAAATGTTACAGATGCCTTAATTGCATTATTATAGTGCTCCCCGGCATCCAGGTTTAATTCAGGCCATCGTGATGCTGCCTCGGCAATCAGTAATTCCGATTCAGTATAGGTCATCACAAATGTCGGGCCGTCCTTCTTGGCCATGAAAGGAGATATTGAAGAATATTCAGGAAATCCGGTAAAACTCGGATCCTGATAGATACTCAATCCGGTCCGGTCGCTCTGGTCTTTCCCGTTTGGCATTCCTTTCTGCACCGACGGATCAGTAATATAATTCGGATTCCTGGTTTTCGATCCGGATTCAAGGTAAAGCTTTGTAACAGCAACTTTCCCCAGCCTGGGATCATTATGTGATTTTAAAAAGTTAATAAATGTATCCGACCATTTCAGGTAGAAGTAGTCCGGCCCTTCATCCCCGTTTAAAACCCTGGTGTTCCTGTTTTCAACTGCCCCGCCGGCATCTTCATGAACCAGATAGGCATTGTCACTATTGCTGTTCATCGTATTTCCTTTCACCTTATTCACATAATCCTTCGCCAGGGTTGGATTGACTTTTGTCAGCCTCATGGCTATTTTCAGCAAGAGGGTATTGCCAAATCTTTTCCATTGTGCGATATTCCCGTGATAATATGCATCCCCTGAAGGAACATCCCTGGTTACATCCAGTGCATTCACAGCTTCTTCCACTTCCTTCAGAAGATCCAGGTAGATTTTGTCCTGAGAATCATAGGAAAGAAAGTATTTATTTGAATAATAACCCTTACCCGCTTCGAAATAGGGAACATCTCCATAAAGATCAGTTATTCTCTGGAATATCATGGCTTTCATAATGCGGCCAATCTGATACAGGTTACTGAATTCCTCCCTGTCTCTGGTTATCTCCAGAAGGTCCACGATTTTTTTGACCTGAGTCTGGTAGGCACCTTCAAAATAGGCACCGCTGTATTGTTCGTTGAGCAGGTATTTATCTCCGACCCAAAAATCGAGCACGCAGGCCAGGCCCTGAATCATTGTGGAAGAGTAAATAAAATTCCCTCTTATCGCATCTCCGGTAGCAGTCATTCCTGCATAGTCCAACTGGGTGGATGTAAGCAGGTAATTGGGATTGAACTGGGAAGCGCTATAGGTAGTGGGATTCGTATTGATTTTGTCAAAATCCTTTGTACAGCCATTTAATAATACGCCGGCTGAAAGGATCATTAAAAATATATAATTTCTCATATCTTACTTTTTTCAAAAATTAAAATGTCACGTTCAGATTCAGACCGTAGGAACGGATCGGAGGCAGGCCTCCATTCTCCAGACCATAGGTTAGTCCGCTGCCTTCGGAAGAATAACTTCCTTCCGGATCTATATTGTCCGTTTTCCTCATAAACCAGAACAGGTCTTTGGCGACAAGGCTCAGATGAACCGACTTTACTTTCCCGTTCAGAATTTCGGATGGAAATGTATATCCCATTGAAACCTGTCTGAATTTGATAAAACTGGCATCCAGTACAAACTGTTTTGACACATTTGCACCAAAAGTGGTATAATAGCTCATGGCATCTATCGGATTTTCAGTGGTTCCGAAATTACTTTCGCGATTTTCAAGAGTTGACTTCAGCAGCCCGTATCTGTTGGCATTATAGTTCATTGAGGCAAAGATCTTTCCGCCGAATTTACCATCTATCAGGAAAGACAGGTTAAACCTTTTATATGAAAAATCATTGCTCCAGCCCCCTATGAGGGAAGGATAAGCGGATCCCCATGGTTTAAGATTTCCCCGCATCGGAACATTGTTTCTATCGCGCAAAATATTGCCGTCATTATCATATTTGTAATCATAAGCCATTACCTGAGCCGCCGGCAATCCTACCACATTTGCTATAAATCCCACGCCCGAGCGTGCAGTTGCGGTGATAAGCTGACTCTGCCCGGCCGACAGGGAAATTATCTTGTTCCTGTTAACCGACGTGTTTATTCCGGTATTCCATTTGAATCCCTTCGATTCTATAATCCTGATATTCACAAGTGCTTCCAAACCATTGTTTCTCATTTTCCCGATATTCAGGGCAGCACTGGTATAACCTGAAGTAAACGACGTAGGTGCAAATATGATCTCATCTTCAGATTTCTTGGTGTAAACCGAAAGATCTAAAGACACTCTGTTTCCAAATAATCTCAGCTCCGTTCCGATTTCAATTTCATTTGCTTTGGAGGGTCTGAGTGAGCGATTTGGAACACTCGTGTTTGATATGCTGCCTAAAGGCATATTATAAAGTGAAGTGCTTCCAAGAGCGTAGCTTAATTGGGTCTGGTACGGTATGGTGGCCTGTCCTACTACTGCATATCCAACTCTCAGTTTGCCAAAATCAAGCCAGTTTACCGAAGCAAGTTCGGTAAATACAAAAGAAGCACTCACAGAAGGATAAACGATGTTGAGTTTGTTGTTTAACCCGGGAGTGGCCAATGTGGAGAACCAGTCGCTCCGGAGTGACCCGTGTAAAAACAGATAGTTCCGGTATTCAAGGTCTAAGGTTCCGTATAGTGACTGAACTTCAGAATTGCTTATACTCTGACTAACGGATTTGTTTTTTGCATTGGCAATGGTATAAATAAAAGGGACAGCAAAATTACTTCCGCTGTTGGACATGCTTTCAGATCCGGTTTTTCTGTAACTGGCGCCGATATTCGGAGCAATGTTCAGCTGCTGGCCAACTTCAAACCTCTTTCCAATCAACCCGTCAATATTCAGGTCCGAGAATTTCCCGCTCAGTTCCGTAATACTTCCCAATGGGTTTGATGCAGTACCGTTGGGTGTAACTGATATATACGAATCGCTGTAATAATCCTTTCCTATTCTGCCCTGGGCATAAACTCCATTGTCAAAATCATAGCGAAGGTTCAAAGAAGAAATCAACCGGTCCCTTCCTGTATTACGTATCATTTTATATGCAGCAAACCAGGGATTCGTTGCAAAAACATTTGAAGAAGTCCCGATTTCTCCTCCTGCTGGATTAACTGCTGCTTTCAGGTTATTAATGTCAACGCTGTTGGCAATTATGACCACTCCGTAGTTTGCATTGCCAGGGGTATCTCCCAGGCTGGCCCGGTTTTTGGCACTTTCCATAATATAATTTGCCTTGGCATCGATCGACAGTCTTTTAAAGAGCTTATAAGAACCTGATAGAATCAGGTTCTGCCTGTTCAGTCCTGAATTCGGCATCACGGAGTTATTCCTCAAATCGCTTGCAGAAAAGCGAACAGAACCATCCTGGAAAGTCTTATTGAAAGCAATGTTGTTGGTCCAGGTGTTTCCCAGGCGGTAGAATTTTTTCAAATTATCCCTTTGCGCAACATAAGGTCTTTCCACACCGTCAAACTGGTATGCAAGCGAGCCGTCTAATTTCGCCCCCCAGCTTCTCTGGCCGGTTTCAAAACCCTGAGCAGCGCTTGTGGGTTTCTTGTTATTAACCCCCTGGCCATAAACATACTGAAAATCAGTAAGGTCAATAATCTGATCCAGATTAAAATTTGAATTATATTCTATACCATCACCACTTGCATTTTTTGTGGTAATCAAAATCACTCCCGCCTTCGCACGATATCCATACAGCGCTGCTGCCGCTGCACCTTTCAGAACTGAAATGCTTTCAATATCGTCGGGGCTGATATTGCCGATGGCATCTCCCCTGTCAGGACCGCTGCTGAACTGACCGCCTGCAACTCCGCTTGGTTCGCTCTCCATTGGAACTCCGTCCACAACATATAATGGCTGATTCGTTCCTCCAAGGCTGGACAAGCCTCGTATAATCACGTTGGAAGAAGCGCCCGGACCGCCTGCAATAGAACTTGCATTCAGGCCGGCAACTTTCCCAACCAGGGTATTCATTAAATTCACATCCCTGTTTGCAGTCAAATCGGCGCCTTTGATTTCGGAAACAGAATATCCTAATGATTTTCTTTCCTTCTTTATCCCAAGTGCCGTGACAACAACCTCATCAAGCGCCGCAATACTTGGAGCCATGAGTATATCAATATTCTTCCTCCCGGCCGCGGCAATCTCCTGTGGAGCATATCCTATAAAGGAAATCAGAATTACAGAATTCGGATCACCAAGATTCAATAAATACCTTCCTTCAATATCGGAAACAGTACCTGTGGTCGTGCCTTTTACCACTATGTTCACACCTGGCATCGGCTCACCGGTGGAGGCATCCTTAACTGTCCCTGATACAACATATTGTTCCTGGTGCAAAGTCTTTTCCGTAAAAATGCCCGGATCTTCCGTTGTTAACAGTATTTTACGATCAAGAATGGCGTATTTTACATTGGTCCCCCTGAAAAGATCCGGAAGTATCTCATCAATCACTTTTCCATCAACATGGATATTTACCTTTCGTTCAATATCTATTTGCTTCTGATTGAATACAAAATAAAACTCACTCTGCTGTTCTATGTCATCCATTACCTGTTCAAGAGTTTTATTCTCTGCATTCAATGTAACTTTTGCCGCCTGGGAATAGGTATTCGATGCAAAAATGTTCCCAAGGCTGAATACGGTAATCAGAATTGATATTTTAAGTTCCATGATTAGCTTTTTTAGAATTGGGTGTAACAACACCCCGGAATCATACTTTTTTTTCATAAATTTGATAGGTTATTATTAATAGTAACTTGGTTTTCTGGCAGGAAAGTGGCTCCAACACTTTCCTGCTTTTGTATTATATAATTTGCTTTATACCATAGGCACCTTATATTTGAGATTAATATGATGTAAATCCTGTTCTCTCAATGTTTCGTTGTAATTAGTATCTTCTTATGGGTATATGTTTCATCATCACCCATTATCCCCCCGCTTATTATCCTATAGTCTATCGGAAGGGCCTTTTTAAGAAAATAAAGTACTTCCTCAAGGTTTTCATTAATGAAGGTTGCCCTTAACCTGACATCCGTGAAATTCCTGCCCTGAATCTCAACGTCAACATTGTACCATCTCCCGAGACGAAGAGCAATAACATCAATCGGATCGTTCCTGAATACCAGTTTCCCCTCGGTCCAGGCAATATATTTTTCAGATTGCACTTTTTCACTGTGCATTTGCCTGCTGGATTTATCATAAACCAACAGATCATCCGGATTCATTGTAACAGATTCTGTCATCGCATGATTTTTTATCACAACCTTGCCTTCCTCCAGAACCACTTCCACATTTTTTTCATTCCTGTATGATGCAACATTGAACCTGGTTCCGGTTGCAGTAACAATTATTTCATTTGTGCTGACTTCAAATGGTTTATCCGGATCTGTCTTAACATCGAAATATGCCTCCCCGTCGAGGGTTATCTTTCTGTTATTGTTAAAATCACCCCTGTATTTTACACTGGAACCACTGTTCAGCCATCCTGTTGACCCGTCCGGCAGACTGAAATGCACCCGCGTCCAGGTTGGGGCTTTAATCTCCATACGGGTAAAATCATTTTTATTTGTTCCTGTGAAAAACTGCAAGCCTGAAAAAATCAATAAGGGGAGAAACAGGATTGCGGCAATTCGCGAACCCCAATTGACAATTTTTCTGAACTTACTTCCGCCTTTAGGCTTACTTTGCGTCGTATTTAACTCATAATGAATTTTATAAAGAACATGTTCGAGATTCTTTTCTTCCGGCAGTTTCTTCCTGAGGATTTCATACCACTGTTTCCTTAAAAAATGCTCCAGCTCTTCTTCATTGCTCTGATCACAAAATATCTTTCTGAGATAGTTTTTATCTTCCTCCGAAAGATCTTTTTTAAAGATCAGGTTCAGCTTTTCAATATCCAGATTTATATTTGCCATTGAATTATCACTAATTTTATTATTCCAACCAATAAAAACAGTTCCTGTAAAGCCAGGAACTGTTCATTACCCTGTTAACCTAATCTTAAATCCGCAATTGTTTATTCCATTAATTTTTGACCTTTTATATGGTAGTATCCCTGTCCCGTCAAATACACCTATACTGCAAACAAAAAAAATCAACCTGTCAGGTAAATTCATTAAGGAACCAATAAAAGCATAATGAGAACATAATTGTGAAATAAACCGGAAGCAGATGAGGAACAAAAAGACTCAGAAACAGAGTGATTAGTCTGAATTGCAGTATTTCACGAACAGGTCCGGCATCGGGCACTACATAATAAACAGAGCAAGAAACAACAGTACAGGAATGCTTTCCTTCTTTATGTTGTTCCTTATGAACTTCAATGCATCAGTAAGTTGGTTCTCAACTGTTTTATGACTGATGTCCATCTCTTTGGCTATTTCTTTTATACTCAAGCCCTCAAATCTGCTTTTCATGAATATCTCCTTGCGGCGGGCCGGTAACTGATCGACAATCTGCAATACATATTGAAGAAGAGAATTGTAATTGATCTTTTCAGTGGTTTCCAGATCAAAATCATCGATCCCCTTTGTTTTTAAATATTCTGAAATATGAGCCTCCCTCCTGAAATGTTTTTTTATTATATTGAATGCAATGGTAAAAAGGTATGATTTGAACGAATATTCTGATTTGATTGATTTGCGGTTTTCCCATATCCTCGTAAAAACCTCCTGGACCAGCTCTTCAGATAATTCTTCTGACCTGAGGTATCCATTTGCAAAACGATATAACCGGCCGCTGTATTCTCTGAACAAGGTATTAAAAGCCAGAATATTGCCTTTTGACAGACTTTTTACCAGTAAAGTTTCATTATCAGGTGGGTTATTTACCATGGATTGATTTAAAAGTTTTCTTTAAATCTCCTGCTTTATTATGCAAATTTGGTATTTTTTAACCGGATTAGCTTAAAAAATATAAAAATAAGAATAAAAGTTGAAGTACGGGCCCTTTTCCAAAAACCATTAACCTTCAGATCAGCCCCTCTTTGAGTCAATTTTATTTATTATACCTGAACAACCTTTGTGAAATGAAAATTTTCCTAATATTGAAGTTCTTTAATTTTTCTCACAGAGTAACGTCAGGAGTAGTGCAATGGGATTATCAGATAACATCGGATTTGACAATGACAAGTATCTTAGGGAACAGACTTCTGCAATTCTCGAACGGGTTAACCGGTTAAATCAAAAACTGTATCTTGAATTCGGAGGCAAGATCCTTTATGATTATCATGCGGCCCGCGTACTTCCGGGATTTGATCCCAATGTCAAAATGCGCCTCCTCCAGATTCTGAAGGATAAGATTGATGTTATACTCTGCATACATGCCGGAGCCATTGAAAGACAAAAGGTCAGGGCTGACTTTGGAATCACATATGATGTCGACGTTCTGAAAACAATTGATGATTTCAGGGAATGGGGCATAGATATTACTGCAGTGGTAATTACTCGCTACGAGGATCAGCCGCCAGCCAAAGTCTTCAGGAACAAGCTTGAAATCAGAGGCATTAAGGTCTATTTACATTATCCCACAAAAGGTTATCCCACGGACGTCGATCTTATTGTAAGCGATGACGGGTACGGTGCAAATGAATACATTCATACCACCAACAATATTGTCATTGTTACGGGCCCGGGGCCGGGCAGCGGCAAACTGGCCACCTGCCTTTCAAATATCTATCACGAATACAGGAAAGGAATCAAAGCCGGATATGCAAAATTCGAAACATTTCCAATCTGGGATCTGCCGGTCGATCACATGGTCAATCTTGCATACGAAGCTGCCACGGTAGATCTGGAAGACAGGGTCCTGATTGACGAATATCATCTTAAAGCCTATAACCTGAAAACAGTAAACTATAACCGCGATATTGAGGCGTTTCATCTGCTTAAAAGAATTCTTGAGAAAATTACCGGAGGCGAATCTATGTACCTGTCACCTACCGATATGGGAATTAACCGCATCAGTGCAGGAATAATCAACGACAACATCATCAGGGAAGCATCTTACCAGGAAATTATCAGAAGGTTTCTCAGGTGCAGGGTGGAATATGCCATGGGACTGGTTGACAATGATATCCTTAAAAGGATCACATCCATAATGCAAACAATCGGAGCAAGGGCAGAAGACAGAAAAGTTGTGGGACCTGCCAGGCAGGCAGCCATGGAAGCAGAAGAAAGAGGCAAAGGTAACGCAGGTATTTTCAGCGGTGCATCCATTGAACTCCATGACGGAACAATCATCACCGGCAAAAATTCCACCCTGATGAATGCATCCTCGAGCCTTATACTGAACACAACAAAACATTTGTCAGGTTTGCCCGACAAAATGTATCTCCTGCCTGAGAATATAATCGATTCTGTTACTTACCTTAAAAAAGATATCCTGAACGGCAAAATGGTGAGCCTCGATCTGGATGAAACACTTATTGTTCTCGGAATCAGTGCATTATCGAATCCTGCTGCAAAAATTGCGATGGAAAACCTGAAATGGCTCCACGACTGCGAGGTGCACCTGACCCACATCCCCACCCCCGGTGATGAAGCCGGCTGGCGAAAGCTTAAAGTTAACCTCACCTGCGACCCCGAATATTCAAGCAAAAGCCTGTTCATCAGCGGCTGACAGGGAATCTTTTCGTGAGTTCCCGGGTAAACTGATAAAACCTTTAGCATTCTGATGCTTCTAATGAACATTTCGGTCAGAATGCCTTGTTTAATGCTAAAAAATAACTGTAAATAAGCTCAAATTCTCAAACTCCCTTTCTGCTTGCCAGCTTGTTTTACTGACTGTCTTTGATCCGCTCTCATTTTGCTCTGTCAGATTATTTCTTACATTCTGCCAATAATTTTAGTCGTTTGCAAGAAGAAAAATGCACCTTAGAATCAAAAAATAGTTACTTTTGCCAGCTTTTTAATACAAAAATGCTGTTTGCAGAAAAAACATCAATACTGATAATTGATGATAATTCATCTTTTGTTCTGCCGATTCTGAGAAGCTTGTCGGTACAAAAAAATATCAGGATCTATATACTTCTTTCATCTCATAAAAAACCTAAGCACTATAGATTTTCAAGATATCTGAAGAAGATTTATACCGCCAGACTGAACGAAGAGAATTTTGCGGATGAGGTAAAAGCTTTAGCGTTAAGAATATCCGCTGATTTTATTATTCCTACAAGAGAGTGGATATCCAAACTGTTATGGAAAAACAGATCTGTCCTTGAAGAAGTTGCCAGGGTACATCCTGTTTCTGATATAACTACCATAGAAACTGTTAATGATAAACGCAAACTAAATACATGGCTTGAAACCCATAATTTTCCTTCATCACAGAATGTTGTGTTAAATGCCGGGAACAGTAACAATGGTATTCCGGATTATCTGTCTTTTCCCGTATTGGTAAAACCCGCTTTAGGCCTTGGAGGTGAAGGTATTAAATTGGTGACGACTGCGGAACAGCTTAATTTGATTCTCACCTCGAATCATTTTACTGAAAAAGAATATTTTATACAGAAATACATTAATGGCTACGATATAGGAGTTAATATTTTTTCAATAAATGGCGAAATACTCTGCCATACCATTCAAAAAGCACTTTTTTCAGGACAACTTACATATTCAAGGGGAACCGAATTTGTAAAAAATCAGGAGCTTCTGGAACTCGTTTCATCAATAGTGAGAAAACTCAGATACTCAGGGGTTGCAAACATGGATTTCCGTTATGATTCTGAAAACGGTAAATTTGTCTTACTTGATTTCAATGCAAGATACTGGAGTACTCTTGAAGGATCAATGTTTATGGGCGTTAATTTCCCCTTGCTGGCAACTGCATATTCACAGGGTAAACAGATAAATTTCAATGGTTATGCAACCGGAACATATTATTGTACAAAAGCTGCTATAAAAACATTTTTCAGAAATATCTTCCTTAAAAATAAAATGCCGATAAAAATACGGCACACAAAACTTGCTTTGATTGCAAGGGATCCTTTACCTGAGTTGATCCATAGCTGGGAAGTGTCTATGGATTTTATAAAAATGAAAACGAAATTTCCTGATAAATCACATAGCAGGTGATTTTAATCCTGCATAACCAATAATTGTGTCGATTGCTTCAGTATGGCTGACGCTTGCAATATTGATGACAATTGCTTCTTCAAGATTCCATCGTTTGGTTACAGCTGCGAGGTTCGTATCACGAACAACCAGCAAAAGAATATCCACTCCGGCAGCGGTCAGAATGTCAAGACTTTCAGCCCATCCTGAATTTCTAAGTTCAAGTACTCCAACCTCATCTATAATGATAAAGGAATGTTTATATGATACAATTGTTTTTAACACATTATTGCCAAACTCCATGCCATTCAAACAAATTGAATACCTTCCAATCTTTTCCTTGCCACATTCGTCCCCAAGTCGCAAAAACACTTCCTTTTCCCCGGTTTCTATATTAACCACATCATATCCTGTAACCTCTGAATCACTTGTAATTTTTTCCGAGATGATGCCAAGTGTTGTAATTCTTTTTTGAGTTAAGGTTTTTATCAGATTCTTTACAAAGATTGTTTTCCCTTCCCCGGTTTTTCCTGTTACTACATAGATTCTTTTAGGCTTTCCTGCCTTAAGCCTGATTTCTGATAGTTTTTTATCAGCTTCTGACATTACATCATATAAAATGGAAACCGGATTCTTAATAAGGGTCCTGAAATCAGGCATTTTAGATATGAAAGCCGGAAGGCTTTCAACTGAAAGCTCCAATGCGAGGGGAAGGTGTTTGAATGACGTTTTCAAAAAAAAGTTCCTTATAACCGGATTATATAATTCTGTTCCCAAAACTGAAAAACCCGTAATAATGAGTGCAGCCCTGAAATTCATCTGAACCCCCGTCAGCAGTCCCTTTCGCAGCAGATCCTCCCCGGTCTGCACCCTTGTGAAAACAAATGCAGTAATCAGGGTGATAACCACGAAAAAGATCCAGAATCCGGGCTTTGAAAGCTGCCTGAAAGCCCTCCTGTACCTCATTGACCAGACTACAATAATGCAGGTGATTGCAAGTGACCATACGATCCAGCCGGCGCTGTTAAGCAGGATGAACGAAGATATGATCAGGATCACATCGGCAATGAGCCATGCGACTGAATAATTGAATGCTTCATCTTTCTTCCCGGCTAACTCATCTGCAGGCTGCCTTATTATCATTTCCTGAAACTGACCACCGGGCTGCTTCAGCATTTTTCTGCCCACCCTGATCCCGATAAACGCAGCCAAAAGACCAAATATGGCATAGGCAGCAAGTAATACAATGATTGGCAGCCATACCAGGTCGGTCTGGATATTCAGCTGCTTCTGGGCATGCCTGAGAAGATCAACATAAACACCGACAATATTGGCACCGTAAAAAATTACATAATTGATTATTTTCTGGAACAGATTCCAGCTCATGGCCGCCATTGAACCCAGAAGATAACCGGCATAGGTTCTGCCTGAAAGGCGGATAAAAAATTCAAGGAGCAGCGATTCGGATATTATGGCAACCATCGGTCCGAAAATAACAGCGCTCGGCGACATGGTCTTCATAAGTGCGCAGATGAGTCCGCTCCTCCAGAATAATCCCCGCTCCGTCCACTTGAAACTCATCGAAACAAGTATGATTATCCCTATAGCCGTCAGAACATTGCCGCTGAACGGAATTTTAAGGTTATGCAGGAAACTTCCCAGAACAATCTCCGATGCGGCCCAGATGGTTCCAATGATCGAAGCCTTGATCCATTTTTCACTCAATCCTGGTTTCATTTCCTTAAAATGCAGATTTTCCGGGCACAGTATTCAAACAAATGAAAGCCCGTTCCCCCCTGACTGACAATGTCAAACAATTTTTCCGGATCGGTGATCCTGATCGCTCCAATCATACTCACCTTGTTTTCAAACAAAACATCCGGAAGTATATTGCCCGAAGGGCCCGTCACTATCACCTTCGATGCAGGGGATACGGCTGAAAGAAGATCGTCAATTGTGCTGTTTACCAGGGTTTGCCCGGTAATTATCACAAAATCCGACTGAGGAAGTATTTTCCTGAAATCAGCGGCCGGCACATAGTATTGCTTCTGTTCAGGAGCAAGAGCATTCTCATTCAATTCAAGCACAAACAGCTTATTGGGCGTTTGTGAAATCTTCCTGATATATGACTGGAACGCCCCGACTATGGTTATTGTTTTAACCGGAGTAAGATCAAGCAGTTCAACCGGATCACAATCATCAATTATCCGGTACCGTTCGGGTGTGATAAACCCGGAAGATACGGCACTCAGCACAGCCGTTCCCAATGACCTTATAACTGAAGACTCTTTTTTTGTCTCAAGGATTTTCAGCACCTTTTGACCTTTTATCCTCATAGGGCTGAAATCTCCAAAATCCCTGGCGGCTTTTGCACTAACGGGCCTGCATTCAGTCAGGGTGGCGGAAGTGCCAATTGTACCGTCCGAAAGTCTTACGGCGGTAAAATACAGGCCGATCCTGATGTCAGAAATGAAGAGTGATTCAATCACCGACCGGTACTTTCCAAGGATCAGATCGTATGTCTGATCAATTATTTTCGACATGTAATAATCAAGATCTTAAATTAATTTGAGAAACCGAAAATACTAATAATGAGTCCTCGATAGAAACAGTGCAGTATAAAAAGAGTTAAAAATATTGAAAATAGATGAACATGTACATTGAATAAATTAATCTCCATTCCCCGGAAGAAATTTTTTTATCACTTGGGAAATCCTTGCGGATAATGATTTCCGGCTTTATAAACAACCGCGTCATGATCTGTCCGGCCTGACTGGTATTTGCCGATTGCCGGCCGGCAAAATTTTCTGAATTTGGGCCGGTCACTGATCAAATATGCCTCTCGTTTGTTTTACTGATGTAACTTGACAGATATTCAGCAAATCACTGTAAAGACAGATATGGCCAGAAAAAGATATATGAATCCATACCTTGCGGGTATCCTGCTGGGATTAGTACTGCTTTCGGCAATGGTCATCTCGGGGCGCGGGCTGGGAGCCAGCGGCGGTATAAAATACTGCGTCGTTTCCCTGATAAATACCGTAAGCCCTTCACATATTGAAAACTCTGTTCACTACACAAAGTATTTCGAAGGCGGAAAGAAACCCATAACCAACTGGCTGACACTTGAGATCTTCGGCCTTGTTGCAGGCGGTTTCATTTCAGGGGCCGTATCGGGCAGGCTGAAGCTCAAAGTTGAAAAATCACCGAAGATATCTGTTGTCCGCAGGCTGGTTTTTGCCTTTCTCGGCGGGGTGCTGTTCGTTTACGGAGGTCAGCTGGCAAGAGGCTGTACCAGCGGGGCCGCACTGTCGGGAATGGCAGTTCTTGCAACGGCAGGCTTCGTGACAATGATTGCAATCTTTGGCTCTGCATTCGCCTTTGCGTGGTTTTTCAGGAAGAACTGGATATAAGCTACACCATGCAATTATTAAACCCTGAAAAGGATCAGCGAAACTTCGGCCGCTACTTTATAAAAGTTAATAAGACAATAAGATATTAAAATACTATTATGGCACCGTTTTCATCATATTTCAACTTTCCCGAATGGATCAACATGCTTATTGCATTTCTGATCGGAACTGGTTTCGGATTCGCACTTGAACAGGCGGGGTTCTCGTCGAGCCGCAAACTGGCCGGAATGTTTTATGGCTACGACACTACAGTACTTAAAGTATTTTTCACTGCAGCACTGGTGGCACTGATAGGGTCGCGATTCCTCGACTATCTGGGAGTACTTAACCTGAACCAGGTGTACGTGAATGAATTTTATGTGCCGGCATCCATCGCCGGAGGAATCATAATGGGTGCCGGGTTCATCATGGGAGGATTTTGCCCCGGCACCGGCCTGAGTGCACTGTCGATAGGGAAAATTGATGCAATGGTATTTGTTGCAGGCGGGTTTGCCGGAGCTTTTCTTTTTACGGAAACTTATCCATTTGTTGAAAAACTTGCCACGGCCGGTTACAGGGGGCCGGTTAAGATCAACGAATCGCTGGGGCTTTCCCCGGGGCTCTTTACCCTGATCCTTGCCGTTGCAGCCGCAGGAATGTTCCTGGCAGCCGGGCTGGCAGAGAAGAAATTTGCCAGACCGGATATCAGCAATGAATTAAAATGAACACCATGGAAACAGGAAGAAAAATATCAGTGATGCTTATCCTGCTCAGCCTTATCCTTGCCATGCTGCCGCTCACGGCAAACAGATCCTTTATTACAGGACCTGAAACCCTTCTGAAGGAAGTGCTCAGCGATGAAACCTCTTTCAGCGCCGATCAGGTTGCAGAATTCATTGTAAGGGAGGACAGTACGGTGCAGCTGATCGACCTGAGAATACCCGGGGAATCCGGGAACCGGATACTTCCCGGAGCCGTGAACGTGCCTTATGCTGTTTTCATAACCGGAGATCCCGGGATATGGCTCGGAAACAGGAATATTAAAACCGTTTTCTATTCCGCAGGAAATCTTGAACCCTCATACGCAGTGGCATACGCAAGGGGAATGGGATATAAAAACGCTTTTGCGATGAACGGCGGAATGGCGGAATGGGACAGGACCGTCATTGAATCGAGGTTCACCGGCGAAAGGATCACCGCACGTGAAAATGCACTATTCGAGACAAGACGCCGCGCGGGGGAGATGTTCACCGAAATGAACTCCCTTCCCGACAGCCTCAAGGCCGGATTTCTTGCATCCAGGAAGTTCACGGCCAAGAAGCTCGACGGCGGATGCGAATAAGACAATCAATCTCACTGACAGTTTATGAAATTCTTAAAACAATACGGAATAATTCTGTCTGTCTGCCTTCTGGTTTTGATACCTGTGCTGGCACGAACCTTCAGCAGCCGCCAGTTCAGGTATGATGCCGTCAGATGGGCAGAGCCTTCAGTACAGGGCTCAAACCTGGTGTCAGCAGATCAGCTGGCAGAATTGCCCGGCAACAAGCTTATCGTCTGGCTGGGCGGTGAAGCAGCGCCAGTCAGCCCTTTCAGCGACATTGCCGTAAAAATGGATCCGCATTCGGTTCTAAGCAGTGAAAACCTCAGGCTGCTGCGAAAAAACAAGGGCCCGGTCATCCTCTGTTCGGATGAAATATCGGTTTCTGCAAAAATATGGATGATACTAAGCGAGACCGGACTAAAGAATATCTACATTCTTTCGGAAAGCAGGGATAACCAATAAAAAAACCGGTCACAGCGTGTTTAATGCGACCGGATTTCTGAATTTTGCCAGGGTCTATTTTACAACCGGGTAATCGCCTGATTCGTCAGGCGTGAAAGGCAGCCATGCCAGAACGGTTCTCTCACTCTTCATCTTATTGTACATGAAACTGTTGTTCCCGTACTTCAGGGTTCTTGCATCGTAACCGAAGAGCCTGAGATAAGCGGTTGCAAATCCTGAGTTATGCCCTGTGCCGCAATAAACCACAACGGTCCTGTCCGACGGAATTGTAGCCATTACATCGGTGAAGCCCAGTGTTGCTTCAGGCTTGTATCTTACGGCACCGGGTATATGTCCGTCATCATATTTGTCCTTTCTCTCGAAATTGATGACAAAATATTTTGCGGGATCACTGAAAACATCATCAGCAGTAACAAGAATATCTCCAATACCATCCGCGAAGAGCTTTCTGAATCTCTCCTGCCCTATTTCTTTTCCTGAAGTCAGGCCGGTGTTCAGTTCAGGCATTTCTTTTGCAACGGGCGATTCATTGGCTGCAGTCTCCAGGCGATCCTCATATTTACCCGACACACCCTTCATCCATCCACTCTCCGCATAGTTTCTGTTCCATCCTCCCATCCCCCAACGAAGGGCATACACGTTGCCATATCCCATCATCCTGAGCAGTGAAGTTGTATAGGAAGACAATTGTCCGTCATCACACACTATTATTATCTTGTCATATTCAAAGGGCCTGATGCCGGTTTCAAAATATTCCGGCAGGCTGCTGAAGCTCCTGTTCACTGCTTTCCTGATGTGACCTTTCCCGAACGATTCCGGGGAACGTATATCAACGATGAGATTGTTTTTGTCCAGCTCATCAAATACGACAGAAGCTTTTATCAGGCTGGGAAAATAGCGGCTGTTGACATAATCACCGTTCTCTTTCAGATCCTTAAGCAGCAACATTGTCTCCTGCCCCGTTACAGGTGCTGCAGCCTTAATAATTTCCGGTGCTTCCTGCTTTTTTACCGTTCCGCTGTCGCGGCAGCCCCCAATAAAAACAACAGGCAACGCAAGGAACAAAAACACAAGGTAATCAGATTTATATCTCATCACAGACTGTTTTCCTTCAATCACTTAGTTATTACCTCACGATCTTTATTATAGCTTACAGTCGCGGTACGGTTGCCTCTTTCGTCATATTTGTATTCTGTAATTGCCGCACCATTATCGGGATCATTGATAATGTTCCTGGCCACATCCATGCTCCTGACTTCAGTAAGGGCGCCATGCCTGTCGTATGAATACTGTGTGACGGGAACCATATTTCCGCCTACATATTCATTGTCCTGATCATAGTAAACAGTTTCAAGAACATAGCCGTTTTCGTCAAATTTGCTCACCCGCTTCGACCAGCCCCAGTAAAGGTTCGACATCAGCCCCAGCACATTGAAAACTGAAAAGCTCTCAACGTCGCCATGTTCATTCGGTTCGAAAGTAAAATATGAAACGCCGATATCACCACAGTTTTCAGCAGTACAGTTATATAAAGCATCATTCATGTAATTCGCCATTCTTGTTACATACCCCTTGTCGTTGTAGGAAAATCTCAGTTCATAGAAAGGACAAAAGGGATTCATGATTGTCTCTTCTCCTGCAAGATTGTATCTTTTCTCCTGCAGCATTCCGTCATCCAGGATTTTCCATACATAATTGTTGATCTTGTTCCTGTTTTCGACAGGCTGCCCGTTCCTGCCATAAAATTTCAGGCCGGTTCTGGTTCCCTTTTCATCCAGGGTGTATTCGGCGGTAAAAACACCTGCCGATTCAATGGGCTGATTGTTTTCATCAAAAAAATGCTTCGTCTGCCTGTTTCCTGCATATTCATAGGTTATCCTGGCTGCTCCGCCCAGTGAAGAATAGCCAAGAAGCTCATCTTTCCTGGCAAATTCAACTGAAAGCAGGCGGCCCTCATCGTCATATGTGAATTTGTAGCTGTTTATTTCGGCAGCTTCGTCAGGTGTGAGCTCACGTGATCCCCTTTCAATATCCCACGGTGTTTCGCTGAAAAGAAGGTTCCTGTAATATTTCACGTTTGTACTGGCGCTCTTCAGGGGCTGATTCTGATTACAACCCGAAAGAAGAGCAACGGCAGTTATTGCAATGCCTGACAGAAATACAGTTCTCAGATTTTTCATGGCTTTTCCTTTTAATTCATTCGATCATAACCGGAACTTGTTGAACATTATTTTACCATAAATGTGAATGCAAAAGCTCCGACTGATAACAATCAAAGTTTGCCAAATGTTCAAAATTTCCCGTTGAGTGAAAGATAAGGCAGGCCCGTCACCGGAAGCTGCTGTTCCGGAAGAGTCTCAGGCTGATGGCTTTTAAAAGTCAGCAGCAGATATGAAAATCTCCATTGTCATTTCAGAATCACCGTCCGAAACAAAAGTAAGATGATTCAGGCCCTGAAAGCAAAGCCTGACAGGGACAAACACCTGCGTTCCTGACTTCGCTGTTATTCCTGCTGGCTCACTCAGCCCATGGAACAAGAGCCGATTTATAGAAATTTATTCCCATGGCCTCAAAGCGTCTGCCGTGATTTCCCAGCCGCACCCTGAAACCATCCCAGTTTCTGAGCCTGGCCGGTGACCATCCGATCTCGGCAATAGCCGGCAGCCTGGGAAAAATCATATATTCAATCTCCCTGATGTTTGTTATGGTTTCTGTCCATAGCGGTGCCTCAACTCCAAAAATGTTTTCCTTTCCTATGCCCGGTACAAGTGTTGCGGGGTCCCAGTTGTATGCCTTGTCAACTTCAATATAACCGGCCCAGGTATATCCGATTGCCGTTGTTGAATCATACTTCATGTCAATGTAGGCTTTTGACGAAGGCGACATAAGCAGTTTTGCACCCTGGCCCACAGCCCTTTTGGCATTTTCCGCACTCGACCAGTACTGTGCCACGGTGCCTGGCCTGAGGACGCCAAGCGATATTTCATCCCAGCCAAGTGATTTTTTATTATGTGACAGTACTATATCCTGGACCCTTTCCACAAAAGGAATATAATCTTCTTTTTTTGTGGCATGCGATTCATCACCCCCGATATGGAAATACGGACCAGTGGTCAGGGCTGAAATCTCTTTTACAACATCATCGACAAATCTGTATGTAATTTCCTTCCCGGTGCACAGGGTGCTGAATCCTACAACCGTACCCGTATAAAGCTCCGTTGCCCTGCCGTTGCAATTCAACTCTGCATATGAGGCCAGAGCGGCATTGGTGTGGCCGGGCATGTCAATCTCAGGTACAATGGTTATATATCTCGAATCGGCATACCTTACAATTTCAGAATATTGTTCCTGGGTGAAATATCCTCCGTCGCCTCCTCCAACCTTGGTGCTTCCGCCATGAATGGTCAGGTTCGGCCACGATTTAATCTCTATCCTCCAACCCTGGTCATCCGAAAGATGCAGGTGCAGGGCATTGATCTTGTAAGCTGAAGCAAGATCGATGACCCTTTTAACATCCTCCACACCGAAAAAATGTCGCGCCACATCAAGCATTGTACTGCGATAACCGTAAACCGGATAATCAACAATGGTACCGGTGGCTATCTTCCATTCCCTTTGCTGCACCGACGACAGCTCAATTTCTGAAGGAAGCAGCTGCCTTATTGTCTGAATACCGCGGAAAAGGCCCGCCGGACTCTTTGCTGCAAGTGTCAGAAGCTTTTTTGTAATGGTAATGGCATATCCTTCTTCTCCCGGAATTGAATCCGCTCCGGCAAGGGTCAGATAAATACCGCCCCTGGGGGCTACCGCTGCCGAAGTTTTGATACCGAGGCCAAATCCCGTAGCCGGCCTGAGCCTTCCTGCAAGATATTCCGCCAGCTGCATTAATTCATCAGACCCGTCTGAAACACAGATACCTGTTTTCTCACACAATTTGAAATAATCGCCGGTAGCAGAGACCGATACAGGCTGTGGTATTATGTTCTCCTTCGAAAGGTCGGAAGGAGTGCCGGGTTTGCATGAAACCTGGAACAGAAGAATTACAGACAGGGCAAGGAATGCCGTGATTACCGAAAGTTTTCTGCGTGTCATTTTTATATGGATTTATGAATTGATAAAATAAAGAATTTTATTTCAATTCCCGGCTGGCATTTTGCAGATTATTGATTCCGCCACATCGTTATTTTCCCCGGGAAAGCCCGTTTTCCTGAATTGCATGGGTGGCCTTTCAGTAATAGATAATTATGACAATCCGGCCAGTTAAACAATGATTGACAATAAATAAACTGTTGAACGGGAGTATGGCGGTATTGATGAATTTCAACGATCAGTTATTGACAAATGGTTCTGAACGCCAACTGCACGAAAAAGCACTTTGCTTTTAATTCCCTGCTGCAATAAAGCAACCGGATATCAATCAGCAATGCAGAATTGCGGATTCATAATCTGTCATAAAACAGCGATCATAATTTAATATTAATATTACTTTTACCGCCTTATTTGAATATTGATGGACCTCTTCCGACCGAACCCGATGTACAGGTATCTTATGATACTGGGGATCTGTGCCAATGCGGGCCTCCAGGGATGGACCTCCCTTTTCACCAATTATGCAAAGGAGATCGTGGGCGTAAACGGATTCCAGCTGGGAGTATCACAGGCCGTCAGGGAAATTCCGGGCTTTCTGTCTGTCGCCGCTATTTTCCTGCTGTTCTTTTTCAGGGAACACAGGCTCTCTTCATGGGCGGTGATACTGCTGGGAATAGGGACCGCATTAACCGGCATGTTCACATCCTTCACCGGACTGCTGGCTGCAACTTTCACCATGTCAGTGGGCTTCCATTTCTTTGAAACAACCAATAAATCACTTACGGTTCAGTATTTCAACACAACCGAATCACCCGTGGTCTTTGCCAGAATGAGGGGATACACGGCCCTGGCAAATATAGCCGTCGGGGTTGCAATATGGCTGATGTCGTTCATGCTCCCCTACATGTATATGTTCCTCCTGCTCGGGCTGATAATCAGCTTCACGGGAATAAGCATGCTTTCCAGCAATCCTGTGAGGAAAGAAATGCCGCATCAGCATAAAAAGCTGATACTTAAGAAAAAATACTGGCTGTTCTATACCCTGAATTTCCTTTCGGGTACACGGCGCCAGATATTCACAGTCTTTGCCATTTTCCTTCTTGTGGAACAATACCAACTGGGATTACGGGTGGTAACAGGTATCTATGTGATTAACTATGCGCTTACATACCTGCTGAATCCACAGATATCCAAGGCATTGAACAAATACGGCGAACGGGTTGTGCTTTCACTCGAAAGCGCCAGCCTCATCGTGCTTTTTCTCGGCTACGCATTTATAAATAATGTATGGGTGGTTGTCGGCCTGTTTGTAATGGACAGTATATTTTTCAATTTCTCAATAGGCCTGAATACATATCTTCAGAAAACCGCCGACCCGGAAGACCTGGGACCATCCACTGCCGTAGGCTTCACAATAAACCATATTTCCGCAGTAATAATCCCTGTCTTCGGAGGAGCCCTCTGGATGCTTAACTGGAGATTGCCTTTCCTGGTCGGAACAGGATTTGCGATCCTTTCCCTTTACTTCACCCAGCTGATAACGACAGACTACCATGAAAAAAGGGCACTTTCATTCATTGCCAGGTCAAGGTAGAAAGGAAATCCTAAACCC
The DNA here is from genome assembly GCA_964435015.1 of uncultured Rikenellaceae bacterium. Taxonomy (GTDB): domain Bacteria; phylum Bacteroidota; class Bacteroidia; order Bacteroidales; family VadinHA17; genus LD21. The sequence goes on from CAYSXP010000007.1 coordinate 100,572, forward strand.
ATAGTTTAATTTCCATGCTTTTTGTAAATTAGCCTTTAATGAACAGAATATTTTTTACAGTACTGCTTGCAGCTGCATTTTGTTGTCATCTTCCTGCCCAGGATTTTACAGACAGCAATCTGCCAATTGTAATTATCAATACCGATCAGGGGATGGAAATACCGGACGATCCCCGGATCATGGCTGACATGAAGATCATCTGCAGGGGCCCCGGTCTGAGGAATTACGTTTCTGACCAGAATACCCCCGCATACCTGAATTACAACGGGAGGATCAGTATAGAAATACGGGGTTCTTCAACCCAGGTGTCAGAAAAAAAGCAATACGGACTGACCACTCTTAAGAATGATGACAAGAGCAACAATAATGTAAATCTGCTGGGCCTTCCCAGGGAAAATGACTGGATCCTCAACGGCATGGTATTCGATACGGCTCTGATCCGCGACTACCTTTCATACAACCTTTCCAGGCAGATCGGGGAGTACGCTTCACGGACAGTGTATTGCGAGGTTGTCATTAACGGCAATTACCGAGGCTTGTATGTTCTTCAGGAGAAAATCAAGGCTGATGAAAACCGGGTGAACATAATCAAAATAGGTGTCAACGATAATTCCTACCCTGAGGTCACCGGTGGTTACATTACAAAATCTGATAAAACAACCGGCGGTGATCCGGTTGCCTGGACCCTGCCTTCATGGTTTGGCACTCCGGTTGATTTTATTCATGAACTTCCCAAACCAAAGAATGTCACTGTCCAGCAGAATGATTATATCCGCAACCAGTTCCGGCTTCTTCAGGCAACCTCAATCGCGGGTGATGCCTCGCCGGTAACAGGATTTCCATCCATTATTGACATCACATCATTCATCGATTTCATACTCCTCAATGAACTGGCCTCCAATGCCGACGGATACATGTACAGCACATTCTTCCACAAGGACCGCAACGGCAAACTGAGGGCAGGTCCCATATGGGATTTTGACCTGACCTACGGGAACGATCTTTTCTTCTGGGGATATGACAGGAGCAGGACAAATGTATGGCAGTTGTCAAACAGGGAGAACGACGGGGCAAGATTCTGGAAAGAACTTTTTGAGAACCCGGCATTCAGATGCCATGCAGCCAAAAGGTGGAACCGCCTCACTGAGTCCGGACAACCATTCAATCAGGCGGTCATTGAATCTTTTATCGACCGTACCGTTGAAACGATACGCGAAGCAGCAGGCAGGGAATATGGCAGATGGGGCCAGAAGGCCGATCATTCCAGGCTGATTGCAGACCTTAAATTATTCATTTCCCGCAGAATTGCATGGATATCGGCCAATATCGGATCTTCTTCCGCGTGCGAAAACACATCGGTTCCGCCGCTGGTGATATCAAAAATCGATTATCATCCCGAATCATCATCCGAATTCCCCGACAGTAAAAGCCTTGAGTTCATTGAGATCAAAAACAACGGAAACAGCAGGGTTGATCTTACCGGTATTTATTTCGGGGGGACAGGACTTGTTTTCCAGTTCCAGCCATACTCATCCGTTGGTCCGTTTGAATCAGTGATCCTTGCCGGAAACTCAGCAGCATTCCGCCAGAAGTACGGGTTCACGCCGTTCGCCATGTTTTCAGGGAATCTGCCTGACGAAGGAAAGGACCTGGTGCTGGCCGACGCCTTCGGAAACATAATTGACCATGTGGGTTATTCGAACAAAGCGCCATGGCCCGAAGCTGACGGCAACGGCTGTTACCTGAAACTGACGGACCCGGATCTCGATAACAACGATCCGTCAAACTGGGCAGCAACAATGGAATCTTTAACCTATGAAAATGAAATCGCTGCAGACAAGGGCCCGGCTCTGTTCCCAAACCCCGTAGTGAATATCCTGAAGATAAAAAACAATACAGGTATTGCCTCACTGATGCTGTATGACATCATTGGACGGCTTATTACAGCTTCAGAAGTAAATTCAGACGAATGTCAGCTTGACCTTACCGGGTTCCCCTCCGGTATTTATTTCCTGAAGATTATTACCCAGGCAGGAACTTTCACTGAAAAACTGGTTAAAAAATAAACTGGCATGCAAACGCCGGTTTTACTTTTTCCTCAGCGGATGCTCAGCCCTGGTGTAGAATTCATCCTGCAGCTGTTCAACGCTGTTGTTGTTTTTAAGATACCTGATCAGTTCAACGATCTGGTCCGACCAGCTTTTGAACATTAATTCACCAAGCCTTTTATCGGGAACAACCACGTCGCCTGCAAAATGATTGGGAAACTGTGCGTACCACCAGATCCCGGTATAACCAAAAGGCATTTTTTCAAGCCTCTTCTGATCCAGGCCCGATTCATTTGAAATAACCCCGGCATCCACCAGGTCGGGCCGTATGGAATACATCATCGACGTTTCCCCCTCGCCTGCATGTCCATCGAGCTTGGCCTTTTTCAGTTTTTCGATTTCCTTTCCGGTAACAGGGTCATCTTCCTGGCGGAATAAAACAACAACATAGTCTTTCCTTTCGGCAAGCTGCGACTGGCAGAAATACTCAAGAAAACTTGTGTTCCCGCCATGCCCGTTGACCAGGATGATTTTTTTCAAACCATTCCTTGCCAGTTCGTTACATGTTTCTTCCAGCATTTTCCACATAAGCTCACTGCTGTAGGCTATTGTGCCTGGCTGATGTCTGGCTTCAAATATCTGCCCTGCAAAATAAGGGGGAAATACCACTGCATACTCCTTTTTTGCTGCTTCCGTGGCAGCCTGCCTGGCTTCGAAAAGATCGGTTCCCAGCGGCAGATGGGGTCCGTGTTTTTCAATTATCCCCAGCGGAATGATGCAAACCCCCTTAGAGAGTTCCAGTGCCTGTACGAAGCGGGGTGAGGAGAGCTCTTCCATTTTAAAGGGGAAAGATGCAGGCGGGGCAGGCTGGCCGTTAAGAAGAATGGCAAATGCCAGTGCAGAGAAGGTAATTGCTGATTTTTTCATGGATGATTTATAATTAGATGAGGTTCCGTTCAAATGAATTTCTATTCAATGATTGCCAGCCTGTAAGGATGAATTTCAATCTTCTGCCATACACCTCCTGTTATATATGGCTCTTCCCTTAACCGGTTTTCGAGAGCTTCCCTGTCGGGAAATTCATAAACAACCATTGATCCGATCATACGGCCATCATTGTCAAGAATGGCCCCGCCAAAAACAAGCTCACCCGTCTTCTTTAAAAGTGCGATTTTTTCGAGATGTTCCTGCCGTACTTTCATCCTTCTCTCCAAAGCACCCGGATCAGTTCCGTCGTAAGCTACAAGTAAAAACTGCATTATACAAACATAATTGTTAATGAATTCACACTTCGCACCAAATTTAATCAATTTAAAACCGGAAGCACAAGGCATCTGCACGAATTAATGATCCGTTTTTTATATTTGTTCCATGATTCTGAATTAAATTCAGGTTTTCAGGAAATAACATTGACTTAATGACAGGATTCGGAGCGATGTCAGATCCCTTCCGGTTTTTGAAGGAAAGGAAGAAAAAGGTTCATAAACCGGCATTTGGCGCTCTTGATATATTCAGGTATATCGGGCCCGGGATGCTTGTTACGGTTGGCTTCATTGATCCGGGCAACTGGGCAGCAAACATAGCATCGGGATCTGAATTCGGCTATACCCTCCTCTGGATAGTGACACTGTCGACCATTATGCTTATACTGCTTCAGCATAATGTTGCCCATCTGGGAATTGCCACCGGTCTTTGCCTCTCTGAGGCGGCGACCATACATTTCAGCCCCAAGATATCCAGGCCCGTCCTTTCTTTCGCAATTCTGGCATCAATAGCCACTTCGCTGGCTGAAATACTCGGCGGCGCCATTGCCCTGAACATGCTTTTCGGAATTCATATAAAACTGGGTGCAGTGCTTGTAACGATTTTCGTGATCATCATGCTTTTCTCGCACTCATACAGGAAAATTGAAAGATGGATTATCGGTTTTGTTTCAGTGATAGGCCTTTCATTTCTGTACGAAATGTTTCTCATTGATGTCGACTGGGGTGCTGCAAGCATCGCCTGGATAAAACCCTCAATACCGGAAGGTTCCGTTTTGCTTATCCTTAGCGTTCTCGGGGCAGTGGTCATGCCTCACAACCTGTTCCTGCATTCGGAAATAATACAAAGCCGCCAATGGAACATACAGGATGACAAAGTGATCAGAAAACAGCTGAAATTTGAATTTGCCGATACTCTTCTGTCAATGATAATAGGCTGGGCAATCAACAGTGCAATTATCATACTGGCCGCTGCAACTTTTTTTACAAAAGACATAAGGGTTTCAGAACTCCAACAGGCTGAAAGCCTGCTAAGGCCACTCCTTGGCTCAAATGCTTCGGTCGTTTTTGCCGTAGCCCTTCTTTTTTCAGGAGTTGCTTCTTCCATCACTTCAGCCATGGCCGGAGGATCGATTTTTTCAGGGATTTTCAGGGAGCCCTATGATATTAAAGACAGCCATTCCCAGGCCGGTGTTCTGATTTCCCTCCTGGGAGGCCTGACTGTAATTTTCTTTATAGGCGATCCGTTCAAAGGGTTGATCCTTTCACAGGTCTTCCTCAGCATCCAGCTTCCGTTTACCATTGTTGCCCAGATATATCTGACCTCCTCAAGGAAAGTGATGGGCAAGTATGCGAACAGCAAATTCCTCAATTCATTACTGATAATAATTGCAGCTGTAATTATATATCTGAATTTCAGATTATTATATGAATTTTTCTGATGACCAATGATGCCTGAAAAAGTCTTCGGTACGGGCCTGGTTCTCAGCGGCGGCGGAGCAAGGGGATTTGCACATATCGGTGTTCTGCAGGCTCTGAATGAGGCGGGAATTTATCCTGATGTAATTGCCGGTACCAGCGCGGGAGCGCTGGTGGGCGTCCTGTATGCTGACGGCTATTCGCCCCCTGAGATAATGAAAATGATGAATTCAACAAGCCGGCTGCACTATATACGACCCACGATCCCCAGGGAAGGGTTGCTGCAGATATCCGGAATCGAACGGATACTGAGGGAGAATCTGCGTGCAAAAAGATTCGAGGAACTTAAACTTCCGCTGTATGTTACCATAACCGACCTGAATAACGGGAAGGCGGAGTATTTTTGCACTGGTGAACTTATTGAACCGGTGATAGCTTCCGCAAGCATTCCGGTCCTTTTCAAGCCTGTAATAATCAATAATATTCATTATGTCGACGGAGGAGTGCTTGATAACATGCCCATCCGGCCGCTTGAAAACAGGTGCAGCAGGATCATCGGGTCATTCGTTAACCCTGTGGGCTACGAGGAAACGGTGGTGAGCCTTACCCAGATCGCTGAACGGGTTTTCATGCTCAACATGTCAAGGGAAGTCATGGAAAAAAAGGAAAGATTCGATCTGTTTATCGCACCTCCTGAATTGAAAAACTACAAGATCCTTGATCCGGAAAAAGCTGTTGAGGTCTTTGAAATAGGATATGAAGCCACAAATGAAAAGCTTAGGGATCCGGATGTCAGGCAGCTTTTCGGCATTTGACCGGTTGACGCCCCCGGAAAATCAGAAATTCATTTCATTTCAATAATAGCTTGATGCATCCCAGCAATGGGTGCAGAGCTTTTCCTTGGGCAGCCCGATGGCAGTTACCAGGTCATCGAGACGCTGATACATAAGGCTGTCGAGTTTAAGCGTTTCCGCGACTTTTTTAACCATGCTCATATGCCGTTCAGAATCAGGATCCGTATACCTGGCCGGATCGGCATTTTCTCCTTCAAGCTGGAATATTGCTTTCCGGCCGGCAAGTTCCATCGGGGTCCTTGACTGTGAGAAATTAAGGAATTCGCATGGAAAAAGCAAAGGGGGGCAGGCGATCCTCATGTGCACCTCAGATGCACCGGAATTGTGAAGAATGCCGGCATTGTCCCTGAGCTGAGTACCGCGGACAATACTGTCATCGAGAAAAACCATCTTCTTCCCTTCTATTACGGCCCTGTTCGGAATCAGCTTCATTTTTGCAACCAGGTCGCGCTGAACCTGACTTTGGGGCATGAAGCTCCGGGGCCAGGTAGGAGTGTATTTTGAAAATGCCCTTTTATAGGGAATGCCCTTCTCATTGCCGTAACCCAGTGCATGGCCTACTCCTGAATCAGGTATCCCGCTGATGAAGTCGACTTCCACATTATCCCGCCTTGCAAGTGAGGCACCACAGCGATAACGGCATTCATCAACGTTTATCCCTTCATAGTATGAGGGAGGGTATCCATAATAAACCCAGAGGAAGGCACAAATCTGCATTTTCTCTTCCGGTTTCCTTAAAACGGTGTAATTGCCGGAAGTGGCGTGAATGATCTCGCCCGGTCCGAGATTGTATTCAACAGCGAAACCTGTATTCGGAAAAGAGCTTGACTCTGTTGCCATGGCTAAGGCATTGTCCTTTTTCCCGACAATCACCGGGGTTCTTCCAAGCTTATCGCGGGCAGCGATTATACCGTCTTCGGTAAGTATCATAACTGAACATGAACCCCTGATGCTTTCAAAAACATTCTCAATGCCCGAAATAAAACTGTCTTCCTCACAGATAAGATTCGCGACAACTTCTGTGGGATTTATGTTTCCTTCAAAATTCTCCGTGAAATGATACCTCTTTTTCAGGAAGCGTTTTTCCAGATCGCCGAGATTAAGTATCCTGCTGACTGTCACTATGGCAAACCTGCCAAGATGCGAATTGAAAAGAATGGGCTGGGGATCGGTGTCACTGATGATTCCCATACCGGAATTACCCGAGAATTCATGCAATTCATCCTCGAATTTGTTCCTGAAATAGCTGTTCTTAATATTATGTATCGACCTTCTGAAGCCTTTCCCCGGTAAAATAAACACCATTCCGGCCCGTTTTGTTCCTAAATGTGAATGATAATCGGTCCCGTAAAACACATCCTCAACGCAATCATTTTTTGAAACAACGCCGAAAAAGCCACTCATACAACTGAATATTAAATACTTAAAAAAATAGTGTTGACTTGTAAATTTAATCATTGAAAAGGATTTTTTAAATATTTGATTGTTATTATTACTTTTGCAAAAGTTATTGTTCTAATATCCACAAGTAAATGGCAGACATAAACTCAATTACACCGGTTGAACAACCAAAAAAGAAAAGCGCACCCATAGCCATGATATTTACGACGGTTATTCTGGCTGCAGCTTTGATATTCCTGGTTGTCATGTATTTTGACCAGAAGAATAAAATGGTTGAAATGGAAACAGTACTCACCCAGGAGAAAGATTCACTTGCAAATGAGTTGCGGTTAATGATACACGGGTATGACACTCTCAGGACCAACAATGACACCCTTATGGCCAGCCTGCAGAAGGAAAGGGCAAGGATTGTGGATCTCCTTAAAATAAACGCCTCCAATGTTCAGCTGATAAAAAAGTACAGGAGCGAAATAACAACCATGAGGGAAATAATGAAGAGCTACATTGTGCAGATCGACTCACTTAATCAGCGGAACAGGATACTTACCGCGGAAAACATTGATATTAAGCAGCAGATAACAAAGGTCCAGAGTACAAATGTGGAACTCACAAAGGCTAAGGAAGAACTTGGGGCAAAGGTTGAAGTTGCTTCAGTTATTCTGGCAAAAGACATAAAGGTGGTTTCTCTCAAGGGCTCAAGGGAAAGGGCCAAGGAGACAAGCCGCATTAAAGATATCACACGCCTGAGGACCTGCTTCACATTAAGGGAAAATGCAATTGCCGGCGCCGGAGAAAAAGAAGTGTTCATGAGAATCATCAGGCCCGACTCACTTGTGATCACGTCAAGCCCCGACAACCTGTTCGACTATAAGGGAAACAAGCTTATCTATTCGGCCAACAGGCTGGTGGACTACATGAACCAGGATATAGAGATGTGCATTTATCTCGAAATAATGGACAATTCAGATCTGATCATCGGCACCTACAGTGTTGAACTGTATCTTGAAAACAACATTATCGGCCGTACAACATTTTCCCTGGCCAAAAGATAATCAGTCCCCGACAGGAAGCATCAGCTCGGAAATAATATTATCGGAAATCATCTTACCCTGGTTCGTAAGGACCAGGGTTTTCATATTCTGCTTCATCAGTCCGTAATCGATGAATTTGCCGGCAAGATTCATTATATAATCATACCCCTCCTTTTCAAACCTCATCTCCACATAATCCAGGTCTATTCCCCACATGGTCCTTAAAGAGGTCATTATATATTCATTGAACTGTGTCTTTCTGTCAAGCTCTTCCCTTTCAAAGAAAGGCTTGCCCGATGTTACGGATTTGATATACTTTTTCAGATCCCTTACGTTCCATTGCCGTGAGTATCCATTGTATGAATGTGCCGAGGGACCCAGGCCGATGTAGTTCACCTGCTTCCAATAGTTTGTATTGTGACGTGAGAAATATCCCGGTTTGCCGAAATTTGAAATTTCATACTGGATAAAACCCAGAGATTCCGTCTTTTCAATCAAAATGTTAAACTGATGGGTACTTTCTTCTTCATCCATTTCATTGAAAGCACCCCTCTCCTTCATTTTCCATAATACGGTGCCAGGCTCGATGGTAAGGTGATATGCCGACAAATGCTTTATACCGGAAGCCAGACTTTTCTCAAGGGTTTCAGACCATTGCCCGGAAGTCAGCACCGGAATCCCATATATCAGGTCTATTGTAACATTGTCAAATCCCGCCCTGAACGACCTTTCAAGTGCCAGGCCTGCCTGACGGGCATCATGCCGTCTGTTCAGCAATTTCAGGATACTATCGTTCCATGACTGGATCCCCAGGCTTATTCTGTTTATCCCGAGTTTCTTCATATCAACAAGAAATTCATATTCAGCATCATCAGGATTCACCTCAACTGTTGTCTCACAATCCCGTTCAACCGGGTAGCTCTTCCTTATACTGTCCAGAATCTGCCCTAACTGCCCGACCGAAAGCACTGACGGAGTCCCGCCTCCAAAATATATACTGGTGATGTTTTCATTTCCTGTATATCCTTTCCTTATTTCCGACTCCCTTATAACTGCCTCCACAAAATCATAATTATCGGATAATGTCATCACATGATAGAAATCACAATAAGTACATAGTTTTTTACAAAAGGGTACATGAATGTAGATCCCGGCCATCTTGGAGCAATGAATTTCTTAAAATTAAAAATAAAATGTGATTAAATTATTTAAATTTGCCACAAAGCGCCAAAATGATAAAGAATAATAAATTCTCAATACTAATTGCTGTAATTATCACCTTTCTAAGTTTTTCCAAAGCAAGTTCATTCCAGGAAATCAATTTTATTGACATACCTTATTTAGACAAATTAGTACACTTTGGACTTTACTTTCTGCTTATGATGGTGATAATTCTGGAACATCGGAAATCATTTCAGAACACCCGAATCCTAATTCTGATCAGTTTGATACCTATTATTTTCGGGGCATTCATAGAACTGGGCCAATCCGGCCTGACAGTATCACGTGAAGCCGACATACTCGATGTTTTATCAAATTCTGCAGGTGTTGTCTCTGCATTATTGCTGTGGCTTCTGATCAGGCCGTACAGAATTGAAAATACATGACAGGAAAATCTGCCGGCACGGACTGTATCGCTGAAAACAGCTAAATTAAAATTTTCTCGGAATAGTTTGCCTTCTTAACTATTTCAGCAATTGTTTTTCCCTTGAACATGTTGATGAGATCTGTTCTTATCCTTGTAAAATCATCATGAACAGGGCATGGTTTCATGCTTTTCTTTACGCTTGTGCATGAACCGTTGTGTATAATGCAATTTGTCAGTAACTCTTCGCCATCAATAATTTTAACAATATCCAGAAGCGTAATTGATTCAGGCTTTTTAAGAAGTGAAAAGCCGCCGTTGGGTCCCTTGGTAGAACTCAGTATCCGGTGCCTTACCAGATTCTGAAGTATCTTTGCCAGATATGGTGTCGGAAGCTTAAGATCTTCCGATATCTGCCTGATGCCTATTTTGTTGTTCCTGCCATCCTTGCTGGCAAGATACAAGACAGCCCTGATTCCATATCTGCAGGAATTTGAAAGCATATCAATACGTTTTTAATGAGACCTTTTTAATTCTCCTCTCATGTCTTCCACCTTCGAAAGGTGTTGTAAGAAATGTTTTTACAATTAGATAGGCTTCGGACTCATTGATGAACCAGGCAGGAATTGCACAAATATTTGCATCATTATGCGCGCGGGCAAGACGTGAAATTTCCTCCGACCAGCAAAGTGCTCCTCGTATTCCCTGATGCTTGTTAACGGTCATATTGATACCATTTCCCGTTCCGCATATGGATATACCAAAATCAAAACTACCCTCCGATACCGAACTGGCAAGAGGATGACCAAAATCGGGATAATCCACTTTATCAGGGCTGTAAGTCCCAAGATCCTTCAATTCAACGTTTTCTTTAATGAGAAACTTTATGATCTTTTCTTTAAGATAAAAGCCTGCATGATCCGATGCAATTGCAATTTTTTTTCTTTCCACTTTTCAGATTCTTTTAAATTCCTTAGATATCAATTACAAATTAACACATTTGTAATTTTAAAAGAAAAAAAACCACCTTTATCCTATAGTGTGAATAATGCACATGCTGTATCCGCTTTTCCCATATCCTTCCCTCCATGAGCATAACTAAGATAAATTTTATTGTATCTTCTAAAATATTCAACATCAATTAAGCACATTTGTTCATTGAATTTGATTTTTCATACGTATATAATTTATTTTAGAGGCCGAATGCCTGTCTGACCCTCCGGGCAGTGACCACACATGATTGAACGCGATTATATTCATTCTTGTTTGCGTTTTTGGTCAGTCATGTGGTTTCCATAATTTAAAAAACATTGAACTCTTTGTTGAAAACACGTAAAAAGTATCTTGAAAATTTTAAATAATTATTTCATTTACCATCAAAAAGCCGTAACCGGATGAATTTTCAGGTTTTCAAAAATTGTTATGCTGAAATAAGGCAATAATATTAACTTAAAATAAACACCATGGCATATACTTTTTCCAGTCTCCATGTATCAATAAATTCTTCTTAACAATTGTTAATTATTTTACTAATCAGCTGATTTATAAAAATGGTATGTTTTTTGACTTGTTGAAAAGATGTTTACCGTGATATAAAAATCACTTTTAAAAGAGAAATCTGATTTAAATTTCAACCATATTAACAGCATATTAATATCATCATATATAAAATAAATCTTATACTTATATTTTAATAGTGTTGTTGATAATATTAATTTGCAGTCACATTTGATCAGATTTGGTTTTATCTGAAACAGAGGTTATGAAGAATATTTCCAGAAACGATATTATTTCCGGAATAAACACACTGAAAAGAACCAGAAACGCAATCATCCTGGCACATTACTATCAGACTGGCGATATACAGGACATTGCGGATTTTGTTGGGGACAGCCTGGCTCTTTCTCAAAAAGCTGCGGCAAACGATGCAGATATTATCTTGTTTGCCGGTGTTAAATTCATGGCAGAAACTGCCAAGATACTGTCGCCGTCGAAAAAGGTGCTTTTGCCCGATATGGAGGCAGGTTGTTCACTTGCTGACTCCTGCCCGGAGGAAGATTTTAAAAGGTTCATTGAAGAAAACCCAGGAAGAACGGTAATCACCTATGTGAATACAAACACCGGAATCAAAGCACTTTCCGACATTGCCTGCACTTCCTCCAATGCTTTTCAGATAGTTGAATCTCTTCCTCCCGGGGAGAAAATCCTATTCGGCCCCGACAGGAACCTGGGCAACTATATACTGAACCAGACAGGAAGGGATATAGTGGTATGGAACGGCGCATGCCATGTTCATGAGGAATTTTCGCTTGAATCAATTCTTAAGCTCAGGGATGAAAATCAGGATGCGAAAATAATTGTACATCCCGAATGTGAATTGCCAGTCAGAATAATTGCCGATTTTATCGGTTCCACTTCTGCACTCCTTAAATTCATTAAGACAGATAAAGCCCAAAAGTATATTATAGCTACGGAACCAGGGATAATACATCAGATGAAAAAGGAAGTGCCGTCGAAAAAATTTATTCCGGCTCCGCCGCGTGATTCAACCTGCGGATGCAGTGAATGCAACTATATGAAACTGATTACAATAGAAAAAATCCATAAATGCCTTATGGAAGAAAAACCGGAAATAATTATAGATGAGATTATTATCGGAAAAGCTGTCAAGCCTATCAGACGGATGATTGAAATATCAGAAAAGCTTGGATTATGAACAGACTTTTTTATATTTTATGTTTTTTGTTTTTAACATGTTCTGTTTCAGGTCAGAATGAAGTAACAATAAGTGACGGCTTCCATGTATTCAGGTATCCGAACGGTGTTGTTTCAAGCGAAGGAATCATAAAAAACGGCAAGCCCGAAGGATTCTGGCGCAGTTATTATGTAACCGGCATTAAGAAATCGGAAGGGAAAAGAACCAATTTTATGCTCGACAGCATCTGGGTCTTCTACGACCAGGCAGGGGATACGCTTGAAAAAATCAACTATTTGTTCGGGAAAAAGAACGGTTACTATTACAGGTATAAAAAAGATCCTTCAGCCGGACTGTATGTTGAATCAAAAGAGCTTTTTGCCGGCGACAGGAAGGAGGGTACAGCGTATTTTTATTTTCCGGATGGCAAAATAAAGCAGACTCTCTTGTTCAATGAGGGAAAAAAGGAAGGCCTGTCAAGGGAATATGATAATGAAGGCAATATTATAACCCTTTATGAATACAACAACGATTTTCTTATCAGCAGAGAGAGAATAAACAGGACCGATGGTAAAGGTATGAAACAGGGTGGATGGAAATACTTTTATCCGGGAGGAGGAATAAAATCGGAAAAAACATACAGGGACAATCAGCTGCATGGTTATTACAAAGAGTACGACAACCGTGGAAAACTTGTTCTGACAATGCTTTATGACAATGGCGCGATAGTTAAATCGAGGGTTGAGGATGAACCTGACATTGAGATTGAAAAGAAATATGACGGGAACGGAAAGGTTATCTATGCAGGGCCCTTCAGAAATAAAGTGCCTGTAGGCGTACACAGGGAATACGGTAGTGACGGTAAAGTTATTAATGCGTTTGTTTATAATGATAATGGTGTTTTGCTTTCAGAAGGAATAATTGATGATTCGGGAATAAGAAACGGAAAATGGAGGGATCTTACACCTGAGGGTAAAGTGACGGCTGAAGGACAGTATGCTGACAACAGGCGCACAGGCATATGGAAATTCTACAATGGTGCATCGGGGCTTGAGCAAACCGGATCATATAATAACGGAAGACCTGACGGATTGTGGAAATGGTATTATGATAACGGTGCACTGCTCCGGGAGGAAGAATATTTCCAGGGTCAGCGCGATGGTCATTTTACAGAATTTTCACAAACAAATGAAATAATTACACAGGGTCAGTATGCCGACGGCGAAAAAAACGGCGAGTGGAAGTACAAATCGGAAAACAACAGCGAAGAGGGAAAATACATACTGGGACTGCGTGACGGGATATGGAAATCATACTATGCCGGCGGAAAGCTCCGATATAAGGGAAACTATATACAGGGAACGCCCGACGGCCTGCATGTGAATTATTATGAGAACGGAAGGATCAGGGAAGAACAGTTTTACAGAATGGGAATAAGGCAGAGAACCTGGAAAAAGTATAACGAAGAGGGGGTTACTGTTCTCACGGTTACCTACAAGGACGATGTTGAAACAAGTATAAACGGTGTTAAAATCAATCTTCCGGAAAGCGACGTAAAGCTTATTAAATGATATATTTGCGTAATGGAAGATGATTTTAATATCAGGAAGGAAGAAATAACATCGGGAGACCAGGAATTTGAACGCCAGCTCCGGCCCCTTACCTTTGCAGATTTTAAAGGCCAGCAACAGCTTATAGATAACCTCATGGTATTTGTAACAGCTGCCAGGAACCGGGGCGAATCGCTCGACCATGTCCTGCTTCACGGACCGCCGGGGCTTGGAAAAACAACTCTTGCTGCAATAATTTCAAATGAACTCCAGGTTAACCTTCGGGTCACATCGGGCCCTGTCCTTGACAAACCTGGTGATTTGGCCGGGTTGCTTACAAACCTCGAGAAGGGTGACGTGCTGTTTATAGATGAAATTCACAGGCTCAGCCCGCTTGTTGAAGAATATCTGTATTCGGCAATGGAAGACTTTCAGATCGATATCATGATCGACAAGGGGCCGAGTGCCAGATCGATCCAGCTTACACTGAAGCATTTCACACTTATCGGTGCAACAACCCGGTCGGGTCTTCTTACAAGCCCGCTCAGGGCGCGGTTCGGAATTAAGTTCCATCTTGAATACTACGATCATAAAGTACTCACCGGAATAGTTAAACGTTCAGCAGGTATTCTAAACATCGAAATTGAAGAGGCGGCTGCAATTGAGATTGCCGGCCGCAGCAGGGGAACACCCAGGATCGCTAATGCCTTGCTCAGGCGGATCAGGGATTTTGCAGAAGTAAAAGGATCGGGAGTAATTGATATTGATATTACAAAATATGGTCTGAAAGCGTTGAATATTGATCAGGAGGGTCTTGATGAAATGGATAACAGGATACTGACTGTCATTGTTGATAAATTCGGAGGAGGACCTGTCGGCCTTAATACAATATCTACTGCGGTGGGAGAAGAAAGCGGCACTATCGAGGAAGTATACGAACCTTTTCTTATAAAAGAGGGCTATCTTAAGCGTACCCCGCGCGGAAGGGAGGCTACTGAGCATGCCTACAGGCATCTGGGCAGGGTATTCAGGCCTGGTGTGACTCCAACGTTATTTTAAATGTAAATTATTATTACATTATATTTCAGGACCTTGACAGAAAATTACTGATTTTTTCGAGACCTTTGATATCAATTATCCTGATCTTCCTGCCGCTGAGCTCAACCAGCCTGTCAGTCTTAAACTCCGAAAGCAGCCTGATAACCGATTCGGTTGCCGTGCCTACGATATTGGCCAGTTCTTCCCTTGTAAGGGATATCATGAGATATTTCTGAGCGTCAAGGCCGAAATCATGAACCAGGAAAAGCAATATTTCTGCCAGACGTTCCCTTACCGTCTTCTGTGCAATATCGGTAATGAAGGAGTTGGCTTCTCCCAGCTCATGGCAGGCAAGTTTCATTAGCTCAAGAGCATAGGTCGGATTGGTTTTGATGAACGATACAAGGATTTCAGAGGGAAGAAAACAAACTTTGCAGTCTTCAATTACTTTTGCCGATGTGCAGGCTGCCTCATTGCTCAAAACGCTCCGGTAAGCAATAATATCGCCTTTCCTGGCAAATCGGATTATCTGTTCCTTACCGTCAAGACCGGTTTTGTAAACTTTTATGATTCCGCTGTGTAAGCAGTAGAATCCGCTTATTCGGTTACCTTCACGATATAGTATAACTCCCCTTTTGTATTGCCTGAACTCCTTCTGATAATTAAGCAGTTCTGTCTCGTCCGGAGAAAGATGCCTGAAAATTGAGCCTGTCTCAGATGCGCACTTGTCACAAAGCGGAACATTTGTTTCGGTGGTTTTCATTGCGCGGGAAGATGTGTTAATGAATTAACAATGGTAGTACACCAAATGTTCAATGTTTAAATTGCCGATTTAAACTGAGAAAGAAATCTCATATCATTTTCAAAATACAACCTGAGATCATTGATCTGGTATTTAAGCATTGCAGCCCTTTCTATCCCCATGCCAAAGGCAAATCCGGTATATTTCCTGCTGTCGATGCTGCATGATTCCAGCACATTGGGATGAACCATCCCGCAGCCGAGCAACTCGAGCCAGCCGGTGTATTTGCATACGTTGCAGCCTTTACCGCCGCAGATGAGACAGCTGAGATCCATTTCCGCAGAAGGCTCGGTAAATGGAAAATATGAAGGACGAAATCTTATTTTTGTGTCTTTTCCAAACAATTCATGGGCAAAGTAAAAAAGCGTCTGCTTAAGATCAGAAAAAGAAACATTGTCATCGATATAAAGCCCTTCAACCTGATGAAAAATACAATGAGCCCTTGCAGAAATGGCTTCGTTGCGGAATACCCTTCCCGGAGATATTGTACGTATGGGAGGCTTCATTGACTGCATCACCCTTACCTGTACTGAAGATGTATGCGTGCGAAGAAGAATATCACCAGGGTTTGATTCCTCAGGCGAGATCCTGAAAATGTAAAAGGTATCCTGCATATCCCTGGCAGGATGCTCAGGGGCAAAATTTAGCCTGGTAAAAACATGATCATCATCTTCAATTTCCGGTCCTTCGGATACTGTAAAGCCTATTCTTGAAAATATTTCGATGATTTCCCTCCTGACAATGGATATTGGATGCCTTGAACCTGACATATGCCAATGAACAGGTTTTGTAAGATCATCATACTTTCCTGTCTCCTGAGCAGTATTTAATGAAGATTTAAGAGAATCAAACTTTAACTGTGCAGTCAGCTTCAGTTCATTGAGCCTCTGACCGGTCTCTTTTTTTATTGTAACCGGAATATTTCGGAACTCTTCAAATAAAGATGAAATAATTCCTTTCTTACTGAGGTATTTAAGACGATAAGATTCAAGTTCCTGACGTGAATTTATCTTTAATGCTATTATTTCTGTATGTAGTTTTTTAATTGTATCGAGCATTGCTGTGTATATGTTATTGGAAAAATTATTTTGAAATCATTTTCATTTGAAGGATCCTGATGTCGGTTAAGGGTTTATCAGAATTATTTGTTGGAACGCCTGCGATTTTGTCAACAATGTCAAGCCCTTCAACAACCTCTCCAAAAACTGTATAGGTGCCGTCAAGGCGGGGTACGCCGCCAATAGTCCTGTAGGCTTCCTTTTGTTCATCCGATAACCTGAAATCGCCTGCAGTGTTGAGGTAAACAAACAGTTTTTCCGAAACTTTCTCCTGCAATTCACTGTCTGATAACTGAATACCATTTTTTGACGCGCTGTCGGAGATTTCATGGAGATACTTAAGGAAATAACTCTGCCTGATCTGGTTGTTGATCATAGCCTCAGCTGCGCTTAGCTCACCGTCATTCAACCTTGTTCCCTGGACTATGTAAAACTGGGTGCCTGATGAACGCATTGAAGGATTCACATTATTGCCCTGCCGGGCAGCAGCCAGGGCGCCCTTCTTGTGAAAGAGGGCAGGGTTGAATTCGGCTGGCAGCGTGTAAGTCTGCATGGTATCGGGCAATGCTTTTGCAGATGCACCTCGTGAGTTTGGATCCCCGGCCTGAATCATGAAGTTATTGATTACACGATGGAAAGATATATTTTCATAAAAACCGGAATTGACAAGTTTAATGAAATTTGCCTTGTGTACGGGAGTCTGGTCGTAAAGATGGATTTTAATGTCGCCTAGAGTTGTCCTGACCAGAACATAGGAAAGTTCGGACCCGTCCGGTGCCTTGCAGGAAGTGAGCAGCAGCAGCAGAATGATATTGAAAGCCTGTGTTATGCGCGTGTTCATGAAAACCGGTTATTGGTTAATAATGTTCTGAAAATCCGGATGTAAAGATATTTAACTTTGAATGATAGAAAAAATTATAGGGTTTCAATTAAATACCATTCTGGAAACATTTATGAATTTCAGTGAAGTGAGACTTTAAAATTATCTTTGTCATTTTATTCGCTGATGAACGAGATCAGAAAACTTGCCGGGCAGACTGTTGTGTACGGTATGGGAACAATTATTCCCAGATTCCTGCATTATGCAGTCATGACCCCTTTTTATACAAGGGTTTTCAGCGACAATATCGGAGGATACGGAGTTATTACGGAATTATATGCCTGGATTGTGATTTTGCTTGTCATCCTTACCTACGGCATGGAAACCGCGTTTTTCAGGTTTGCACAAAAACATAATGATTCCGGAAATGTTTTCAGTACGGCACTAATCAGCCTGTTTACTACTTCTGTGTTGTTTGTGATTCTTGTTTTCATTTTTATTGATCCGGTGTCGAAATTGATGAATTATGAAAACAATAAGGATTATATCAGATTGTTTGCAGGAATAGTTGCTATCGATGCAGTTGCCGCAATTCCGTTTGCAAGGTTGAGAAAGGATAACAGGCCAATGCTGTTCAGTGCCATAAAAATTTTCAATGTTGTCATTACGATTGCTCTGGTGGTTTTTCTGTTAAGAATTGCCCCCGGAATATGGTCAGGGAGCAATGGCATTTTTAAAAAAATTTATAACCCCGACTATAAGGTTGGATATGTTTTTATTGCTAACCTTGTTTCAAGCTCGGCTACTCTGGTAATGTTGTTACCGGTTATTTTCAAGACCAGGTTAAGATTTGATCCGGGCTTGTGGTACAGGATGGTAAACTATGCGTTTCCGCTTATGCTTGCAGGCGTGAGCGGAACAATAAATGATGCCCTTGATAAGATCATAATCAGAAGGCTGATTGGAGACGCCGATGGTTTGTCGATTGTAGGAAAGTATGGTGCAGGATATAAAATCGGAGTCCTGATGGCATTGTTCATTCAAATGTTCAGGTTTGCTGCAGAACCCTTCTTTTTTGAGCGGGCAAAACGAACCGACGCCAGGGAAACCTATGCATACGTTATGAAGTATTTTATAATTGTAATGCTTATTATTTTCCTGGGAATTAATCTGTACCTGTCGGGCCTTAAGTATATTATCGCTCTGCCCTACAGGGAGGCCGTTGTTGTGGTTCCGATGATTAGCATGGGCTATCTGCTGTATGGTATTTATATAAATCACAGCATCTGGTATAAACTCAGCGATTATACGGTGTTTGCTGTTTATATTACGGTAATCGGCGCTGCAGTTACCGTTCTGATAAACCTGTTATTCGTGCCTGCATACGGTTATCTTGCTTCTGCCTGGGCGCACGTGGCTTCGTACGGTTCCATGATTGTTGCCTCATTTGCCATGGCTGAAAAAAGGTATAAGGTAGACTATAAAATGAAACAATACATACCGTATTTCATTCTTGCCGCAGGCATGGTTTTATTTGGCCGGACTTTCAAATATCCGGGGATTGCGTTCGAGCTGATGATTAATACAGGACTGATAATAGTGTTTATAGGTTTTGCCCAATACAGGGATAAAATTCTTACTGTTTTTAGTGGTAAGGGGAACTAAAAGTTGAAGATTGGAATATAAATTGATATCAATAGGAGAGATATTACGCGGCAGTTGCAGAGCAATTGAATTTCCCTGAGCATATTAGGGAGGTTAAGCGTTATTTTCATGAGTAAGGACGCTTTCAGTAGGAAAGGTAAAGGGAACATGAAAAGGAAGAGGAATGTGATAGAGACATACATGAAATAATTAAGTATGAAAAAGCAGATTTTTCAGGTCGTATATTTAATAACTGCAATTGTTTTACTTACGGGCTGCAGTCAAAAGATAATTCCCGGCCTGAGGAAGGATAGCGGAGAAAAGTTTGATGCCGCAACCTTTAATTATGTTTATGGTGAGGCCCTAAGGCAGAAATTATTGGGCAACAACGGAGAAGCATTGAAATTCTTCGAGCAGAGCATTATTATTAATCCGGAAAGTGATGCATCGTATTTTCAGGTTGGACAGATACTGTTTAATAGCAACGATAATGAAAATGCCGGACGATATTTAAAAAAAGCTCTGAGTATGCAGCCAGGAAATATCTGGTACCATTTACTGATGGCAAACATATTCTATCAGCAGGGACTTATTGACAGTTCTGCCGTTTGTTATGAAAAAGCGGTTAAAATTGCTCCGGAAAGAAGCGATTTGCAGCTTACCCTATTAACCATTTATCAGGAAAGCGGAAATTTAACGAAGGCAAAGAAGTTATTACTGGAATTAAGTGAAAAGTATGAGGAAAATGAAAGTATTTCAGTAGCGATTGTAAAAAATCTAATTGAAGAAAAAGAATATCCGTTGGCGAAGGAAAAGGTAACGGAACTTTTAAAGCAGGCTCCGGATGAGATTATATTCAATGCACTTTTGGCTGATATATACCAGAAGGAGGGTAACAGGGAGGATGCAGCAGATGTTTATGCGAGGCTGCTGGAAAGAAATCCGGGGGACCAGCTTATTCAGATTAAACTGTTCAATTTTCTTCTGGCGGAAAAGGAATATGACGAGTTGTTTGCGGTACTGAATACTTTTACACTTTCGGAGAAGATTAGTAAAGAAGATAAAATTGCCTATTTTGACATGCTCGCTAAAGATTCTGTTGTAACAGGGAAATATAATAAAAACCTTGAGATGGCTTTTCTTATCCTGGAAGCGTGTTATGTTAAGGATGACCTGGTTTTATTGCTCAGGCCTGATTATCTGGCCAGGCAGAAACGCTTTGACGAAGCTGCTTCCAGGCTGGAGGAGATTGTGAAAATTAATCCGGAAAATCAGCTTGCATGGGAAAAATTGCTTCTCACCTATTATGAATCCAGGAATTTTCAGAAACTGCAATCATCGGGGAAAGAAGCCGCGACCAGGTTTAACAGATCTATTCTTGCAAAGCTTTTATATGCTCATGGAGCCATGGAAAACAAGGATTATGAAACTGCTGCAGAAGAATTGCGAAAAGCCCAGATCCTTGCAGGCGATAATGAAGAGGTGCTGATTCAGGTGCTTACAATGAAAGCTGAAGTATTGTACAATTCGGGCGACTATGAGGGAGCATTCAGAAACTTTGACGAGATTTTAAAGAAAAAGAACGATGATCTCACTGTTTTAAATAACTATGCGTATTATCTTGCCGAACAGGATCTGAGGTTGAAGGAAGCAGAGAAAATGGCGAAAACCGTAATTGACGCAGAGAAAGATAATTCTACTTTTCTGGACACATATGCCTGGGTACTTTACAAAAGGGGTAAAGCAAAGGAGGCTGCCAGGATAATGGAAAAAATTATCCGGACTGAAGGCAGGGATGATGCTGAATGGTACGAACATTATGGATTTATACTGAAAAGGCTGGGGAAGTGCCGGGAAGCTGTCAGATTTTGGGAAAAGGCTATTCTTGCCGATAAAGAAAAGGAACATTTAAAGGATGAGATAAGAAAATGCAAAAGGTAGTCATACCGGTAATTATTTTAATTGGTGTTTTGCAGGGGTGCTCTGCCGTTAAAATGAAAAGCAGGGTTCAAACTGGCAGAACTGTCGCGGCTGAAACTGTTTCGGATATTTTGGAAAGAAATATCTCCAGACATGATTTTTATATTCAGAAGGCTGAAATCAGTCTTCTTGAAAGTAATGGCACTGCAAGGTTCTTCGCACTCATTAAGTTTAAAAGACCTGATTCCCTGTCGCTCAGCTTCAAAACGCGTTTTGGAATAGAAGCGGCCAGGATTCTGATTACGGATGACACCTTGATAATAAGTGACAGGATTAACAAAAGGACCAGGACGGGAAAACCGGAAGAATTGAAAAGAAAGTACGGGATTGAACCAAGACTTGTTTTTACAGTGCTGGGAGATATAATTGTTGATAAAAGAGATGAAAGCAGACGGATAAAATGTCAGAATGGATTTTGTGAAAATGATTTTATTATTGGGAACAGACAGGTTAATTATAAAATAGACTGCAGAAATTCAAAGCTGATTGGTGCGAACTTCCATGAAAATGGGAATGATGAAAGTCTCGATTTGCAATTTACTGATTTCCTGCAGGTTGAATCAGTGGTCATCCCAGGTCTTATTAGAGCCAGAAGTGATTTGAATGGCATCTCTGTTATGATTAAAATAGATAAGGCAGAGATTGGTTACTCAGGGATAGTTGGATTCAAAAGCCCTGCAAACTATAAGGTCACAGGTTTGAAATGATACGTAGAATCGTCATAATCATTTTCTTGTGGCTTAGTATATTTAAAGCCCAGGCACAGACTAAGGCTGAGCTTGAAGAAAAGCGCAGGAAGGCACTGGACGAAATTACATATGTAGACAACATGCTTCAGGCTACCTCGCGGGAAAAAAGGGAAAGCCTTAATGAACTTACCATTATCGGAAATAGATTGTCTTTGAGAGAATCTGTTTTACTGGGTTTAAGGCAGGAGCTTTACCTTCTTAACGAACGGATAGGATTGAACGGCCTTGCTATTGAAATGATGGAAAATGACCTCGTATCGTTGAGAAGGGATTATCAGAGCGCTGTGTTGAATTCTTTCAGAATCTCCAAGGGACATTCTGAAACGACATATATTTTATCGGCGAGGGATTTCAATCAGGGATACAAGCGGATCAAATATCTTCAGCAGGCTGCAAAATTCAGGAGAAGGGAAACTGAACTTATACTTGAACTGAAAAATCAGATTGAGATTGCTAAAAAGAAGCTCCTTGGAGACCTTTACAGGATTTCCGACCTGCAAAAACGGGAAGAAAAGCAGAAAAGCCTGCTTCAGGAGGAGAAAATAAATAAGCAGCGAATTGTTAAATCGTTGAGCAGTAAAGAGAAAATGCTTCAGAAAGAGCTGGAAGAAAAGAAAAGGATTGCGCGGAAAATTGAGTCTGAAATAGCTAAACTGATTGAAGAAGAAAGAATTAAATCAAAAAAGACGGATTTTACAGCGGAACAGAGGCTTATAAGTGATGATTTCAGCGGAAATAAGGGCAGATTGCCATGGCCTGTGGAAAAAGGCATTATTACGAGCCATTTTGGAGTACAGAGTCATCCGGTCTTAAAATATGTTACCGAGGATAATATTGATATTGAAATTACCAGTTATGGGGAAACAGCGGCGAGAAGTGTTTTCAAAGGTGAGGTTGCCAGGGTTTTTGCAATTCCGGGGGCTAATATGGCTGTAATAATCAGGCATGGACGGTTTCTGACAGTATATCAGAATCTGGTAAATATTAAAGTTAAAGCAGGCGACAAGGTTGAAACCAGGCAGGAGATCGGCAGGGTTTATAATGACAATGATAAAGGAAATAAAGCTATACTCAAGTTTATGGTTTTTGATGAGAAGACCAAAATGGATCCGGAATTGTGGATTTCAAAAAAAAATTAGAAATTGCGCTTTTTGGATTAAGAGTTTATTTAAACCAGTTTTAATGAAGAAAGTTTCAAGGAGTCTCAGAATCAGGTCCGATATGAAGAATCTGAGGATTGTTGAAAATACGATCGATGAGATAACCAATTTACTGGGAATTAAACAGGAAAATTATGGAAAGATCCTGGTAGCTGTTCTGGAAGCTGTAAATAATGCTATTACTCACGGAAACAAAGCTGATTTGAAAAAGTATGTCGAGGTGGGTATAAAGGTAGAAAAGAATGATATGGAGGTTACAGTTACGGATGAGGGTGGGGGTTTTAATCCTGCCGGTATTCCTGATCCTACCAGTCCGGAGAATATTGAAGAAATAAGCGGCCGGGGAGTTTTTTTAATGACGAAGCTTGCCGATTCGATCGTATTCAATGAAACAGGAAACAGTGTAACCATGAAGTTCAGGGAGGTTACGGCTTGAAAATCAAAGTACATTATGACAATGTAAAGTTCAGGCTCAGGAATTCAGGAAAAATCAAAACATTTCTTGCAGGGGTCATCAGGAAAGAAAACAAAATGCCGGGTGACCTTGTTTTTATTTTTACAGGAGATGAAACTATAAGAAAAATCAATAAGGAGTTTCTCGGTCATAACAGATATACGGATGTTATCAGCTTCGATTATAGCGGGGGCATGGTTATAAACGGCGAAATTTATATCGGCATAAATACAGTTGTAAAAAGTGCCGCAGAGTTTAAAGTTTCGCTGAAGGAAGAAGTTTTAAGGGTTATGATTCATGGTATACTGCATCTTCTGGGATATAAGGATGAAGAAAGAGGAGAGAAGGAAAGAATGCACGCGGTTCAGGAGGATTTATTAATCCGTTACAGTAAATTCAGCAATGAACTTTAACTATGATATTGTTATTGTCGGAGGCGGACATGCAGGTTGTGAAGCGGCGCATGCTGCAGCAAAAATGGGCGCAAAAACACTGCTGATCACAATGGACATGACGAAGCTGGCCCAGATGTCGTGCAACCCGGCCATGGGGGGCATTGCCAAGGGGCAGATAATCAGGGAAATTGATGCGTTGGGAGGATTGAGCGGAATTGTAACAGACGCGAGCATGATACAGTTCAGGATGCTTAACAGGTCAAAAGGCCCGGCGATGTGGAGCCCCAGGGCACAGTGCGACAGGCAAAGTTTCAGCCGGGAATGGAGAAAAAGACTCGAAAATACTGAAAACCTTCATATATGGCAGGAGGAGGCCGACAGGCTCATAATAGAGGATGGAAGGGTTACCGGAGTTGAAACCAATTTCGGAACAAGGTTCATGGCCCGGGCTGTCATTCTGACCAATGGAACTTTCCTGAATGGTTTAATGCATGTTGGGTTCAGAAAAATCAAGGGAGGAAGGTCTGGTGATCAGGAATCGGGGAGCTTAAGTAATCAGCTTCGTGAACTGGGATTTCAGGTTGACAGGCTAAAGACCGGGACCAGTGCCAGAATCGACGGAAGGAGCATTGATTTTTCGGTAATGCAGGAGCAAAAGGGAGATGTTGAGGGAAGGTCGTTTTCTTTCATGAATGATTATTACAGCATCTGCAGTCAGAAAAGTTGTTTTATAACGCATACAAACAGGGAAGTTCATGAGGAGTTGAGAAAAGGGCTCGGGTTCAGTCCGCTGTTTACGGGAAGGATCAGGGGACGGGGGCCGCGCTATTGTCCGAGTATAGAGGATAAGATAGTTACTTTCAGAGATAAGGATTCACATCAGATGTTTATTGAGCCGGAAGGCATTGACACGGTTGAATATTACATCAATGGATTTGCGAGCAGTCTGCCGCTGGAAGTTCAGATCAGGGGGATGCGAAAGATTCCCGGGCTGGAGAATGCCCAAATATTCAGGCCCGGATACGCAATTGAATATGACTTTTTTCAGCCGACGCAGCTCAGGGAAAACCTGGAAACAAAAAGAGTACAGAATTTATTTTTTGCCGGGCAGATAAACGGAACCACCGGGTATGAGGAAGCAGCCGCACAGGGATTGGTTGCAGGAATAAATGCAGTGCTCAAAATCCGGCAAAGGAATGCTTTTGTTATGGGGAGGGATGAGTCATATATCGGAGTGCTGATCGATGACCTGATTACAAAAGGAGTGGATGAGCCATACAGAATGTTTACGGCGCGGGCAGAGTACCGTATTTTGCTGAGGCAGGATAATGCTGATGAAAGAATGACGGTTAAAGGCGTTGAGGTCGGACTTGCTGAAAAGGAAAGGTTGCTGAGGCTTGAATCTAAGCAAAGACAGGTAGGGGAAATTATTGAGTTTCTAAGGAGGGAAAGTATTGAGCCGGGAGAAGTAAATTCATATTTGAAGGCGCATGACACCAGCAGCATCAGACAGAAAATCAAGGCTGTTCAAATCGCTGCCCGGCCTCAGATAAGATTGAAGGAGTTTCTGGAGTTTTTGAAGATTAAGGAGAAAATCACTCTTGAGGAAACAGAGCGGCGTGACGAAATAATAGAATCGGCAGAGATCAGACTCAAGTATGAAGGATATATTCAGAGGGAAAAATTAATTGCAGAGAAGATAAAACGACTGGAGGCGCTCAGATTACCTGAAGATATTGAGTATTCGGAGTTACTGTCAATATCTACCGAAGGAAGGCAGAAACTTTCAAGAATAAGGCCGGCCAATATTGGTCAGGCCAGGAGAATAAGCGGAGTTTCGCCCTCGGACCTGAACATACTGTTAATGTATCTTGGAAGATAAATTGTTCCACGTGGAACATTGAAGAATGAAAATATCCGGAAAATTGATCGATATTCACGGCAGGACAATATATCCTGCGGAAATCTCCTTTGAAAACGGGCGGATTACCAGTATTGCAAGGAAGGATGAATGTGATGATCAGTTCATCTGTCCGGGATTTGTGGATGCTCATGTTCACATTGAAAGTTCAATGGTTACGCCAGGGTCCTTTGCAGCGGCGGCTGTTTCACGTGGAACAATAGGAGTGGTGTCTGATCCGCATGAAATTGCAAATGTCATTGGCATTGAAGGGGTGCGATTCATGATCAGTGATTCAGGAAAGGTTCCCCTGAAGTTCTTTTTCGGGGCTCCTTCCTGTGTGCCGGCAACGCCGTTTGAAACAGCCGGTGCAGCAATTGACATCGGGGATATTGATGAACTCCTTGCAATGAAGGAAATAAAGTACCTGTCGGAAATGATGAATTTCCCGGGAGTGATTAATGATGATCCGGAAATACTTGAAAAACTCAATATCGCGGGGAAGTTCAATAAGCCAATTGACGGCCACGCTCCCGCCCTTACCGGACCTCGTCTTGAGAAATATGCTGCAGCGGGCATTACAACTGATCATGAATGTACTTCATTGAATGAGGCAATTGAAAAAATATGCCTCGGAATGAAAATCCTTATCCGCGAAGGCAGCGCTGCAAGAAACCTCGGCGCTCTTGGGCCTCTTCTGAAAAGCCACCCTGAGAAAGTTATGCTCTGCAGCGACGATATCCATCCCGAAATGCTGGCCGAACGGCATATCAATAAAATTGTTTTATCACTGATAAATGATGGTTATGATCTTTTCGACACAATCAGAAGCTGCACACTCAATCCCGCAATCCACTACAATCTCGGCACGGGCCTGCTAAGACCCGGAGACGCCGCAGATTTCCTGGTAATGGATAATCCTGCTCTGATGGATGTAAGGGAAACATGGATTAACGGAATAAAAGTTTATGATTCCGGCAATGTGAAATTTACCTATGCAGGAGCAGCGGAAATAAATAAATTCAATTGCTCCCGGATTTCCGGAAATAATATTAAAACACCCGCAACAGGAAACAGATTAAGAGTAATTCAGGCTTATGACGGGGACCTTTTTACAAGGGAACTTATTGTAAATGCCATGTCTGATGGTCCGTCAGGATATGATCTTCAAAATGACATTATGAAAATAATTGTGAAGGACCGGTATAATGACCAGCCGCCTGCCATTGGATTTATCAGGGGATTCGGACTGAAAAAGGGGGCCTTTGCCGGTTCGGTTGCACATGACAGTCACAATATTATATGCGCCGGAACTAATGATGAGGACATCGTGAGCGCGGTAAATGAAATTGTAAGGATGAAAGGCGGACTCGCCGTGGCTGATGGTGACAATGTCAGTTCACTTCAGCTTCAGATTGCCGGAATAATGTCGGACCGGCCGGTAACTGAAATTGCCTCAGACTATAAACAGCTGTCGGATAAGGTAAAAGCCCTGGGATGCGGTATGCCGGCTCCATTCATGACACTCTCATTCATGGCGCTGCTGGTTATCCCTGAACTTAAACTGAGTGACAGGGGACTGTTTGACGGACGAAGCTTCCGCTTCGTCCCGTTATCGGCCGCTGAATAAGCCGCCCGAAACCGGATCTGCCATCTTCAATAAGCAGAATCAGATTATCGGAGATTTCAGCCGTGGATTTATCCGTGAAAATTTGCCCCGGGGCCGCAGACAGGACTCATGACGGCAGCCCGCCCGCCTGTCATATTTAATTGCAACTGTCTTAAATTGCTTCAGGAGAATGGATTCATCGCCGATTACTGTTACGTTTGCAAACAATGCAGCTGCAGCCGGTATTATTTTTGCAGATTGATGAGTTATGTCCGTAATTAGCAAACACAGGGAAATAGTATCATCCCTTCCCGACAAGCCGGGTGTATACCAGTTTCTGGATGCAGCAGGTAAAATCATCTATGTCGGCAAGGCAAAAAGCCTGAAAAAGCGGGTCTCTTCATATTTTGCGGGGAACCAGTCGGGCAAAACAACCGTTATGCTCGGCAAAGCTGAATCCCTGGGCCATATTGTAGTTGAAAACGAGTCAGATGCCCTGCTCCTGGAAAACAATCTTATAAAAGAACATCAGCCAAGGTACAATATACTGCTGAAGGATGACAAGACCTTTCCATGGATCTGCATAAAGAACGAGCCCTTCCCCCGGGTATTCAGTACACGTAACGTAATAAAAGACGGATCACTCTATTTCGGACCGTATACCTCGGCCATGATGGTTAAAACCCTGCTGACCCTCATCCGGCAGCTCTATAAGCTGAGGACCTGCCGCCACAACCTGACAGAAACAAACATTAAAGCCGGAAAATTCAGGGTTTGCCTCGAATATCACCTGGGAAACTGCAAGGCACCGTGTGTTGGCTGGCAGACAGAGTCAGACTACAGGGAAAGCATAGTTCAGATCCGGGATATCCTTAAAGGCCATATCATCACAGTTACCGGTCACCTGAAGAATAAAATGAATGAATATTCGGCCCTGCTGAAATTTGAGGAAGCACAGATCATCAAGGAGAAGATCGAGCTCCTGAATAAATTCAGGAGCCATTCAGCAGTGGTGAGCAACAAGATAAAGAACATAGACGTATTTGCCATAACACAGGACGGAAATCAATTCTTTGTCAACTATCTTAAAGTTGTTGAAGGTGCAGTAATTCAAAGCTTTACACTAGAATTAAGAATGCAGGTGACTGAAGAAAGGGAGAGCCTGCTGGGTTATGCCATAACTGAAATACGACAGCGTTATTCAAGCGATTCCCCTGAGATTATTGTACCTTTCAAACCCGATATTGAAATGGAAGGAATCAGGTACACCATACCAGGAATGGGTGAAAAGCTTAAACTGCTTCAGCTGGCCGAACGGAACGCGATTTACTATAAACTTGAGAAAAGAAAAAGGATTACCGAAAACAGATCTGAAAACCGCACCGGCAAAAACCTGGAAAAGGTGAAAAGAGATCTTCATATTCCATCGTCGCCGGTTCATATCGAATGCTTTGATAATTCGAACATAGCCGGCTCCAGCCCGGTTGCTGCCTGTGTCGTGTTCCGGAATGGCAGACCAAGCAACAGGGAATACCGGCATTTCAACATAAAAACCGTAACCGGTGCCAATGATTTTTTATCGATGGAGGAAATCGTTTTCAGAAGATACAGGAGAATGCTCGATGAGGACCAAAGCATCCCCCAGCTGGTCATAATCGACGGCGGAAAAGGACAGCTGTCATCTGCCATGAAAAGCATCGAACGCCTGGGCCTGAAGGAAAAAATCACTGTAATAGGGATTGCCAAAAAACTCGAGGAAATATATTTCCCTGGCGACTCGATACCTATTTACCTTGATAAGAATTCCTATACCCTGAAACTTATTCAGCAGCTCAGAAATGAGGCCCACCGGTTTGGAATTAACTTCCATCGCGATAAACGCTCTTCGGGAATGCTGAGATCAAAGCTTGACGGTGTCAAAGGCCTCGGACCGAAAACAAAGGAAAAACTGCTGAAGAAATATGCTTCTGTAGAAAATGTAAGACAGGCAGTCAAAACTGAGCTTGATGAACTCATCGGTAAGAACAAGGCTTCAATTCTCCTGGAATTTCTTGAAAACGAAGCTTCATTAACACCCGGAGAAAAACTTTCATAGATGTGGTTATATATTTGAGTAACTGGATATTAAATGACTCAGACAGGAAGATCAGGCTCTGCAGGATTCAATATTTCAACCTGCAACGGACATATGCCTGAAATACGCAGGGGAAAAGCATGAATCCGCCAGTGAAAACCTGAAAATCCGTATCAGGTACCGGTGTCAGATGAATCAGGTATTGATAAGGGAATCCAGCGGCGCGATGACTCTTTTTCTTTGGTTACTTTTCGGAGAAGCAAAAGAAAGTTACATCAAAAACAAAAGGCCGGACACCCCCGGAGAGACACACTCCTTAATAAGAGCCATAAACAGTCTTATCGAAAAGCAGAAACATATAGCAATATCAGCATGCTGAATAGAGCGGCGCGGCGGCAATCCGGAAAAGGCGCGAACCGCGCCCTGTTTTTTGGAGCGGGAAATGGCGCCCGGCGCAACCGGCGAAAAACAGAAGCGGTTGTCTTTTCCGGGCTCTTTTTCTTTGGTGACTTTCTTTTGGAGAAGCAAAAGAAAGTTACAGCAAAAATAAAAGGACAGACACCCCCGGTGAGACACACTCCTTATTAAAACCATAAACAGTCTTATAAAAAAACAGATACATATCGCAATATCAGAATGCTGAATATGGCGGCGCGGCGGCAATCCGGAAAAGGTGCGAACCGCGCCCTGTTTTTTGGAGC
>CAYSXP010000008.1:0-121970 GCA_964435015.1 uncultured Rikenellaceae bacterium
AAGCAAATGTCAATATTTTTGGTTAATTTTAAGTTTATGAATTAATCAGGCTAAGCTACTTTTATTTTTTTATAAAATTAGCATAAAAGTTAAGTGTTAGCAATTTAATTTAAATAAGGTAGTTGGGGCATAGCTGATATTTTAAACAGCATCCGACTTTAAGGGAACCTGCATTTCCCTGAAACCAACAAAGCGGTTAATCTCGGAAATCTTCTCTTTTTCTTCGTCTATGCACATGTCAATAACTTCCTTTATGTTTACCAAAGCTTCATCAATAGTTTTGCCATAAGAGTGACAGCCCTTAAAAACAGGGCAGCTTACGATGTAAACATTATCTTCGTCTTGTTCCACAAGAATGGGAAGGTGCAATATCTTATTTTCTGTTTTCATTGTGATTTTTTAAACGACCGTTAATCTTGTCTGTGTCTCGTATCTGAATATATAGGCATCGAGCAACGATTTTACTGTTTGCTTTTCCGCATCAGGCAACAACTCTACTTTCTTGACCAGCTTTACCAGTTCAATGTCGTTTATCGAATCTGATAACAATTTTTTACGGTTGCCCACTACCAGTTCATCTATGGTTACTTCCAAAGCATCTGCAAAGGCTTTTAAAGTCTCAGCTGATGGCGAAGTCTCGCCCCTTTCATACCTTGAAATATGGTTAGGGTGTACATTGATCTTTTTGCCCAGTTCTTCTTGGGTTAATCCTTTTTCTGACCTTATTTTTTTCAGGTTATCACCAAAAGTGGTTTTCATACCTCAAAATATTGAATTTACAAGACAAAGATAACAAAAAAGGTTGGCTAAAACAATTAGAAATAAACAATAAAGATAGTATTTGTCGATAATTTATTCATAGGTGTTGGTTTTTATATAAACATTTTTGGCAGGTTTGTAACCTGATTTGATTGGTTAAAATTTTTTTCAAAAAAATTGTTTGCGGCAGGGCAATTATTGCTTAACAACAAGCTGGTTATATGCTTGAATACTTCACTTAACCGGTTAATCCTTACCACGAATGCTTCATATGAATGAAGACGTGGAAACCAGTACCGAAGATAATCGTTGGCAAAACCGTGTATTTGTTTTATCTTTAATCGTTGTTCAACTTGCATAACATAAAGATAAAGGGTTATAACTTCCTGATCGGTAAACTCAGGCTCACTATTATTACTGAAGCGCTGACAGAGGTATTTAAGTTCGGAATCATACAAGTCACATATGTACAGAGAAATAGAGATTAACTTCAACTCTTTTGCCTTGGGAATCATGATTATGGACATAACCTGAAAATTATATCTTAAGATATTGATTCTAATGGCTTTAAACAAACAAATCAAGTACTTTCTTATTGGCAATCAATGTTTTATATGTTAATAACTTATAAACATTCAACCCTTAATTCGCTTTGATAATTATTTACTGGCCAGCCAGCCCGGAGGGCTGCAAATCCAATATCCATGGTTACATCCATGGTAAATGTCTGCCCTGGCTTTCAACGCCGGAGGTGTTGAAGAACAGCAGCTTCAACCCTCTCGGGGGTTGGCCGGCAGAGCCGGAGAACAACCCCGGATGTTACCGGGGACATTGGACTTTAAAGCCCCGCTGGAGCAGGGCAGGCTCTCAGGCCTTAAAAAATTAAACGAGCGTGCGAAGATGGAAGTTAAGCAGTGTATCGGCCCCTTATCAGTTCAGAATTTAAAACAGATATGCAGAGTTCATACCCGTCCTTGCCGGTCAGGCAGTTTTGCCTGTAAGTACCAATGCTTCGTCATACTTCTTCTTACGGCCGTTTATCTGCGACATAAGGAGCCCGGAAATGACTATTACCATACCTGCAATATTCTGAAGGGTCAGCTTGTCACCAAGAATAAGGAACGAGAAGACAGCAGTAAATACCGGAATGAAGTTTGTGAATACATTTGCCCTGGTAACCCCCATGTGCCGTACCGAATAGGCGAAAAGGATGAATGCGAAGCATGATGCAAAAATTGCGAGCGCAATGACCGGCATTAATGAACTGACTGAAAAGGAAGCGGCTGTAAGGTGCTTTAGTTCAAATCCCATGAACAGGGGCAGAAAGAGGACAGAACCCAGTAAGTTCTGGAAATTCACAATGAATACCGGACTGTAACTTCCTACGAGTCTGCTCAGGGTCAGATTGTAGCCGGCGGCGGAAATGACTGCCAGCATCAGCAGGCTGATCCCCTTTGCATTGTATGTTATGGTGCCGTCCCCGTTGATGATGAATACCAGAACACCAACGAACGACAGGACTATCCCGGCATAATTGATAACCCTGAGTCTCTCCCTGAAAATAATCCATGCGCCTATGGCAGCAACCACCGGGATTGTGGAAATAAGTACCGACCCAACCGTTGCTGAAACATATGTCAGACCGAAACTCTCACCAAGGAAATAAAGGAACGGCTCAAAAACAGCCAGCATCAGGAAAAGCTTTATATCCTCCCTTTTTATCCTTATGAATTTCTTTTTTATGTAAAGATATGATGAAAGGAGGACCACTGAAATGACAAGTCTGAAAAATACGATGGTAAGGGGCCCGAATGTTTTATTTGCCAGTTTGAACCAGATAAATGAGAATGCCCAGAATATCATCGAAAGGATTACAGAACCATATATCCTGAGGTTGTTGTTCATAGGGATTAAACAGAGAATTTACCGGCGTGCGAAGTTAATCTATAAAATTGTATTTGACCGGCCGCTTCATTAAATATTCTTCAGGTTTAATTGATCATGTTTCGAACGAGAGTGGGGGAAGCAGGTTTGTAGAAAATTAATTAACAGATGTTTAATGAATTAACAGGTAATAATATTTCGACCATATGAATATTGGTACGTTCCGCGATTTGATTATGAAGGTTAAATTATTATATTTGCCGCCTCGAACGCTAAACTTTGACAAACCTAAGTGTATCAATAAAATCTAAAACCTGTTAGCAATGAAAATCCTGGTTTGTATAAGCAATGTGCCGGACACCACCACAAAAATAAAGTTTACCGGAGACAACAAATTCCTGGATACCACTGGTATTCAATGGGTGATAAATCCATGGGATGAACTGTCGCTTACCCGCGCACTTGAGCTTAAAGATGATCCGAAAAGCGGAGTGAAATCGGTAACCGTATTACACGTCGGAGGAGCCGGATCCGAGCCCACCATCAGGAAAGCCCTTGCAATAGGTGCTGATGACGCAGTAAGAGTAAATGCAGAACCATCGGACGCATATTTCGTTGCAGGGCAGATTGCTGAAATAGTGAACAGGGAAAAATACGACATAATTTTGTGCGGCATTGAGTCAAGCGATTACAATGGTTCGGAAGTAGGGGGAATGGCGGCCGGATTTCTGGATATCCCTTCATTCTCATCAGTCTCGGCAATTATGATTGAGGGCGGAGCTCCCGTACTTACAAGGGAAATTGACGGTGGAAAGGAGATCATTGGTACAGAGTGCCCGTTTGTTGCAGTGGTACAGAAGGGAATTGCAAAAGAACCCAGGATTGCCTCGATGCGGGGTATAATGTCGGCCCGTTCAAAACAAATAAGGGTTTTTGAACCTGTTAAGATTGAGGCATTGACCGAGATTGCCGTTTTTGAAAAGCCGCAGCCGCGTGCCGCCTGCAAATTTGTTGATCCGGAGAATCCCGCTGAACTTATTGATCTTCTTCAGAATGAAGCCAAAGTGATCTGAAAAATAAAACCAGAAAAACATGTCAGTATTAGTTTTTACGGAAAACTGGGACGGTAAATTCAAGAGACTGTCATTTGAATTAGTATCATATGCCTCCTCCCTGGCCGGTCTGCTAAATACCAGTGTGACTGCAGTCACAATCGGTAAGGCGGAAGAGAATGAGCTGAAAAAACTGGGTGAGTATGGTGCAGGCAGGATATTGAATATCACATGCCCGCAATTGTCTTTCCTTGATAACCGGGTATATGCAACGATAATTTCTGAAGTTGCACGGAAGGAAAACTCAGGGGTCATACTGTTTTCCAACAATAATACCGGGAAAGCCCTGGCCCCCGGGGTTGCAGTCAGGCTTAAGGCCGGAATGGCTTCGGGAGTTAACGGTCTTCCTTCCGGTGTGGAGCCGTTTGTGGTTCGTAAGCGGACTTTCTCAGGAAATGCTTTTGCACATTTTGTAATTAAGACCCCGTACAAAGTCATTACACTGGCACAGAATTCGTTTGAACCGGCCAGCAGACCGACCGGGGCCGTGCCGGAGGAAATTGAGGTTGCCATTGACGGATCGTCCCTTAAGGCAAGGATACTGGAAACCCAAAGGCAAACAGGCAGGATAGTGCTTACAGATGCTGATATCGTGGTTTCCGGAGGCAGGGGCATGCGGTCGCCGGATAACTGGGGTCCGCTTGTTGAGCTTGCCACCCTCCTGGGAGGTGCAACAGCCTGCTCGCGGCCCGTTTCAGATGAAGGATGGAGGCCCCACGAAGAACATACCGGGCAAACCGGAAAGATCATTGCACCAAACCTGTATATTGCGGTTGGCATTTCGGGAGCCACCCAGCATCTGGCAGGAGTGAGCGCTTCAAAGTACATCGTTGCCATTAATAGCGACAAGGATGCCCCGATTTTTGAGACCGCACAATATGGAATAGTCGGGGATGCCATGAAAGTGCTGCCGAAACTGGTTGAAACTGTCAGGAATATCCGTAAACACTGATTCTGAGCTTCCTGAGGATTTGCCACTGAAATGCACAAGGAATCTGCCGAAAACCGCGGAGTTGCTGAAACGGGTCCTGTTAAGCAGGGAGTCCTGCCGGGGAATCCGGTACAGGAAAAAACTATCTGAATTTAAGTTCCTGAAGCAATTATCCGATGACAGTCATTTCAGTTGTGTCCTCTCCGTAACTTTCAATCCAGGTCCGCCTAATTGAATTCAAGGGAATACTGACAATAACCTGAAAATACAAAATACCTGATCAATGACCCGACAGATTATTTTTGCCCTGACACTCCTGATCACAATGGGAGTGTTTTATTTCACGATAGTAAGAATTGTGCGCTTTTTCCGTTTTACGCGCCCGGCATTCACCGTGCGTGATTTCGGGAAGCGATTCAGCCGCATGATGAAAGTGGCATTCGGCCAGTCAGTGATCTTCAGAAAACCGGTCGTGGGATTATTTCATGCCCTTGTTTTCTGGGGCTTCTGCATAATTCTCTTTGGAAGCATTGAAATGATAATCGATGGTCTTTCGGGGACAGAACGCGCCCTCAGATTCCTGGGCCCCGTTTATGATTTCATTATTGCTTCGGGTGATATTTTTGCCGGTCTGGTGGCAATCTCAATAATTGTCTTCCTTGTCAGGCGCCTGTTCTTCAGGATCAGGAGATTCGAAGGGGTGGAGATGAAGAATAAATCTCATATTGATGCCAATATCTCTCTTACGCTGATTCTGCTGCTTATGATCTCGCTGCTTACGATGAATGCAGGGTATGTCGGGTACAATCATTCAGAAGACAGGGAGATTTACGGTATTTTTCCGGTCAGCAGCACACTGGCAGGAATGATGCAGGGATTTTCCATCAGGGATTTTTTGATGATGCACGAGATTTCATGGTGGACTCATATTCTCCTCATTTTCGTGTTTGCCAACTACCTGCCATACTCAAAACATTTCCATGTGTTCATGTCGGTACCGAATGTCTTCCTTTCAAGACTCGACCCGCTCGGGAAGCTGGAAAACATGGAAAGCATTACCAGGGAGGTCCGGCTTATGATGGATCCGGGGACAGCCTATGCTCCGGCGGCAGACACCTCACCCGGGAGATTTGGAGTGAAGGATGCTGAAGATGTAACATGGAAGAATTACTTTGATTCGCTGTCATGTACCGAGTGCGGGAGATGTACCGAGGTTTGCCCCGCAAATATTACGGGTAAAAAGCTTTCACCCCGCAAGATAATGATGGATCTGCGTGCAAGGATGAAGGAAAAAGGCCCCGGGATGGTGAGGGAAGGCAGGGGGTTTGATGACGGCAGGTCGCTTCTGGGAAACTATGTTTCCGAAGAAGAATTATGGGCATGCACCACATGCAATGCCTGTGCCAGGGAGTGTCCCATCAACATCAATCATCCTTCCCTGATAGTTGACATGAGGCGGTACCTGGTACTTGAAGAGGCATCTGCTCCAGGGGAACTTAAGAGCATGTTCAGCTATATTGAAAATAACGGAGCTCCATGGCAGTATCCTGCAGATGACCGGCTGAACTGGACCAGGGATCTGAAATTCCGGGTCCCGGTTCTGTCTGAGCTGGCAGGCCGGGGAGAAAAGCCCGAATATTTATTCTGGGTCGGCTGTGCGGGCGCATTCGATGACAGGTACAGGAAGGTTGTAAGAGCTTTTGCCGAAATACTGAACCATATCGGAGTGAGCTATGCCGTGCTGGGCAAGGAGGAGACCTGCACAGGCGATCCGGCCAAACGGGCTGGAAATGAGTTGCTGTTCCAGATGCAGGCATTCCAGGTTATTGATCTCCTGCAGAAATACGGGGTCAGGAAGATCATAACAACCTGCCCGCACTGTTTCAATATATTTAAGAATGAATATCCCGGCCTGGGAGGGGATTTTGAAACGATAAGCCATGTCAGCTTTCTGAATGACAGGCTGAGGGACGGGTCGCTCCGATTATCGGGAAGCTCGTTGAAGGATGTCAGGATCACCTATCACGATCCCTGTTACCTTGGCAGGGCAAATGAAATTTATTCAGAGCCGCGTGCCCTGCTGAAAGCCGTTACGGGTGATCTGGCAGAGATGAAGAGTCACGGGAGTTTTGCCTTATGCTGCGGTGCGGGAGGTGCACAAATGTTCAAGGAGGCGGAGAAAGGGGATCAGGAAATTTTTATAAGGCGCACTGCAGATGCACTTGAAACCGGCGCAGAGATCATTGCCACGGCCTGCCCTTTCTGCATGACAATGCTGACCGACGGCCTTAAATACAAAAACCGGGAGGAAGAGGTCAGGAATATGGATATTGCTGAACTGATTGCCGGATCGCTTTGATAACGGAATTAAATAAAAACCAAAGATACAATGATGGAAACCAGGAATATTATTAAAAGCGGAGAATTCCTTGTAAGGGAAGTTGAAAGCAGGGATATTTTCATACCCGAGGAGTTTGACGAGGAACAGAGAATGATTGCCGCGACCTGCAGTGATTTTCTCGAATCTGAGGTATTTCCGAATCTTCAGGCTGTTGAAAAGGGCGACCGTGAACTGATGAAGTCAATTCTGAAAAAATCTGGAGACCTCGGGATGATGGGAATTTCCATTCCGGAAGAATACGGAGGGTTTGGTCAGTCGTTTGTTACCCAGATGCTGGTGGCTGAGACCACAGGCGCAGGTTATTCATTCTCGGTTGCATATATGGCTCACTGCGGCATCGGAACCCTGCCCATAATGTATTACGGAAATGAGGACCAGCGGCAGCGTTATGTCACCAGGCTTGCAACCGGCGAACTTATAGGCGCTTACTGCCTGACCGAACCCGGGGCCGGGAGTGATGCAAATTCCGGAAAAACCAGTGCAGGGCTTTCCGGTGATGGCAGTCATTATATTATCAACGGTCAGAAAATGTGGATAACAAATGCCGGTTTCGCAGACACCCTTGTTGTTTTCGCAAAGATCGACAACGACCGTGTTTTAAGTGCTTTTATCATTGATGCTGACTCACCCGGAGTGGTAATCGGACCTGATGAACATAAAATGGGAATAAAGGGATCGTCAACCGCACAGATATATTTCAATGATGTCATGATACCGGTTGAGAACCTCCTTGGAAAAAGGGGAGAAGGCTTCAGGATCGCGCTCAGCATTCTTCACATGGGCAGGATCAAGCTTGGAGCCAACGTTATCGGGGCTGCAAAAAAAGCTATAACCGATTCCGTGAAATATGCCAACGAGCGAAAGCAGTTCGGGGTTCAGATCTCAACATTCGGAGCAATAAAGCATAAGCTTGCAGAACAGGTTATACGACTTTTCGCTTCAGAATCGGCAGTATACAGGGTCAGCAGTGATATCGACATTCTGATGGAAAAGCTTAAATCAGAATACGGCGACAAGGGAAGGGCATCCATAGAAGCCATCAGCCATTATGCTGTTGAAGCTGCACTGCTGAAGGTGGTGGGATCGGAAATGCTCGACTATATTGCCGATGAGGCTGTCCAGATCCATGGCGGAATGGGGTATTCTTCCGAAATGGATGTGGAAAGGGGTTACCGCGATTCAAGGATAAACAGGATCTTTGAAGGGACAAATGAAATAAACAGGCTGCTGGTAGCCGATACTGCAATGAAAAGAGCCATGAAAGGCGATTTTGATCTTTTCGGCGAAGCAGAAAAATTGTTTGCCGGACTCGAAAGCCTGACTGGTGAAAAGCCTGCAGAAGAGAGCTATTTCGCTGAAAAATACAGATATCTGAAAAATTTCAAGAAAATCATCCTGTTATGCATGCATGCTGCAACGAAACAATTCGGGAAAAACCTCGTGAATGAGCAGGAGGTGATGAACAATATCACCGACATGATGATGGAAGCGTATCTTTCCGAATCGCTTGCATTGAGGATCGAAAAGCTGGAGAATCGCAGGGGAATGGTAACTGAGTACCGGGATATTCTTGATGTGAATATATACGACACTGCCGGGAAAATCAGGAAATCGGCAGCCGATGCCGTTTATTCAATTGATCTTAAGGAATCGGTTACGGGATTGATAAAGGCAGTGGAGCTGCTTTCAAAGGTTGAAGGAGTCAACATCAGGAACTCCAGAAGAAGGATCGCCGACAAGCTTATTGCCGATAATTTGTATAAGTTCTGAACCTGGCGATCTGAGATATGCAAGCCGGGTGTTTTTAACCATCTTCCCCGCAACGTGATCTTCCGTCAGGTCAGTAATGGCCGGGATGCATGTTCGAGTCAGTAAACGCATTGATGTTTATCATAGTGCATGGTGATTTAGATCAACACCTCATGTGATAAAGAACATTCAATAAAAGGTAAAAATGCGCCATACGGGTTTCGCTTAGTACATATTCTGGGATATCTTTGTGAAATAATTAACAAAAGCCGAGAGATGAAATTAAAAGCTCTAATATCATTACCCAGCCTGATAAGGGTATTATGTCTATCAGGAGCTGTATTCCTTGTATCATGCGAGAAGTATGCCTACCTGATTGAAACGGTAAATCCTGATGAGCCTGTTCTTTTCCAGACCCAGATACAACCTGTTTTCACCGGCAATTGTGTGACCTGTCATAAGGGAGCCCGTAATCCCGATCTCAGGGACGGAAACTCCTATGCATCTCTTACTGATGGCGGATATGTGACCCTGCCGGCAGAATCGAGCAAACTATATAAGAAACTGCTTGAAGGGAGCCACGCCTCATTTACAATCGATATCGAGAAGCAATTGATACTCACCTGGATAAAACAGGGGGCACAGGATAATTAAAAGCCAGAAAACCATAAAAACCCGATAAGATGAAAAAGACTTTCCTATTGCTGCTGTTATTTGCCTTCATAGTTTCCGTTTCGGCCCAGGAAGGAGAAAAAGCAAAAGAAAAATCAAAACCGGTCAGATTTACCTTTGGAACAGGGCTGCTGATAGATAATCAGACTGTTGAAACGAATTTCAAAGGAAGTCTTGAGTTGCAGATACATCACCGCTTCAGCCTGATTGAAAACTATCATAACCTGTATGGGATATACGGTGCGGCAAATACAAGGCTGGGCCTTAACTACGGTGTGACGGAGCGTCTGATGATAGGTGCGGGTACTACCAAGGATTATAAGTTGCAGGATATTCAGTGGAAATATCTTATACTTCAGCAGACCGAGGACAACAGCATGCCTGTTTCGATGTCGTATTACGGAAATTTCGTGCTCGATCTTCAGAAAAAGGAGGCTTTCGGACCGGTTGAGCGTTACAGGGACATTCACAGGCTCTCCTATTTCAACCAACTCATTGTGGCCAGGAAATTCAATGATATTTTCTCATTCCAGGTTGCCCCTTCGGTAATTTATTTCAATGCCGTTCCCCAGTATTCCAACGAGTCAAAATACAAAAACCTGAACTTTGGTTTGTCGGCCGGAGGAAAAGTTACCGTTAAGGGAGCACACTCGATTTTATTTGAGTATGATCAGCTTCTGAACAGGCAGCAGCTTGATGAGCAGCCGAAACCAAACCTTTCGCTGGGATGGGAGATTGGAACTGCAACCCATAATTTCCAGTTGTTTGTTGCCAATTACTCACAGATAATTTATCAGCGGAACCTCGTGTTCAACACGAACGATTTCAGCAAAGGTGATTACCTTGTTGGATTCAATATAATTGTAAGATTCTGAATATCTTCAGAAAAATAATGAAATCCGGCAGGACCCGGTTCCTTATCCCCTTCCTGTTTCTGCTTCCGGCCTCCAGCCATGGTGCAATGTTTTCGGCTGATGCAGGAAAAACAGGCGGGGCGGCTGCAGACACATCTGGATTCATTTCCGTGTATGCAGAGGACAATGAACGGTGTTTTGTCTGTCATGGCCAGAACCGTTATGAATATGAAAATCCCAATCTCGGCAGGAAAGTAAGGGCATTGATGTCGAAGGAGAGGATAATTGACAGGAAAGCATTTTATGAGTCGAACCACCGAAGCTTCAGCTGCACCGACTGCCATTCGGAAATGTATACCGAGTTTCCGCATCCCGGGGAATTAAGG
Source organism: uncultured Rikenellaceae bacterium (assembly GCA_964435015.1). GTDB lineage: Bacteria > Bacteroidota > Bacteroidia > Bacteroidales > VadinHA17 > LD21. The sequence continues at coordinate 10,749 of CAYSXP010000008.1, forward strand.
ATGGAACAGGGTTTCAACTGTATTGACTGCCACGGGGGCGATGAAAACTGGGCGCAGTTCCATTTTGATGAAATTGAGATTGAATACCAGAACAGCGTACATTTCAAGCTTGAGGAAGAGGGGTTTTCATGCTGGAAGTGCCACGGGCCGCATGACTATAAGATCTCGGTCAGGAACAGCGGCAACCTGAAAGAGGCGATACTTTACGATAACAATATCTGCCTCGACTGCCACTCGAATTTTAACCGGTTCCAGATACTGTCCGACAGGGAGGAAATTAACATTCTTGCCAGGCACGACTGGCTGCCGAGCCAGGCTACGCACTTTAAAAGCGTAAGATGCATCGAATGCCATACCCAGGTCAATGACACCATCCTTGTTGCTCACCAGATAAATCCGAAGGAGCTGGCTGTAAAAAACTGCACTGAATGTCATTCGCGGAACTCACTGCTCATGTCGTCGCTTTACAAGTTCCAGTCGAAGGAGCAGCGTAAGGACGGATTCCTGAACGGCGTAATTCTCAATGAGTCGTATGTGATCGGTGCAAACAGGAATACCTTTCTCAACCGCATAAGCGTGGTGTTTTTTTTACTGACCCTGGGTGTTGTTGGAGTTCATATTGTTTTCAGAATCCTTAAAAACAGGAAAACCGATGAGTCATAAAATGTACCTGTATCCCAAATGGGTAAGGGGCTGGCATGTTCTCAACGCCGCATTGTTCCTGGTCCTTATTGTGACCGGGCTCAGCATGCAGTATTCCGGTAAGGACAGCAGCTTTATCATCGGATTTGCAAATGCGGTAAAGTGGCATAATTTCGCCGCTGTTGTACTGACCATCAATTATGTCATTTTTGTGACCGGAAACCTTACTACTAAAAATGGCAGATATTACCGGATCGCGAAACAGAATTTCTGGTCCGACCTGCTTATTCAGCTTAAATATTATGCCGTGGGAATGTTCAAAGGTGATAAGCATCCGTTTCCCGTAACTGAACATCGTAAATTCAACCCGCTTCAGAAGTTTACGTATGTCCTGGCAATGTATCTGGCTTTGCCGCTGTTGATCATTTCAGGATTTGGGCTGTTGTTTCCCGAAATAACCATAAAGAGATTTGCAGGGGTCAGCGGCCTCATCCTTACGGATATCCTTCACATCACAATGGGTTTCCTGCTATCGGTATTCATGGTGATCCATATCTATACCTGTACCCTGGGCGCAAGGCCCTGGTCGCTCTTCAGGGGCATCATCACCGGCTACCATGAATCGGAAGAATAATAATACCTGAAGGGATTTCAATATATTTCAATATTTTGAACGTTAATCGAGCCATTTGCCGATATTTGTGCTGAATTGCCAACTTAAAAAACACGACTATGATTACTGTTAAGAAGCGACTTGAAAGAACAGTTATGGTAATCGGAGTGTCATTCCTTTGCTTGTATGTAAATGCGCAGCAACCCAGGCCATGGGATGTTCCTGCTGAATACAGGAACATGAAAAATCCTGTTGCCAAAGGAGAAGAAAGCAACAAGGCAGGTTTGGCAACCTATACGAAATTTTGTGCATCATGCCATGGAAAAACCGGTTTGGGCGATGGCGTCAAGGCCAGAATGCTTAAGGATTTTCCGGGCGATTTTTCAGGTGAGTTTTTCCAGAACCAGACCGACGGGGAGCATTTCTATAAAACAAAATTCGGCAGAAATGAAATGCCCAAATTTGAAGGCAAATTAAGCGACGAAAACATCTGGAATCTGGTTAACTTTATGAGGACATTCAAAAAATAGACTTCAGGGCAATACCGGGATCAGGGTTTTTTGAAGAGAGAATGATATTGATGGGTTTTTGTCATCCGCTCACGGGAATGAATTGCACCTGAATTCATTCCCGTTTTTGTTATTGTTCTTTTATTTATGGGCAGAGAGCCGGAATTATTAATTGCGGATAGAATTTATTTTATTAATTGTTACGTGTTTAAATACGTGATAATTCGGGCCTGATAATTAATGTGTTGCCTTATATTTGGTTGCTAACCCTGAAACAATAAGTCACCATGAAACTGACATCCCCCCTCAGGAATTGGATATCCATCATCGGGTTGCTGATTGCATCAGTCAATCTGATACTGATAATTGTTTTGTTCATTATATCAGCGGTGCTCGATAAAAGTGCAACCTTCCTTGGCTTGTTCATTTATATAATTCTTCCGGGCTTCATGCTGTTTGGTCTGATTATGGTGCCTGCCGGTATACTGGCTGCCAGAAAAAGAAAGGCATCTGCTTCTCCCGGGGGAATAAAGAGACTTCCCAGCATTGATCTTAACAACCCTGTACATAAAAAAGCCTTCATCATTTTTGCCGTTGTAACTGTAATTATTCTGTTCCTGTCGACGTATGGCAGTTTTGAGGCATATCACCTGACAGAATCGATAGAGTTTTGCGGTACCCTGTGCCACAAGGTTATGGAACCGGAATACACTGCATATCAGAATTCACCACATGCCAACGTGGCTTGCGTCGACTGCCATGTTGGTGCCGGTGCATCGTGGTATGTCAAATCGAAATTATCGGGGCTGTACCAGGTATATGCAACCATTACCAGAAGCTATCAGACCCCCATCGAAACTCCGCTCCATGATCTGCGTCCTGCCAGGGAGACGTGTGAACGATGTCACTGGCCGCAGAAATTCTATTCGAGGAAGATTTTTACAAAAAAATATTTTCTTGCCGATTCACTGAATTCCGGATGGGACATCATGCTGCTGATGAAAACGGGCCCTGAATATGAGGATCTTGGATTTACCGAAGGGATTCACTGGCACATAAATCCCGACGTTAAGATTGAATATGTATCCGAGAATGATAAAAGGGAGATAATCAGTTATGTGAAATATACCAACAGGGAAACGGGAGAAGTGACAGAATACCGTATCCGCGATTCTGAAATGCCTGACAGCTCACTGGCATCAGCCTCTCCCCGTACAATGGATTGCATAGACTGTCATAACAGGCCGTCTCATAACTATTATTCACCTCCTGCGTATTTTGACAGGATAATGCTGACAGGCGGCGTATCGAAGGAGATCCCCTTCATCAAGAAGTCGGCAATGGAGGTTCTTTCAAATACTTTCACCGACAGGGATACCGCAATGATGCAGATAAGGGACGGAATAATGAATTTCTACGAATCAGGTTATGCAGGTTATTTGTCAGATAACATTGAAAAGATTGAACGGTCAATCACTTCTGTCCAGAGGGCCTTTTCCATGAACACTTTCCCTGCAATGGGAGTGAATTACAGTGTTTATCCTGATCACGCCGGCCATCTTGAGTCTGAAGGCTGCTTCAGGTGCCATAATGATTCCTTTGTATCGGAAACAGGCAGAAAGATTACCCGCGATTGCAATATCTGTCATGCCATTGTCAGCCAGGGCGCACCCGGATCGATGCAATATCCGGCAGTCAGGGAGCCGCTTGAGTTTATTCACCCTGTCGATATCGGAGACGTATGGAAGGAAGCAAACTGTTCCGAGTGCCATAAATTTCTGTATTAAACCCGGGAAACACCATACTGGATAATCATGCTGACGGACTGGCATTCATGCCATCAGGGCGCCGGACTGAAAATCTGCTGCTTTTAATCATTGCCGGCAGCATCAGCCGTTCCCTGATTGTCAGACATCATAAAAATCAGCTCCTGATGGTTATTATGTAACTTTACTTAGATTTGCATGATTATTGCAATCATTGCAGAAATATTAAAATAGATCAGTTATGGAAAAAACAAGGAAATTTTTGATTCAATCGGTTGCAGGCATTGCTGCGCTGACTTTTGTTTCATGGGGCCTTCATGCCCAGGAAAGACAGGCAAAACCCTGGGAGGTTCCTGCCGAATACAAGAATATGGCAAATCCTGTCGCGAAGACTGATGAAAGCATTAAAGCCGGTCAGGGTCTATATGTTAAATACTGTGCATCATGTCATGGAAAGACCGGGCTCGGTGACGGCGTAAAGGCAAGGATGCTCAAGGATTTTGCCGGTGATTTTTCCGGTGATTATTATCAGAATCAGACCGATGGCGAGCATTTTTACAAGACAAAGTTTGGCCGGAACGAGATGCCGAAATATGAGGGTAAATTAAGTGATGAGAATATCTGGCACATGGTGAATTACATGCGCACATTCAAGAAATAAACAATTAACTAAGAAAAAGAGAGCCGCCCAATCGGGGCGGCTCTCTTTTTCTTTATGCATTTATGCCTTTCTATATTGCGGCAATCGTGTTTTCAAGAAGCTTCTTGATATACGGATAGTTGTGGGCTCCCGAACTGCCATCGCGTACCAGGATCTGGAAATTGATGATAGCTCCGAACTGTGCGTTGGTAAGAGCCGGTAATGCAGGGCTTCCCTGGGATGGATTTCTCCAGTAGCCGGTCGGATTGGCACCCGCGTCATAAATATCAATGTAACCATGGTATTTTCCGTCTGCCGGATCCTTCTGAAGGATATCATGGGTACCGCCCAGGGCATTGATTTTGCCGGCAAGCTGGGCAAGCAGTGCCGTGATTTCCGTTTTTGTTGCGGTGAAGGATGGATTCGAGGCACTCATACCGCTGTGACATCCTGTTGTATTGCAGCCGTTGAAATTATTTTTTGCGATGAATGAATGGCCTCCGGATGTCCGGTTGGGAGTGGCCATGTGGCAGTCGGCACATGATGCCGTTGAAGTATGCTGCGAGTTTGTGTATCCCGTTCCGAATTCAATTCCTCCGGTGCCTGAAAGAGTAACGGCCTGTGTGGCATAATGAATGCCCGTGCGGTATGAAACAGGTGCCAGATTGAATGTGGCATTGGGTTCGGAAATGAGTTTCCCGTAATCAATAACTGCTCCTGACGATGCAGTAACCGGCAATGGCTGATGGCATTTTGCACATAGATTTGAAGATGTCTTGGCAAAATTAACAGTTTTTGCACCTCCCCACAGGGTTAAAGGCACTGCTGCAGTGGTTGTAAGGGGGAAAAACTCGGTTGCGGCATAATTCGTGTGAAGGGAACTGTGGCAGGTGAAGCAGCTTATCGGGTTGGGCAGCCCCATGGCAGAGGATGGCACCGCATAGTTGTTGACATACCTGGAAGGATCAGAAGGATTCTGGGTAAACGTGGCAGGAGTATTGTTTTTCACCACATGAATGAATGCCTGGTGTGAATGGCATGGAACACAATTATCCATTGTGGCTATCGTGTAAGCATTACCTTTATTATGCAGTGAGTAGCTGTATTCAAGAACCTTGGCATCGACAATGGTGCTGTTATGGCAAAGCTTGCAAGTCTCATTGGCATCCTTCCCGTCAGTGCCGTCACTTCCATCAGCACCTGACGGACCCATCGGTCCCTCGCATGCTGAAAATAAAAATGCAGCAGCAAACAGCGCAACGAACAATCTCAGAAGGTTTTTCATATTATCAGGTTTTACGTGGTTTTCAGGACGCAATGTAGTAATAAGAAAGTTCTGAATTGTAAATGAATGGATGCTTTTTACTATGTTTTTAATTGATAAATATTTATCAGAATAGTGATAAATATCAATAAAAACAATAATATTTGTTAATTGTTATATTTGTGGCCCGGAGGCGGGTCCTGATCATATTTTAAAACCGTATCATAATTATGTCAGAGAAAGAAGCCCTGGAATCAGGAAAAGCTAATCCGCTCAGGTGGAAAAATTTTCAGCATCTGTCAAAGCATGAGTTGCAGCTTATCAGTGAGAACAGGTATGAAGCAGCGTTCAGGACAGGTGAAGTGATTATGAAACAGGGTTCTCCCTCATCAAGCGTTTTGTTCCTGATCTCCGGGCTGGCAAAGATTTACACGGAAGGAGAGGGGCAGAAGAATTTCATAATTGAAATTGTGCAGCCGGGAACACTGGTCATGGGGCCTGGAGCTTATGTCAATTCCAGGAATGCGTTTTCCGTTGCATCGCTTGTTCCGTCCCAGGCTTGTTTTATTGATTTCAGTACATTCCGTCATCTGGCCAAAACCAATAGTGCCTTCGCGGAAAGTCTTCTTGAGGATTTCTGCCTGAAATCGCTGACTCTGCAAAAAAAGATGGTAAATCTTTCCAGGAAGAAAATGCCCGGAAGACTGGCTGAAGCCTTGCTTTATTTTGCAGATGAAGTATTCCGCTCGGATGAATATGAACTTATGCTTACACGGCATGAGCTGGGCGAGATGACAAACATGGCCAAGGAGAGTGTTGTAAGAATACTGAAGGAAATGGATGAGTCAGGAGTCATTTACTCCAGGGCGCCATTAATCAGGATACTCGACAGGCAAAAGCTTATCCTTATATCAGAAAAGGGTTGATGATCGATTGGAGTTAATTATCAGGATAATTATTTATGAGAATATTCAAATTTCTGGCATCTCCCGTCCTTATGGGAGTATTGTTCATAATTTTCGCAGTTTCCCTGGCTGCCGCCACTTTTATTGAAAATGATTATGGTTCTGCGGCTGCCTATGATTCCGTTTATGATACAGGGTGGTTCGAGTTCATCCTTTTGCTTCTTGCAATAAACCTTATCGGAATGGTTGTAATGCAGAAGCTGTACAGGCGGGCAAAGATTACGGTTTTTATGTTCCACATGGCATTCGTGGTCATTCTTGCCGGGGCAGCCATTACCAGGTACTTTGGATGGGAAGGATCGATGCATATCAGGGAAGGGGAAGAACAGAACCGATGTTACTCAGCCGACAGGTATATCGGGTTTGAGTTAAGGGACATATCCGGCAGGGTGGCGGAGGCACATTCAGAGAAATATTCGATGTCCGCACATTCTCCCGGCAGATATAGTGAAAAACTTATTATAAACGGGTTGAGCCATGAGCTGGTTCTTTCCAGGATCATTGCCAATGCTGCTGAAGCCGTTACCGATGATCCTGATGGCGAACCGCTGATTTCCATCGTTGCAACGGATAATACCTCAAAGGAAAAAATGATCCTCAGGAAGGGCGATGTCAGGGTTTTCAGTGGTGTTTCCATCGGTTTCTTCCCTGCCGTGGAAACCGGGATTAAATTCACTTCCGACTCGTCAATGTTTTACATGCAGTCGAAAAGCCCCGTCAGTCTTGCTAACATGATGACCGGCGGATCGCATGCGGTCAGCGCCGGTTCAGTTGCTGAAATTAATCCCATGCAGATCATTTCACTTGAAAACATAAAGCTGGTAGTTCAGAAAACTGCAGTTAGGGGATCTGTAAAACCCGTGGCAGCCGACAGGGGATCTGAGAAAACGGGAAGGGATGTTTATATCTTCAGTCTGCTATCGGGCAATAAGACAAAGGCTGCGATAAATGTCTGGGATTCGGGGACGGCAGGAATGGCTTCCGGGGTTGTTTCGATGGGCGGCGAAACCCTTGAGGTGTTTTTCGGATCACGTGAAAAAATCCTGCCGTTCAGCATTTACCTTAATGATTTTGTGCTTGAAAGATACCCGGGGTCAAACAGCCCCTCCGGTTACAGGAGTGATGTACTGCTGACTGACAAGGCCGGAGGAATTGAAAGACCTTTCGTAATATTTATGAACAATGTGTTGAAACACAGGGGATACAGATTTTACCAGTCGTCCTATGATCCTGATGAGCAGGGAACAATACTGTCGGTCAACAATGATCCTGCGGGGATGATTGTGACTTATGCAGGATATGGCCTTCTTTTTCTTTTTATCATCCTGTCGCTGTTAAACAGGAAATCGGTTTTCAACACTGTAATTGCAGGTTTCTGGAGCTCAGCCCTACGGAAAAGATTACCCCTGGCCATGGTATTAATTATTCTGACAGGTACGGGCGTGATAAATGCTCAGAAGCTTGTTGCTGACAAGAGATCGGCAGAGGAGTTCGGAAAAATTCTTGTCCAGGATCAGAAGGGAAGAACTGAGCCCCTGCTTACCCTCGGCAATGATATACTGAGGAAGGTGGCCCGGCAGAATAAATTTGAGGGCCTTGATCCGATGCAGGTCTACCTTGGCTTGTACCTCGATTTTGAAAGATGGAAGGATGTGCCGTTGATAAGGGTCTCAAACAGGGAATTGCAGGGTATCCTGGGCATTCGCGGAAACATGGCGGCTTTTTCAGATATTGTGAATATTGACGGGGACGGGAACTACAAGCTTTCCGATCTGGCTAACAGGGCTTATTCGAAGGCTCCCGGAGAAAGGAGCAAGCTTGACAAGGAGATTATGAAGGCTGATGAGCGGGTAAACATTGTATATATGATCTACACTGGCGGGTTCCTGAAGATTTTTCCGAAAAAGGGCGGACAGCATGAGTGGGATTCACCCCGGCAGGCAGTCATAAACGCAGCCGGGAAAGAAGACTCACTGTATCTTCATAATGTAGTACCAATGTTTGCCGAAGCCATACGTTCAAACGACAGGGCGGCCGCTTCTGCCATTTCCGCTTCAATAATGGAATACCAGCAGAAATTTGCAGGATATGGCCTTCCTTCCGGCAACAGGATAAAGGCTGAGGTTTTATATTACAGGCTGATGATCTTTGAGCGGCTTTTTCCCTTTTACGCAACTATCGGCATAATCATGCTTGTAAGCCTTTTAATAATGGTTATCGGGGGTTTTGAAACGAAAACCTTCATTCTGAAAGCTTTGAAATGGCTCCTGCTGGCTGGTTTCATGCTTCATACCTTCGGCCTGGGTTTGAGATGGTATATTTCAGGTCATTCACCAATGAGCAACGGTTATGAGTCGATGATTTTCATTTCATGGGTCACCCTGTTTGCCGGTTTCATCTTCAGCAGGAAGTCGGAGTTCACCCTTTCGGCAACAGCTGTGCTGGCTTCAATGACCCTGATGGTTGCACACCTGAGCTTTATGGACCCTGAAATAACCAACCTTGTGCCTGTCCTGAAATCTTACTGGCTCACCCTGCATGTTTCAGTGATCACCGGCAGTTACGGCTTTCTCGGTCTCGGGGCGATCCTTGGCATTATTACACTGATTCTACTGGCACTGTCAGGTGAAAGGAACAGGGAAAGGATCTCGGCTACCATTGACGAGCTTACGGTTATTAATTATAGAACCCTGACCATAGGCCTTTACCTGCTGACGACAGGGACATTTCTCGGTGCTGTCTGGGCAAATGAATCGTGGGGAAGATACTGGGGCTGGGATCCCAAGGAAACCTGGTCGCTTATCACAATAGTTGTCTACACCCTGGTTACTCACTCAAGGCTGATCCCCGGGCTGAAGGATATATATTCATTCAATCTGTTTTCCATGGTCGGTTTTTCATCGGTGCTCATGACCTATTTCGGGGTTAATTATTATCTCTCCGGGCTGCACTCGTACGCAGGAGGTGATCCGGTACCGGTTCCCGCATTCGTTTATGTCTCGGTTGCTGTTCTTGCCGGACTTTCAGTTACCGCATACCTGAAATACCGGAAATGGGACAGGAGCACCGGATGAAGGATGCCTGGCGGTCTTCATTCAGTTCATCGGTTCATCATTTATTTTGTTCATCAGGTTTGCCAGGGATTGCCGTTTTCGCTCCGCTGATGCGGAACTCAAACGGCGATCCCCGGGGAGGGCAGCCAGACAGAAAAGGCTGTGCCCCGGCGCGCCGGGGCTTCAGCCTTGTTTTTTTATATCGCTTATTGAAGCAAGCTTCAGACGCTCATAAAAAAACAAGGCTGCACCGCCTCCGGCGGCCAGCCTTTTCTGTCTGGGTGGAAGATGGGATTCGAACCCACGACCCTCGGAACCACAATCCGGTACTCTAACCAACTGAGCTACATCCACCGTTTCAGGTTGCAAAGTAAGCCCAAAAATTCCATTTGTGCAAAATTTTGAATTTGTTTTATGCCAGATCTGTCCAATTAGTATCTTTGGGCCGCAGTTCATGAACACTGGACTTTTCTTTACAAATTTGCACAATACAATATGTCTTCAAGAAGACCTTTCGGCTTCCGGATCCCTGAATTCAGAAAGATAAAACTGATCGACAATATCTCCGGGCTGCAGCTTTTCCAGCTTATGCGCTTCACGGTCTTTCTTATAATCAGCATTGTATTTACGAAAAGCCATCTTACAAGAGCCGAAATAGGATCGTGGGAGATGTTCCTGTTCATTTCGGGGCTGATCAGTTTTTTCTGGGTTACAGGAATTATCCAGTCATTGCTTCCTCTTTACCACCGCAACAAGACATACCGCAAAATAGGCGACAACGGAGAAGGCAAATCACCCGAAATATTCAATGCCTTTATCCTGCTGTGCCTGTTCAGCCTTGTGTTTTTCGGGATGGGACACTCCCTGAAGAATCATTTTTCAGTGTTCAATATCTCGGGAAATGTGCCCTACCTTAACCTTCTCCTTCTGTATCTTCTCCTTAGCAACCCGGTCTGCCTGATTGAATATATCTACCTGCTGAACAACCGGTCATACCGGATCTTTCAGTATGGGATATATACATTTTCCCTCCAGCTTGTTTTTGTGATAGCACCAATTCTTTTCAGGAAAGATATTATATGGTCCATTTACGGGCTGCTTGCGATAACTGCGGTACGATGGGTCTGGCTTATAATACTTCTAAGGAGGTATACGGAAATGCAGATCTCCATGAAATTCATCAAGGAGCATCTTTACCTGGGTTTTCCGCTTATCATTACTTCGCTGCTGAGCGGATCGGCCCAATATGCCAACGGTGTTATTATTTCCGCAGTGTACCGTGACCCGGGCATGTTTGCATGGTTCCGTTACGGAGCAAAGGAGTTTCCGCTGGTACTGATGCTTGCAAACGGATTAAGCAATGCGATGCTGCCCGAATTTTCGACAAGGTCGAGAATGAAGGAATCACTGACCAGGATAAAATACAAATCCCGCCGCCTGATGCATCTGAGCTTTCCTTCCACAATGCTGATCATGCTGCTGGCAAGGTGGATTTATCCCCGGATGTTCAATCCTGAGTTCCAGAAAAGCGCCGACGTATTTCTTGTTTTTTCACTGTTCGTCATTCCGCGGCTGGTCTTCCCGCAGACTGTGATCGTAGGAAGGAAAAAAACCCATATAACCCTGATTGCCGCAGTTATTGAACTTTCAATCAGCATAACCCTGAGCCTGCTGATGATAAAATGGGGATACAATATAGTGGGAGTTGCCCTCGCATCGTTCATCGGCTATACTGTCGGAAAGATATATCTTACCGCGTATCTGTGGGTGAAAATGAAGATCAGACCCTCTGACTACATCCCCCTGAAGCTGTTTCTGGTTTATTCAATCCTGCTGGCTGCAGTTTTCGTCCTTATTGACCACAGGATAATAGATATTCACTGATTCCGGGAGTGAGGATGATGCCGTGCAAAACCCCTGATGCAGGTGAAATGGCGAGTGCGGAAAGAATGCAGGGTTTATGGAAAAACAGCGGAGCCTGTTCCTGCAACCGGTTTTAAAAATCTTTCTATATTTGCGTTCTTTGTTTATGATCAGTTTCTCTGTATTGGTATTTTGTTCAGACAGTACGCTTTAAACAAATATTATGCATATTATTCAGGTTACCACTTCAAGGGACAGGGAGGAGTTTCTGAACCTTCCGAAAAGGCTGTATAAAGGAGATCCCAACTGGGTTTGTCCTTTGGATTCGGAACTTGAGGCTCTGTTTGACCCTGAAAGGAATTACCTGTTCAGGCAGGGCGAGGCAATCAGATGGATACTCAGGGATGAGAAAGGCAGGACGATTGGCCGTATTGCCGCTTTTATTGACAGGGTCAGGTCTGCCGCTCACTTCCAGCCCACAGGCGGAATTGGATTTTTCGAGGTGGTCAATGATAAAAATGCCGCCTTCATGCTCTTTGATGCGGGCCGGGAATGGCTGGCGTCAAAGGGAATGGAAGCTATGGACGGACCCATAAATTTCGGGGAGAATGATAATAACTGGGGGCTGCTTGTTGACGGATTTGTCCGGCAGGGCTACGGCATGCCATATAACAAAGATTATTACAGGGACTTTTTTGAGGATTATGGATTCAGGAATTATTTTGAACAATATTCATATCACAGGGATGTAAGAACCCCCGGCAATAAAATCGTGGAGTTCCCTCCCCGTATCATGAAAATAGCCGAATGGCTTTCAAAACGACCCGGATATTCATTTCGTCATTTTGAATTTGCCAGGAAGCAGAAATTCATTGATGATCTTGTTGAAATATATAATGCAACCTGGAAAAGCTTCAAGGAGGATTTTACCCCCCTTGATCCTGAGTTGCTTGATGCCTTGTTCCGGAAGGCGAAGCCTGTTATTGACCAGGAAATAATCTGGTTTGCATATTTCAATGATAAGCCGATAGCGTTTTTTATCCTGTATCCCGATTTTAATCAGATACTGAAAAGCTTCAACGGCAGGCTGCATTTACTGAATAAGATCAGATTCGTTTTTTTCAAGATGACCCGCAAAATGACGAGGATGAGGGCAGTTGTCGGAGGGGTGCTTCCTTCATACCAGAACAGCGGAGTTGAATCGGCGATATTTTATAATCTTTATGAAGTCTTTAAAAGAAAGCCATGGTATAAGGAACTGGAACTTTCCTGGGTGGGCGATTTCAACCCTAAAATGATTGCAATCTACGAGGCCCTGGGAGCCAGGAAAGCCAAAACGCACATAACATACAGGTATCTTATAAACAAAAAACTTAAATTTACCAGGTACAAGGTTGAAATGGCAGGTATTTCCGATTCGGATTCAGGCGGGGACAGGAAACAATAAATAAAATTGTTTTTATTAAAAATATATGTAACTTTGCAAACCCTAATTTAAAGATAGGGACGCGCGGATTTAAAAATGAGTAAAAGATGAAAAACGGTATACATCCCAGCAATTACAGGTTTGTTGTTTTCCAGGATATGTCAAACGGATATTCATTTCTCAGCAGATCAACGGCACCATCGAGGGATACCGTTAAATGGGAGGATGGAAATGAGTACCCCCTGATTAAGCTTGAGATCTCAAATACATCCCATCCTTTTTATACGGGAAAGATGAAGCTTGTTGACACTGCAGGAAGGGTTGATAAGTTCATGAACCGTTACAAGGATCATGTAGGCAGGAAGAAATAAAAGGAAAAAAATGCAGGATCCCGGCTTGATTTGCCGGGTTTTTTTTTGAATTGCAAGGTATGGCACAGTGATTGCAATGCACGTACCTGGTGCCGGATGCGGAATTATTTGTAAATTTGACAGCATTTTTTCACAGATGGACAAGAAACTGAGGCGAACGGTAAAGAGCTTTTTACTTCCTGACCCCATGGATGGCGGGGGGGATATAGTTCCCATAATTGCAGATGGGGAAGACGGTGATTTTGAGGACGTTGAGGTACCGGAGACTATTCCTGTCCTGTCGTTAAGGAACACTGTCCTTTTTCCGGGCGTGGTGATTCCGATATCAATCGGGCGTCCGAAATCAATTCAGCTTATCAAGGATGTTTATAAGTCTGACAGGATCATGGGAACGGTTGCCCAGAAGGATCCTGACATTGAAAATCCTGCTTTTGCCGATCTGCATTCTGTAGGGACCGTCGGTCAGATAGTGAAGCTTCTTGAAATGCCCGACGGCTCCACCACTGCAATAATACAGGGGCGGAAAAGGATGGTTTTGCAGGAGCTTGTTTCAGACGACCCCTACTTTATCGCACGCGTAAGGACGATCCCTGAACTAAGGCCCGAGCTTCCAAGCAAAGACTTCGATGCCGTTGTGGGATCACTTAAGGATCTTTCACTCAAAATCATAAAGATTAATCCCAATATTTCCCCCGAGGCTTCATTTGCAATCAAGAATATTGAGAACAGCACCTATCTCATTAACTTCATATGTTCAAATACCGATATTAAGGTTCAGGATAAACAGCGCCTTCTTGAGGTTAATAATCTTCGCGACCGGGGCTATCAGTTGCTGGAATACCTGGTTCAGGAGATACAGCTGCTTGAGTTGAAAAATGAACTCCAGTCGAAGGTGAAAAGCGACCTCGACCAGCAGCAGCGCGAATTCCTTCTCCACCAGCAGATGAAGACTATCCAGAATGAGCTTGGGGGGAATCCGGTTGAGAAGGAGATTGAGGAGTACAGGAAGAAGGGAGACTCAAAGGACTGGCCTGCCGAGGTCGGGAAGACCTTCATGAAGGAACTTGACAAGCTGCACAGGCTTAACCCTGCAGCCGCAGAATATTCCGTTCAGGTAAATTATATTCAGACCCTTCTGGATCTGCCCTGGAACCTGTGCACAAAAGACAATCTCGACCTGAATAATGCAAGGCGCGTTCTGGACAAGGATCATTTCGGCCTTGAAGAGGTTAAGGAAAGGATTCTGGAACATCTGGCTGTGCTTAAACTGAAAGGTGATCTGAAATCGCCCATACTTTGTCTTTACGGCCCTCCCGGGGTGGGAAAAACCTCACTCGGGAAATCGGTTGCCAAGGCCCTGGGCCGGAAATATGTCAGGATGTCACTCGGAGGGCTTCACGATGAGGCCGAAATAAGGGGGCACCGCAAAACATATATCGGCGCAATGCCGGGCAGGATAGTGCAGAACCTTAAAAGAGCCGGATCATCAAACCCGGTTTTCATTCTGGATGAGATCGACAAGGTGGGGCAGGATTTCCGGGGTGATCCCTCTTCTGCCTTACTTGAGGTCCTTGACCCTGAACAGAACAGCACCTTTTTTGACAATTTCCTTGAGATGGAATATGACCTGTCAAGGGTGCTTTTCATTGCCACCGCCAATAATCTTGCAACCATCAGTGCAGCATTAAAGGACAGGATGGAACTCATAGAGATCACCGGGTACCTTGTTGAAGAGAAACTTGAGATTGCCGAGCTTCACCTGCTCCCGAAACAGGTTGAGAACCATGGGGTCAGGCCTGACCAGATTTCGATCGGCAGAAAGGTTATGGAGACGGTTATTGAAAAGTATACAAGGGAATCGGGAGTGCGGGAGCTGGACAAGAAGCTGGCGAAGATCCTCAGGGTTACAGCCAAGAACATTGCCTCGGGCATCAGCTATGATACCGAATTGTCTGAGAAAAAGCTGGTTGAGATCCTGGGCCCCCCGAAATATGTGCGCGACATCTATGCAGGCAACGATCAGGCCGGCGTGGTTACCGGGCTGGCCTGGACAGCGGCAGGCGGCGAGATCCTTTTCGTTGAAACGAGCCTCAGCCGGGGAATGGGAAAACTTACACTTACCGGCAACCTGGGAGAGGTAATGAAGGAATCGGCCGTGATTGCGCTCGAATACCTGAAATCAAATGCCGAATTGCTGGCCCTCCCTGATGGCTTCTCCGAAAAATGGGACATTCACATACATATCCCGGAGGGGGCCATCCCCAAGGACGGCCCCTCAGCCGGAATAACCATGGCAACATCAATCGCATCTGCATTTACACAGCGAAAGGTGAAAAAATTCCTTGCAATGACCGGAGAAATAACCCTCAGGGGCAAAGTGCTTTCTGTTGGGGGAATAAAGGAGAAAATCCTTGCTGCCAAGCGGGCCCGGATAAAGGAGATCATTATTTCGAAAGATAACAGGAAGGATGTTGAAGATATCAATGAGATCTATATCAAAGGGCTCAGGTTTCATTATGTAGACACTATCATGGAGGTGTTGGAGCTTTCCCTGCTGAGGCAGAAAGTTAAAAATCCGAAGAAAATCACATTTGAATGAAAAGAATTGCTGTATTCCCAGGTTCGTTTGACCCGTTCACCATTGGACATGAAGGAATAGTACAAAGAGCCCTGGGCCTCTTCGATGAAATAATCATTGCAGTGGGTGCCAATGCCCTGAAAAAAAACTATTATCCCCTTCATGTAAGAAAGGAAATGATTGGAAGGGTTTTTCAGGGTGAAGCCCGGATAAGGGTTGACCATTATGAAGGGCTGACGGTCGACTACTGCATAAAACATAATGCCCGGTATATTCTCAGGGGTCTGCGAACAGCGGCCGACTTTGAATTTGAAAGAGCCATAGCCCAGGTAAACAAGGCACTGGCAGTGAATGTTGAATCTGTATTTCTCCTTACAATTCCGGAGCATTCACCTATAAATTCCTCCATAGTAAGGGACATTATCCGCAGTGGCGGGGATGCTTCCCGCTTTGTGCCGGCTGCGATAAATCTGAAAGATTACAGGGGAGAGGAAGAGTAGCTTTTTTTGAAGATCAGTCTTTCAGTACCGTGGTGTTTATAAGGTCAGTCAGCGAATGCCATGCATTTGCCTTAATCCGGCACAGCTCCTCCCCCGACAGCCATTCAACCTTTGTGATCCCCTCCTCAAGCTGGGGTTTAAGGTCCATTGACCCTGAATAATCCATCAGGTACCATCTGGTGTTTTTGAGGTATGAAATGCCGCGGCTTGTATATGTATGATATGTCGAATCGAGGAATCGGATTATTTTATGCCCGCTGATTCCGCATTCTTCATGCACCTCTCTAAGGGCGCATGTTTCAGGATCCTCACCGCTTTCAATGTGGCCCTTTGGCAGATCCAGCCTCCCGTTTCTCTCAATGAACAGATACCTGCCGGCAGAATGCCTGACCAGCCCGCCCGCCGCCCCGACTTCGGTAAAATATATGCGGAAAATCCTCCAGAGATGTCTTATATTGGTTCCGAAAATGTTGATCGGGGATATTGATTCATCCGCCTGAAAGTCAGAAATGAGCTTATATAGTTCCTTTGTTGCACCAAATTTATAGAATAAGGCGTATTTTTGCAACCGGTCAGGTTCGGCACTGATTAGAATGAATCTGTCTTCGAAATGAACCTTATACATTCTGAAATGGAAAATTGTGCAACAAAGATCGCTGATTATCTGTTACAAATTAAAGCAATTAAATTGCAACCGTCAAATCCGTTCACCTGGGCTTCGGGATGGAAGTCGCCGATCTATTGTGATAACCGGAAAACACTGTCCTTTCCGGAGATCAGATCGTTTATCAGTGAGATGTTTGCCCGGTATGTCAGGGACCTGTACCCTGATGCCGGGGTTATAGCCGGGGTTGCAACCGGCGCCATTGCCCATGGTGTCCTCACGGCAGATAAACTTAACCTGCCTTTTATTTATGTGCGTTCCGGCGCAAAGGAGCATGGACTGGGGAACCAGATTGAGGGTTATTTCGAACCGGGCCAGAAGGTGGTGGTAATTGAGGACCTGATTTCAACGGGAGGCAGCAGCCTGGGCGCAGTCAGAGCCTTAAGGGAAGCCGGATGTGAAGTCCTTGGAATGCTGGCAATCTTTACCTATGAGTTTGAAAAGGCTGCAGCCGGATTTGCTGCCCAGGCTTGTGAACTTAAAACCCTCGGCAGCTACAGCACATTAATAGAAACAGCACTTGCCTCGGGTTACATAGGAGTTTCTGAAATGGAAACCCTGAAAAGATGGAGAACAGATCCCTCGGGATGGGGTCAAAAAACTGATTAGATGGGACAATCGACTGAATATACAAGCAGGGAAGGACTTTTGACATGCACTCCAAGGGAGGTCTTTGAATTTGCTGCTGATGCAGGCAACCTGACAAACCTGCTGCCCCCCGATACCGCAACGATAGTTGAATCGACCGGCGAATCCTGCACCCTGTCAATTGATCCGTTAGGCAGTATAAAAATACATTTGATTGAAAGGATCCCGTATTCTGAGGTGGCTTATAGGGTTGAATTGCTCGACATTCAGAATCTCCGGCTTATCCTGGGCATAAATGGGGAAGATCCTGAAAAAACCAAAGTAATCATTACGGTAAATGCAGAAATGAACCCATTCATGAAGATGATGGCCGAAAAGTACATTGTCAGGTTTCTTGACGCGCTGATTGTTGAAATGGAGAATTTCAGGGGCTGGAAAAGATCATAAGATATATTCAATTTCCTTGGTGCCAAATTCAAGGATCTTGCCGGTTATATCCTCCACAATCAGGTTTCCCCTTCCTGTTACCGCTGCTATTTTTCCTTCAAAGGCCGTTTTGCCGGCCCTGTAGCTGTGCCATTCATTTTGCCGGTACAGCAGGGAAGCGAACCGGCCCCGGATAGATGCATAATCTCCTGCAAGAAGCTGCTTGTAACTTTTATCGAGGTTCGCCGCAAGCCGCATAAGGCATGTTGCCGGGTCATATTCCTCGCCCGTGATCATTTTAAGGGAAACCGCGTTGAACGTTCCGCTGATGAAGCTTGTCTGATTCAGGTTAAGCCCTATGCCGACAATGCTGCTTTCAATCCTGCCGTCAAAAATCGCGTTTTCTATCAGTATTCCTGCAATTTTGGAATCTTGCACATAAATGTCGTTGGGCCATTTAATCTTGCAGCCTGGAGTCTTTTCTGAAACAAAGTCGTAAATGCCAAGTGATACAACCATTGAAATCACGTATTGATCTTCCGGGGCCACCATGCCGGGGAACAGAATGATGCTGCACAAAATGTTTTTTCCGGCCTCGCTTTCCCATTTGTTTGCCTTCTGACCACGGCCGGCCGATTGATAATCTGTATATATTACCGTACCCTCGGCAGGAAGCGGATCTTCCCTCAGGAGACCTGCCGCAAAAGTGTTGGTCGACGGGAGGTCGCGGACATATATTTTTTTCGATCCTATTATCATTCTGCGGGCTTTAGGAAGATTTAACGGGCTTCATTTCCTACAGTCTTGGTACTTAAATTGTAAATTCAGGGTTCTGGTACAAAAATACGGATAAAAGTTTGTACTTTTGCGACTTGATATTTAATTGATAGTTACGGATGAAGAAAAGGCGGGACGAAGCTGAATTACTGCTTGAAAATATACTGAGGGGGATAATTGAGAAGAAGGGGAAGGATATACTGAAAATAGATTTAAGGAGCCTGGAAAACAGAATCACCGATTTTTTTATAATCTGCCATGGTTCTTCGGTCACCCAGGTTGACTCTATTTGTCATTCCGTGGAAGATGTTGTGGGAAAAGAAACAGGAGAGAAGCCCGGGCATATTGAAGGGCTTGACAATTGCTTCTGGGTCCTGCTTGACTACGGAAACGTTGTTGTACATATATTTCTTGAAGAATACAGGAGTTTTTACAGCCTTGAATCACTTTGGGCTGATGCCTCCCTGGAAGCTATTAAAGACAATCAGATAAATTATTAGTTTATGGCTGAAAAGAATAACAAGAACAATAAGAACCAGCAGCCGGGGAACAATTCTGACAAGAACGTAAAGCCCAGGTTCAATTCCAACTGGATATTTGCGATCCTTGCCTTTTCCATCATTGCTTTTCAGTTTTTATACGGTGGCAAGTCGGTACCCAGGGCTCAGACAGGCGACCTGAAGAAGATGCTCGAACACAGGGATATAGAAAGGATTGTGATCGTAAACAAGGAGGTTGCCGAGATTTACCTGAAGAAAGAAGCAATTGAGTCGGACAGGTATCCGAATCTTAATAAGAACGGAAGCAGGGGTATCGGGCTTAGTGCTCCAAAACCCAATTTCACATATAATATTTCGGATATAGGTATCTTTTACAAATTTCTGGAAGATGAGCAGAAAGGATATGAGGAGAAGGAAATAATATATCCTGAGTCAGAAACCAGGCGAAATTATATCGGTGATATCCTGGGGTGGACCCTGCCTTTCATCCTGCTGATTTTCCTGTGGATATATATGATGAGAAGGATGTCGGGAGGCGGTGCCGGCGGTGCGGGCGGCATTTTCAGCGTTGGAAAATCGAGGGCTCAGGTTTTTGACAAGGATACGAACGTAAAGATAAACTTCAATGATGTTGCCGGCCTGGAAGAGGCAAAGACAGAGGTGATGGAGATTGTGGATTTTCTTAAGAATCCGAAGAAATACACGCAGCTTGGCGGAAAAATTCCCAAGGGTGCGCTTCTTATCGGGCCTCCCGGAACCGGAAAAACCCTTCTTGCAAAGGCTGTTGCCGGAGAGGCCAATGTGCCGTTCTTTTCAATATCCGGATCGGATTTTGTTGAAATGTTCGTGGGTGTAGGCGCTTCAAGGGTCAGGGATCTTTTCAAGCAGGCCAAGGAAAAGGCTCCCTGCATAGTATTTATCGATGAGATTGATGCCGTTGGCAGGGCAAGGGGTCGCAATGTGGGTTTCAGTTCAAACGACGAACGTGAAAACACCCTGAACCAGTTGCTAACTGAAATGGATGGCTTCGGAACCAACATGGGGGTAATAATTCTTGCCGCCACCAACAGGGCAGACATACTTGACAGGGCTCTGCTGAGGGCAGGAAGGTTTGACCGCCAGATACATGTGGAACTTCCCGATCTTAACGAGCGTGAAGCAATCTTCAAGGTTCACCTCCGGCCGATTAAAATGGAGAAGAATTTCGACATATCTTTCCTTGCCAAGCAAACTCCCGGCTTCTCCGGAGCCGATATTGCAAACGTGTGCAACGAAGCCGCGCTTATTGCAGCCAGGAAAAATAAAAATATTGTTGAAAAGCAGGATTTCCTGGATGCCATTGACAGGATTGTCGGCGGGCTTGAAAGGAAGAACAAGATCATCTCGATGGATGAGAAAAAAACCATTGCTTACCACGAAGCCGGCCATGCAACGGTAAGCTGGCTGCTGGAACATGCCAGTCCGCTGCTGAAGGTGACGATCATCCCAAGGGGAAGGGCTCTTGGAGCAGCATGGTACCTTCCGGAGGAGAGACAGATCACCACCCGTGAACAGCTCCTTGATGAAATGGCTTATGCACTGGGCGGAAGAGCTTCTGAAGAGCTTGTTTTCGGCAAAATCTCCACCGGAGCACTGAGCGACCTTGAGAAAATAACCAAGCAGGCTTATGCCATGGTCTCTTTCTTCGGAATGAGTGAGAAGGTGGGAAATATCAGTTTTTATGATTCTTCCGGACAATCAGATTTCGGATTCACCAAGCCGTACAGCGAAAAAACTGCCGAACTGATCGACCATGAAGTTAAGTTGATAATTGAAGAATCATACCAGCGCGCAAAAGATGTTCTAAGGGCCAATATGAAAGGATTGACCGAACTTGCAGAGCTCCTGCTGGAAAAAGAGGTTATCTTCAGCGAGGACCTGGAAAGGATTTTCGGAAAACGCAAGGGCGACAAACTCAAATCCGGATCAGAAGATCAGGCAAAGAAAGTAATTGATGTTGAACCGGCTCCTATTGAACCGAACACAGAACAGGAAGAAAATAAAGCCGGCAGGAAAAAAAGGAAATCCCCGTCACAGAAAAGTGGAGACATTGCCGGCTCCGGAAAATCTGAATAAAATAACCAGGAGAGTAAGGAATTATTAATACCGGATCACATTGAGCAATTTTCTCAGACGCACCCTTACCGCAATATGGATCGTAATTTTTGTTCTGGGCGGATTCTGGCTGCACCCGGTTTCATTTTTTCTTACCGGCCTGGCAATCGTTGCCGGAGCGCAGTATGAATATTACTCGATGATCAAAGATTCCGGAGTTCGTCCGCAAACCGCAGGAGGAATTACTGCCGGCCTGACGACATTCATAATATCCGCCCTGGTGGCGGCCGGATTGTTGCCGGGCCGCTGTTATCTGGTTCTGATACCCCTTGCAATGGTTCTGATGACCGTGGAGCTTTTCAGGAAAGCTGAAAAACCCTTTGATTCGCTTGCACATACTTTCTTCGGCATAATATATGTTGCCCTGCCATTTTCGCTTTTCCCATTTGCTGCTTTTTCCCGGACTGGCCTGCAATCATTGATTGCACATCAGGGAATAATCTTCTCCCCGGGCTTCATTGTTGGTTTCTTTCTTGTTCTCTGGGCAAATGATACCGGCGCATACATAACCGGAGCATCATTCGGACGGCACCGGCTTATGGAAAGGATCTCGCCGAAAAAAACATGGGAGGGCTGCCTGGGCGGGCTTGTTCTGGCAATTGCCGCAGCCTGGCTGCTGGGTGACTGGTTTGGAGTGATGAAAAAATCACACTGGATGGGTATTGCAGTTATTGTATCTGTTGCCGGTACCTTTGGCGATCTGTTCGAATCACTGCTTAAACGAAGCATCGGCGTAAAAGACTCAGGATCAGTAATGCCTGGACATGGAGGTTTTCTCGACCGCTTCGACAGCGCCCTCTTCGCATTTCCCCTTGGATATCTTTTCCTTTCACTTTTTGGATGATTGAAGAGTCTTGATTAGTTTTGTGAAAATTTTTGCAGGAATGGGAATTCACAAGGAAGGGTATAAGATATTGATTTACGGATTCATATTGCTGCTGTCTGTCAATCTGCTGACGGGTTTGATATGGCCTGATCTCGTTCTTCTGAGATACACTGTCCTGATTGCCTCACTTCTCATGTATATATTCCTCCTTTTCTTTTTCCGACTTCCGTTAAGGTATATTGAACCCGATCCTGACCTTGTTTATGCACCTGCTGACGGCAAGGTCGTAGTGATCGAAGAAACCGAGGAAAAGGAGTATTTCAGGGATATGCGCCTTCAGATCTCCATCTTCATGTCCCCGTTTAACATGCACAGCAACAGGTACCCGGTGTCGGGAGAGATAAAGTATGTAATGTATCATCCGGGGAATTACATGGTAGCCTGGCATCCGAAATCATCGGAGATGAATGAGCGAAGTTCAATAGTCATTGAAACCGAGAATGGTGCGGAGATACTGATAAGGCAGATTGCCGGCGCAGTTGCAAGGAGAATTGTCACCTACGCCAGGAAAGGGGCCCATGTTACCCAGGGCGATGAACTTGGATTTATAAAATTCGGTTCAAGGGTGGATATCTTCCTCCCTTTGGGCACGGAGGTGGAAATTCCCATATTGCAGCAGGTTAAGGCTAACAAAAGCATTATTGCAAAGATCTGAACTGAATATTATCATGGAACAGAAAGATGACAAAATAATTGACCTTCGGGAAAATGTCAAATGGATCGGGATCCTCGATTATGATATCAGGACATTTGACATTGTAATGAACACCGGGTTCGGAACTACCTATAACTCCTACTTTATAAGCTCTGAAAGAAAAACACTTATTGATGTGGCCAAGGACCAGTTCAGCGAAACCTGGCTTAATAAGCTGAGAGCCGTAACAGATCCTTCAGACATCAGCTACATCGTTCTTAACCATACGGAACCTGATCACTCCGGAAGCCTTGGAATGCTCCTTGATATCGCTCCCGCGGCAACGATTGTGGGAAGCGGCAGTGCCATAAGATATCTTGCAGATATGATCAACAAACCGTTCAATTCCATTGTTGTAAAAGACGGGGATACCCTTGACCTCGGAACAGGAACGCTGAAATTCATAGCCGCCCCCAACCTTCACTGGCCGGATTCCATATTTACCTGGCACGAAGAAGAAAGAATTCTGTTTACCTGCGACGTATTCGGTGCCCATTACTGCGATAGCGGAATGTTCAGCGACATTAAATCGCAGGATTACATGAATTCCTACAAATACTATTTTGATGTGATCATGAAGCCTTACAGCAGGTTCATGATCAGGGCCATTGAGAAAATCAGGGATCTGGATATCAGCCTGATCTGCCCCGGCCATGGTCCGGTTCACTCGGAAAATCTTTGGGACATGGTGAAGCTTTCCGGGAATTATGCGGAGGAATACCTGAAACTGGTTGAACCGGGAGGTACCAAAAGGATCCTTGTCGCCTATATTTCTGCATATGGTTATACGAAACAGGCGGCCGGCCTTATCGCATCAGGATTGAGTGAGGCGGGTGATTTTAATATTGACCTGGCAGATATCGAAACCATGCCGCCGGGCGAACTGGAATCAAAACTGGTCTCCTCCGATGCGATCCTGATCGGATCGCCTACCATAAATCAGAATACGCTCCTGCCGGTTTACAGGTTATTCTCACTGATAAATCCCATACGTGACAAGGGAAAGATGGCAGGGGCTTTCGGTTCTTATGGATGGAGCGGAGAAGCTCCCAAAATAATTGCAGAAACACTGAGAAGTCTCAAACTCAGGGTTTTCGACGAAACAGCCGGATTTAAGTTTGCACCAGGAGGTGATAAAAAAGAAACCCTGGCTGAATTCGGCAGACAATTCGCCAGGGAATTTCTCAAATACTGCTAGCGGCTGACGGGAAACACCAGGGTCAGTCATTTTACTCACAATAGTCCGGAAAGGAACCCGCCGCATGCCTCCTGCAGGCGAGCCATTTTTTTCTCCCGTCCGTTCACCTTCGGGCGACCTTCCCCGATACGGTCAGCTTCCATATCCTTTAGGAAACTATTACCTGCCTGGTCAGCTTGTGTTTTTCCTCTTCAAATTTGGGAAGGGTAATGTTCAGGATCCCATCCCTGTAGCTGGCTTCTATCTTGTCCCTGTTCACATTTTCAGGAACCTGGAAGCTTCTGCAGAAAGATGAACAGCTGAATTCCCTTCTTTTGTAGCCATTGCTGTTCTTTTCTGACTCGTTCCTGACCTCATGCGAAATTGTAAGCAGATCCTCGTTGAGGTCAATCTTAATATCCTTCTTGTTTATACCCGGTATTGCCAGGTCAAGTGCAAAACTGTTCCCATCTTCCCTTATATTCACAGCAGGCATGGATCTGTTAAGGCCGCTTGTTGCCTGGAAGGAATCGTCGTCAAACAGGCCGGGCAGATAAAAGGGCCTGTAGCTTCTTCTTGTAATTATTGGTAACATGGTTTGGTCCTCCTTTATTTTAAATTTAACATAGCATTCTATTATGCTTTTTCATTTTCAATTTCCGTTCCAGACTAATAAACACGACAGAATGACATGGCAATAAATAGAAAACTGACATAATGGCACGATCATTAAGATTGATAAGAGAGTCGTATAACAGGAGCAATACTTTGGCAGGGGTATTTGATTATAGGGAATTCCAAAAATTTAGCATAGGTTTGTATAAGGAAAATAATAATCAATGAAAGCCACAATCAGGAACTTCCTCATATTTTTCGGGGTATTGATTCTTCTTGCTGCAGTCTGGTACTTTCGCAATATAGTTGTATACATTCTTGTTTCGGGTGTGCTTTCCATCATGGGCCGGCCTCTTGTTGATCTTTTCTGCAGGATCAGGATCCGGAAGTGGAAATTCCCGCGGGTATTGGCGGCCCTTTTTACACTGATCATTATCTGGGGAGCCATCCTGCTTTTCTTATACATATTCATACCGCTGGTGACCAGGCAGATAAATCACTTGACAGGCATTGACAGCGAAAAGATAGTCAGGCTGATTGAGGGGCCCGTTGGAAAGATCGAGAAGTTGTTTATAAGCCTTAATCCGAGTATATCCGACAAGTTGTCACTGAAGGAGTATATCGGGTCAAAAGTGACGGAAGTATTAAGCATCGATATGATCCAGAACTTTATAGGATCGATTATAGGTGTTCTCGGGAATATTGTTGTTGCAATATTTTCTATAAGCTTTATCACATTCTTCTTTCTCAAGGATCAGCATCTGTTTTTTGAATCGATACTTATGTGGATTCCCGACAGGTATGTTGATAATGTGACCAGGGCACTTAACTCGATAAAAAAACTGCTTACAAGGTATTTCATAGGCATTGTCATTCAGAGCACATGCATCATGATCCTTATCGACATAGGAATGACAATCATCGGGATTGAATTCCAGCAGGCGCTGGTCATGGGACTGATCATCGGGATACTGAATGTTATTCCCTATGTTGGTCCGTGGCTGGGCTTGTTTATTGCCATAATAATGGGAGTGGCGTCACATATAAATCAGGATTTTAATACCGTGGTTATTCCGTTGGTATATTACATGATTATCGTGGAGGCCGTTACCCACACTATTGATAATGTTGTATTTCAGCCCGTGATCTTTTCAAGCAGTGTAAAGGCTCATCCGCTGGAGGTATTTGTGGTTGTGCTGGCAGCAGGTTTTGCGGCCGGCGTTCCCGGAATGATTCTGGGCATCCCCGCCTACACTGTTCTTAGGGTTTTTGCGAGGGAGTTTTTCTTTGGATTCAAGGCGGTGCAGAAAATAACCTCCAGTTTGTCGGATGTGAATTCGCCTGAAAAAAGCCGGATATCAAATGTTCTGATTGAAGAATCAAAAAGGATCACTTCGCGGAAAAGGGCAGGGGAAAAAGTAACTGATGAAACGGAAGAATAATCAGACAGCTGTGGAATCATCCCCTTCGATAATAAAAAGAGTGTTCAGGTTTTATTATGACGGGTTCAGAAGCATGTCGTGGTGGGGTAAGCGCGTGTGGATAATAATCCTGATTAAGCTTTTCATAATATTTATTATTTTAAGGCTGTTTTTCTTCAGGGATTATCTGAACAAAAGATTTGACAACGAGAAACAGAAGAGTGATTTTGTTCTTGATCAGCTAATTAATTCAAAATAACATATGATTGATGTTCCTGACCTGACCCTGGTTGACTGGTCGAGGGCACAGTTTGCCCTGACTGCCATTTACCACTGGCTTTTTGTTCCTCTCACACTGGGCCTGTCCTTTATAGTGGCCATTATGGAAACTATATATGTACAGACCGGCCGTGAGGAATGGAAGCGCATGACCCGGTTCTGGATGACTCTTTTCGGTATTAATTTTGCAATTGGCGTTGCCACCGGAATAATCCTTGAGTTTGAATTTGGCACCAACTGGTCGTATTATTCCTGGTTCGTGGGAGATATATTCGGGGCTCCGCTTGCCATCGAGGGTATCCTGGCCTTTTTCCTGGAATCTACATTTGTAGCGGTGATGTTTTTCGGATGGAACAAGGTTAGCAGGAAGTTTCATCTTGCATCAACATGGCTGGTGGCTGCAGGGGCGAGCCTTTCGGCATTGTGGATCCTTGTCGCCAATGCATGGATGCAGAATCCAGTGGGCATGATATTTAATCCTGAAACTGCAAGAAATGAAATGGTCGACTTCCGGGCGGTCATCTTCAATGAAGTTGCAGTGAGCAAGTTTCTTCATACAATTTCTTCGGGATTCCTGCTCGCGTCAATGTTTGTTGCAGGTATCAGCGCATGGTATCTTCTTCAGAAGAGGGAGCACCACCTTGCAACGAGGAGTCTTCTCGTTGCCGGCGTTTTCGGACTGCTTTCGTCACTGCTTGTTGTCTATACCGGCGACAATTCGGCAAGAACTCTTGCACGTGCACAGCCTGTTAAATTTGCGGCTTTCGAGGCTCTTTATGATGGCAGGTCAGATGCCGGACTTGTTGCTGCAGGTATTCTGAAGGATTCCGGCCGGAAGATCGGGGAAAAGGTTATCAGGGATTTTTCGTTCAGGATAGAAATTCCGGGATTGCTGTCATTTATGACCGGCGGGAACACAAGGGCTTTCGTCCCTGGCATAAATGACCTGATCCTCGGAAATCAGGAAAAAGGATTGCTTTCGGTTGCTGAAAAGATGAAAAGGGGAAAGGCGGCGCAGGATCTTTTAAGAGACTACAAGAATGCCGGACTGAGCAATGATTCTGTTAAAATGGCAGCGATAAAAAAAGCTTTCGCCGACAGGCACTTCATTGAGGAACATTTCAGGTACTTTGGCTATGTCTCAATTGAAAAACCGGAAGATGCCATCCCCAATGTCTCACTTTCATTCTATTCATTTCATCTTATGGTCGCTCTTGGATTTTATTTCATTCTCCTGTTCTGCCTTGTGCTTATTTTTCTTTACAGGGGTACCATCTCTAAAAAAAGATGGTTCCTGTGGATCGTCCTTTTCTCGATATTGCTTCCGTACGTTGCGGGAGAAATGGGATGGGTTCTGGCGGAAATGGGCCGGCAGCCCTGGATAATCCAGGACCTGATGCCGGTAAGCACAGCTGTTTCCCGCATAGGCTCAGGATCAGTTATCACTACCTTTATCCTGTTCACCATACTCTTCACTGTTTTGCTGATAGCTGAGGTTTCAATAATGATAAAACAGATCAAGGCCGGACCAAATCATTAGGAGGAAATAACCATGGAACCATTGATATCTCATCTTTTTCTGCAGCATTACTGGTGGATAATAATTTCCATCCTGGCAGGGCTGCTTGTTTTTCTCCTGTTTGTTCAGGGGGGCCAGTCGATGATATTCTCCCTTCCGGAGAATTCTGTTCAGAAAACAATTCTTGTCAATGCCCTTGGCAGAAAATGGGAATTTACCTTTACGACACTCGTTACCTTCGGCGGAGCTTTTTTTGCCGCATTTCCCCTTTTCTATTCTGCAAGCTTCGGAGGTGCATACTGGGTTTGGATGGCGATTCTGTTCAGTTTCATTATTCAGGCTGTTGCCTACGAATTCAGGTCGAAGCCCGGTAATTTCCTTGGGCAAAGGACCTATGACATATTCCTGTTTATCAACGGATCACTGGGTCCTTTCCTGCTTGGAGTGGCAGTCGCCACATTTTTTACCGGAGCCCGGTTCAGTCTCAATGAGTTAAACAGGGTCAGCTGGGCAACAGGCTGGCATGGACTTGAGGCCCTTCTGAACGGCCGCAACCTTGCCCTTGGCCTCGCGGTACTTTTCCTGGCACGAACCAATGGTCTGCTTTATATCATTAATTCGGTGAATGATGATGTGCTTTATGAGAACGCAGGCAGGAAAGTGATAGTTAATGCCCTTACTTTCCTTGTATTCTTCCTGTTCTTCCTTGTCACACTGCTTATTTCTTCGGGATTCGCCTATGACCCGGCTTCAGGAAATGTTTTCACCGAAAAATACAAATACCTTCATAATCTCCTCCGGATGCCTGCCGTACTGATGATTTTCATCGCCGGGATTGCAGCTGTGCTTTATGGGATAACAGTAACAGTATTCAGAGGCAGCCGCAAGGGGATATGGTTTACCGGAACAGGCACCATCCTGTCAGTTATTTCGCTTTTCCTCCTGGCCGGATTCAACAATACAGCCTTTTACCCTTCCGACTTTGACCTTAACAGCTCACTGTCGATCCATAAGGCCTCGTCAAGCTTCTTTACGCTGAAGACAATGATGTTCGTTTCGTTCATTATTCCTTTCGTGGCAGCTTATATCTGGTATGCATGGAAGGCTATCAACAGAAAGATGATTTCCGGGGAGGAGATACAGGAAGAGGGACATGTGTATTGAGCGATAAGCAATAACCGATAAAAGCCGGGGTTAAACCGGTTGAAGAAAACTGCAATGTTATGTATATCACAAGTTTGGCTCACTATCTGATCTGGCCTGCATTCATAGTGGTCAGTTGGTTCATAATAAAAGGCGCCCTGGCATTGTACGAAAGGAAGTTCCCTGAAGATAAGGAAGAAAGCTGACTGCCCGGTTTGATAATGACCGGATCCCCTACATGGCAGGTCCGGGAAAGAGTGGCAGAAACAACCTGGACAACCGGCCCGTGAAAGGCTCCGCCATGGCTATTTGCCGGTTTTCGGAGCAAACAGGGGAGGGATCAGCGAGGCAATAATATAAAACGGTATAAAAAGAGGAGCTGATGCTATCCCAAAAAGGACAAGTGAGATAAGTATCAGGGCGAGAAGGATGTACTGCCCTTCGTTGCCCCCCGGGCGCAGGTTTGACATTTTCAGGGACAGAAGGGGGATTCTTGATACCATCAGCAATGACAGTGCAATTGTATAAACTGTTATGGCGGCAGGAGATTTGAGGAACGATACCAGAATACCCGCCCCGGAGTAATGCACTGCAATAACGACCGAAATCACGGCAAGCGCATTTGCCGGTGTGGGCAGGCCCTTGAATGACCTGGCCTGGGTTGTGTCAGTATTGAATTTTGCCAGTCGAAGTGCAGCACAAACGGGCATTAAGACAGTGATGTATTTCAGTATTTCGGGATTATTGAAGATGGTGTAACTGCATGAACCCGGTGCGCCGGCGGAGCCGGATGATGAAATCAGTTTATAGGCAATCATGGCAGGGGCAACACCGAAACTGACAATGTCGGCCAGGCTGTCGAGTTCTTTCCCTATAATGGAGCGGGCCTTTAACAGCCTGGCGGAAAAGCCGTCCAGGAAGTCAAAGACCATGGCTGCTGCAATGAGCCATGAGGAGATTGTCAGCTCGTTATTTGCCGCGAAAACAATGGCAAGAAAACCCATGACAAGGTTCAGGGATGTAATCAGATTCGGAATATGTTTTGTTGGAGCCATTTGGGTTGAAGTTTATGATGGTGACAAAAATAGGGATATTAAGCTTTGTATTTTGTCCTCCCCGGCTATTTTGTTCCAGATTTATTTCCCATTTATTCAGGATTATAGATCCTTGATTCAAAGGTTTGCTCTTTTTTATTAGATTTGCAACTATTAATGCAGTCCAGATGATCAATTTCAGGAACGTTAAGATAGCTGTTGACTTTGATGGCACCATTGTGGATCACGAATATCCGGATATTGGTAAAGAAAAGTTATTTGCTTTTCAGACTTTGAAGGAACTCAATAAGCTTGGTGCAAGGCTGATTCTGTGGACATTCAGAACAGGCACCGAGCTGGATGACGCGGTTGAGTTTTGCAGGCGGAACGGAGTTGAATTCTATGCAGTAAACAGGAATTATCCTGAGGAGGTATACGATGAGTCGATCAGCAGGAAAATAGATGCAGATATTTTCATTGATGATAAGAATGTAGGAGGCTTTCCGGGCTGGAGTGAGATCTGGCAGATCCTGGTCCCGTTTAATCTTCATGAGAAGGAGATGGAGCGGCAGATAGTGGCGGCCAGGAAAAGAAACATCCGGAGATTGTTCGGGCGAAAAGCGTAAAGGGCGGCAGTATGACTAAGACAGCTTTCGGATATGCTATCATTGGACTGGCTGTTTTGCCTGCCCTGTGGTTCACTTCATGTTCCGGACGTACCGGAGGAGCCAGGGAAAACGGAAGAATGACAGCTTCACCGCCTGCCGTCAGTTCCTCCCCGAAGTTCATCAGGATACAGAAGCCTGCTGACAATGCGGAATTCCGCGCAGGGGAGCAGTTTGAAGTAACCCTCGGAACGGAAAACAGAAACCAGGTACCCGATTCAGTCAGGTTTTTTTTCGACGGGCGCCTGGTGGGGCAGCTTCATGCTGAGCCCTGGATATTTGCCGTTCCTTCATCTGCAGTATCTGCAACAGGCAGAAAGCCGGTTAAAATAACGGCCTACAGGGGCGGCAAGACACAGACTGTTACAAGGTTTGTAATTATTCTTTCGGACATTGTTCCCCAGACAAGGAGTTACAGGATCGTGAATTCCTATCCGCATGACCGTGAAGCATTTACGCAGGGGCTGTTTTTCGACGGCGGTGTCCTGTATGAAGGTACCGGCCAGGAAGCAGGATCATCACTTCGCGAAGTTGACCTTGAAACGGGAAAGGTTATACGGCAGCACAACCTTGAGTCGTCCCTCTTTGGCGAAGGTATTACCCTTTATAATGACAGGATTTTCCAGGTGACATGGACCAACAAGGTTGGCTTCGTTTATGACAGGGCTACATTCAGATTGCTGAACAGGTTTTACTATCAGACGCAGGGATGGGGGCTGACGACCATGAACGGGCAGATAGTTATGAGTGACGGTTCAAATAACCTGTATTTCCATGAACCGGAGATGTTCGGCCTTGTGTCGGGGATTGAAGTATACGACAATGAAAAAAAGGTAGATCAGCTTAATGAGCTTGAATATATAAATGGTGAGATCTGGGCCAATATATGGCAGACTGACCTGATAGCACGAATTGATCCGGCGACGGGAAAGGTAAACTCCTACATTGATCTTGCATCGATTTATCCTGAATGGCAAAGGAGGCATGACAATTCGGATGTGCTCAACGGCATTGCATATGATGCCCGGAACAAGCGTATCTTTGTTACCGGTAAAAGATGGCCAAAGCTTTATGAGATAAGGGTCAATGAATGACCGGTGATGCGTAGACAATATTTATGGCACCGGGGAGTATTCCGAATTCCGCCGGGGTATGGCCGAGTGATTCCCCGTCAGCTTCTATAAAGAGTAGCGAATCTGAGCGGACCGACAGGTTGGTGGCGCGGTAGCCGTCAACTTTCGGATGGCTGAGTATGGTGCCGTCATACAGGAGCTTCAGGCTTCTCACTACTTCGATCCTGCTCATTTCCCTTATAACGGTTATATCCAGCAGGCCATCGTCAGGCAGGGCATCGGGCGTCTGTCTCATTCCTCCTCCGCAATACCTTCCGTTACCAATATTGATAGAGAATATTTTGCAGCTGTTTTTTTTACCGTCGATAATAATGTCGGCGTTCCTGTGCCTCCATGACAGCAGGCTTGACAGCAGGTTGTAAAAGTAGATTGCCCTGCTGCTTTTCCCCTGGTCCTTCTGCCTGTTGGTCTTTATTACAACAAGCGATTCGAAGCCCAGTCCGGCGATGTTGATAAAATACCGCCTTTCCCTGTTCTCTCCGTTAAAATAGTCGACAACTCCAATGTCGTGCGGCATCTGCCTGCCTTCCTTTATCACCTTCACCGCGCCTTCATAAACAAGGGGTATGGAAAACATGCGCCCCCAGTCATTGCCGGTTCCCACAGGAATCATGCCGAGAAGAAGGTCGCCGGGCGGGCAGTGCTCCTGGGTGAAGGCACCGTTAACCACCTCATTCAGTGTGCCGTCGCCGCCTACAGAAATAAACTTCCTGAATCCGTTTCCGATTGCTTCCTTTGTGTATTCAATTGCATGCCCCTTCTTTCCCGTGAATTTTACGGAGGTGGGGATCTCATTTTTTTCCAGGAGATCATTGATCCTGTTCCAGTCCTTCTGACCCTTGCCGTTCCCTGCATTGGGATTTACAATGGTGAACCATTTATTGGCCATGATATCGTTTTTCAATTCCGGTTTCAGTTTGGATGGTGAGTTTTATCAGCAAATATATAAATTTACACGGGGATGGCATTCCGTTTTATCTCCGGTTTTTATACGCAATTGTCAATCAATCATTTTAATATGGATATACGAACCAGCATCCGGTGTTAATAAAATGTTGAAAACGACAAATAAAATGTTTACAATTACGCTGTTCCTCTGCTGAGCCCGATACTCATAAATAGTAAATTTGAAGCTCAAAATGAGAGCTGTATTTATATAGATATAATAATGGGCAGAATAATCGCGATAGCAAATCAGAAGGGTGGAGTAGGAAAGACGACTACTGCGATCAATCTGGCAGCAAGTCTGGCTGCACTTGAAAAGAAGGTACTGATAGTAGATGCAGATCCTCAGGCAAATGCGACATCGGGGATCGGAATTGACACACGTCAGATAAAATGCACTGTATATGACTGCCTGATAGACGGGCGGGATCCTTCCGAGGCATTGCTGGGTTGCGGCATAGAGAATCTTTCGGTTCTGCCGTCGAATATCGACCTGGTGGGAGCTGAGATTGAGATGCTTGAAAGGCCCGGGCGGGAAAAGATCCTCAAGAATATTCTGGGCGGGATTTCCGGCGACTTTGATTATATAATCATTGACTGTTCGCCTTCCCTGGGGCTTCTTACCGTCAATGCACTTACCGCAGCAAACTCGGTGATCATTCCTGTTCAGTGCGAGTATTTTGCCCTTGAGGGTCTGGGAAAGCTGCTGAACACCATAAAGATAATTCAGAACAATCTTAATCCTGACCTTGAAATAGAAGGATTTCTATTGACAATGTACGATTCGAGGCTTAGATTATCGAATCAGGTTGCCGAGGAGGTTAACAAGCATTTTCAGCAGATGGTCTTCCAGACAATTATCCAGAGGAACGTCAAGCTCTCGGAAGCTCCCAGTTTCGGGCAGCCTGCAATACTTTACGATGCTGATTCAAGGGGGACCGTCAACTATCTTAACCTTGCCAGGGAACTGATTGAAAAACAGGAGATCCGGGTTAATGTCTGAGAGGTTGTTGATTTCAACCGTAAGGAGGATTTGTAATGACAAAGAAAAACGCACTGGGCAGGGGCCTTGGCGCCCTGATTGATGGTGTTGAAAAAGAAGTTCTTGAGCGAAAGGTTGAGGCCAATCTCGACATTCCCGTCGATTTTATTGATGGCAATCCTTTTCAGCCGAGGGCGCATTTTGATGAACAGGCTCTCGGTGAACTTGCAGCCTCAATCAAGAAGCTGGGAATCGTTCAGCCCCTTACCGTCAGGGAGTCGGTTAACGGAAGATACCAGCTGATAGCTGGCGAGAGGAGGCTGAGGGCCGCACGGCTGGCCGGACTCACTCATGTTCCTGCCTATATCAGGACAGCTGATGACCAGGCCATGCTGGAGCTTGCCCTGGTTGAGAACATTCAGCGTGAGGACCTTGATGCAATTGAAGTTGCAATAAGCTTTCAGCGGCTCATCGAGGAATGCCGGCTTACCCAGGAACAGCTGAGTGACAGGGTCGGCAAGCAGCGTTCAACAATTGCCAATTACCTGAGGCTTCTCAGGCTTCCGGCCGAAATTCAGCTGGGCATAAGGAACAAGCACCTGATGATGGGTCATGCCCGCACTCTTGTAAACATTGAGAACCCAAAGATCCAGATGGAGGTTTATTACCGTGTGGTGAATGATGATCTTTCTGTCAGGCAGACGGAAGAGCTTGTCAGACATCTCCAGTCGGAAAAGATGAGGGATCCTTTGAAGAGTGAAAGAAGGAAAAAGCTTAATGAAGATTTTAAGCAGCTCTCCGAACACCTGAACCGTATCTTTTCAACTAAGGTGAACTTCAGAATAAGCGAAAGCGGTAAAGGCAGGATTATCATCCCTTTCGACGACCCTGAAGAGATGGAGCGCATTTTGGGAGTGTTTGACCGTCTTAACTATTGAAAATAATTATATTTGTTGCTCCGGTTCTCGGGTGTGTAAATAAACACTGTTGAATAATTTGAGAGCAACCCTGAAAATATCCCTGATATTCATTGTGCTGCTAAGTTGCCTGAATTGCAATTTACCCGCCCAGGATACAGTTACAGTGATTCCGGTTACTACAAGGAAGCATCGGTTCACTCCCGTTCCACTTAAGGCAACCATGCTTGCAGTGGCGTTCCCGGGCATGGGCCAGGTCTACAACAGAAAATACTGGAAGATCCCGCTTGTATATGCAGGATTCGGTGCCCTTGCCTACAGTATCAGTTTTTACACAACAAATTACAACGATATGATGAAGGCTTATCAGGACTTTATTGATAAAGTTCCCGAAACGGCCAGCTACACAAGATATGTAAGAATTGATCCGGAGGAATATGATCCGGTGCTTCATCCTGAAACATACAACCCTTCAACGGCATCCTGGGTTGAGGACGGATTGCTGTCGGCGGTTGATGCCTATAAAAAATACCGCGACCTTTCATATATTGGAGTTGCAGCCTGGTACCTGCTGTCGATCCTCGACGCAAACGTGGATGCCAGCCTGTTCAATTTCGATGTTACCAGGAATCTCGGCCTGGCTTTATGCCCTGTTGTGCTGCCCGTTACCGGCACATCAGTGGCAGGGATCAATCTCAGTCTTACATTTAAATTCTAACTGACCCGGTACGGATGGGAATCCTCATGACTGATTCAAAACACATACGCAGAGTAAGCATGGTTTGCATTCATGTGCAGTTGCATCATATAATTAAAAACAAAATTACACTATGATAAAACATCTGAAAACACTGATCCTTTCCCTGTCTTTAACAGCTTATTCGCTGAATGCATTTTCCGTAAATGATACAATAATCCTCAATTCTGAGATTTACGCCGAAAAGATTGCCACGGATCTTGACAGTCTTGTAAACTCCTGGTATGTAAAAATGGCATTGAAGGATCTTGATCCGGATTTTGTGGCAGATTCGACCGGGAGGGAATTTGCTGATTCTGTTTATATCGAAAGGCTCAGCAGAATCAATTCCGTTATCCGCATACCATACAACAGCATTATCAGAAACCATATTCATGTATATACCATACGGCAGAGAAAAAATTTCAGTGCAGTTCTGGGTCTTCTCGACTATTATTTCCCGATGTTCGAGGATATATTCGATTCAATGGGCCTGCCCACTGAGCTTAAATATGTGTCAATCATTGAATCTGCCCTTAATCCCAATGCAGTGAACAGGCGTACCGGGGCGACCGGTTTATGGCAGTTTATGTTCAGTACGGGAAGGTTGTACGGCCTGACCATAAATTCGGTTGTCGACGAGCGGAGGGATCCTGTCAGGGCAACCCATGCAGCCGCCAGATACATGAAGGATCTGTATGGTATCTATAATGACTGGCTGCTGGTTATTGCCGCCTACAATTGCGGACCGGGCAATGTGAACAAGGCGATCCGACGCTCCGGCAACAAAAAGGATTACTGGGAAATATATTACAGGCTGCCCAGGGAAACACGGGGATTCATTCCGCAATATGTGGCAGCCCTTTATGCCGTTAACTATTACAGGGAGCACAAGATCAGGCCTCTTCCGCTTGATATACCGGTATCGACGGATACAATCCTGGTGCGAAAGGATATTCATCTTAACCAGATATCGGAAGTTATGGGAATATCGCTGGGAGAGCTCAGGGCTTTGAATCCCCAGTACCGGACCGGCCTTGTTCCCGGCTCAACAAAACCGTTCTCACTGACACTACCGATGAGTCATCTCGGAGATTTCATCGATCTGAATGACACTATCAGGAATCATAAGCCGGAACTGTATCTTTCAACGGTAAACAGAACCGGTGATCCCTCACATTCAACCTATATCCCTGCAGATGTAAAGGGCAGGACCAGGCTGACATATACCGTAAAGGAGGGGGACAACCTTGGCTTTATTGCCGAATGGTACAGGGTGGGATTGTCTGACCTGAGGTACTGGAACAATCTTTTCAGGAACACTATCCATATCGGCCAGAAAATTGCTGTATATATGGAGCCTTCAAAAGCTGAATATTTTTCAAGGGTCAACTCCATGTCGTTTGCGGAAAAGCAGCAAATGGCTGGAAAACCTGCTGCTTCCGGTCCTGTTGCAGCTCCCGTTCTGCAGGGGTCGGATGATGATTACATTACTTACACGGTCCGTACTGGCGACACCATCTGGGATATTATAAAGCGGTATGATAATGTAAGTACCACTGATGTGCTGTCGCTGAACAATATTTCAGATCCGGGCAAGATTCAGGTTGGACAGGTACTGAGAATTAAGAAGAAGAGCTGACCTCTTATACAGAAAATGCGCCCTTTCAGATCATTTACATTATTACTGATCTTTCTGGCCTGTTTCACAGGTTTGTCTTTCTTCCTTCCTGACAATCTCAATCTTCCCAGGCCCGAAAATCTTTTCCCGAAAGAACTCATAAAAAAAATCCTCCCCCGGGATCCTCTGACTGTGGAATACCGGCAACCTGAGATTGCGGGTCCTGATACTGCTCCGGCAAACAGCACAGGCAGTGTTTTTGATGTCCCTTCAGGCGAACAATCATTATCCGACCCGCTAAAGATATTTTTTGATTCTCTAAGGAATCCTGCCAGCCAGGTGCGGATTATGTATTTCGGTGATTCACAGATTGAGGGGGACAGACTGACTTCATACCTCAGGGCAGACCTCAGGAAGGGCCGCTCGGGAACCGGACCCGGACTTTTTCTTCCCCTGATGCCGGTTTCATACACAAGGTCGGTTTTTGTCAGAGCCTCGTCAAACTGGAAAAGATACAATTACCTGTCATACAAAAATCGTGAGATCAGCCATACTGGTTTCGGCCCATTCATGTCCTTCTGCAGGTATATGCCTGAAAACGCCAGGCAGTCAAATCCTGCAGGGGCATGGATAAGGATAGTTCCTTCGAAACTGGCCGATTCCACAACTTCCAGGTATGATTTCCTGAAAATCCTGTACAGGAACACTCAGGGCGATGTAAGGATTGAGGTAAGGGGAAACAGGATCCTGCTTGCAGCTGATACATTGAGAACAGGAACAGGAATTAAGGAATTCGTATGTCCGCTTTATGACTCGAGGGATATTACCATAGATTTTAACGGCAGGACCAGCCCTGATATCTACGCAGTCAGTGTTGAGAGTAAAACAGGGATCATTGTTGACAATATTCCGCAAAGAGGAAGCGCCGGCCTTGAGTTTACGATGACTGACAGCAGTAATCTGAAGGAATCCCTGAAATTATTGTCTCCTGATCTTGTTGTTTTACACTACGGGCTGAATATTGTCAAGAATATCAGGGATGATTATTCGTATTACGAAAAAGGATTGTACCGGCAGATTTCAAGGCTGAAAAGTGTCCTTCCCGGCGTACCGGTTGTGGTTGTTGGTGTTACCGACATGGCGTTTGGATCGGGAGAAGCAGTGCGATCCTATCCAAACCTCCCCGGTATAATTGATGCGCAAAGGAAAGCATCCGAAGATGCCGGGGCTGTATTCTGGGATGCCCGTGAAGCAATGGGAGGGAATGCTTCCATTATCAAATGGTTCAGGATGGAGCCTCCCCTGGCAAAGAAAGATCTGGTCCACTTTACCGATGCAGGAACTGATACCCTTGCAAGGATGATGATATCGGATCTGTTTACCATCCCGCCGGGGGATGCATTTACGGCTTCAGCTGCGGGACCGGATCATGCCCCCTTGTTGCAGGCGGCGGTTCAGGATATGCAAATTCATGATCATTCCCCGCCTGAAAAAAGCTTATTCAGAACTTTGACTGACTCTGTATTGACTTATAATCCCGAAGAGCCATTTGTTTTTTCCGGTCCCGGTTTCTGGGTATTCTTCCTGGTGATACTTGGAGGATACGGCCTGGTTTATAAAAGACTAAATCTGAGAAACCTGTATCTTTTTCTCATAAGTCTTTACTTCTATTTCAAAACCGGGGGGCTGTTCCTCATTCTCCTGATAGTTGTGATCCTTATTGATTATTTCTGCGGGATCTTTATTTTCAGCTCTGCGGCAAGATCAAGAAAGAAATTATTCCTCCTCGTCAGTATTCTTTCAAACCTGGGCATTCTTGCCTATTTTAAGTATTGCGGATTCTTGATTCATTCCTTCAATGATATTTTTGGCACAGCGTTTCAGGTTAAGGATTTTCTTGCTGATTTTTCCAACAGGCAGCTTGGTACCGGCTTTGACGCGGGAAATATTATTCTGCCGGTCGGGATCTCCTTCTTCACATTTCAATCGTTAAGCTATACAATTGATGTTTACAGGGGCAAACTTGAACCCGTAAGAAGCATAATCGACTTCGGATTCTATGTCTCATTTTTTCCGCAGCTTGTAGCCGGTCCGATTGTAAGGGCTTCCGAATTCATTCCGCAGCTCAAAACGGAATTCCATCTTGATAAAAGGGAATTCAGTCATGCCCTGTTTCTGATCTCAAAGGGTCTGGTAAAAAAGATCATTATTTCCGACTTCATTGCCGTCAATTTCGTTGACCGTGTTTTTGATATACCCACTGCTTATTCAGGGTTTGAGAATCTTATTGCAATCTATGGTTATGGATTGCAGATATATTGTGATTTTTCGGGGTATACGGATATCGCAATCGGGCTTGCACTGGTTCTTGGTTTCAGGCTTCCGGTCAACTTCAATTCACCGTACAAGGCAGATGGGATTGCCAATTTCTGGAAAAGATGGCATATTTCTCTTTCAAGGTGGCTCAGGGACTATCTTTACATACCACTGGGCGGAAACAGGAAGGGGAAATTCAGGACAAATCTTAACCTGATGCTTACGATGTTTATAGGCGGCTTGTGGCACGGTGCGGATATCCGGTTTCTAATATGGGGAGGACTTCACGGCCTTGGGCTTATTGTTGATAAATTCCTGACGGCTGTTTTCGGGAACAGGGCGGGATCAGGCAGACTGGCAAAAGCTTTGTCAATCTTCCTGACTTTTCAGTTTGTAAGCTTTTGCTGGATATTTTTCCGGTCAACAGATATGAGCCACGCAGGTATTATGCTGAGTCAGATTTTCCGGAATTTCATGCCTTCATCCTTTGAAAATATCCTCGAGGTATACGGAACCGTATTTTCCCTTATTGCGGCCGGGTATCTGATTCATTTCCTGCCTGAGACACTCAAGGAATCATACAGGGGAATATTCATAAGGATCCCGCTTGCCGTTCAGATGGTAATGGTTCTGGCAGCAGGCATTTTATTGTACCAGATGAGAGCGTATGATGTACTTCCATTCATTTATTTCAGGTTTTGAATTAGCAGGGATAAAGCTTTGGCCAGCCTGATACTGCAGTCACCGGCCCGGTCAGGGGGCCTGATTTTTTATTCCGGCAGGGCTGAACCTTCCTGATACCGGGGTTCTCCTATCCTGCGCCGGTGAAGGGAGCAACAGCTCTTTCATAGATCCCCTGGACATAAGCGATTGCCATTCCGTAATTTGTGACGGCTACACCGGCCTTTATTGCGGGCTGAAGCCGGTTATGCAGCTGGCGGCGGGTTATCATGCAGCCTCCGCATTGTATTATAAGTGCATAATCGCTGACAGGGCGGGGCAGCAAGTCGAGGCCGGCTACAATGTCGTATTCAATATGCCTGCCGGTGAATTTGCTGATCCAGCCTGGGATCTTTGTCCTTCCGATATCGTCGCAGGCCACATGGTGAGAGCACGATTCAAGCAGCAAAACGCGGTCGCCGTCGCGCAGCCCTGATATTTTTGGTGTTCCTTCCAGATAGGCCGGAAAATCTCCCTTGAACCTGGCCAGCATGATACTGAAGCTTGTGAGGGGGATATCATGTGGTATTAATGCATCGGCCCTGGCGAAAACCTGCGAATCAGTTATTGCGAGGGCAGGCCGCAGGGCGGATTTTTTCAGGAATGCCTCTGCCTGATTTTCCTTCAGTACAACAGCTGCTGCGTCATTGTCGATAATGTCCCTGATGGCTTGTACCTGAGGCAGAATGAGGCGGCCTGCCGGTGCGGAGACATCGATTGGGGTTATAAGGATCACAATATCGCCGGGGTTTACAAGATCCCCCAGCAGGCCCGGGGTTTTATATGAATGCTCAGGTATGCTCTCTTTGATAAGGCTGATGAGCTCCTCATAATTCCGTTTGTCAACTGCTGAGAATTCAACGGGTTCCCGGCCTGTGATCCTTCTTATCTGCTCATTGAATGCCCGGGTTGGTTTCATGAGGTCAGATTTGTTGTGGACAATTATAAACGGCACATCCTGGCTTTGGAATTTTCCGACCAGGTCATCTTCATATTTCCCCCAGAGATTCCCCGCAACAACAAGAAGAGCGAGATCGATTAAATCGAGTGTCCTGATGGTCCGCTCAACCCTCTTTTCGCCAAGTTCACCGGAGTCGTCGATGCCGGCGGTATCCACAAGAATTACGGGACCGAATCCGGTTATTTCGAATGATTTCCTTACAGGGTCGGTAGTGGTGCCGGCCTGTTCAGAAACAATTGCGATATCCTGTCCGGCAAGTGTGTTTATAAGTCTGCTCTTGCCATGGTTGCGGCGGCCGTAGATTCCTATATGCGGTTTTGCATCTCTTCCTTTTGCCATTTGTTTAAAATATCCTGCAAAAATAGCAATAATTCATCTTAATCGGGGAAGCGGTGATCCGGAATGAATATGACCGGTAAGGCTCAAGGCCATGGTTAAGCAGCCAGGATGGCCAGGACCTGGAGCAATGCGGGTGGGGCAATATTAATCACGACGTTTCAGGAGCAGCTGAACAGGCAGCCGTTGCAAAGTCGGTTTGGCAATCCGGCCCCTACGATATGTTCATTCCCGATACCGGCCG
The DNA here is from genome assembly GCA_964435015.1 of uncultured Rikenellaceae bacterium. Taxonomy (GTDB): domain Bacteria; phylum Bacteroidota; class Bacteroidia; order Bacteroidales; family VadinHA17; genus LD21. Next base: position 52,392 of record CAYSXP010000008.1, read on the forward strand.
TGCATATGCAATTACGTCGTTCCCGGTAATTTCATCCCTGGAAAGGATGATCAGTCTTTCCAGGACATTCCTGAACTCACGTATATTGCCTGTCCATTGGATTTTCTGAAGTTCACTGATGGCATCTTTTCTGATTATTTTCCTGCTCATGCCGTATTCTCCGCAGATCATTGAGTTGAAGTGTTCTGCGAGGAGCGGTATATCCCCGGTTCGTTCGTTAAGTGTTGGTACGTGGATGAGGATGACGCTGAGCCTGTGGTAAAGATCCTCCCTGAAGGTGTTGTTCCCGATTTCCTGTTTTATATTCTTGTTGGTAGCTGCAATGACCCTGACATTGACATGCACATCCTTATCGGAACCGACGCGGCTGATCTTGTTTTCCTGAAGGGCTCTCAGCACTTTTGACTGTGCCGGGAGGCTCATGTCGCCTATTTCATCGAGGAAAAGGGTACCCCCGTTTGCCTGCTCAAATTTGCCGATGCGCTGCTTAATTGCTGAGGTAAAGGATCCTTTTTCATGACCGAATAATTCACTTTCAATAAGTTCTGAAGGTATTGCGGCGCAATTTACCTCAACAAAAGGAGCCCTGGCCCTGTTGCTCTTTTCGTGTATCTGATGGGCAACAAGTTCCTTGCCGGTCCCGTTGGCGCCGGTTATCAATACCCTGGCCTCGGTCGGCGCCACCCTGTCGATCATTTCCTTTACTTTCAGAATGGCCGGTGATTCTCCCACGATCTCGAACATTTTACTGACCTTGCTTTTCAGTATCTGGGTCTGTGAAATAAGGGTTGTTTTTTCAGTGGCATTTCTTATAGCAATGAGCAATCTGTTAAGATCCAGCGGCTTTTCGAGGAAATCATAGGCCCCTTTCTTTATAGCCTCAACAGCAGTATCGATATTGCCATGCCCCGATATCATTATTACAGGAATGTCGGACGAGCTCTCAATGATCTTCTGCAGGACCTCGATGCCGTCCATTTTTGCCATCTTGATGTCACAAAGAACAATATCATACGAATTTGCATTGAACAATTCAATGCCGGAGGGGCCATCTTCAGCCAGGTCAACCTCGTGATTCTCATATTCCAGGACTTCCTTAAGGGTGTTCCTTATGGCCTTTTCATCATCTATTACAAGTATTCTTGACATAATCGTGTTAAGTTAGCATGATCACTCCTGGCCGCATTCCGGGAAACCGGTGAATCATTTGTGTTACTGATGGTTTGCCTGCTTTTTGCCAGTGTTAATATTTTCACAGCTGTTATTCTGAATACCTCAGCCATTTCCACATTTCCTTCCAGGAGGTTTTCTTCCCGTACATGAGTATTCCTGTCCTGTATATCTTTGCCGCCATCCATACAAAGGCAGCAAATGTAACAGCCATGAGCCCCATGCTGAGTGCCAGCTGCCAGTATGGAACCCCGAATGGGATCCTTGCAACCATGACAATAGGAGCGGTAAGGGGAATTATTGAGAACCAGAATGAAAGCTGGCTCTCGGGATTCTGCATGGTGCCCATTGCCACCATGAGACCCAGGATGATCGGAATTGTAACGGGAAGCATGAATTGCTGGGTTTCCGTCTCATTGTCGACAGCAGATCCGATTGCTGCAAAAATTGAGGCATAGAGGAGATATCCGGTGATGAAATAGAAAATGAAGCTGATTATTATCAGTCCCCACGGCTGGTTCATTGCACTCTCAAACAGCCTGCTGAATTCTGTCATCCCGGGATCCGTTTCAGGTGTACTGATTTCAGTTTTCACCGGGGCCTCATCTGCCATCATACTTTTTGTTACGTTCCGGGTGACTTCCGTGAGATCTGATTTTTGAAGGACAGTTGATTTAAGTATCCCTGCGATACCGATTGTGAGGAACACCCAGATCAGGAACTGGGTGAGGCCCACGAGTGCAATGCCTATGATTTTCCCCATCATTAGCTGAACCGGTTTCACCGATGAAACGATAACTTCCACCACCCTGCTGGTTTTTTCCTCAATAACGCCCCGCATCACCTGCGACCCAAACATGAAAACAAGCATATACATCAGAAAACCGCCAATATATGCCAGGGCCATGGCAACCCCGGTGCTGGTCTCCTTAACCTTTCCCGAATCATCAACTTTTATGGTTTGGATTGATATTCTTGTTTCGACATTTTTCATGATCTCATCGAGATTCTCGATGTCGTATGCCATCAGTTTCTGTTTCTCAATCTCTTTTTCAAGTGACTTTTCAATATGTTCCAGCACACCGATCGGTGGTTGTTTTTTTGAAAGCAGCTGAATCGCATTGGGAGTTGTGATAATTTCAGGGGATATGTACAGAATGCCGTAATAGCCGGCCTGTTCGAATGTGCTTTTGAGATCACTGATCTTAACCCCTTCGAGGTATACGAATTCAAGATTTTTGGTGTTGCCTATTTTCCCCCTGAAAAGATCGGTGCCATCCTCAATAACTGCAATCTTTTTATGATCCTGCTCCTGGTTCATCATCAGAAGGGTGGGGACAACAATCAGTGAAGCCATGAGTACGGGGGCCAGTATTGTCATTATGATGAATGATTTTTTCCTGACCCTGGTCATGTATTCCCTTCTGATTATTACGGATACCTTGTTCATTGTTAATGGATTAATTGCTGTGAAGTGATTAATTCCGGGATTCCACGACCCTGATGAATATCTCATTCATCGAAGGCAGGGCCGGATTGAATGAGATCACCCTGCCCGAATTCAGCGCATTCCCCAGCACCTGGTTGGTGTCAATTCCGTCCCTGGTTCTGAATCTGATCCTGGTTCTTCCATTTTCATCATGTCTGCCGAGTATATTGATTTTTTCTTCCCCGTTGAACCCGGCATTACCTTCAAGAACTATCTCAAATTCGTTGGCGGCCCATTGCCTCCGGATGTCGTCAACGTTTCCCTCCAGTATGGTTTTTGCCTTGTTGATGAGGGTAATATTATCGCATAATTCCTCAACTGATTCCATGTTGTGCGTTGAAAAGATTATAGTGGCCCCCCGTTCCCTGAGAAAAAGTATTTCATTCCTGATGATATTTGCATTCACAGGGTCAAAGCCGGTGAATGGTTCATCGAAGATTATCAGTTTTGGTTCGTGAAGAACGGTAGTTACGAACTGAACTTTCTGCTGCATGCCTTTTGACAGTTCTTCTACCTTTTTCCCCCACCAGTCGGTTATATCAAGTTTTTTAAACCAGTATCTGAGTCTTTTCATTGCTTCAGCCCTTGCAAGTCCCTTGAGCTGGGCAAAGTACAGGGCCTGTTCACCCACCTTCATCTTCTTGTAAAGTCCTCTTTCTTCGGGCAGGTATCCGATGCTGAGCACATCATGGGGTTTCAGTTTCTTTCCGTCGAGGAATAATTCGCCCGAATCCGGTCCGGTTATCTGGTTAATTATTCTTATAAGGGTTGTTTTTCCGGCGCCGTTTGGGCCGAGGAGGCCGAAGATACATTTTTCGGGAACAGAAATACTTACATTATCGAGAGCCAGCTGGGTGCCAAACTGTTTTGTAATGTTCTTAGCTTCAAAAAGTGCCATAGGATTTCACAGATTGGGGAAAAGTGATGTAAATATAAACAACTCTGTGAAATATCAGGAATGATATGACGGATCTATTCAAAATATCCTCTCATCCGTTCGAAGAATCCCTTATCTTCTTTATCGGGCCGGGGTATGAATGAAGCTGAATCCCTGAGCTTTTCTATGATTTTCGCTTCTTCTTTTGTCAGGTTCTTAGGGATCCATACGTTTACGTTGACAAGCAGATCGCCTCTTCCGTATCCGTTAACTTCTGGAAGGCCTTTGCCTCTGAGCCGCAATATTTTGCCCGGCTGGGTACCGGGTTCTATCCTGATCTTTACGATGTTCTCAATGGTCGGGATTTCAACATGAGCTCCAAGTGCCGCGTCGGGGATACTTATAAAAAGGTTGTAGATAAGATCTTTGCCTTCCCTTATCAGTTCGGGGTGGTCCTCTTCGTCGATAACGACGAGCAGATCGCCATTTATTCCTCCGCGGCGGGCAGCATTTCCCTTTCCGCCGACAGTCATCTGCATTCCCTTGCTGACACCTGCAGGGATATTGATTTTAATAATGTCATCTTTTTGCACCATGCCTTCGCCATAGCAGGTCGGGCATTTTTTTGTAATTGTCTTTCCGCTTCCCCCGCATGAAGGGCACACCGATGTGGTCTGCATCTGACCGAGCATGGTATTGGTGATCCGGGTCACATGCCCTGAACCCCGGCACGTGGTACATGCTGAAAGGCTGTTTTGATCTGCAGCGCCGGTGCCGTCGCAGGAACTGCAGGCAACGTATCTGGCCACCTTGATCTTTTTTTCACAGCCGTTTGCAATTTCGGCAAGATTCAGTTTCACCTTGACCCTCAGATTACTTCCCTTATTAACCCTCCTGCTGCTGCGCCGGGAGCTTCCAAACCCTCCGAAGCCGCCAAATGCATCGCCAAAAATATCACCGAAGGAGGCAAAAATGTCTTCCATTGTCATTCCGGCTCCACCGAAACCGTTTCCGGAAGCACCACTCACCCCTTCATGTCCGAATCTGTCGTAGCGGGCCCGTTTTTCATCATTGCTCAGTACTTCATAGGCTGATGCAGCTTCCTTGAAGTGCTCCTCGGCCTTTTTGTCGCCCGGATTTTTGTCAGGATGGTATTTCAATGCCTGTTTCCGGTAGGCTTTTTTAATCTCCTCCTTCGTGGCTTCCCTCGGCACCCCAAGCACCTCATAATAATCTCTTTTATCCATCCTTTGATATTTCGAACTGTTTTATCGATTTAATATATGTGGTTTGATGGCCTACTCGCCCACCACCACTTTAGAGTGTCTTACCACCTTGTCGTAGAGAAAATAACCCTTAAGGATCACTTCCACAACCTTTCCCCTGCTGTCTTTTCCGGGAAAGGGTGCTTTGGCAACAGCTTCGTGAAGATCGAAATTGAAATCCTGGTTCAGGGCCTCAATCTCCCTGATACCCTGTTGCTTCAGGAAGTCTGAGAATTTTGAGTAAATCAGGTCGAGCCCGTCTTTCAGACTTTGACACTCAGGAGATGTTTCCATATGCATAAGAGCCCTTTCGAAATCATCCATAACAGGAAGCAGTTTCACCAGCAGATCTTCGCCTGCGTATCTTGTGATGTCCATCTTCTCGCGGAGGGTGCGCCTCCTGTAATTGTCGAATTCGGCCGCAATGCGAATATACTTGTCCTGCATCTCTGCCAGTTTTTCTTCAAGTGCTCTCCCTTCTGCTACAACTTTGTCAGGGGTATCCTGCGAAGTTCCACCTGTAAACTGGTTCTGGCCCTCATCGGCACCGTCAGTTAGCGTTTCGCCGCCCTCCTGTTCATTTACGACCGGTGTCTCCTTATTGTCTTTATTGTCAGTCGTTTTGTCCTGGCCCGTTTCTTTCCCGTACTCCGTTTCAGACATTTTTTTCCTTACCATTACTTGATTTATTTCTGATAAATACACCTGGGTTCATCAAAATTTCTGCCAACAGTCAGGAATTGACAAATTGGCAGGGAAGGCCGGTTTTTACGGTGCATAATCAAACGACTCTGCAGCTGAATGCGAAGGATCTGAATATGCAGGTGCTGACCGTGGCGATTCAGTCGGCTGAAGCGGGGGCTGCAGTTGGGCGACTGCCTTTACGGATCATACTCTGCGAATATCTGCACCCAGTGCATTAAGACGTTCATCAATATTCTGATAACCCCGGTCGATCTGCTCAATATTATGAATTACACTTCTGCCTTCAGCCGACATTGCGGCGATAAGCAGGGCCACTCCTGCCCGGATATCGGGGGAGGACATGGTTGTGCCCCTCAGCCTCATCATTTTGTCAAGTCCGATGACTGTTGCCCTGTGCGGGTCGCAAAGGATGATCTGGGCACCCATGTCAATCAGCTTGTCGACGAAGAAAAGGCGGCTTTCAAACATTTTCTGATGAATCAGAACGGCACCCTTGGCCTGGGTGGCGGTTACAAGAAAAACGCTCAGCAGATCGGGAGTCAGGCCGGGCCATACAGCATCTGCAATCGTCATGATTGATCCATCAATGAAGGTCTCTATTTCATAGTGCTCCTGATAAGGAATAAAAACATCGTCTTTGATCCTTTCGATCCTTATTCCCAGCCGGCGGAACGAATCCGGAATAATTCCCAGGTTCTCATAGGAGACATTCTTAATGGTCAGTTCTGATCCTGTCATTGCAGCAAGCCCGATGAATGAACCGATTTCGATCATGTCGGGAAGGATTCTGTGTGAACATCCCTTAAGCTGTCTTACGCCGTCGATATAAAGAAGGTTTGAGCCTGTTCCGCTGATTCTTGCCCCCATTGCGACCAGCATTTTGCAAAGCTGCTGGATATAGGGTTCACATGCAGCATTATACAGTGTAGTGCGTCCCTTTGCAAGAACTGAGGCCATGATTAAATTGGCAGTTCCTGTAACGGATGCTTCATCAAGGTGTATATATGAACCTTTAAGAATGGGTGCTTCGACGCTGAAAAAAGGGTCGGCGGTATCAAATTCAAATTTTGCGCCCAGTTTCCGGAAACCTGTGAAATGCGTATCCACTCTCCTTCTGCCGATCTTGTCTCCTCCCGGTTTGGGTATATAAGCCTTGCCGAACCTGGCGAGAAGGGGTCCGACTATCATAATGGATCCGCGGAGGCTGGCGCTTTTATTTCTGAAATCCTGTGACTGCAGATAATCGAGGTTTATACTGACAGCTTCGAAAGAAGCGGTGTCACGCGATATCCTTGTCACCTTCACTCCAAGGGACACCAGCAGCTCAATGAGCTTGTTCACGTCATTTATATCGGGAATATTCCTGATTGTGATCTTTTCGGATGTCAGAAGAACGGCACAGATGACCTGCAGAGCCTCATTCTTGGCACCTTGGGGATGAATTTCTCCCCTGAGTGTTTTGCCGCCCTGAACAATAAAACTGCCCATTAATGACGGTTATGTCCTTTTTTCCTGGTGAATTGCTTGTTCTGCTGTTTCCCGTGCGATTTCCCCATCTGGGGTTTCTTTTTGGGAGAGGGAACATATTCCTTTACTTCAAGTAATTTGATTCCTTCTTTCAGTTTCAGCCTTCCTGCCGACAGGAACTTCATATCGCTGATAATAACCTCATCGCTTACCTGGGCCCGGTTCCAGGTGACATTTGATTTCTTCATCTGGTTGAGGATGAGGTTTGTAATATATTCCTTTTCTTCCCCTTCCTCCATTTCAGCAGCAGCGTCGATCATAAGTTCAATGATCCGTCCGTAATGCAGAAACCTGATATCCCCCTGCTTGTACGGTACCTGTTTCGGTTTTTCCTGGAATTTGAATTTCTCGGGAGGAGGGAAAGGGGAATCAATGTCGAGTTCAAAATCAGCAATCAGCGCAAGATGATCCCAAAGCTTGTGTTTAAAATCAGTCACATCGCGTATCTGGGGATTCAGGTTACCCATTATCTGGATGATGGTTTTTGCTGCACGGTTTCTCTCTTCCCTGTCGGTGATGGTTTTGATGTGATCGATCATTTTCTGCACATTTCTTCCGTATTCGGGCAATGCCATCCTTTTGCGCTGGGTATTGTAGTCGTAATTCATCTGTTGGTAACTGTTTTGTGCAAAGCTAATAATTTATTGCCGAATAACGGCAAGGGGGACAGAAGGTCTAAAGGCCGATAAACTGTATGGCGATACCTGAAAAGAAAATCATGGCGCCTGCAATAAGATTGCTGTATTTCTCTACCGGTTTAAGGTTGATCCTGCTGAACCCGAGTTTGAAGGCGAGCACCACTCCCATCATGGTTGCAATTGTTACCACGGAAAACAGCACGGAAACAAATACCGAGCCGGCAATATTATTCCGGGCAGCCGGATACATCAGTATGGGAATAAGAGGTTCGCAGGGACCGAAAACGAAAATCAGGAACAGAATCCACGGAGTGGTTTTAACAACATCTTTTTCGTGTATATGTACATGATCCCCGGAATGGTTGTGTTCGTGAATATGCTCTGCGCCGCCCGGGTGAAAATGTGAATGGGTATGTTTCCTTTTCCTGTAAAGATTTCGGATGCTTATCAGCATATAGATCAGTCCAAATGCAATAAAGAGCCATCCGGCAATATTGCCTCTGAATGATTCCACCTCCACCAGCCTGTTGACTGATATTCCGACAATAATACCGGTGATGCCAAGGATGACTGAACTAAGGACATGGCCGAGCCCGCACACGAAAGTTATCCACATGGTTTTCTTCAGGGTCCATTTTTTCGCCTCGCTCAGCACTATGAACGGAAGATAATGGTCGGGCCCAAGCACCGTATGGATAAACCCCAGTGAAACTGCCGTAACTGAAAGAAGTGCTATTGAATTATCCATTGCCTGGTTATCCGGGATAGTAAATAATTATTTCTGCAATAATATCCATAAAATCAGAATTATTGGCATGCAGCGGGTGAAAAGATATTGCATTGTTGCTAAAATGATTTTCTGCGGCTCCATCGGTTGTTTGAAAAAATATACTCGCTGAAATTGATGTTCCGGAGCTCAAGGAAGGTCCGGGTGTTTTTTACATAATCCAACATTCTGAGATAGTCGGAGGGATCGGCAAAAAAGTCACTGTTTCCTTCAAATTTAGAACAGGGAAGTACATGGAACTTTTTCCTGCCATTCTCCACGGGGGTATAAACCCATGTGAGGTAATAGCCGGCGCTTGCGATGCACAGGGAGTCTCCATTTTTTTCAATCTCAATTCTCACCATTGCACCTCCGTCGGTTTTTGGTCTTTGCTGGTTTGAAACAAAATTGCCGAGAGAATAGACAGCGACCCGGTCCTTGAAGTCCGGATCTTTTTTTATCCTGATCATTTTCTGCACCACATGGGGGTGGGATCCTATTATCAGGTCCGCTCCCCTGCTGAAAAAGAACTGAGCCATCTCATCCTGCATATCAGATGGAATAGTGTCATATTCCGTGCCCCAGTGGAGAAACAGAATGGTCAGATCTGGATTCATTTGTGCTGCCTTATCCAGATCTTCCGCCACAAGATCCCGGTTCAGCATATTGACAATAACCGGATCAGGAACATTTATTCCGTTTGTGCCATAGGTATAGTTAAGCAGCGCAATGGTATTTCCTTTAACATTGAACATCAACGGATAAAGGGAATCCCGTTCATTTTTGGCGGCAAAGGTTCCGGTATGCGGTATTGCGAGGCTGTCGAGGGTTTGCAGGGTTCTCAGAATACCTTTTTTGCCCCGGTCTGCCGAATGATTGTTGGCAGTAACAAAACAATCTATTCCTGCCTTCCTGCAGGCAGCAGCGAGTTCTGCCGGGGAGCTGAAAGCCGGATACCCCCTGTATGGGGGCCCTGCCAACGTAACTTCAAGGTTCGCGATGGTATAGTCTGCCTCCGATATTTCATCGCTGATATAGCTGAAAACATCATCATAGACATAGGATCCGGTCAACGGATCCCAGGCTGACCTTATCTGTGCATCATGCCCCATTATGTCACCAATGAAAAGAAGTGATAGTCTGTCAGGCAGGCTGCCGGAATTTTGTGCGGCACAGGCTCCCTCAACCAGGAAGGCCAGTACCGGAATTAATATTTTATGAACCATAAAATTTAATTGAGCAAAGATTACGTAAATTTAATAATTATTAAATTTGCCACCTTTAAAAATACCTGAACCCTGTGGGATCCGGTCCGCAATAATGCTGAAGGCTGAAAACAATATTGACATAAACAAAGTTTCTGCAGCCGGGATATTGGTTACTCTTGGTATTGTATTCGGCAACATCGGGACCAGTCCCTTGTATACCATGAGTGCTGTTCTTAACGGGGGAAAAGGCAATTTCAGCGAACTTCTTGTATACGGCTCCCTGTCGTGCATATTCTGGACCCTTACCTTAACGACCACGATCAAGCATATTGCGATAACCTTGCGGGCAGATAACAACGGAGAGGGAGGGATCTTTGCCCTTTTTGCCCTGATGAAAAGCAAGTCGGTATGGGTCGCAGTGCTCACTATGATCGGAGCGGGCGCCCTGCTTGCGGATGCCGTGATTACCCCGTCGATCACTGTTACCTCTGCCATTGAGGGGCTTGAGCTTCTTAATCCTGAGATCCCCGTGGTTCCTATTGTTCTGATCATCATCGCCGCTCTTTTTTTTATTCAGCAGTTCGGGACAAATTTCATAGGGAGCTATTTCGGCCCGGTAATACTGGTTTGGTTCGTGATGCTGGGATTACTGGGGCTGTCACAGATAATTTCAAATCCCCTCATCCTGGGATCTGTCAATCCGGTTTATGCCTACCGGTTCCTCAGTGAATTCCCTGGAGGTTTCATCCTTCTCGGGGCAGTGTTCCTTTGCACCACGGGAGTTGAAACCATTTATGTTGACCTCGGGCATTGCGGAAGGGGAAACATAAGGGTGTCATGGATATTTGTTAAGATAAGCCTGATGCTGAATTACATGGGCCAGGGTGCATGGCTGCTGAAAAACTTTAAAGGAGGGGAAGGAGTAAATCCGTTCTTTGAAATAATGCCCGGATGGCTGTTGCTGCCCGGAATTGTCATAGCCACAACAGCTGCTGTTATCGCAAGCCAGTCGATAATCAGCGGCTCATTCACCCTTGTGAGTGAGGCGTCATTACTCAATTTCTGGCCCAGGTTAAGGGTCCTTCATCCTACATTTGTGAGAGGTCAGGTTTACATGCCCTTTGTAAACATGGTTCTGTGGATCGCATGCACAATAGTGGTACTGATCTTCAAAAAAACAGGCAGTATGGATGCAGCATATGTTCTTGCAATAACGATAACCGAAATTGTAACCACACTTCTTCTCGCGGTTTATTTGTTTCAGAAAGGCATAAATCACAGGTTGATTTCCCTTATGGTAATGATATTCCTTACAGTTGAGGGAAGCTTTCTGATTGCCAACCTCTTCAAATTCAGCAACGGAGGCTGGTTCACCCTTGTCGCCGGCCTTCTGTTTATCCTCGTCATGCTGGGTTGGTATTTTGGACGGAAGATTAAGAACAGGTATATCTCTTTCGCAAACCTCAATAAGTTTACCGACCTGTTAAAAGACCTGTCCGAAGACGAATCGGTGCCCAAAACGGCAAGCAACCTTGTATACATTATTCGTGCAAACAGGAAGGACCAGGTCGAATCCAAGGTCATCTATTCGATTTTCAGCAAGCTGCCCAAAAGAGCCGACAAATACTGGTTGCTTCATATTGACAGGGTAAATGATCCGAATCAGTTTGAATATCATGTAACACAGATTATTCCCGGAATACTTATCAGGGTGGATTTTCATATCGGATTTAAGGTCGAACCCAGGATAAACCTGTATTTCAGGGAGGTGCTGGAGGATATGTCAGCTTCGGGAGAGATAAAGCTGGAAAGCGGGTATGAATCATTGAGGAAGTATGACATACCTCCCGATTTCAGATTCATTCTCATTGAAAGAATCATGCCCCGCGATTACAAACTCTCGAACTGGGAGAATTTTATCCTTTTTCTGAACAATATTGCCGGCAGGATGAGTATTTCTGACATAAAGGCCCTGCAGCTTGATGCAACAAATACGGTAATTGAACATGTACCCATAATTGTTGATCAGTCTGCTCACCAGAGGATACAACGCATGAAGGAAAGATGAATATTCCAAGTCTGAAAGGGAGGTCCGGGGGGCCGGATATAGGCAGGTTTTCATTTGCAGGGCTGGTTATTACTCTCGGGATCGTTTATGGCGACCTGGGCACGAGTCCTCTCTATACCATGAAGGCAATCGTTTCAGGAGGCGCCGGGCGAATTGACCAGCTTCTGATATATGGTTCGCTCTCATGCGTTTTCTGGACCCTGACCCTTCAGACAACAGTTAAGTATATTCTCATTACCCTCAGGGCAGATAACAAGGGGGAGGGAGGTGTTTTTGCACTTTTTGCCCTTGTGAGAAAAAAATCTTCATGGGCAGCAATCCTGACCATGATCGGCGGAGCGGCATTGCTGGCTGACGGTGTTATCACGCCATCAATCACCGTGACATCATCGATCGAAGGGTTAAGAATGGTTATTCCGGAAACTCCGGTAGTTCCCGTGGTCCTGATCATATTTGCCCTTCTGTTTTTTTTTCAGCAGTTCGGAACAACCATAGTGGGAGCATCATTTGGCCCGATAATGGTAATATGGTTCCTGATGCTCGGCGCAACCGGCACCGGTCAGCTGGTCCGCCACCCGGAAATCCTTGCTGCCGTCAATCCCGTTTATGCAGTCAGATTTCTTACGGAATACCCCGGGGGATTTATTCTTCTGGGCGCCGTCTTCCTTTGCACGACAGGCGCCGAAGCATTATATTCTGACCTGGGTCACTGCGGACGCAGGAACATCAGGATATCCTGGATTTTTGTAAAAACAATGCTTCTGCTGAACTATTTCGGACAGGGGGCCTGGCTGATGATCAACCAGCAGCCGGCCGTAAACCAGAATCCTTTCTTCGCCATCTTCCCGGTGTGGTTCCTCATCCCCGGAATAATCATTGCCACGGCCGCTGCTATAATAGCAAGCCAGGCGCTGATAACCGGATCATTTACACTTATCAGCGAAGCGGTATCACTCAATTTCTGGCCCAAGATAAAGATACTGTTCCCTGCTGCCCTGAAAGGACAGGTATACCTTCCTGCTGTAAACTGGTTCCTGTGGATCATGTGCAGCATTGTGGTCATTGCATTCAGGGAATCATCAAACATGGAGGCTGCCTACGGACTGGCAATTACCATAGCCATGATCATGACCACAATGCTGCTGTCATATTACCTTCATCAAAGGAAGGCTTCACGCAGATTTGTTTTTCCCGTGCTCATTGTATTCCTTGCGATTGAAGGAACCTTCCTGGTTGCAAACCTTCATAAGTTCTCCCATGGAGGCTGGCTCACCCTGTTGCTTGCGGCAGTCTATTTCCTGGTAATGTTCGGATGGTATTTCGGGCGGAAAATAAAAAACAGGTACATTACTTTTTCACGGCTGGCAGATTACCTTCCAATGATAACTGACCTGGTAAGGGATCAGAGTATTCCCCGTACGGCAACGAACCTGGTTTATCTGATCAAGGCAAACCATAAGGACCAGGTAGAATCAAAGGTGATGTATTCGATCTTTTACAAGCAGCCGAAAAAAGCCGAGACCTACTGGCTGCTGCATGTCGACCGGGTCGATGACCCCTATCGGTTTGAATATGAGGTTGAACACATACTTCCTGGTATCCTGGTAAGGGTGGACCTGCATCTGGGTTTTAAGGTCGAACCACGGGTTAATCTTTATTTCAGGGAAGTGCTTGATGACCTTCTGAAATCAGGGGAGATCGCCCTGTATAGCAGTTTCAGTTCCCTTAAAAAGCATAATTTTCCGGGCGACTTTATCTTTATTCTTATTGAGAGAATAATGATCCGCGATTTCAAACTCTCAAAGTGGGAAAACATAATACTGGTTCTCAATGGTATTGCAAGCCGGTTGAGCATTTCAGAAATAAAGGCCCTGAACCTTGATCCGACAAATTCAGTTGTTGAACAGGTACCTATTATTATCGATCAGAAAGTCCCGGTAAGGATCAAACGGGTCTGATCATAATAAAAGGAACCTTTAATGTGTTTATTAGTTTTATCAGTTATTTGAAATGGAAATAATCAACCAGGTTGTTGATTGGTACATGGCCAATCTTAATTACTTCACAATTGCCTTTCTTATGATGGTGGAAAGTTCATTTATCCCTTTCCCGTCAGAAGTTGTGATACCTTTTGCGGCATATAAGGCAGCCCAGGGCAGCCTTAATATATTCGGCGTTGTTATTGCCGGAACAGTTGGTGCACTTGCCGGTGCCCTGTTCAATTATTACCTGGCAATGTACCTGGGGCGCCCTCTGGTTTACAGGCTTGCAGGGTCAAAAGCCGGAAAGTACCTTCTTTTGTCGGAGGAAAAGATCAGACATGCGGAATCCTACTTTGTCAAACACGGAAAATCATCAACCTTCATCGGGCGACTGGTCCCGGCAGTGAGGCAATTGATTTCCATACCGGCAGGACTTGCGAAAATGAAACTGGGGGATTTCATTGTCTATACTGTGGCAGGAGCCGGGATCTGGAACATTATCCTGGCCCTGATCGGCTATTATATTTATGACTTAAGGGACAAGATCTTTCCCTATGTTGATGATATCCTTATTGCAGGGGGCCTGATATTTGTAATATATCTGTCTGTAAAAGGCATTATGCAGAAAAGAAAGCGTAATAAACAGATCACGGGCCGGGATTAGGAGTCTTTCAGGAAAGCAGTCCCTGACAGGAATCCTTCAACGCCATGGCCCTTTTTCCGGCTCTATGATCTTTATCCTGTACCGGAGAGGCATTTATTGTTGCTGACCGCCTCCGGGATATTGTTATGAAATTAACAGAACCTGCCTTTTCTGCCCGCATGGAACCGACAATTGCCTTGAAAGCCGTTTATGCGGAGCGGATAATTGTTATGTCTGTGGAGTTGATCTGAATTCCAGCCTTAAGACACTGAAATATCATGGAAATATTTGCACGGGCAGCCTGCTTTCATGTTCATTACCTGGATTTGCCCGGAAACAGTAAAATATCATTGCGATCCCTGCCGGCGCAATGAATTTTGATTTTAAATGTTTAATTGACCCTCCATGTCGTTTTAATTCTTAAATTTATTAAGGCATAATGAACTGATTCATTGTGTCTGATCAGCCTGCCGGTTATATTGAAAGTTATGGGGAAAGCATATTTTAAAACGCCGCATTTCCTTTTTGTCTTTTTCCTCCTGTTTTTCAATGCAGGAATGTCAACCGCTCAGTTGATAAGTAAGGAGGTTGATGTTTTTTTAAATCCCGGACCTGAGGAAGAAGACCTCAATGTGTTCCGGCAATGGATGAAATGGGATGATCCGGGCAGCATGCTCATGCATTTCCTTACACGGGAAACTGTAAAATATTATGATGATCGCAGTAAGGAGGTGGCCAGGCTTGAAACTGCAGAAGATTGGATTGCAAGACAGAACAAAGTAAGGAAGAAGCTTGATGAAATTATCGGGGGCTTTCCCTCGGGGACCCCGCTGAATGCGCGAATTACGGGCGTGATCAAAAGGGATGGGTTCCGGATCGAAAAGATCGTTTTTGAGTCATTTCCCGGATTTTATGTGCCCGGATGCCTTTATGTCCCTGAAAAGACAGAAGGCTACTGGCATCCTTACGAAGTGGATTTCTCATGGGGAGTTGGCGGTGCCCTTACCTCGTACGATCTTCCCGGCCTGATTGCCGGCCTGGCCCCAAGAAAGGTGGCCCTTGACGGGATCAGGAATGAGATGCTTCAGCCTGCTGATGACGAAGTGGTAAGGCAGGAGCTCTCTTATCCGTTTTCAGTATATTCTGCAAGAGGTGTTCCGGGGAACATCATGCCGGGCCCGTCGGGAGAGGGGGATTATCTGTCAGTGCTCCGGTGGTGCCTTCAAAAAGACTGAAACCAATGGTTTATGTGCACATTCCATAACCAATGCGTTCGGAGTTTACAGGCATCTGGAATCTTATATCCCGGGAGGTATGGTGTCAGGAACAGCCCTGATCAGGCCCGGTTTTCCCGAACTGAAGGAAACCACTCCGTTTCTCTGGCAGCAATCCGAGTATGTGATGCCCGGTGCAGCTTCCTATATTTTTTGCGTGCTGGCAGCTGACAGACTTTTGAACCGGAACAATTGACCGAATCAATTCATACCTTTGACAAAAACAGGATAAGATGAAAACAAGAATTCCACGCCGCAGGTTTATCCGGGTCGCAGCAGTCACTGCCGCTGTTACGGCAATACCTGCCTTTGGCAGCGCTGCTGCAATTGATAGTGAACGCGGTTCTGCCGCCAAAGCCGGTGAATTGCCAAAACGCAGGCTTGGACGAACGAACAGGATGGTGTCATGCATAGGATTTGGAGGCGGATCCAGGTACACCAACTGGATCGCCCCGGATGAGATACTTCAGAAGCACATTGATCATGCCATAAAACTAGGCATAACTTATTTTGATTCTGCAAGGTCATATGGCGACGGATTGTGCGAGGAACGGTACGGAAAGTTCCTGACGCCGAAATACAGGGAACAGATATTTCTCAACTCAAAATCCGGAGAAAGATCCTATGACGGGGTTATGCGGGATATTGAAAAATCACTTTCCCTTCTTAAGACTGATTATCTCGACCTCTACTGCATGCATGCAATAGATACGCTGGAAGATGTAAATACATTGCTTGGTCCGGCAGGCGGGTATAAGGCATTTCTCAAACTCAGAGATGAAGGTGTGGTGAAAAACATCGGGTTCTCATTTCACAAATGGAACGAAGCGTCGCAGAAATCACTCAGGGAGTTTGATATAGATGCGGTGATGTGCGTGATTAATGCTGCCAGGTCAAACGGAAATGAGGATAACCTGGTTCCTTTGGCCGTAGAAAGAAACCTGGGCATCATAGCAATAAAAATAATGGGACAGAATGCCCTGATCGGAAATGTTTTAGGTAACGACCTTCTGAGATTTACACTGTCGCTTCCGGTAACTCTTGCAAATGTCGGAATGGACGGGTTCGCACCTCTCGAATCGTGTGTGGAAGTTGGGAAAAGGCCAATTATTTCAGCACGGGAAGCAGAAGAAATTGTCAAAAAGCTTGATTTTGACCCGATAGTCACTAGACTGCCTTATTTTACCGGGTGAGAAAAGAGCAGGCCCTGCTATGGCATCGGCAGATTTTATGGAAATGATTTTTACGGAAGAGGCAGGCCGTTGATTTTTTTATCAGTCTTCAAGATGGCCGAATTTTCCGTTATAGTAATCTTCGTAAGCCTGCTTTATTTCATCCCTGGTATTCATTACAAAAGGCCCGTATGGGAAAATCTCCTCATTCACCGGTTCGCCGCTCATAATAAGAACAATACTGTCGGTTACTGCTTCAACAGAAAATTTTTCTCCGTCATGGCTGAAATACACAAAATTATCAGCCGGGGCCTTTCTCGATCCGTTGATCTTCACTTCGCCCTCGATTACAAGTAAACCGGCATTATATTCCACGGGGAAGCTGAAATCAGCCAGGATGTCCTTTTTCAGGCTGGCATTGAAGAGATTTGCCGGAGTGAACGTAGATGCCGGCCCGTTCTTACCCATGTAACTGCCCGCGATAATATCCACGTAGCTTCTGCCGTCCTTCAGCAACACACGAGTCATGTCCTTGTTCTCTATTGCCTGGTACCTGGGCGGAGTCATCTTGAACCTTTTCGGAAGACTGATCCAAAGCTGGACCACCTGGAAAAGACCGCCCTTCCGGCTGAACTCCTTTTCATGATACTCCTTGTGAAGCACCCCTCCTCCGGCGGTCATCCATTGTACGTCTCCCTCGCCGATAACACCACTGTTGCCGGCGCTGTCGTGATGTGCAATCCTGCCATGATAGGCAATGGTTATCGTTTCAATTCCCCGGTGTGGATGGACCCCAACCCCGCGGGGTTTCTCAGACGGGGTTATTTCCCATTTCGAGTTGTAGTCCATGAGAAAAAAGGGACTCATCCCTGTATCGCCGATCAGACTGGCGGATGGGAAGAAATTATGTACCTTAAATCCATCGCCCACCATATGAAAGGGCGGAGGCGGAAGTATCGCTTCAATAGTCCTTGTATTCACCATGATCGTGTTAATTTCCAATATAAGTACAACAGGCAAACAACCCGATTGTTTAACTGATATTTGTATTATGAACAGCTTTCCTGATCTCCTGGGCCCATTCATAATGGGTTTTGTCGTTCGTCAGGGAGAGGTAGCTGACAGGTTTTCCTATTGTGATTGTAGTTTCAGAGTTTCTTTGTTTCATCATTTCCCGGGGGAGTAGAATTGTTTCGAGATACATCCTGATTCCCAGGAACTTTCTGAGGCTGGCAACAAAATAAAAAAATCCGGAATTCCTGCCGCTGATATGGACCGGTATTATATCCCTTTTGTGCCTGATTGCTTTGGTTACAAATGTTTTTTGCCATACAGGATCGGATATTACTCCTTTTGTTTTTCGTGAAACCTCACCTGAGGGAAAGATCATTATTTGTGAACCGGATTCAAAAAGTTCATCTATTCTCGTAGCATTTTCCCTGGTGTTTCTGCCAAAAACGTTAATGCCCAGCATTACCGGCCGCAGATTGGGTATCTGGTTCAGGAGCTCGTTTGTGGGAGATATGACATCAGGGAAGAACCTGTATATCATACTGTAGAAAGCGAGTGCATCAATGCCTCCCACAGGATGATTACCGGCAAAAATGAACCTTCCGGCGGCAGGTATGTTTTCAGCGCCGATAATTTTAACACTGACGTTCCATCCTTCGAGCACGTCATTTATGAACGGGACTCCTGTCTTGTCACGGCTCCTGTGAATAGTTGCGTTTATTTCGTGCTGAAAAATGAGCTTTTCAAGTATTGTCACAAAAAAGCCGGGGAGTAACCGGAGAAAGGCAGAATTGCTTTTTTTGAAAGCAATCCTTATATCGATGGTCTTTTCGATTCTATCCATAGCTGTGGCTGATGTGTTTCATCATTACAGGTCATAAAATTCCAAAGGATAATTACGGATGACGGACGATAAGCTCTCTCTTTTTCAATCTATTATTTGCGCCTCATCAAATCTGCCGGTTTTTACGCTTACCTTCCGGTGATAAATCCGGCGCGATCCCCTGCTGCCAAAAAATCCCCAGCCCCCGCTTCCCAGCAGAAATCCCAGTGCATAAAACCCTCCATTGTTATTTTGAGCGTACATGGTGATATTCTTGTTAAACAGCATGCCAATTAAATCAAACGGAGCGATGAATCCGTGCCACAAGCCTCCGAAGAATCCGTATGTGTGTCCCGTAAGGCATTGATCGACTGGTTCGCTTCTGGCACACCCGGTGGATACAGTAAGCAGTATCAGCAACAGAAGCAAAATGGGAAAAAGATAATTTATTAATGATTTCATTCCATAAATATTAATTGTGATTTTTAAAAAAGGATGCCATTCACCGGCTGTCCCGAGAATTTTTTTTCGTGATCGATGAGCCATCTTTTCCTCTCGACTCCGCCCCGGTATCCCGTAAGATCGCCGTCAGAGCCCACAACTCTGTGACATGGAATGATTATTGCAAGAGGATTTGACCCGGTTGCATTTGCCGCTGCCCTGACTGCTTTTGGATTGTTCAGCAACTCAGCCAGGCGGAAATAGGATATTGTTTTACCGAAAGGAATGTCCTTAAGAATCTTCCAGACTGATTTCTGGAATTCAGATCCATGGAAAAAAAGCGGTATTGAAAACTCTTTTCTTTTTCCGCTGAAATATTCCTTCAGTTGTTTTTTCAATGCCCTGGTATGCCTGTTGTTTCCAAAATCTGCATCCATGTTGAAGATCCGGGTCAGCTTCGCAAAATCCGCTCCGGGTTTTCTGGCCTCCGTGAATTCCAGCATGCAGATGCCTTCCTTTGTGGCAGCAGCGGTCATTTCACCAATTGGCGTCTCTATGGTGGCAATCTTTATCATTCCCGGAAAAATGTTCCTGCCCTCAGGGGTAAGTCCCGGAGGCAGGATTATTAATCGTTTCAACTGCAAATACCGGCTTTCATAATTGATATCCCGTTGTACCTGTCAGGGTGACCTGTCGGGCCTGGGTTTGATGAACTTCTTGTTCCTGAATCTCAGAGCGGCCCAGTCGTCATCTATAGTGACCACCCGTGTTCCGTAAAAATCCATTTCATTGAGAGCTTCCCATCCGTGTTTCCTGTCAATCCCCGGGGTGTATTTACCTGATGATTTTTTTGGATAACAGAACCACAACAGCCCGTCTGTTGCGAGATTATGCAGAGCCAGTGATGCATATTTCTCAATATCCTTCGTTTCCCTGACGAAAATCATCATAAATCCATAGGGAAACCTCTGGTCAATCACATCATCTATTTGTATGCTTGTAAGAATTCTGGAGGATGCCAGTCTGAATTTGCTGTCGGGATTGATAATGGCAATACGCAGTTGTCCTTTGTAATTAAGCTTATCCAGAAGGGTCATCATACGGTCAGGTGATTTGATGGCTAATTTACAAAAAAAGGTAACATGCAAAAAAAAGCATCTGTTAAATAATATCAGATAAAATCTGTAATTTTGTATTGCCAAAGAGGGGGTGCCTTAAAATTGCGGGCTGAGATCATACCCTAAAAACCTGATCCGGATAATACCGGCGTAGGGAAAGAGAGTAATCATTTCCGGCTTTTTCCGACATCTTCTCTTCTGACACAGTTGTGTTTAAATTTTGATGAAGGAATGGGAAAGATTCTGGTTTCATTGTTTGTACTGCTGACTCTGGCCGGGTTGATTTCAGGTCAGCGTTCCGGCGGCACTATCACGGGCAGGATTACAGGCAGCGGCGGGATGCCTCTGCCAGGGGCATCTGTGGTTATCACCGGATCAGGCATGGGTGTGGCTGCCGATAATGAAGGCAGGTTCGCTCTCCGCAACCTGCGTGACGGATCATACAATCTTCGCGTAAGCTTCACCGGTTTCGACTCCATTGATACCCTTGTGGTGCTCAATGGTCTGGCAATGATTGACATATCCATGAGAGAGGCTCTTTATATGACCGGGGAAGTGATAATCAGGAGCAGCCGTGCAGGGGTCCGTACGCCGGTTGCTCACACCATGGTAGAGCCCGGAGACCTGAGGGGAGCTGACATGTCAAGGGATATGCCTTTCCTGTTGTCGCTCACCCCCTCAGTGGTAGAGACCTCCGATGCAGGTACCGGCATAGGCTATACCTCCATGCGCATACGCGGAACTGACGCCAGCCGTATCAACATAACCCTTGACGGCATACCTCTCAACGACTCTGAGTCACAGCAGGTGTTCTGGGTGGACCTGCCTGACCTGGCATCCACGACAGGCAGCATACAGGTGCAGCGGGGTGTGGGCACCTCCACAAACGGTGCAGGCGCTTTTGGCGCATCAGTGAACATCAGCACCATGACTCCGCCCTCTGAGGCCGGTGCCTCAGCCGATATCTCATACGGCTCATTCAATACCTCGCGGCTGATGGCAAAAGCGTGGTCAGGATTGCTCGGCGGGCGCTTCAATATGATGGTAAGGGCATCCACGATAAACAGCGACGGTTATATCGAACACAGCGGGGCTGATATTCGTTCGGCAATGGTGTCGGGAGTATGGTCGGCGCCATCTGACATGATCAGGTTCAATGTGATCACAGGCCACGAAAAAACCGGCATCAGCTGGTGGGGCGTGCCGGCTGAAATCATGCCGGTGAACCGGAGATATAATCCGGCCGGCGAATATATTGATTCTGACGGGGTGACACGCTATTATGAAGATGAAACAGACGTATATACCCAGAATCATTATCACCTTTTCCATACTCACCTCTTCCCGGGAAAGGTGAGTCTTAACACCGGGCTCCACCTTACAACCGGGCTGGGATATTATGAAGAGCAGAAGAGCGATGTCCGGCCTGCGAAATACGGCATTGAAAGCTTCCTTCCATATGATCCTGTTGTGTCGGCAACCGATATTGTTCAGCGGAAGTGGCTCGGCAATCTCTTCTACGGGGCAGTCTGGTCGGTGCTTAAGGAGGGAGGCCGCAGTGACTGGACATTAGGCGGAGCGCTCAACAGATATGACGGTGATCACTTCGGAACCATCCTCTGGCTGAAACATCCCGGCAACCTGAAGCCGGGATACGAGTGGTACAGGAACAAGGGTCTGAAAGACGAGCTGAATGTATACGGAAAAGTAAACACGGTACTCACAGGCAGACTTAACGCTTTCCTCGATCTGCAGCTCAGGTATATCAGCTACCAGTTCAGAGGGCCCGATGATGATCTGAGTGATCTTGGAGGCAGTCACCGTTTCCTTTTCTTCAATCCCAAGTCAGGGCTTTTCTGGAGCAATGGCAGCGGCAGCGAGGCTTTTGTATCGGTCGCGGTTGCGCACCGCGAACCCACACGGGCCGACTACAGGGATGCAGCCGGAGATCCGGCTGCCACTCCCCGGCAGGAACGGCTCATCGACTTCGAGGGAGGGTACAGTTTCCGCAGCTCCACGGCAGCACTCGGCGTAAATCTCTATTATATGACCTACCACGATCAGCTTGTACCCACGGGCAGGATCAGCAACACCGGCCGCACGATCATGACCAACGTGCCCGGGAGTTACCGGGCAGGCCTGGAGCTCACCGGAAGCTACCGGCCCTCACGGATTGTAAAAATGAAAATGAACCTCACCCTTAGCAGAAGCCGGATCAGGAATTTCCGCAACCATTTCTTCAATTACAATACCGGTGACTGGAGTGAGGAATACCTCTTCAGTGACCTTGGCACTGTCGACATAGCTTACTCACCGCGCATAATTGGCTCTGCCGGACTGGAATTAAACCCCCTGCAGCGTTTTACCCTGAACCTGAACGGCAAGCATGTCGGCAGACAGTACTTTGACAATACCATGAGCCCCGACCGGACAATCAGTCCCTACTTTACCGGCAATCTTGCTGCAGCTTATGGTATAAAAATGAAGAAGACAGGTGAGCTTACCCTGCGGTTAATGGTCAATAACCTGTTTAATGCCCGGTATGTAAACAATGCCTACGGAGGAATGTGGACCGAGGACAGGGTGGAAAAAACATGGGCATATTGTTTCCCGCAGGCAGGGATAAATTACACTGCCGGCATTTCATTATCTTTCTGATGGCAACAAGTTGGATAAACGATAACATTGTTGAGGTATTCGGGGCCGCCAGCGGCATTGCCTACGTAATCCTCGAGATCCGGCGCAGCATATTCCTGTGGCCGCTGGGGATAATCACATCAGCAGCATATATTTACATCTTCGGCACGAATGGCTTCTATGCCAACATGGGGCTACAGTGGTATTATCTTGTAATCAGTGTCTACGGGTGGTACAGGTGGAACAGGCCGGTTGAGCAGGATATGCCTGCAGTCAGAAGGATTGACAGGAGGACTGCCGCATGGTGTTGCATCGCTGCTGCGGCTCTCTGGGCAATACTCTGGTTCGTCCTTGACAGGGCAACCGGCTCCCCGGTGGCGCTGTGGGACGGGCTTATAGCCTCTCTGAGTGTTGTGGCCACCTGGATGCTCACCAGGAAGTACTTTGAGCTTTGGTTTGTGTGGCTGTTGGCCAACGCAATCGCCGTGGCAGTATATCTTTCTGCAGGATTATACCCCACGGGACTGCTCTTCCTGGTCTATTTCTCAATGTCCATAGCGGGGGCGAAAGAATGGCGCAAAGTTATGACCGCTGACAGTAATTATTGAATTATTCAGTCAAAAATTGCACTATGATGAATATTGTAATCCTCGCTAACGGTAATTACCCGTCGCACGAGGTGCCGCTTGGATTCCTGGGTAAAGCCGACCTGATAGTATGCTGCGACGGAGCCGTGGAGAAACTTGCGGCCAATGGCCTGGAGCCGGGAATAATCATCGGTGACCTCGACTCTGTCACTTCCAGGCTGAAAAGGAAATATGCAGGGATTCTTGTTCAGGACTCTGACCAGGAAACCAACGACCTGACAAAGGCGGTCAACTGGTGTATTGACAGGAATTATACCAGCCTTGTAATACTTGGCGCAACCGGAAAACGTGAAGATCACACCATCGGCAATATTTCACTTCTGGCCGAGTATGCCAGAAAGACCGGGGTAATGATGATCACCGATACCGGTATTTTCACACCCCGTTTGAAAAGCAGCAGATTCTCATCATTCCCCGGGCAGCAGGTTTCAATCTTTTCCATTGACCCGGAGACCGTAATTACCTCCGTGGGCCTGAAATACAGGCTCGGCAACATGAAATTGCACAACTGGTGGCAGGCAACATTGAATGAAGCTGAAGGAGAGTCCTTCGATCTCATATTTGAAGGAGGTCCTTTGATTGTATATCAGAAGTTCATTGAATAAAACGCTGAATAAAGGTGATCAGCACAAAACTGTCATTTTACCATTTCCTTTACCAGGTTGATGAGCTGAACCCTGCTTTTTACATTCGTTTTTATATAGATCCTGTGAGTGTGATCCTTAACTGTCTGCAGGCTTATAAATAGTTTGTCCGAGATTTCCTTGTTACTCAGGCCCTTGCATATTTCCCTCACTACTTCCGACTCGCGGGGTGAAACATCAAAACGGCTGCAGAACTGCTCAATTGAAACGGCCTTATGTGTGTCGGCAACGATTACAGGGGGAAGGGTCAGGTAACTGAAATAAACGGGAAGGAAAACATTTCCGAGGAAGAATGAGAGAATAAAGATTACAGCAACCCATGGCCTGTAGTCGATCAGTACCAGCGGGATGCACTGGATTATCATAATCAGGAAGATCGCCGGGGCAATTACTTTTCTGTCATATTGGTTGATCGGCGATTTTCCCTTCATGGGAAGATGGATAAGATATGCAGCAATGAATGTATGCACCAGGTTCATCAGTATATAATAATCCCTTATTATTACTACAGTATTCCTTGTATTCATCCTGGCTATAAAAAAGAATCCCAGTACGGCCAGTATCAGGAAGTTGAACAAAAGGAAACCGGCCATAAACCAATTATTGCCTTTCCTTCCTGAAAGGATTCCCGAAAACCTTATCAGCATCAGCCAGGCGAACACCAGGAATGGTAATCCAAGCAGCGTGGTTATATTGTTTACCCTGGCAAGAATTTCTGGTGAGATCAGTGATGACAGAAATATCTTTGCGACAACCTGTCCCCAGATCCCGTAAAATCCAAAAGCAAATATAAAAACCTGATAGTACAGGAGGGCAGAAAATATCTCAGCCCCATGCCTGCTCCTCAGCCTCGTGGAAAGGATGATTCCCCCGGCAGCAAGCGCCGCTGAAATGATGAAAATAAGATATCCCAGGAATTCTAACATATGGTAAAGGTAAAAAAACAGGATCAATAATTTCTGAAAAAGTCGAAAAATACCAGGGCACGCCGGAGGTTCAGGGTTGTACAAAAGATGAGGACAGGGGTTGATGATGCTCATGCATGTGCATCTGCGTTACACTACTTTGGTAGTGATGCCAATACTAAAGTAGTAAAATCGAAAAACCATTCCTGATCACTACTATGGTATTGATGTCATAAAAAAAGGAGATTGTAATTTCGATCCGTATTCCGGTTCATTATACGGCAATTTCCGGAAATCTGATTATACAATTAAAATAAACACTAAAATGGAAACAGAAAAAAGTTACAATCTGTTCCCGACGTACGGGAACAGCTTCAGGACAGGATGGCAAGTGATGTTTGACAATTTTCTCAGGCTGCTGCTTGTTGTTTTTGTACTGGTTTTGCTGACGGCCCCTTTAAAAATGTTCGAGTGGAAACTGGATCCGTCCGATTTCCACGGACAGCTTGATAAATGGGGTGACATATGGGAGTATGATATGGGAAAAATAGTTACACTGGGAACGCTTGGTATATTTGCTGCTTTTCTCGGATTTCTGGCTTTGGCATACACATTTCTGGCGGCGCCGGTGATTTCGTTCGGCGGAGACATGATTTTTGTCCAGGCAGTACGCAGAATAAAACCCGAATTTGATCTTCTTATAAGGGGATTCCGGGAGAATTACCTTCATATCATCCTTTCCAATCTTCTTGTGTTTGCGCTTATTGTCCTTGGCTGCTTTGCACTGATCGTACCCGGCATTATCATTGCGTGCCGGCTGGTGTTTGTATCATATATTGTTATGGATAAAAAGCTCGATCCGATAGAAGCTGTTGAGCTTAGCTGGAAACTTACAAGGGGGCATGGCTGGAGGATCTTTGCAATGGGCCTGACATCAATATTCATATTTATTTTCGGACTGATTCTTTTTATTGTAGGTATATTCCCGGCACTTATGTGGATTTCATCATCCTTTGCCTCACTCTACCAGTCGGTTCTGCTTGTCAGGGAAAAGCCTGCTGAAGTTACTGCAGCATAGGGCAACCCGGGAGCAGGAGAACTCCGGATTCTTCCCGCATCTTCAACGATATGGCTGATGCGGGATTGTTTTTATAATTTACTGAGCCTTGCAAATCGCAGAAGCAGTTTTTTTCTTCCGCTGTTTTCAAATTCAACTGTAGCTGTTGCATTTGGAGACTCTCCTTCAATATTGACTATTTCACCCCGGCCGAACCTTTCGTGCACAACAATATCTCCTTCGTTAAACTCCGTGCCTGAACCGGATTGCCGGCTGAGTTCCCTGCCGGCGTCGGGATGCGATACCTTCCTGTACCCGGGAGGTGGTGAACAGGGCCGGGGGGCCTCAACCGGTGTGGCCTGATTTTCCACCAGGCCATGGTTCCTGGCTCTGACCGTTTTGCCGCCTGATTGCGGGTATTCAAGGAATTTCCTGTCTATTTCGCGGAGGAACCTGCTGGGTGCGCATCTTTCCAGGTTCCCCCATTTATAACGGTTAAGGGCATAACTTAAAGTGGCAAGCTTCTGTGCCCTTGTGACAGCAACGTAAAACAATCGGCGCTCTTCTTCCAGCTCTCTCGGGTTTCCGGCCGACATGGGAGAAGGGAAGAGTGTGTCTTCCATACCGGCAATATAGACCATTCTGAATTCGAGTCCTTTTGCAGAATGCATCGTCATCAGGGTCACCTTGTCGCGATCTTCTTCCTTCTCATTGTCCTGGTCGGTAAGCAGGGAGACACTGGAGATATATGCCTCCAGGTTTGAAGGTTCGCCGTTGGTTTCCGCCGATTCAGCAAATACCTTGATACCGTTGAGCAGCTCTTCAAAGTTTTCGTAACGGCTCACTTCCTCGGGTGACCGGCCTTCCCTTAATTCCCTGGTTATGCCTGACGCCAGTGCTATCTCGCGGGCCAGGGTGTATGCATCCTTGTCTGCGTTGCCGTTGCGGAAATTCACTATCAATTCAGCATATGCTGTTAATTTATTAACAGTACCCGGATTGAAATGCTGTACATGCCCTGATTCTCCGTATATTATCTGCCACGGAGTGACGCCGAACTGTTCCGAAAGCTCAAAAACCCTTTTTACAGTTGTGTCGCCGATACCTCTTTTGGGATAATTTATGGTTCTTTTCAAAGCTTCCTCATCCTCCGGATTGATCACCATCCTGAAATAAGCCAGGATGTCTTTTATCTCCTTTCGTTCATAAAAGGAAAGTCCTCCGTAAATCTTGTATGGAATGTTCTTTTTCCTGAGAGTCTCTTCAAAGATCCTCGATTGTGCATTTGTCCGGTATAAAATGGCAAAGTCCGACCAGTGCAGCCTCAGGGAAAATCTTTTGTCAAAAATATCCGAGGCAATGTTGAATCCTTCTTCAGAATCGGTAAGTGCCTGGAGTACCTGCAGTTTTTCCCCGGGTTCATTTTCTGAAAATACAGCTTTGCTGATCTGGCCTTCATTATTGGCAATTATTGAGTTGGCCGCATTCACAATAGTCTGCGTCGACCTGTAATTCTGTTCGAGTTTATAAAGCTTGTAATCAGGATAATCGTTCTTGAATTCCAGGATGTTTTCAATCCTTGCCCCCCTGAAGGAATAAATGCTCTGGGCATCGTCGCCGACGACGCAGATATTTTTATGGCCCTCGGCCAGCTTTTTAATTATAAGGTATTGAGAATAATTGGTATCCTGGTATTCATCAACCAGGAGGTAATGAAACCGCGACTGATATAAAGCCAGTACCTCCGGAAAATCCCTCAGAAGGATATTCGTGTTCAGAAGCAGGTCGTCGAAATCCATTGCATTGGATTTGAAGCATCTTGCGGCATAGTTTCTGTAAACATCTGCCAGCAGCGGCATTCTGTTCATTTTGTCATGTTCCTGTATGGAACTGTTGGCTGAATACATGCCGGCAGTGATCAGGTTGTTCTTGGCTGAGGATATCCTGGCTGAGATCATGCCTGCCTTGTAAATATTATCATCGAGGTTCATCTCCCTTATGATGGTCCGGATCAGGCTTTTTGAGTCGCTGGAATCATATATGGTAAAATTCGGCTTGTATCCGAGCCTCGAGCCTTCTGC
This sequence comes from uncultured Rikenellaceae bacterium, assembly GCA_964435015.1. Taxonomy (GTDB): domain Bacteria; phylum Bacteroidota; class Bacteroidia; order Bacteroidales; family VadinHA17; genus LD21. The sequence continues at coordinate 80,540 of CAYSXP010000008.1, forward strand.
CCGCAAAATCCTTGCGAAAACGGAGTGAAATGTTCCCATCCAGAGATTACGGGCAACAGCAGGGTCGATGATCCTGGTGATCCTTTCCTTCATTTCCCTTGCTGCCTTGTTGGTAAATGTAAGCGCCAGTATCCTGTGCGCAGGAACACCTTTCTGAAGTAAATGCACAATCCGGTAGGTAAGAACCCTGGTCTTTCCGGCTCCGGCACCTGCAATTATCAATGCCGGCCCGTCAGTATTGACAACTGCCTTCTTCTGAGCTTCGTTCAGTTCATTAAGATAGTTTTGCGTCATCGTTTGAGCAGGCATTACAGCTTAACAGGTACGGCAAATTTAGCAATATCGGCTTCACCGGCGGCGCAGGTCAGTTACTAATTTATCAACAATGCATTTCAGAGAGTTTGAAAAGTGAACTGATTATTTGAAACCCTGTTCTGATTCAGATGCAAACCTGTTACTGTGTTCCGGGAAGTCGGGCTGAAAATGGAAACAGTATGCTTAAGGATCTTCTTTTGGAGGGTCAATGCAAAAAAAAAGGCTGCATCATAAGAATTTCCGATACAGCCTCACTGGAACTCACATTATTCCGGCATCCTTATTTTTTGCCTGCTTTCGGCTTTGCCTCCGGCTTATGATGGGCCATGGAAGAACTTCCGGCCGGTTTTTCCGGCGAGCCCGATTTTAAAGCCGTTTTATTCATGAACTTGCCTTCATTATTAAAAACAAGGGTCTCGGAATTTGAACCTTTTGTTACTACAACTTCGAAGGTCGTTGCATTATTTGCTACGACCTTATCTGCCCTGGTTATTGCAAAACCAGCATAGTCTTTTGTTATCCAGTCGGTTATTGATTTTTGAAGATCGGCTGTTTTGATAACGGTACGCTGGGCGTTCACTGCCAGTCCAAGCACAGCCAGCACCAATACAAACATTAATTTTTTCATTTTTTTAAAATTTTGGTTTAACGGTTTGAAATTATTGCCCGATTCTGAAGCGGAACTGAAGATGCAGGGAAATGAGGGAAGTTTTAACAATTAAGTCCGGCGGCGATATCACTTTTCATCGGAAGATGCAAAAAGAAGTGTTATTTCATGCACCGTTTCCCTGCAGGTGTAGGAAACTTTCATGTTGTATGTTTCTGCTATCTTCTTAACAATGGACAGGCCGAGTCCTACAGATTGCGGATTGCTGCCGGCTTTATAAAACCGCCTGAAAAGTATCCCTGTGTCCGTTTTCAACGGGGGGCCGCTGTTTGAGATCACAAGCCTGCCTTTGTACACCTGGCACCGGAGGAATCCGCCATCGAAATTATATCTGACAGCATTGCTGATGAGGTTCGAGATCAATGTATCGGCCAGCAATTCGCTCATCTTCACCATGGCTTTGTCTTCCGCAATGAAATCCACCTTTATTCTCCTGAGATTCATGATCTCCCTGTAATCGAGCAATGTCTTTTCAATTGTTCCTGCCAGGGAGATATCAGACTCGTCGTGAAAATACAAATTATCTATTTTCGAGATCATAAGCAGGCCCTGGTTGATCTTGTACAACCTGGTTGCAGCTTCATTGATTGACATGATAAGCTTCAGACTCTCTTTCCTCAGTTCTTTCCTCTGGGCAAGGATTTCCAGCTTCGATCTGATAACCGCCAATGGTGTCTGGATCTCATGAGCGGCATTTTCATGGTATTCCTTAAGGTTCAGGTAATCATCCCTCATTTTTCGTGTCATCTGGCCGATTACAGTGTTCAGCCGCCCGAATTCCCTGATATTGGTTTCAGGCAGAACGGGGAGCCTGCCGGATTGAATGTCAAATTTTTCAGCCTGATCGACAGTTATATAGAATGGGCGCCAGAGTCTTCTGGAAAAAAGATAATTCAGCAGGATTGAAATGATGAATAGTGAAAGGAAAAGGGAAAAAATATAGATGCCAATGTATTCCAGAAGTACTATTTTCTCCCTGAGAGTCTGGGAAATAACGACGACAAACCCGGTGTCTTCATCGAGGTTTCCTTTAAAGCGTATATACCTGTAAGGATGTTCGTATCCTGCCGTATCCGTGATGATTGTATCATTGATGGTCTGAATCGGCCGTACTTTTCCGGGAGTCAGCCGAACCTCAAGCTGGTGGCCCGGTCTGGCACTGAAATCGGGTATGGATTTTGTCTGTTCGATTTGGTCCCTGACAATTTCCAGCTCGGTAAGCAGTGAATTATCAATCTGTTCATAAACCATCTTCCTGGTTGAGAAATACAAAAGCACGGCACCGAGCATGATCAGTATGCCCGAATAGGCGAGAAAATAAACACTACTCTTAGTCAGCAGTTTCAATGGTCACCGAATTTGTATCCAAAGCCATAAATGCACCTGATATAGTTCCTGCCGCCTTCCCTTATTATTTTCTTTCGCAGGTTCTTGACATGAGTGTAGACAAAATCGAAAGAATCAGTCAGAATGACATCGTCGCCCCAGAGATGTTCGACGATGGATTCCTTCGTTATTACCCTGTTCCTGTTTGTTATGAAGAAAAGCAGAAGATCATATTCCTTCCTTGTCAGATTTAGCTGCCTGGTATTGACAAAAGCCTGATTGTCTGATGTTGTTATTCTTAGTTCATCAAATATGACCTCATTCTGGCCCGACAGGCTGTTTCTGCGGTAAATCGAATTGATCCTTGCGCTTAGTTCTGCAAGATGAAATGGTTTTGTCAGGTAATCGTCGGCGCCGGTCCTGAGGCCCGTGAGCTTATCCTCCAGTGAATCCCTTGCAGAAAGTATGAGTATACCGTCAGATGCCTTGTTGACTTTCAGTTCTTTAATAATGTCGAGCCCTGTTCTGTCGGGAAGTCCGATATCCAGGATGATGCAGTCATACCTGTTGTCGGCCACTTTGAACAGGGCCTGTTTGAAATCCCTTGCCAGCTCACAGATGTGTCCCTCTGACCGGAGATAGTCATCAATGGCTGCACTGAGTGAATTATCGTCTTCAACGATCAGTATTTTCAAGCCGGTTGATATTTATTCAAAAATACAAAATCCCTGGGATCCGGATTTTCCCGATCCGGAAAAATGTTTGCCGGACATGTGTACATCGGCAAAGTGACATAAAAAAATCAGGTGAATTTTTTTCACCTGATTGTAAACTAAGTCCCTTCGGTTTCTAACCTCTTCCTTTGTCATTGAGCCTGAATGAAACGGTTCTCTTCGTACCGTTTTTCTCAACCGTTAACCTGAGATGTTCCTCTACATCTTTGGGAGAGTTATAGTATTTAATGACTTCCCTGTCGCCTGTGACTTTCCATCCTGCATACTTGCTTTTCGCAAGTTTCTCGGCAACAAGATGGGGCAATTCAGCATTTTTCCTGATTATCCTCGACTGAATGATGGTGCCGTCAGGATTGTATATTGCGTATATTTCACTGCCGTCATCTGCCCTGATAAAAGCCTCATATCTGTCGGGTTTCTGGTCACCTGCCGACCTGGAAACGATCCATCCGTATTTTTCGAGAACATACGGGAATTTGCCCCATTTGAACGCCTGGCCGGTTTTGAAAGTCTCGGTAACGGCCTGTACTATCGGAGCAGGTATCTGTTCCTTCTTAAGTATGAGATTCTCAACCGGAATCTCTTCGTTTTCACCCTGATCATAATCTACCTGGGAAAGTAATGGGAAAATGAACGCGGTGAATCCAACCAGTGATAAAATTAATTTTTTCATAATTTCAAAGTCATTTGGTTAATAATTGAACCGAAAGTATTTTTGAATTCTGAAGAGAATTTGAAGACCCGGATGATTTAACAAAACTTTAAGACATCATCAGTTTCCACTGGCGGTAATTTACTCTGGCAGTATGGGTTTGCTCTGAGTGTGAATGGCAGGTTGCCATTCCGGACTGAATTGCATATGTATAACTCAATTATTTTAGTAAGAATAAAAGAAAGGCAATGAAAAGATTACTTCCCCTGTTTTTGATTTTGATCATGCTTGATGCCTGCTCCGGCGGGGGTATGCAGCGGCGTTATCTGAGAATATGGTATGATCATCCTGCCGGTGCATCGGTTCCCGATGTGGAAGATGGCTGGCGGAATGATGATGAATGGCTGAAGGCTCTTCCTGTCGGTAACGGGTTCATCGGGGCCATGGTGTTTGGGGATGTGAATATTGAGAGGATACAGCTGAATGATAAAAGTCTGTGGTCAGGGAGTCCGGCAGACAATGATAATCCCGGCGCTTATGACTATCAGGGCAGGATCAGGCAATTGCTGTTTGACGGCAGGTACCGCGAAGCAACTGACCTTACTCTCAGGACGCAGGTTTGCAAGGGGGCAGGGTCAGGCAATGGCAATGGCGCTGATGTGCCTTTTGGCTGCTACCAGACCCTGGGCGACCTTTGGTTTGATTTTGGCAGGAATTCGGGTTTTGAGGATTATCACCGTGAGCTCAACCTCGATCATGGTGTGGTCTCCGTCACCTACAGGCAGGACGGGGTAAAATATAAGCGGGAGGTATTCGCAAGTTACCCCGACCGCGCACTGGTGATTCACTTTTCATCTGACACCAAAGGCGCGTTAACATTTGATTCGTGGCTTACGCGGCCGGAAAGATCGGGGCAAGGTTCATCCGGTGGCCACATTCTTATGACCGGCACACTTAACGATGGCAAAGGCGGCGGGGGAATGAGCTATGCTGTGAGGGCAGGGGCCGTTACAGCGGGAGGAACGGTTACCTGTGCCGATGGAAAAATTAAAGTCAGCAACGCCGACGAAGCACTTCTGATAGTTGTATCCTCAACGAATTACAGGCAGGATTATCCGGCGTATCTGGGCGGGGACCCCCTGACCACTTCCCTGCAGCAACTTAATGACGCTTCTTCCCGGTCATTCGGGGAACTGCTGAAGCGTCATATTAAAGACTACCGGTCGCTGTTTGGTAAGGTGAGCCTTGACCTTTCAGGCAGGGAGAAGGATACCGTGCCAACCGACCGGCGTTTGCTGAATCAGCTTAAGAACCCTGATGATCTGATCCTGCAGGAGACATATTTTCAGTACGGGCGGTATCTGCTTATTTCTTCTTCACGCGAAGGGTCGCTGCCTGCAAATCTTCAGGGTATATGGGCAAACAAGATACAAACCCCATGGAACTGTGATTACCATACCGATATCAATGTTCAGATGAACTACTGGCCTGCGGATGTCGGGAACCTGTCAGAGTGCCATTCTCCTCTTTCAAACCTTATCCTGTCGCTGGTGAAACCCGGCGAACGTACAGCCGGGGTTCAATACAGGGCCGGCGGATGGTGCGTGCATCCCATAACAAATGTATGGGGATTCACTGCGCCCGGCGAGCATCCCGGATGGGGCCTCCATGTCGGGGCGGGAGGCTGGCTGTGCCATCACCTTTGGGATCATTTCACATTTACCCTCGATACGGGCTACCTCAGAAAAGTATACCCGGTAATGCTGGGATCGGCCCGTTTCTATCTCGACTGGCTCGTTGAAGATCCTGCCTCGGGCAAGCTTGTGTCGGGGCCGGCAGCATCACCTGAAAATTCATTCATTGCACCCGATGGCTCCACGGCACAGATAAGCATGGGACCCTCGCATGACCAGGAGGTCATCTTTGAATTGTTTACCAACGTTCTGAACGCATCTGAGATACTGAAGGATCAGGATCCTTTGCTGGCCGGGGTGAAAGCTGCGCGTGAAAAGCTGGCAATGCCGCAGACAGGATCGGACGGCCGCCTGATGGAGTGGAGGGAAGAATTCAGAGAGACCGAACCGACCCACCGGCACGTTTCCCACCTGTACATGCTTCATCCAGGAAATCTTATCGACCCCCTTAACACCCCCGGGCTTGCGGATGCAGCAAGGAAGAGCCTGGAAGCCAGAACCGACATGGGAACCGGGTGGTCGCTGGCATGGAAAATAAATTTCTGGGCCAGGTTGCATGACGGAAACAGGGCTTACAGACTTTTAAAAAACCTGCTTCGGCCAATCACCAATTACTCGGTAAATATGTCGGATGCCGGGGGCACATATCAAAACCTTTTTTGTGGTCACCCTCCTTTTCAGATCGACGGTAACTTCGGAGCCACGGCAGGAATTGCTGAGATGCTGCTTCAGAGCCATACCCGCGACGGAGCGGGATATGTAATTCAGATACTTCCTGCCTTGCCTGATGCCTGGAAAGACGGAGAGGTTAAGGGTCTGAAGGCAAGAGGCGGCTTCGTGACCGACATTAAATGGAAGAACAATAAGCTGGTATCATGCACTCTCAGATCCATTGCCGGGTCAGATCTGAAAATCTGTTATGGCGGCAGATCAGCAGTGATGGTTACCACTCCTGGAAAAACTTACCATTTTAACAGCAGCCTGGAGTGATTAAGGCTGATGCGGGCAGGCGGAATTGATTTTCTGCCTTAAAAACCGGAGGAACCGTACCGGCAGCCGGGGCACCGGAACTGATACCGGTAACCGGAGCAGAAATGGTGATCGGTTATGCTGCAGATGAAGAAATGAAGATCTGCATAAATTAAATTGTCTGAATAACTCAGGGTTTTATTATACTTGCAGGATTATTGATACCAAAGGAGCCAATATTCCGTTTTTGATACGAAGATCTGAATATCCGTGCGCTATTATTTACTGACCATTGCGATATTGTTGACCAGTGCCCTGGAGGCGCAGCTTACCGCTCCCGGAAGCAATGCTGTGAGGTATACATCCTATCCGTCAGCACCGGCACTGAGGCATCCGGTCTTTGTATTCTGCAATGCCTCAGGAAACCAGAAAGGGACATTGAATGCCGTGAGCCCAGGCGGAACCGGACCTTTCACTTTCTCGTGGTACAGGTGGAGCGATGCAACACGTAATTTTACCATCCCGGTTAAAAATGAAACAGGGGTTTCAGGCTCATCGGTTACAGACCTCGATGAGGGAGGATACCGGGTTGATATTACCGGTGCTGCAGGCTATTCCGCCAGCCTGACGGGCTGGATATTCCTCGATTCACCCCGGTCCAGGGCCGAACTCCGGCATTTTACATGCGATTATGTGGCACTTGGAGGAGTGGCGGCGATTGATACATTTTACTATCGCGACGTCACCAGCGGTTCACGGATCATACTGCCCAACAGGGTCAGGTTCCTCTGGTCGTCACAACCGGCTTCCTCCATACCATACCCCGACATTGAACTGAATCCGCAGACTTTCAATCCACCTCTGGAAAACGTCACGTACAGCCTGCATGTCACCGACAGCTTTTCCTGTACAGGCGTGTCATCCTTCTATTATGAGTCAATTCACGTCAAAGCTGATTTTAATGTTGAGCCGGCAAAGGGCGGGGCACCCCTCGAAGTCACATTCACCGACAGATCGGTAAGGGCTTTGAAGTATAAGTGGATGTTCGGTGACAATACCTTTTACTATGACAGCAATCCTCCGCCCCATACCTACTTTATCCCGGGCGATTACAAGGTCAGGCTGATCATCGAAAGCTCCCTGCATTGTATTGATTCGACGACATTTGACAAGATTGTGGTCGACAAATCAAGCCTCAATATTCCGAATGTGTTTACACCCAATGATGACGGAATGAATGATATGTTTATGGTTGACAAGACTTCACTGAGGTATATCAGCGTGGATATATATTCCAGGAGCGGCGTAAAAGTCTATGAGTTCTATGGCGAAGGAGAGATGCTAAAAGACTGGGAGGGATGGAACGGAAATATAAGAGGAACATCACTTAAGGCCAGCCCGGGAGTTTATTACTATATTATTGAAGCCAGGGGTTGGGACAATGTCAGATATGACAGCAAAAAATACAGGGGATTCGTTTACCTGTACAGATGAATCCGCAGTCTGAGCATATACCGCGTAAGATATTCTAGATGTTTATTTTCCTTTTTCTGGCCTCCACCCTCCACTGTCCGGTAATCATCCCTGCTTCAGATACGTACACAGTGTCGAAGCGATCCACCGTAGGACAGACGTGCCATGGAATTGCATAAAGATGGTCGCCCACCTTTAATTTATCTGCTTCCTTTGTTTCAATTACCATGTGTTCTTCACTGTGTCCTGTGATCCGGTAATCATCCATGCCTTCAATATGTATCCTCGGCTGGGGCATTTCTGAAGCAACAGCCTTGTGCCCCAGGTCGATGCATATCCTGCTGCCGGAAGGCTTGCTTACAACCCTTGTCAGAAGGACTGCCGCATGAAGGAATTTCAGATCGGTGAATGAGGAACCGTAGCCATAATCCCATAAAAGGGTCGTCCCCGGGCTTAACTCCACATTTTTCCGTCGTGCGTGAACCGGAAAAGTCGGGCTGCCGCCGGCAACAACCTTTACGGGCGCTCCCGTCATCATGGTGAGATCTTCAATCAGTGGCCGGACCGGGGCAAATGCCTCATCACATATTTTTACCCTGTTTTCAAAATTCTTTTCATTGATATGGCCGTCATAAACATGAAGGCCCGCCGGTACAAGCCCCGGCATAAGTGAAATCATCCTGAAGAGCTCCCGTGCCGTTTCTCCCGGCTCTATGCCGGTCCTGTTCATGCCGGCATTGATGTCGAGCCATATGGGAACCCCAATGCCGGTGTCTGCTGCATGATGCGATAATTCCTTCAGAATGGATTCACAATCAGATATGCATGAGAATTTTACTGAAGGAAATTTTTTTATCAGTAAAAAGAATCTACTAATATTGGGACCGACAGGCTGGTAAGCCAGCAATATATCATCGGCACCGGCCTCGGCTGCCATTTCGGCTTCTGCGATCGTGGAGCACTTCACCTTTCTTATTCCATGCCTGATCTGAAGATGAATTATTTCAGGGATTTTATGGGTTTTGACGTGCGGGCGCAGCCTCTCCGGACCGCCCGCCACGGCAATCATTTCCTTAATATTGGTTTCTATCCTTTCAGGATAAAGGATCAGTGCCGGAGTTTCAATTTCTCCCGCATTGCCTGTTGCAAACCACCCTGACAATGGTGATCGGGCCAATTGCATTTTACGGGTGTATTTCGAAAACAGCCTCTATTTCCACGGCAATGTTCATAGGCAGGATCATGCCTACAGCACTTCTTGCACCAATACCGTTTTCTTTGCCGAAGACATCGGCCATAAGCTCACTGAATCCATTGATCACCGCGGGATGCTGATCAAAATCCTGGGTGCTGTTTACCATGCCAAGCACTTTAACGATCCTTCTGATCCTGGTTAGATCGCCAAAATGCTTCTTTATGGTGGCAAGCATGGCCAGTCCCACCTGTCTGGCTGCAAGCCTGCCTTCTTCAAGTCCGAGATCCGCACCCAGCCTCCCCTTGATCAGCGTGCCGTCGGATCTGAGCGGCGCCTGTCCTGATACGTACAGGAAGTTATCAGCAACAAGCACAGGTTTGTATACTCCGGCCGGGTCCGGAGCGGGAGGCAGATCCAGTCCTAATTCTGCCAGTCTTGATTCGGGATTCATTTCCATTTTTACTGTTTTTTGGTAATAATATGATTGATAGATGTTCCGTCAGAACAAAATAAAAAAAAATCCGGCAAATATTCACAGGCCGTGATTCCTGAGGAGCAGGTCTGCGATCAGCACACCCAAAAGCCCAATGGTGCTTACTATGGTTTCCATGACTGTCCAGGTTTTAAATGTATCCTTCACGCTTAAATTGAAGTATTCCTTGTACATCCAGAAACCGCTGTCATTTATGTGTGAAAGCATCAGGCTTCCTGCGCCAATTGCAAGCACCAGGAGTTCCTTGTTTACAGTGCCTCCTGTTGCCATGGGCAGCAGGATCCCTGCCGTTGTCAGGCCGGCAACAGTTGCGGAACCAATGCATATCCTGATCACTGCTGCTATGAGCCAGGCCAGCAGAAGCGGCGACATGGCGGATTTTGTAAGCAGGCCGGCAATGTCGTCACTTACACCGCTGCTTACAAGCACCTGCTTAAAAGCACCGGCTCCTGCAATGATCAGAAGCACCATTGTTATGCTCCCTATGGAATTGCCGAGCGAATTCATTATGTCCGTCATCTTTTTTCCCCTTCCCGTCCCAAGCAGATATATGGCAAGGATCAGTGAAATGAGCATGGCCATCACAGGATCACCGGTAAATTCCAGAACCGATCTTATCCTGTTTCCCTCCGGAAGGAATATGGTCGACACAGAACAGACTCCAATAAGAATGACCGGCATCAGGGTTGTTAAAACGCTGATACCGGTGCCGGGCATCTCATCTTCACCCATTGTCCTGGAACTGACAAATTCCTTTATTGGACTTGCCCTGATCTTTTTAAGAGTTTTCCCGAAAAACGGACCGGCCACAACAATAGCCGGAATGCTTATGATAATACCATAACCGATTGTTTTGCCGATATCAGCGCCAAACATTGTACAAATGGCAGTGGGTGAAGGATGAGGCGGAAGGAATCCGTGAGTTACTGAAAGCGAAGCCAGCAATGGCACTGCCACATAAAGGAGCGGAAGTCCCGTCGAAGCCGCTACGGTAAAAACCAGCGGTATGAGCACAACAAAACCTACATTATAGAACATCGGAATACCCACCATAAAACCGGTAAGTACCATGGCCCACTGAATATTCCTGATGCCGAAAAGTTCCGTCAGTTTAGTGGATATTCTCTGGGCGGCCCCGCTGTCGGCAACCATCTTGCCAAGCATTGCGCCAAATCCGAGTATCAGTACCAATGACCCCAGTGTGTCGCCTATGCCCTGCTGGATGGAAGCTATGACACCGGCAGGCTTCATGCCCCCGGCAACCCCCACAAACAGCGATGCAATTATAAAAGCAATAAATGGATTGTATTTTAAAACTATTATAAGCAGAATAAGTAGTAGTATCCCGGTAATTACCCATAGAATTGACATATGGCTAAACTTTTTATAATCATTTACGGTTTTAAATATGACCCGCAGCTGGATATCCTGGGAGCAAAGCCGGTTAACCCGTTAAGTCTCAATAGAAAATGCCGTTCTGACATTTGTTCTGATCCGGGTGAAACCATCCTCATGAAACAATCCGGGTGATCATTCCGGCCGGCTGTAAACCCATGCATCCCGCCCGTCATTTACCCGTAAATATCGTTTTTTTACCGAATTTAACCGGAATTTAACAGATAAAACTATGTAAACTAAAATAGTTTATTCATTTTTGCACGATTTATTTTTCAGACATGGATTACAGGCAAAGAATAACTGAAGAAGCTGCGCGCCTGTTCAGGCAATATGGTATAAAAGCCGTCACCATGGACATGCAGGCGAATAATCTCGGTATTTCCAAGAGGACAATTTATGAAGTTTTCAGGGATAAGAATGAGCTCCTTACCGGTGTGGTCAGTCTGATGGCAGTGCGACAGAAAGAGTTGATTGACAGGATTTTCAGCGAATCTGAGAATGTAATTGAGATCGTCTTCAGGCTTATTGAGACCATAGGTGAGCACATCCGGATGATTAGTCCGGCATTCAGGCTCGACATGATGAAAGTCAGCAGCAATATCATTATGAATATGAAGGAAGCAGGTCATTTCCCTTATCCTTTCACGAGGCCCGGACTGATAGAAAGAGGAATAGGAGAAGGAGTTTTCCGCGATGACATTAATATTGAAATAACGAATAAATGCCTGTTTGAAGTGATCCCCATGTCGGACAGGAGTGATGAATCCGGACAGGATGCGGATCAAAAGATGCATGTGATCAGGGATGTCTACATAAATTATTTAAGGGGAATATCGACTCCAAAGGGTCTTGAACTTATAAACTATTATAAAAAGAAGGAAGGTGATCCCAAAACAAGCCTGAAACCGGAATAAGGCCCGGGTCAAACCCCGGAGCGCTGCATTGTTCTGGCGGCATTTTCACCCGGTGCGGATCAATCATGTTTGACCGGATGCTTTCCGACAATTAATTAAAGAGGCGAATATATGAAAAGAAGATTGGTACTTATGCTGGTACTATCCGGCTTCCTGCAGGGGTATTCCCAGGAAGCCCGGGTGGGAGAAAGCGAATTGAAGCTTTCATTAAAGGAAGCTCAGGATTATGCAATACTCAACAACAAATCAGTACTGGCTGCGAGGTCAGATGTCATGGCATCGAAAGCTGCCGTGTGGGAAACCATTTCAGCCGCACTCCCCCAGATGAGTGCTTCAGGGTCATTTGCTGACAATCTTAAGCTGATGACAACCCTGCTGCCCGGTGAGTTTTTTGGCCAGCCTGGCACAAAGATTCCGGTAACATTCGGGTCGAAGTACAACTCAAGCGCCTCGTTTCAGACAAATTTGCTGCTTTTCAATGCTCCCCTGTATCTGGGAATTGAAACCACAAAACTTGTACACAAACTCAGCCAGGAGAGCCTGGAGCTTTCGGAACTTGAAACCAGGGAAGCTGTCAGTTCAGCATATTTTCTCATACTTGTGTCAGAAGAATCTCTTGAAATCCTCGATGGAAACATTGCCAACCTTAACGAAACGCTGAGATCAACCAGGTCAATGTATGCAGCGGGCATGGCAGAATCGACCGATGTCGACCAGATGGCATCCAATGTAACTATGATGGATAACAACAGGAGCTCGCTTCTCCGGACCATTGAGCTTAACTATAACCTGCTGCGTTTTCAGCTGGGGGTTTCAGCCGCTTCCCGGATCATACTGACAGACTCCCTTGAAGGGCTGACAGGTGCGGTTAATGTGGAAGCAATTATGTCGCAGGGTTTTGATCACACAAAAAACATTAATTACAGGCTTGTCCAAGGCCAGGAACTGATGTCGGAACTGGCGCTTAAATCACAGAAAGCTTCCGTTCTTCCCACGCTGGCAGGATTCTACAACTATGGGACCAATGGAATGGGAGACAAATTGTCGGATCTCAGCTGGTTCCCCAACTCAATGACCGGACTTCAGGTATCAGTTCCCATTTTTTCGGGCGGTGAACGCTATTCGAAGATACAGAAGGCGAAATACAATCTTGATAAGGCAAGGATAACCCGGGATATGGTTGAGGAACAGCTTCTGATTCAGGAGAAGCAGCTCAGGTACAATCTTGTAAATGCAAACCTTCAGTATCAGAGCCAGAAGGAGAATGTGGAAGTTTCGAAAAGGGTGTACAAAAGCACGGAGAATAAATTCATGCAGGGCATGGCTTCCAGTCTCGAACTAACACAGGCAAACAGCCAGTATCTGCAGGCTGAGAACAACTATGTTTCTGCCCTTATGAACCTGCTCCTTACCAAACTGGCATTGGACAAGCTTCTTAATAATCTCTAATGATCTGTGAAATTCCTAAAAGACAAAATAATGAAATACGCAAAAACAATCCCGGTAATTTTAATAAGCTGCCTGTTAATGTCAGCATGTTCATCCAGGAACAAAAGTGACCACTCAGGGGCCCTGGCAGCATCTGCCTCAAAGGAAGGAACGGCAGTTCCCGTAAAAATCCTGAGCCTGGCCAAAAGCACAATTTCGAGGACCATTGATTATACGGCAACCATACTTCCTTTCGAAGAGGTAAATGTTGTTCCGTCAACACCAGGCAGGATTGAAAAGATCAATGTTGAAGTGGGAGACCGTGTTTCCGCGGGGGATGAGCTTTTTCTCATGGACCGGACGCAGCTGTATCAGCAGAAAGTCCAGCTGGGCAGCCTGGCAAAGGATCTTTCCCGGCTCGACACGCTTCTCAGGACAGGTAGCATAAAGCAGCAGCAATACGATCAGCTTAAGACACAGTATGAGGTTACCCGGTCAGCTGTCGGGTTCATGGAGGCAAACACACACCTGAAGGCACCCTTCAGTGGTGTTGTGACAGGCAGGTATTTCGAGAACGGCGAAATGTATTCAGGCACGCCCACCACACAATCGGGCCGGTCGGCAGTTGTTACACTCATGCAGGTTAATCCCCTGAAAATCGACGTGAATATTTCAGAGCAGTACTATCCTCTTATAAAAAGAGGAATGAAAGCCAGCGTGGTTGCTGACGTATATGAGAACGAAGTTTTTACTGGTTCCGTTTTCAGAAAAGCACCCACCATTAATGCAGCTACAAGATCATTTGTAACAGAGATTGAAATGCCTAACAGGAATGATCTTCTCAAGCCCGGGATGTTTGTAAGGGTATCAATGGATCTTGGGGAGGTTGAAGCTTTTGTTGTTCCTTCCAACGCCGTACTTATGCAGGAAGGGACCAATATAAGGTATGTTTTTCTTGAAGAAAACGGCAGGGCAAAACGCGTCGAAGTGACGCTTGGAAAAAGGTTTGATGATAAACTAGAGCTTGAATCAGAATTCCTCAGGGAAGGAACGGGCCTTATCATTGAAGGCCAGGCAAAGCTTATTGACGGCGACAGAATTGAAATAATAAAATAGTAACGCACTTTACACCTGAGATAAAATGAGTATTTACAGTTCTTCAGTCAAGAGGCCTGTCACCACGATCCTGATCTTTGTTGGACTGATGGTAATGGGGCTCTATTCCCTGGTTAAGCTTCCGGTCGATCTGTATCCGGAAATGGAACTCCCGTATGTGGTGGTCTACACGACTTATCCCGGTGCAAGTGCCTCTGATATTGAGTCAAATGTAACCCGGCCTCTTGAAAACTCACTTAATTCAGTCAATAAGCTCAAGGAAATAACATCAAGATCAAGCGATGCCGTATCAGCTATTTTCATGGAATTCGAGTATGGAACTGACCTGGATGAAGCTTCAAATGATATACGCAGTGCCATAAGCTTTACTGAGAGGATATTGCCTGACGGCAGTGAGAAACCGACAATAGTCAAGTTCAATACCACAATGATGCCCATAATGTTCTATGCCATAACTGCAAGGGAAAGTTATGCCGGGCTCGAGAAAATACTTGATGAGAAGGTGGTGAATCCATTGAACAGGATTGAAGGCGTAGGAGCAGTTTCGTTCACGGGCGTTCCGGGCAGAAAAATCTATATTGATGTTGATCCCCGTAAGATGGAGGCTTATAATCTTACAATCGAACAGATAGGGAATATACTGCGGGCAGAGAATATGAATCTTCCCGTCGGTTACATCGAGATGGGCAATACAGATTATCCTCTGAGGATCCAGGGCGAATTCCCGGAAAGTGATGTGGTTAAAAACTTCGTCGTCAGCAGCTATGGAGGCAGCAATATTTATCTTAAGGATATTGCCGAGGTGCGCGACACGATACGGGAGTCAAAGCTTGACACTAAAATCAATGGTGTAAAGGGAATGGGACTACTGGTCCAGAAACAATCCGGAGGAAACACGGTTCAGGTTACCAGGAAAATTGAAAAATCACTTGTCCAGCTTGAAAAATCACTTCCTCCCGACGTAAAAATTACCAAGCTTTTTGACAGTGCTTCCTTTATCAGGGATTCAATAAGCAATCTTACGGAAACCCTGATGTATGCTGCAATATTTGTTATACTGGTGGTGTTGTTCTTCCTCGGCAGATGGAGGGCCACTTTCATAATCATACTGACAATACCAATATCCCTTGTTGTGGCGTTCATCTATCTCTTTGTTTCCGACGCATCAATTAATATAATATCGCTTACCTCACTGTCTATTGCAATAGGCATGGTGGTCGACGATGCCATTGTTGTGCTCGAAAATATCACAAAGCATATCGAAAGAGGGAGCCGCCCCCGGGAAGCCGCAATTTATGCCACCAATGAGGTTTGGCTGGCTGTTATTGTCACCACCCTGACTGTTGTGGCAGTATTCTTCCCGCTGACTTTCGTTTCGGGCCTCACCGGTGTTCTTTTCAAACAGCTCGGCATGAGCGTAACAATAACAATCGTAACATCGGTATTTGCCGCAATTACCCTGACACCGACCCTGAGTGCCCTGCTTTTGAAATGGTATCCGATAAAGGAGGATGCCCCTTTCTGGACCTATGACGGAAGCATAAGGAAAAGCCTTGACCGCTTCGACCGGTTTTATGAAAAGACATTGAGATGGGCACTCCGGCACAAGACATTTGTGGTCATTGTGTCTCTCCTGGTCTTTGTCGGGTCAATGGGCCTTTTTTTCTTCATAAAGACTGAATTCTTCCCGCAGGCCGATGAATCGCGGATAACGGCAAAGGTGGAACTCCAGACCGGGACAAGAGTTAATCAGACAATACGCACTGCCGATAAGCTCGATTCCCTTCTGAGGACAAAATACCCGGAGATCAGGCTTGTGTCAACTTCAGCAGGAGCAGACGACCAGGGAGGATTTGCAGCAATGTTCTCAAGCCAGGGCACACATACGATTACCTATACCATTCAGCTTGTTCCCACAAGAGAGAGGAAGAGATCATCCCAGGAGATAGCGGATGAAATAAGGACCGATCTGGCAAAGTACCCGGAAATCATTCACCATACAGTAAGCACCTCCGACAATATGGGAAGCTTTGGGGGAAGCACGGTTGATGTGGAGGTTTACGGCTATGATATAGCGCAGACGAACATTGTTGCTGAAGATCTGGCTGCGCGGATAAAGAACATAAGCGGAGCAAAGGATGTAACGGTCAGCCGCGATAAATCCAAACCCGAACTCCAGATAATTTTTGATCAGAACAAAATGATGGCCAACGGCCTGAATACAGCCATGGCCTCAGCTGCGATCAGGAACAGGGTCGATGGGCTGGTGGCAACAAAGCTCAGGCAGTATGGTGAAGAATATGACGTTGTGGTAAGGTTCAAGAAAAGCAGCACCAGCACCCTGACCGATATAGAAAATATCGGTATAACCAATGCATCCGGCCAGTTGATCAGGCTGGCTGAAATAGCCCGGATAAAGGAATACTGGGCACCTCCAAGCATAGAGCATAAAAGGAAGGAACGAATAGTGACGGTATCATTCACCCCTTTCAAGCGGTCACTCAGCGAACTGAAGGTTGAGGTTGAGAAGGCCATCAATTCCATCAGCATGCCGGCCGGAGTTATGGTTCAGATTTCAGGTGCCATCGAGGAACAAAGAGAGTCATTCATGGACATCGCTTTCCTGATGGTAATCAGCCTTATTCTCGTATACCTCATAATGGCTTCCCAGTTCGAATCACTCAAAATGCCGTTTATTATCATGTTCTCGATCCCCTTTGCCTTCTCCGGAGTGGCAATAGCATTGTTTGTCACAAATACTTCACTGAGTGTAATTTCAGCAATCGGAGCCGTGATGCTTATTGGAATCGTCGTAAAAAATGCAATAGTCCTCGTCGACTTCATCAACCTTATGCGTGAAAGGGGTAACGAACTATATGAGGCAATTGCCATTTCAGGACGTTCAAGGCTCAGACCGGTATTTATGACATCCCTGACAACAATCTTCGGAATGTTTCCCCTGGCTGTAAGCAGCGGTACCGGTTCAGAACTCTGGAGCCCGATGGGAATATCTGTTATCGGGGGGCTGGTATTTTCAACGATCGTTACCCTGGTGCTGGTCCCGGTTGTCTATGCAATATTTGCCAGGCACGGGGAACGTGACAAAAACCTGGCCATATACATGGAGATGAACTTCATGAATGATAACGGAAATGATGTTAAGGGAGCGCTTACAGATAAATGACCCTTGAATGACAATTGAAATCAAAATAATTTACCTATGAAAGCGGTAATGATAATATATAATCAGGCTCATTCCGAAAAAATTGAATACCTTTTGGATAAGCTTGGAATAAAAGGGTATACCCTTTGGGAAAATGTAAAAGGAAGAGGTTCAGATACCGGTGTCCCGCATTTCGGAACCCATACCTGGCCCGAGATAAACAAGAGCGTTCTTGCGATAGTTGATGATACGTTGGTGGATGAGATCCTCGACAAGGTAAGGAAAATCGATGCCATTAACCATGAAGTGGGCATCAGGGCTTTTGTGTGGGATGTCCTGGGAACCGCCTGAAACCGGAATTGCCCTGATAGGAAAGGAATGCCTGGAACAGCCGCCTGCCTCCTTCATCTTAAATTAACCTGGCATGCGAGCGAAACATAATGTGCGCCGGTACTGGAATGCCAAAAGCCGGAAATATTCCGCGAATTGCCGGTGCAGTCCGTTATCACTGTGATATTTATGGAGTCGTCTCTATAAAATCATAATTAAAAGAATGTTTTTATTATATGAAAAGCATATATATTTGCCGAAAGCATGACATTTATTACATTTCGGCGAATCTTGCTATATAATTTATAAATTCATTGCAATTTTCAGATCTTACTTTGATCTGATACTGTTTTTGGTAATTGGAATATTGACTTATCCGGGGCATCAATGAAATATGATGTGGTAATTGTGGGAGGAGGTGTGTGCGGAACAGCATTGCTTTACACACTATCACGGTATACTGATATCGCAGCTGTTGCCATTATTGAAAAGTGCAGCGATTTCGGCCTGGTTAACTCCTCTTCAAGGATGAACAGCCAGACCTTGCATTTCGGGGATATAGAAACAAACTATTCCCTGGAGAAAGCAAAAAGGGTAAAGCGGTCTGCCGACATGGTTATGAATTTTCTTGAGGCCGATAAAGCCGCAAACGGCGACAGAGGGCTTTTTGTAAAGGTTCCGAAAATGGTTTTGGCGGTCGGGGCGGAGCAAACCGGTGAATTAAGATCCAGATATGAGGAGTTCAGGAAGGTTTTTCCTCGGCTCACGATGATCGGGAAAGCTGAAATTGCAGAACTTGAGCCCCGGCTGGTCATAGGCAGGGATCCTGACCAGGATCTGCTTGCACTTTTCACCGTGGATGGCTACACAGTTGATTTCGGCAGACTGTGTCATTCTTTTGTTGAGAAAGCCAGGCAGACGAGGCCTGACGTGTCAGTTAGTCTTTCAACAAAAGTTTTAAAGATAGTCAGGAACGGATATGAATATGATGTCTTTACCGATAAAGGACGGTTTACTTCCGCGGCAGTTGTTGTAGCCGCGGGCGGCCACAGCCTTTTGCTCGCCAAATCGCTGGGCTACGGAAAAAACTATTCGATCCTTTCAATGGCCGGAAGCTTCTATACCGGGCCCGCGGTCCTGAGCAGCAAGGTTTACACAATGCAGGAACCCAAGCTTCCTTTTGCAGCTATCCATGGCGACCCGGAAGTTCACGACAGAAGCACCACACGCTTCGGACCTACGGCAAAGCCCGTATTACTGCTTGAACGATACAAAATCTCATCTTTCACCGGATACCTGAAAACCTGCGGCTTTAACCTGAAAGCCATCGTAAGTCTCCTGAGAATTGCTTCCGACAGAACCATTTTCAGGTATATGTTAAAGAATTTTATTTATGATATGCCGTCGATAGGGAAAAAAGCATTCCTGAAGGAGATTCGCAAAATCGTTCCGGGGATCGGTCCCGGTGAAATAAAATTTGCACGGAAGGTCGGCGGAACGCGGCCGCAGATAGTGAATAACCTGACCGGAAAGCTGGAGATGGGAGAAGCAAAAATTCTGGGTGAGAAAATCATTTTTAACGTAACGCCCTCCCCTGGAGCTTCAACATGCCTTGGCAATGCTTTTGAAGATACAATAAAACTGATGGGTTTTCTTGATAATAAATATAAATTTGAAAGGGAATTATTTGAGAAGGAACTGGTCAGCAGGAACGAAGATATATCCGGCCGTAAACAGACCGGAAGTCTGATTGATTCACCAGTTGTCTGATAGATGGTTTGGGCTGTTTGAACCTGATAATGACTGCGGGATTTTAAGAATATGGATACTAACTATAAGGATTTAAATTCATTCTACCGGAACTTACCGGGAAAAATAGCGGCTGTCAGAAACAGCCGGCAGCAGCCTCTGACTCTTAGTGAAAAAATACTTTGCAGTCACTTGTTTGAGGATAAGAATATAATATTTCCGCGCCGGGGGCTTGACTATGTTGATTTTGCTCCGGACCGTGTAGCCATGCAGGATGCAACTGCCCAGATGGCCCTGCTTCAGTTCATGGTGGCCGGCAGGAACAAATCGGCCGTTCCTGCTTCTGTTCACTGCGACCATCTCGTTGTAGCCCGGTCAGGTGATGATGAGGACCTGCGGAATGCCAGGGTCACCAACAGGGAAGTATATGATTTTCTGAGCTCTGCATGTATGAAGTATGATATTGATTTTTGGGAACCGGGGGCGGGGATAATTCACCAGACCGTACTTGAGAACTATGCCTTCCCCGGGGGAATGATGATTGGTACCGATTCCCATACAGTCAATGCGGGAGGCATGGGTATGATTGCAATCGGGGTGGGAGGTGCCGATGCCGTGGATGTAATGTCGGGGATGGGATGGGAGCTGAAGTTCCCGGGGATCATCGGGGTCAGGCTCAGCGGAAAGCTGAACGGGTGGACCTCGGCCAAGGATGTGATTCTTAAACTGGCGGGAATACTGACCGTAAAGGGGGGGACAGGATACATTATTGAATATTTCGGGGAAGGCGCCGGGTCGCTCTCCTGTACGGGGAAAGCCACTATTTGCAATATGGGTGCAGAGGTTGGAGCTACCTGTTCTATTTTTGGCTTTGACGAGAAAATTGCTTCATACCTTGCCGCAACGGGAAGAAAGGAAATTGCTGCCATGGCACATGCCGTGAGAGAAAACCTTGTTGCCGATCCTGAAGTCATTTCTGATCCTGCAAAGTATTACGACCAGGTTATCGATATAAATCTTTCGGAATTGGAACCCTGTATTAACGGACCTTTCACTCCTGACCTGGCGACTCCTGTCTCAGAAATGAAAGAAGCAGCAAAAAATGCCGGCTGGCCGGTGAAGGTGGATGTGGGCTTGATCGGATCATGCACAAATTCCTCATACGAAGATATATCCCGGGCAGCCTCAATTGTCCGCGATGCCCTTGACAAAAAACTCTCCCTCAGATCGGAGTTTACCATCACCCCGGGTTCGGAACTGATCAGGGAAATTACTGAAAGAGATGGATATTTCGACATTCTCCGCAAGATCGGAGGCAGGATTTTTGCAAATGCCTGCGGACCCTGCATCGGGCAATGGGACAGGGAAGAAACCGAAAAGAACGGGGTGAATACCATTGTTCATTCCTTCAACAGGAATTTTGCCGGGCGCAACGACGGAAATCCCAACACCCATGCTTTCGTCGCCTCTCCTGAAATTGTAACAGCCCTGGCTATTGCCGGCGATCTCACATTCAACCCACTGACCGATTACCTGGTAAATGATGAGGGCGTTAAGGTCAGGCTTAAGGAACCCGAAGGGTTTGAAATTCCCCCCTCCGGATTTGGCGGATCAGCAGGAAAACCACAATTACAGGCCCCCGGCAGAGGTGAGGTCGAAATAAAAATCGATCCGCGGTCCGACCGCCTTCAGTACCTGCAGCCTTTTGAGAAATGGGACGGCAGGGATCTCAGGGAACTTGCACTTCTGATCAGGGTGAAGGGTAAATGCACAACCGATCATATTTCCAGGGCAGGATTCTGGCTGAAATACAGGGGGCATCTTGAGAACATCTCCGGGAACTACATGATCGGGGCCCTGAACTCCTACAATAATCAGACAAACAGCGTTCTGAATCAGATTACAGGCAAATATGAACCTGTGCCGGCGACTGCAAAATATTACCGCGATCTGAATATCGGGTCAATTGTTGTCGGCGAGGAAAATTTCGGTGAAGGATCATCAAGGGAGCATGCCGCGATGGAGCCCCGGTTCCTGGGTGTGAAGGCCATACTTGTGAAATCATTCGCACGTATACATGAAACGAATCTTAAAAAACAGGGGCTTCTTGCCCTGACTTTTTCTGATAAGGATGATTATAATAAAATTCAGGAATGGGATAAAATCGACATTCTGGGATTAAAGGATATGAGCCCGGGGAAACAGATTGAACTGATGCTCAGGCATCGTGACGGGACCACCGATAAAATTATTGCCAATCATACCTGTAATGAGTCGCAGATTGAATGGTTCAGGGCCGGCAGTGCTCTAAACCTTGTAAGGAACTTGAATCAGGATAAATCCTGAAAGTAAAAAACCGGAAAAAAAGACAGATATGACTGGTATAATCAGAAAAGAGAAAGGCGAATTGATAGTTCCTGATTTTCCTGTTATCCCGTTTATTGAGGGAGACGGGACCGGACCTGACATCTGGAAAGCCTCAGTAAGGGTTTTTGATGCTGCAGTGGAACGGGTATATGGTTCGGGCAAAAGGATAATCTGGAAGGAAGTCCTGGCCGGGGAAAAGGCCTTCAGGGAAACGGGCAGCTGGCTGCCAGAAGAGACGCTTGGCGCCTTCAGGCAGTATCTTGTAGGGATAAAGGGGCCCCTGACAACACCTGTCGGCGAAGGGATGCGATCCCTCAATGTGGCATTGCGGCAGGAACTTGATCTTTACACATGCTACAGGCCGGTCAGGTACTTCGACGGGGTACCCAGCCCTGTAAAACATCCTGAAAAAGTTAATATGCATATCTTCAGGGAGAATACTGAGGATATTTATGCCGGGATTGAATATTTGAATGGTACTCCCGAAGCAGACAGGATCAAGAAATTCCTTTCTGAGGAAATGGGAGTAAGAAAGATCCGGTTTCCCGGATCATCATCGATAGGGATCAAGCCGGTTTCAGTAGAGGGGACCGAGAGGCTGGTGCGGCAGGCAATCAGGTTCGCTGTCGACAGGAACCTTCCGTCAGTAACTCTTGTTCATAAAGGCAATATCATGAAGTTTACCGAAGGGGCTTTTATGAAATGGGGCTATGCGCTTGCTGAAAGGGAATTCGGCAATGAGTTGTTTACATGGAGCCGGCACCGGGAAACAGCAGCCCGGGACGGTGCAGCTGCAGCCGATGCTGCCCTGGCGGAAGCAGTGAATAACGGGAAGGTGGTTGTAAAAGATGTTATTGCCGACGCTTTTCTTCAGCAGATCCTTACCCGCCCGGAAGATTATTCCGTAATCGCAACCCTTAATCTGAACGGCGATTATATCTCCGATGCACTTGCTGCCATTGTTGGAGGGATCGGAATCGCCCCGGGGGCGAACATTAATTTCGAATCGGGCCATGCCATTTTTGAGGCGACGCATGGTACCGCGCCTAAATATGCCGGTCAGGACAAGGTTAATCCCGGATCGGTGATACTCTCGGGGGCCCTGATGTTTGAGTTCATCGGATGGAAAGATGTTGCTGACAGAATTTATGACGGACTGGAAAAAACGATCATGAGCAGACTGGTTACATATGATTTCCACAGGCTTATGAGTAATGCAAATCTTCTGAAGACATCTGAATTTGCAAACGCGATAATTAATAATTTATAATACTTACAAATCATTTAAACCAGTATCCATGACCAGCGATAAGTTCTTCCCAAAACTGGAAGATTCTGTTAGGGAATCATGTCAGATTGAAAATTCATTGTTTGAAAAGTTCGATGTTAAGCGGGGTCTCCGCAACACTGACGGCACGGGCGTCCTGGTCGGACTGACCAATATCTGTGATGTTGTCGGTTACAAGAAAGAAGACGGGAAAGTAATTGCCATACCCGGAAAACTTCTTTACCGTGGAATCGAAATTGAAGACATTACTGCTGGTTTTCAGAATGAGGGAAGGCACGGTTTCGATGAGACCGTTTATCTTCTTCTTACCGGTAATCTTCCTGCACTTGAGGAACTTAATGAGTTTTCGGAGCATATGGCGGCACTCAGGTCATTGCCTGATGATTTTGTGAAAGACATGATCCTTTCAATGAAGGGCAAGGATGTACTCAATGTCCTTGCCAGATCGGTGCTAGGGCTCTATACCCTCGATCCAAGGCCCGACGATATTTCCCTTGCCAATATGATAAGGCAGTCATTGAATTTGATCGCCAAGTTTCCGACAATAGTGGCTTACTCATACCAGGCTCTCAGGCATCTTTACAAAGGAAAAACCCTTTCCATCCGCCATCCCCAACCCAATCTCACGGCAGCTGAGAATTTCCTTTACCTGATAAAAGGAGAAAAGAAAGGGTATTCAAAGCTTGAATCCGATCTTCTCGATCTGATGCTTGTTCTTCATGCCGAACACGGGGGAGGGAACAACTCATCGTTTACGATGCGGGTCACAAGTTCGTCTGAAACAGATATCTACTCTGCGGTGACAGCAGCAATCGGCTCCCTGAAGGGGCCATTGCACGGGGGCGCCAATGTAAGGGTACTCGAAATGATGGAGAACATAAAGTCACACGTAAAAGACTGGAAAAATCAGGCCGAAGTGGAGGCGTATCTTCTGAAGATACTCAATAAGAAGGCAAACGATCATTCCGGGAAGATCTACGGAATAGGGCATGCAGTTTATACAATCTCGGATCCGAGGGCCGGATTGCTTAAGGCGAAAGCCAGGGAGCTGGCCATTGAAAAGGGACGGCTTGATGAATTTGAACTCTACGAACTGGTGGAGCGTATCACCCCTGAAGTTTTCCGGGTTTTCAAGGGTGAAAAGACAACAAAGGTTGTCTGCATCAATGTTGATTTTTATTCGGGATTCGTTTATTCATGCCTTGAAATCTCAAAGGAGCTTTATACACCTCTTTTTGCAATTGCCAGGGTTGCAGGATGGTGCACCCACAGGATCGAGGAGCTTACCTTTTCTGCCAAGAGACTGATACGGCCTGCATTCAAATATGTTTACGGGCAGCATGAATATACACCAATGGTCGAGCGTAAGAAATCTTAAGAACAAAAAACAATTCAATATGAACACACAATCTGACGATCGTTTCAGGCTGGCATTTGACAAGATACTGGAGGGGGACCTGCAGGATGCAGCCGGGATCCTGGAAGAAGAACATCTGAAAAACCCCGGAAACGTGGCTGTTTTGCTTGAGCTGGGGAATATTTATTATATACTCTGTGAGATGTCAAAATCGATAGAGTATTACAAGAAAATCCTGGAAATAAAGCCCCTGAGCCCTTATGTTATGTACCGGGTTGGTGTTGCGCTGTACCAGTCAACGCATTTTTCTGAGGCAGCGGATGTTTTCAGCAGGATTATTGAGTCGGAGAAACATATTCCGATGGCTTACATGTGGCTCGGGCTTTGCTATTATCATCTCGGCAAGGAGGAAAAAAGCATTGCATCATACAGGAAATTGATTGAATACGGACCTGAAACCGTTATGGCAAATTACTATATGGGTGTTGCAATGAAATCATCAGGCAGGTATCAGGATGCAATAGTTCATTTTGAAAAGCTTCTTCATCAGACTGATCAGCATGTTTCCGCTCTTTATCATCTGGGCCGGACCTATATGAAGGATTATCAGTTTGAGAAGGCCAAGGTATATTTCAAGATGGCAATTGATCTTGATCCTGAAAACAAGAATGCCTCAGAGATGTACGATTATCTGATAAACGGATAAGGGATTTCTACTCATCCTCTTCTTCTTCATGATAAGCTTTTATCACAGCATCCTGAACATCTCCGGGAACCTGTGCATATTCTGAGAATTTAAGGGAGTACATTGCGCGTCCGCCGGTAATTGAACTCAGGGCGGTGGAGTACTTATTCATTTCTGCGAGCGGCACCCTTGCCCTGATCACCTCAAAGCGTTTTTCGCTCGACATGCCG
Source organism: uncultured Rikenellaceae bacterium (assembly GCA_964435015.1). Taxonomy (GTDB): domain Bacteria; phylum Bacteroidota; class Bacteroidia; order Bacteroidales; family VadinHA17; genus LD21. Next base: position 106,083 of record CAYSXP010000008.1, read on the forward strand.
AGAACCATGCCCCGCCTTCCCTGCAGATCACTTATAACATCACCCATGCGGTCGGAGGGAACCATTATTTCCACGTCGTATATCGGCTCAAGTATTTTCGGGCCTGCATTCTTGAAAGCCATGCTGAAGGCATTTCTTCCGGCAAGCCTGAAGGAAATTTCATTTGAATCAACCGGATGCATTTTGCCGTCATATACATATACCCTGATATCCCTGGCATAGGAACCTGTCAGCGGACCTACTTCCATTTTCTCCATTATACCTTTCAGGATTGCAGGCATGAAACGTGCATCGATGGATCCGCCTACGATGCAGTTGACATATATTAGTTTACCTCCCCAGTCGAGATTTATTTCATCCTTGGCCCTGGCAGAAAGCTTTATCTCCTTGTTTCCGAATTTCATCATGGTCAGCTCCGTGGATCCTTCTGTGTAGGGTTCAATTATCAGGTGCACTTCTCCAAACTGACCTGCGCCGCCTGACTGCTTCTTATGCCGGTAATCAGCCTGGGCCGCCTTGGTGATGGTTTCACGGTATGGTATTTTCGGAGAATTGAAATTTGTCGGTATCCTGTAAATATTGTCGAGGTGCCATTTCATTATATTAAGATGGTATTCACCCTGGCCGTGGACCAGTATCTGCTTAAGCTCCTTGGAATACTCCACAATTATCGTGGGGTCTTCGAGGTGTATCTTGTTAAGGGCTTCACCAAGCTTTTCATCATCGCTTTCACTTTGGGCCTTTATAGCTGTGCGGTACTTAGGCTCCGGATACCTGATCCCCTCATATTTCCAGTCATTGCCCGGAGCATTCAGTGTATGGTCGGTCTTGGTGTTTTTCAGCTTCACAAATGCCCCGATATCCCCTGTGTTGAGTTCCTGGACACGCACCCTGTTTTTACCGGCACAGACGTAAAGCTGCGATAGACGCTCCTTTACGCCATTGTTGCTGTTTACAACATCCATGTTTTCGGTTATTTTTCCTGAAAAGACCCTGAAATAGTTAATTTCACCAATATGCTCTTCTATGGATGACTTGAATATATATACGGAACCGGGCCCTGCCGGGTCAGCTTTTATCACCTCTCCCCTGGTGTTGGCGGGAGACGGCATATCGGTAATGGAAGGAGCCTCGCTGACAATGAATTCCATCAGGCTGTCAACACCGGTGTTGTTTTTCGACGATATGCAGAAAACCGGGAATATTCCCCTTGAAACAATTCCCTTTGCAATACCCCTTCTGATCTCCTCTTCAGTTAACCTGTCATTGGCAAAGAACAGCTCCATCAGCGATTCATCGCTTTCAGCGGCCTTCTCAACAAGGGCATTATGCAGTTCAAGCGCTCTCTCCATCTGATCCTCAGGAATATCACACGGTTTTGATATGCCACCCTCAGCGGGATACTGCAGCATTTTCATCTTTAGGACATCAATAATGGAATTAAAGCCGGCACCTTCATTAACAGGATACTGAAGAATAATTACATTGCTCCCGAACCTGTCTTTCATCATCTCGATCGATCTCTCGAAATTGGCTTTTTCATGATCCAGTCCGTTCACAGCCAGAATCAGGGGCTTATGTGCTTTCTCGGCATGACGGAAAGCTATCTCCGAACCTACCTCAACTCCGTTCTGTACGTTTATTGTCAGCACCGCACAATCGGTTGCGAAAAGCGATGAAACAACATTACCGCAAAAATCATCCAGCCCGGGTGTATCTATGATATTTATCTTTTTGTTCTTAAATTCACTGTAAAGGACAGTCGAAAAAATAGAGTTGCCGTTTTCGTGCTCAACTGGACGATAATCGGATATGGTATTCCTGGCATCAATGGTCCCTCTTCTGTCGACAACTCCTCCATTAAAAAGCATCGCTTCACACAAGGTTGTCTTACCTGATCCTGAATTTCCAATAACAGCTATGCTCTTTATCTGGCCGGTCTGGTATGTTTTCATGGTATTTACTGGTATTTTGTTTTATACTGATTGATTCCAAAGCCTGTTTCGGAGGGGACAAAAATAACAAATTTTTAAAAACTGTTTAAGACTGAGTATATAATTGCGGATTTTTTATTTTCTTTGCACCAGTTTTTTGAAATGCAGGAGTACCGGGATTTCTTTCATGGTAAGTATACAAAATGATTTTTCGCAGGGAAATGTCGGGAAGTGACCTGTTAATAACTTACATTTTTCAGTAAGATATTTTGTTAAAGGACGCAGTAAAGGCTGATTATGATTTGTCACTGGAGCCGGTATTCCGTTTTGCTGATATTGGAAAAAATAATAACAATTGTTTGTGAAATAATAAATAAAAACAATACCTTTGCACACCAATTTTTTAAGTAGAATTTAATGCTAAAATCACAGGATTTATGCCGACAATACAACAGTTAGTAAGGAAAGGCAGAAAAAAGCTGATAGATAAAAGTAAGGCACCTGCTTTGGATTCTTGTCCCCAGAGAAGAGGCGTTTGTGTACGTGTTTACACCACCACTCCGAAAAAACCAAACTCGGCAATGAGAAAAGTAGCCAGGGTCAAGCTTACCAATCAGAAGGAAGTCAATGCATATATTCCCGGTGAGGGTCATAATCTTCAGGAACACTCCATTGTCCTGATCAGGGGAGGAAGGGTCAAGGACCTTCCGGGCGTGCGTTACCATCTCGTTAGAGGGGCTCTCGATACATCGGGGGTTGATGGTCGTACTCAGAGAAGATCGAAATATGGTGCAAAACGGCCAAAAAAATAACACTTAAAGGATTAAGATAATGAGAAAGACAAAACCAAAGAAGAGGATCCTGCTGCCGGATCCGAAATATAATGATCCTTATGTGACAAGATTTGTGAATAACCTTATGTTCAGCGGTAAGAAAAACCTTGCGTTCAAGATTTTTTATGATTCCCTGGACATTGTTGGAGATAAGTTCAGGAACGAAGGCAAGTCGCCGCTGGAAATATTCAAGCAGGCGCTTGATAATGTTACCCCCCAGGTGGAGGTTAAAGCCAGGCGTGTTGGCGGAGCCACTTTCCAGGTTCCAATGGAGATCCGTACTGACCGGAAGGTAAGCATCAGCATGAAGAACATGATTTCATTCGCAAGAAAAAGAACGGGCCATTCGATGGCGGAGCGTCTTGCTGCTGAAGTTATGGCTGCATACAAGCTTGAAGGCGGCGCTTACAAGAAGAAGGAAGATACCCACCGGATGGCTGAAGCAAACAAGGCTTTCGCTCACTTCAGGTTTTAATGCCTAATCAGTCAACCCCCATTTCAGTTATTTGATGGATATAAACCTGAAATATACCAGAAACATCGGAATCATGGCTCACATCGATGCCGGAAAGACCACCACGACGGAGAGGATTCTGTTCTATACCGAGCGTACCCATCGGATGGGAGAGGTGCATGACGGCAATGCGCAGATGGACTGGATGATTCAGGAGCAGGAAAGGGGTATTACCATTACCTCGGCTGCCACCACCACTTTCTGGAAATACCGGGGTGAAGACTATAAAATAAATATTATCGACACGCCCGGCCATGTGGATTTTACCGTTGAGGTTGAAAGATCACTGAGGGTTCTCGATGGTGCCGTGGCTATTTTTTGTGCCGTTGGCGGTGTGGAACCGCAGTCAGAAACCGTATGGCGGCAGGCTGACAAATATAATGTTCCGCGGATAGCTTTCGTGAATAAAATGGACAGGGCCGGAGCTGATTTCTTTGGTGTTGTTCAGCAGATCAGGGACAAGCTGGGGGCAAATCCGGTACCGGTTCAGCTGCCCGTCGGCTCCGAAGACGATTTTAAGGGGATCATCGATCTGATATCAATGAAATCAGTGATGTACAACGACAATGATGCCACGGGCTCTCATTTCACGATTGGGGAAATACCCGCTGCAATGGCTGAAGAAGTCAGTGAGTGGAGGGGCCGATTGATTGAATCGGTGGCTGACGTTGATGATACCCTGCTTGCCCGATACCTTGAGGATCAGGATTCAATAACCGGTGATGAAATACTGGATGCACTGAGGAAATCGTCGATTCACGGACTGGCAGTTCCCGTAGTATGCGGTGCCTCTTTCAGGAACAAGGGTGTTCAGAGACTTCTTGATTCCATTGTGGCATTCCTGCCTTCTCCGCTTGATATAGGACCCGTTACCGGCACAGATCCCAGGAACGACAATCAAGTGAGCCGCGAGCCTGATGTTAATGAACCATTTGCAGCACTGGCTTTTAAAATTGCAACGGATCCATATGTCGGACGACTTGTATTCCTGCGGATCTACTCGGGCGTGCTCAAGGCAGGCGACACTGTTCTGAATACTCGCACCGGGAAGAGAGAAAGGATTAACCGCCTGTTCCAGATGCATGCCAACAAGCAGAATCCCAGGGAAGCTGTTTCCGCAGGTGACATTTGTGCAGGTGTTGGCTTCAAGGATCTTAAGACGGGCGATACTTTATGCGCCATAAACAAACCGATCCTGCTCGAATCAATGGATTTTCCTGATCCTGTGATCGGGATTGCGGTTGAACCCAGGACCCAGGCTGATGTTGACAAACTGTCACTGGCACTGAACAAACTGTCAGAAGAGGATCCCACATTCCAGGTAAGAATTGATCCCGACAGCGGACAGACAATCATAAACGGGATGGGGGAGCTTCACCTTGAGATCCTCATCGACAGGCTAAAAAGGGAATTCAAGATCGAATGCAACCAGGGCGTACCCCAGGTTGCCTATAAGGAGGCCATCACAACGAGTACCGAATTCCGGGAAGTCTTCAAAAAACAGACGGGCGGCAAGGGTAAATTCGCTGACATTATGGTTTCCATGATGCCCGCCGAGAGTGGTGTCAGGGGCCTCCAGTTTGTAAATGAAGTCAGGGGCGGAAATATTCCGAAGGAATTCATTCCTTCCGTGGAGAAGGGATTCCGCGAGGCAATGGCGAATGGCCCGTTGGCAGGGTTTCCTCTCGAGAGCCTTAAGATAGTGCTCAGGGACGGTTCATACCATCCTGTTGATTCAGACTCCCTCTCTTTTGAAATTGCAGCAAAACAGGCCTTCAGAAAATATGCCGGCAAATGCAACCCGGTAATACTTGAACCCATTATGTCGACCGAGGTTGTTACGCCTGAGGAATACGTGGGAGATGTAATAGGCGATTTCAACAGGAGAAGAGGCAAGGTAGAAGGCATGGAATCGAAAGCAGGTTCAAGGGTAATAAGGGCAAAAGTACCCCTGGCCGAGAAATTCGGTTATGTTACCGTACTGAGAACCCTTACCTCCGGCAGGGCGACTTCAACCATGGAGTTTTCCCATTACGAAGAAGTGCCTGCAGATATGGCAAACAGAATAGTTGAAATTACCAAAGGAAAAATTCTTTAAAAATGAGTCAGAAAATTCGTATTAAACTTAAATCTTACGATCACAATCTGGTGGATAAGTCAGCAGAAAAAATTGTAAAGACTGTTAAATCCACAGGAGCAGTGGTAAGCGGTCCTATCCCGCTTCCTACTCATAAGAGGATCTACACTGTTCTTCGTTCACCGTTTGTGAACAAGAAAGCTAGGGAACAGTTCCAGCTTTCATCATACAAAAGGCTGCTTGATATTTACAGTTCAACCCCGAAAACGATAGATGCTCTCATGAAACTTGAACTTCCCAGCGGGGTGGAAGTAGAAATAAAAGTGTGAAACCGGTAAAGTTATCATAAAATGCAGGGATTAATTGGAAAAAAGGTGGGGATGACATCCGTTTTCGATGAAGACGGAAAAAATATTCCATGTACGGTACTGCAGGCTGGTCCGTGTGTAGTGACTCAGATCAAAACCAGGGAAAAGGACGGATATTTTGCCGTTCAGCTCGGTTTTGACGAGAAGAAGGAGAAACATACCACAAAGGCCGAACTGGGTCATTTCAGCAAGACTGGCACCACTCCCAGGAGGAAGCTTGTTGAATTTTCAGGTTTTGATGAAGGGCAGGTTAAGGAGGGCGAGGTGCTTAATGCCGGATTTTTCACTGTTGCTGACTGGGTCGACGTCAGGGGCTGGTCTAAGGGAAAAGGCTTCCAGGGTGTTGTCAAACGACATGGTTTCAGCGGTGTTGGGGATCAGACGCATGGGCAGCACAACAGGGGCAGGGCGCCGGGCTCACTTGGAGCTTCGTCTTACCCGTCGAGGGTTTTGCCGGGCATGAGGATGGCCGGACGCACTGGCGGAAACAAGGTGATATCCTACAGCCTGCGGATTGTTAAACTAATGGCTGATAAGAATATAATTGTAGTCAGAGGATCAGTCCCCGGTCCGAAAGGTGGTTACGTAATAATTACAAAATAATGGAATTAGCGATTCTTAATATTGATGGTAAGGAAACCGGAAGAACAGTGAATCTCAGTGATTCTGTTTTCGGTATTAAACCCAATGACCATGCCATATATCTGGATACAAAACAGTTCCTTGCAAACCAGAGGCAGGGGACCCATAAATCCAAACAGCGTGGTGAAATTGCAGGCAGCACCAGGAAGATTAAAAGACAAAAAGGTACAGGTACTGCACGCGCAGGCAGTATAAAAAATCCCCTTTTTCGTGGCGGAGGCCGTATTTTTGGTCCCGAACCCAGGTTCTACGGATTCAAACTGAATAAGAAGGTAAAGCAACTGGCAAGGAAATCAGCACTTTCCTATAAAGCTTCAACAAACAATATCATTGTTGTGGAAGACTTCTCATTTGAAGCCCCGAAAACAAAGGAAATTCTGAAAGTTGGAGATAGCCTGAATATCGCCAGGAAAAAATCCCTGATTGTTTTACGGGAACAAAATAAAAACATATATTTGTCATCCCGAAATGTACAAGATATTGAAGTTGTAACTGCTGAAGAATTAAATACTTACAGAATAATGAGAGCTTCAACTCTGGTACTGTTGGAGAGTGCGGTTGACGTTTTGCAGGCTGCTTTTGAAAATCAGAAAACTTTGAGTGATGAATATTTTGCTTAAACCGATAGTGTCGGAAAAGATGACAAACCAGGGCGACAAATACAATCGCTATGGTTTTTACGTTGCAAAAAACGCTAATAAATTGCAGATAAAGAAAGCTATTGAAGAGTTGTACGGAGTAACCGTCGACTCAGTAAATACGATGCGATACGGCGGAAAGCGCAAAAGCAGGAACACCCGTTCGGGCTACCTGGTTGGAAAAACTGCCGCCACCAAGAAAGCTGTTGTAACACTTGCTGAAGGTAACAAGATCGACTTCTACAGCAACATTTAAAAACTATCATGGCAGTAAGAAAAATTAAACCTGTAACACCAGGTCAGAGAAACAAGATCATCAGCGCTTTTGACAAAATAACCAGCGCTGTGCCGGAGAAATCCCTCCTGCGGGCGGTTAAAAAATCCGGGGGAAGGAATGCCAGCGGCAGGCAGACCATGAGGTACATCGGCGGCGGCCATAAAAGGATGTACAGGATAATCGATTTTCTCAGACAAAAGGACGACATGCATGCAACGGTCAGATCAATTGAGTATGATCCGAACAGGTCATCCCGCATCGCCCTTGTTGTTTATGAGGATGGAGAAAAGCGATATATTGTTGCACCCGCCGGCCTTGAGGTTGGACAGAAAATAGCTTCCGGAAAGAATGCTCCGCCCGAGATAGGCAATACATTGTTTCTGAGTGATATTCCTCTCGGTACGGTAGTACACAATATTGAACTCAAACCCGGGAAAGGGGGTGCAATTGCCAGAAGTGCGGGCACTTATGCCCAGCTTTCGGCCAGGGATGGAAAATATGTCACGATTAAGCTCCCTTCAGGTGAGACAAGAATTGTACTGACAAGCTGCCGGGCAACAATCGGAGCTGTTTCCAATCCTGACCACAGCCTTGAAAAATCGGGTAAGGCCGGACGGTCGCGCTGGCAGGGAAGACGTCCAAGGGTCAGGGGTGTCGTTATGAATCCGGTTGATCATCCCATGGGGGGCGGGGAAGGCCGTGCTTCAGGGGGGCATCCAAGATCACGCAAGGGAATTCCTGCCAAGGGTTATAAAACACGTGACAGTAAGAAATACTCTGACAAATATATTATTGAAAGAAGGAAAAAATAGCTGAAATATTATGAGCAGATCTATAAAAAAGGGCCCTTTCATTGATTACAAGCTGGAGACAAGGATTCTTGCAATGAATGAAGGACAAAAGAAATCAGTACTTAAGACATGGTCAAGGAGATCTGTTATATCTCCCGACTTTGTCGGTCATACCATAGCTGTTCACAACGGAAATAAATTCATTCCCGTTTACATTACTGAAAACATGGTGGGACATAAGCTCGGTGAATTTGCTCCTACCCGTATGTTCAGGGGGCACTCGGGCAACAAATAGTATGTAATGTAAACCTGAAAAATATCTGGAAATGGGTGCAAGGAAAAGAATAACGGCAGAGAAAAGAAAAGAAGCTTCAAGGAACAAATACCAGGCTGTCCTCAGGAACTGTCCGACATCGCCAAGAAAGATGAGGCTGGTTACAGAGCTTATCAGGGGAAAGGAAGTCAACAAGGCACTTGACATTCTTAAATTCAGTAAACAGGAGGCGTCACGCAAGCTTGAGAAGCTCCTGCTTTCTGCCATTTCAAACTGGCAGGTTAAAAATGAAGGTGTGAGGATTGAGGAGAGCAATCTGTTTGTCAGCCAGATCAGTGTTGACGGCAGCCGTACCATGAAAAGGCTGCAGACCGCTCCCCAGGGAAGAGCATACAGGGTCAGAAAAAGATCCAATCATGTAACCCTGGTCCTCGGCAGCATGAACAAGGATAATGAAAATTCATCAAAATAAACCAGATGGGACAAAAAGCAAATCCGATAGGTAACCGATTGGGCATAATCAAAGGTTGGGACTCTAACTGGTATGGAGGGAGTGATTTCTCCAGCAAGCTGGTTGAAGATACCAAGATCAGGGAATATCTCAATGCAAGGCTTGCCAAAGCCAGTTTGTCGAGAATAATTATTGAAAGAACCCTGAAACTGATTACCGTTACTGTAAATACGGCAAGGCCGGGTATTATCATCGGGAAAGGAGGACAGGAAGTAGACAAGCTCAAGGAAGAACTGAAAAAGATTACGAAGAAAGAGGTTCAGATCAATATTTTCGAGGTAAAGCGCCCTGAGCTCGATGCCAATATTGTAGCAAACAATATTGCCCGTCAGCTGGAAGGCAAGATTTCATACCGCCGTGCCATTAAAATGTCGATAGCATCCACGATGAGGATGGGAGCCGAGGGGATAAAAGTGCTGATTTCAGGTCGTCTGGGAGGAGCAGAAATGGCCAGGAGCGAAACCTACAAGGAAGGTCGTATACCTCTTCATACATTAAGGGCAGATATTGATTATGCACTTGCAGAAGCCCACACAAAGGTTGGTTTGTTGGGAATCAAAGTGTGGATATGCAACGGCGAAGTCTACGGAAAGCGCGACCTTAGCCCGAATATTGGCGCACGCAATGCAAAAGCCAAGGGACTGAAGAGGAAGATCAAGAAATAATGGACAGAGGACAGTTTACAACTTTAAATAATATTTAGCCATGTTACAACCGAAAAGGACCAGGTACCGGAGAGCCCAGAAAGGCAGGATGAAAGGGAATGCGCAGCGCGGGAATCAGCTGTCGTTCGGGTCATTTGGTATTAAGGCCCTGGAAGAATGCTGGATCACGGGAAGGCAGATTGAAGCGGCCCGCCAGGCAGTAACCCGTCATATGAAACGTGAAGGGCAGCTCTGGATAAGGGTGTTCCCTGACAAGCCCATAACAAAGAAGCCTGCCGAGGTTCGTATGGGTAAGGGAAAAGGTGCACCTGAAGGTTTTGTTGTGCCCGTTACCCCGGGCAGGATTTTAATGGAAGCCGAAGGTGTTCCCTATGAGGTGGCAAAGGAGGCTCTGCGGCTTGGCGCCCAGAAACTTCCCATTACCACCAGGTTTGTTGTAAGGCGCGATTACATACAGGAATAATATTTACCGGAAATGAAAACTTCAGAGATAAAGGAACTCAGCACCTCCGACCTTATTGAACGAATTGATACTGAAAAGACCATGCTCGTTCGTATGAGGCTCAATCATGCAATAACCCCTCTTGATAATCCTCAGAAAATCAAACAGGCGAGAGTTACTATTGCACGTTTGCTTACTGAATTGCGAAGCAGGGAATTAAATAAAGAAACAAAATAGCCGGATCAGTGATGGAAAGGAATATCAGAAAAGAACGCATTGGTGTTGTCGTCAGCAACAAAATGAACAAATCAATAGTGGTTGCCATTAAAAGAAAGGTTAAGCATCCCATTTACGGCAAGTTTGTGAACAGGACCAAAAAACTGATGGCTCACGATGAAGAGAACACATGCAATATAGGTGATACTGTCCGGATATCAGAGGTCAGGCCTCTGAGTAAAAACAAATCCTGGAGACTAGTTGAAATAATCGAAAGAGCCAAGTAATTATGATACAGCAGGAAAGCAGGTTAACGGTGGCCGACAACTCAGGAGCCAAGGAAGTATTGTGCATCCGGGTGCTTGGGGGAAGCAAGAAGAGATATGCAAGCGTCGGCGATAAAATTGTGGTAAGTATTAAGAGCGCACTTCCATCCGGTGACGCCAAAAAAGGCACGGTGAGCAAGGCAGTGGTGGTAAGGACCACCAAGGAAATCCGTCGTCCCGATGGTTCTTATATCAGGTTCGATGATAATGCGGTTGTCCTTCTGAACAATATGAATGAGGTTCGCGGAACCCGGATTTTCGGCCCTGTTGCCAGGGAACTGCGCGACAAGTATATGAAGATTGTGTCACTTGCACCGGAGGTGTTATAAAAATTGACAGGAATGAACAAAAAACTGCATATTAAAAAAGGCGATACGGTTATGGTAATAACCGGAGAATCCAAGGGGCAGAAAGGACGCGTGCTGAGGGTTGACAGAAACAGGGAGAAAGCAATTGTTGAAGGACTTAACCTGGTTTCGAAGCATACAAAGCCAAATGCAAAGTCGCCCCAGGGCGGCATTATCCGCAAGGAGGCCCCGATACATATTTCAAATCTTATGCTTATTGATCCGTCTTCCGGCAAACCAACAAGGATAGGAAGAAGGCTCAACAGCAACAACAAATTAGTGAGATATTCAAAAAAATCAGGAGAGGAGATAAAGTAATGTATACACCTGCATTGAAAACCAAATATAAAGAAGAGATCATTCCTGCACTGATGAAGGAATTCGGTTACAGTACCGTTATGCAGGTTCCAAGGCTCGAAAAAATCGTACTTAATCAGGGAGTGGGTAAGGCTATAGCCGATAAGAAACTGCTTGAATTCAGCGTCAGGGAGTTAACTGATATTGCGGGGCAGAAAGCCGTTCAGACATATTCATCGAAGGATATTTCCAACTTCAAGCTGCGGCGCAATATGCCGATCGGTGTTATGCTCACCCTTCGCAGGAACATGATGTACGAATTCCTTGAAAGGCTTATTTCCGTTGCACTTCCGCGAATCCGCGACTTCAAGGGAATCAGTTCAAAGCTCGACGGCCGGGGAAACTATACCCTTGGAATTACCGAACAGATTATTTTCCCGGAAATAGACCTTGACAAAATTGCAAAAATAATGGGTCTTCAGGTCACTTTTGTTACCTCTGCAAAAACTGATGAAGAAGCACTTGCTCTTCTCAAACAATTTGGTTTACCATTTAAAAACATTAAAAACTGATTATATGGCTAAGGAATCAATGAAGGCACGTGAAGTCAGGCGTGCGCGACTGACGGAGAAATACGCCGCAAAAAGAGCCAGGCTTAAAGCAGAAGGTGATTATGTCGGATTAAGCCGTTTGCCGCGTAATTCAAACCCCAACAGGCTTCGCAACCGATGCAAAATTACCGGAAGAACAAGAGGTTATATGCGGCAGTTTGGTGTCAGCAGGATAACTTTCAGGGAAATGGCATCTTTCGGCCTTATTCCGGGTGTAAAAAAAGCCAGCTGGTAAACTATAGAACAAATATTAACCATATATTAATAAAAAGATGACTGATCCAATTGCAGATTTGCTGACCCGAATCAGAAACGCCATCACTGCAGGTCATAAGGTTGTTGAAGCACCAGCATCAGATCTTAAGAAGGAGATTGCCAGGATATTGTTCGAGAAAGGCTATATACTGAGCTATAAGGTTGTTGAAGGAGAAACACCCCAGGCTGTCCTTAAGATTGCCCTGAAATACAATCCGAGGAGCAGAAAGCCTGCCATAAAGAAGATTCAGCGGGCAAGCCGCCCCGGGCTCCGATATTATGCAGGTGTGGATGAACTTCCGCGGGTGTTGAACGGACTTGGGATTGCAATTATTTCAACTTCCAGGGGCCTGATGACCGATAAGGAGGCTAAAAAGGAGAATATCGGCGGGGAAGTATTATGTTATGTATATTAATTAGGAGGATAATTCAATGTCACGAATAGGAAAATTACCTGTAAACCTGCCCAAGGATGTCACGGTAAATATCAGCGGCACCAATGTGGTTAGTGTGAAAGGACCTTTGGGGGAACTGACACGGAATATTGACAGCGACATGAAGTTGGAAGTTGTGGATAACACTATCGTTATAACCCGTCCTACTGATTCGAAGATTCACAAATCGCTGCATGGCCTCTACAGGGCTCTCATAGCCAACATGGTGACCGGAGTGTCGCAGGGGTTCAAAAAAGAGCTCGAGCTGGTAGGTGTAGGTTACAGGGCTGAAGCGAAAGGGCAATTACTTGAGATGAGCCTTGGATTTTCACATGATATTATTATGCAGCTGCCTGAGGAGGTAAAGGTGGAAACCAAAACCGAAAGGAGAAGTAATCCCATAATTACCCTCACCTGTATTGACAAGCAGCTGATAGGGCACGTGGCCGCCAAGATCAGATCCCTTCGTCCGCCTGAACCCTACAAGGGCAAGGGGATTAAATTTGTCGGAGAACAGCTTAGAAGAAAGGCTGGAAAATCTGCAAGTGTCTGAGAGAGGAAATAAACCGGAAAAAATTAAGAATTATGGCCTTAACCAAGTTGGAAAGAAGATCCCGGATAAGAATGAGGATCAGGAAAAAAATAAGCGGAACGACTGACAAGCCCCGGCTTGCGGTTTTTCGCAGCAACAAACAAATTTATGTTCAGGTAGTTGATGATCAGAAGGGAGTAACGCTTCTTTCAGCAAGTTCAAATGAGAAAGGCTTTGCGGGAAAAACCGGGATGAAAAAGACGGAACAGGCAAAGCTGGTTGGCAAGATGCTCGCCGAAAGGTGCCTTGAGAAAGGTATTTCCAGCGTAGTATTCGACAGGAGCGGTTACAAATATCATGGCAGAATTAAATCATTGGCTGATACAGCCCGCGAAGGCGGCTTAAAATTCTAATCAATTATGGGAAACGGAATAAGAAAAGTTAAAACCAGCGATCTCGAACTTAAAGACAGGCTCGTGAATATCCAGAGAGTTACAAAGGTAACCAAAGGGGGCCGTACGTTCAGCTTTTCAGCTATTGTAGTCGTCGGAAATGAAGATGGGATTGTCGGGCACGGGCTTGGCAAAGCAAGTGAAGTTACCACTGCCATCGCAAAAGGTATCGAAGATGCGAAGAAAAACCTTATAAAGGTCCCTGTCATACATGGTACCGTTCCCCATGAGCAGGTGGCAAAATTCGGGGGTGCAAAAGTTTTTATCAAGCCTGCAACCGAAGGTACCGGTGTAAAAGCCGGAGGTGCTATGCGCGCGGTGCTCGAAAGCGTAGGAGTGAGGAACGTGCTGGCCAAGTCAAAGGGTTCATCAAACCCTCATAATCTTGTTAAAGCCACTATTGCCGCACTGCTTGAAATGCGCGATGCGTTCGTCATAGCTGAGCAGAGGGGAATTTCAATGGAAAGAGTATTTAACGGTTAGTAAAGCACTGAGAAATGGCAAAAATTCGCATTACCCAGACAAGAAGCAAAATCGGACGGCCAGAAAGGCAGAAGAAAACCCTTGAGGCCCTTGGAATCCGTAAGTTGAACCAAAGTGTTGAACATGAAGCAACCCCTCAGATCCTGGGAATGGTTGAAAAGATACGTCATCTGGTGAAAGTTGAAAATATTTAAGGTATTAATGATATTATAAGCAAAGTTATGGATCTGACTAACTTAAAACCTGCTAAAGGATCGGTAAAGAAGAACAAGCGCCTTGGCCGCGGACAGGGATCGGGAAAGGGAGGTACTTCCACCAGGGGGCACAAGGGAGCCAAGCAGAGATCAGGATATAAAAAGAAACTTGGCTTTGAGGGCGGCCAGATGCCTCTCCAGAGACGCGTCCCCAAATACGGCTTCAAGAATGTGAACCGCAGGGAATACAAAGCCATTAACATAAATATGCTTCAGATTATTGCCGAAAAAGCGAATATTGATAAAATTGATACTGAAGTGCTTATGAATGCAGGGCTTATTTCGAAAAATGATCTTGTCAAGATCCTCGGAAAGGGAACCCTTGAGAGGAAACTTGAGGTCCATGCACATGCATTCAGCAAAAGCGCCATGGAAGCAATTGAGGCCCAGAATGGTACTGCAGTAAAAATATAAGCTGATGAAATTTTTCCAGACTTTAAAGAACATATTCAAGATAGAAGATCTTAGGGCAAGGTTGATCTATACCCTGGCTATTATAACACTCTACCGTCTGGGTAAGTACATATCCCTGCCCGGGATTGATCCTTCCCAGCTGGCGGGCCTGAAGAGTCAGACCTCGTCAGGCATCATGGGGCTGCTCGATATGTTCTCCGGAGGAGCATTTTCCCAGGCCTCGGTTTTTGCCCTTGGCATAATGCCTTATATATCGGCCTCAATCGTTGTTCAGTTGCTGGGAATTGTTTTTCCATACTTCCAGAAGCTTCAGAAAGAGGGCGAAAGCGGAAGAAGAAAGCTGAATCAGTATACAAGATATCTTACCGTTGGAATTCTGTTGCTGCAGGCGCCTACATACCTGGTCAACCTTTCCGCACAGCTTCCCGCAACCGCTTTCGTGATTCAGGGCTGGTTTTTCAGGTTTTCATCAGTGGTGATCCTTACAGCGGGCACAATGTTTGTTATGTGGCTCGGTGAAAAGATCACAGATAAGGGGATAGGCAACGGGATTTCGCTGATAATCATGATCGGCATTGTGGCAAGGATGCCCGCAAATTTTGTTTTTGAGGCAGGGGCCAGGCTGAATGGAGCAGGGGGCCCGATTGCACTTATTGTTGAGATAGTGATACTGTTCGTGGTAATACTCGGTACCATAATGCTAGTGCAGGGAACACGCCGCGTGCCCGTTCAGTATGCCAGGAGGATAGTCGGGAACAAGCAATACGGCGGCGTCCGGCAGTACATTCCCCTTAAGGTGAATGCTGCAGGTGTTATGCCGATTATATTTGCCCAGGCGATAATGATGCTTCCCATAATAATTGCCGGTTATTCGAATGCAAGCTCCGGGTTTGTTGTGGCGTTTTCAAACATGTATGGTTTCTGGTACAACCTGGTCACCGGGATATTGATTATTCTTTTCACCTATTTCTATACTGCCGTTACAATTAACCCTGTTCAGATGGCAGAAGACATGAAGAAGAACGGCGGTTTTATACCGGGGATCAAGCCGGGAAGAAAAACCGTTGAATTTTTTGACACCATTATGTCAAGAATAACCTTGCCCGGGTCCATATTTCTGGCGCTCATTGCAATTTTGCCGGCGATTGTCGTAAAGGCGGGGATAACCCCTCAATTTGCCCAATTCTACGGAGGCACGTCGCTGCTGATCCTGGTTGGTGTTGTGCTTGATACCCTCCAGCAGATAGAAAGCCATCTGCTGATGCGTCATTATGACGGCCTTATGAAATCGGGCCGTGTTA
>CAYSXP010000009.1:0-118628 GCA_964435015.1 uncultured Rikenellaceae bacterium
GGCGTAAACGAAATAATCTTTATTTCCGGCCGGATTCATTCAGGCGATAAAAAAAAAGCGATGCTTCCGTCATCGCTCTCACTCACTCCTCTTTCACTCTCACTTCTCACTCTCACTCTTTTTCTGTGGTGCCACCGGGAATCCCTGCCTGCCTGCTGACGCAGTCAGTCAGGCAAGCCTGCCTGCCTGCTGACGCAGTCAGGCAGGCAGGGAACCATTGCCATCTGCTTTTGCCAGAATTTCCCTTAATCGTTTTTTGCCTGTGGCGGATTTGTAATATTTTTCTTTCACTCTGGCCTTACAGCTTTCACCTGCAGATTCCTTGAAGAACAGTTTCCAGGGGCAGTGCCCGGAGGTATATTTTGATTTTCCGCTGTTGTGTTGTTTTAGCCTGGCCTCACAGTTGGTTGCCATTCCGACATAGATCACCCCGTCAGTAAGGCTGACCAGGGCGTAAACGAAAAACTCCTTTTTTGCGGCCGGCTTCATTCAGACAATAAAAAAAGCGATGCTTCCGTCATCGCTCTCACTCTTGCTCCCCTCCACCTTTTCTCCTCACTCACTCTCACTCTCACTCTTTTTCTGTGGTGCCACCGGGAATCCCTGCCTGCCTGCTGACGCAGTCAGGCAGGCAGGGAACCATTGCCATCTGCTTTTGCCAGAATTTCCCTTAATCGTTTTTTGCCTGTGGCGGATTTGTAATATTTTTCTTTCACTCTGGCCTTACAGCTTTCACCTGCAGATTCCTTGAAGAACAGTTTCCAGGGGCAGTGCCCGGAGGTATATTTTGATTTTCCGCTGTTGTGTTGTTTTAGCCTGGCCTCACAGTTGGTTGCCATTCCGACATAGATCACCCCGTCAGCGAGACTGACCAGGGCGTAAACGAAATAATCTTTATTTCCGGCCGGATTCATTCAGGCGATAAAAAAAGCGATGCTTCCGTCATCGCTCTCACTCATTCACTCCTCTTTCACCCTCACTCTCACTCTCACTCTCACTCTCACTCTTTTTCTGTGGTGCCACCGGGAATCGAACCAGGGACACACGGATTTTCAGTCCGTTGCTCTACCTACTGAGCTATGGCACCTGCTTTTCGGAATGCAAATATAATTCTCAAAACGGTTCTACCAAAACTTTGAACGGAAAATTTCTATTTGCAATCATTTCAGCTATATGATAACTTTGCATCCTGGCAAATCGCAATGGAGTTATTGTACCACACACTCGGCAATGGTATCAGGCTGGTCCATCACCCGGTCAGCGGGATGGTTGCCCATTGCGGACTGATCATCGGAACCGGATCGCGTGACGAGGACGCACATGAACACGGAATAGCCCACTTCAGCGAACACATGCTCTTCAAGGGAACAGCAAAACGAAAGGCATACCATATTTTGAGCAGGCTCGAGGATGTCGGCGGTGAGCTCAATGCCTATACAACCAAGGAAGAGACAGTGGTGCATGCTTCCTTCCTGAAGGACGATTATGAAAGGGCCATTGAAATTATAAGCGATATGGTTTTCAATTCGACCTATCCGGAAAAAGAAATAGAGAAAGAAAAAGATGTGATCATCGACGAGATCAATTCATACCTCGATAATCCCGCCGAGCTGATCTTCGACGATTTTGAAGAACTAATTTTTGCTGGCCGGTCAATCGGACACAACATCCTCGGCACCCCTTCCACTGTTAAAAGTTTCACGGGCGGATCAATCCGCGATTTCATTTCAAGGAACTACAACACCAGCCAGATGGTATTCTGCTCTGTCGGCGACATATCATATGCAAGGCTGACCGCACTGTTCAGGAAATATTTTGAACACCTGCCTGAAAGGACGGGGGCGCCTTGTAATTCATCACCCTGGTCATATAAGCCGGTATGCCTGACCAAAAATCCAGATACTTACCAGGATCACTGTATAATCGGAAATATTGCCTACAACCTGAGAGATGAACGGCGCCCCGGCATGTTCCTGCTCAATAATATCCTGGGCGGACAGGGAATGAATTCCCGGCTGAATCTCTCGCTCAGGGAAAAGAACGGGCTGGCATACAACGTGGAATCAAGCTATATACCCTACTGTGACACCGGGGCTTTTTCCATTTATTTTGGCACGGAAGATCAGAACCTTGAAAAAAGCATCATGGCGGCCAGGGCGGAACTTGACAAATTAAGGACCACCAGGCTGGGGATCGTCCAGCTCAGCAAGGCGCGGAACCAGATCAAGGGATACCTTGCCAGGGGATTTGAAAATCATGAAAGCCTGATGCTCAGCCTGGGCAAAAGCCTCCTTGTCTTCAATACAGTCGAAGATCCCGGGGAGATATACAGGAAGATCGACAATATTTCAGCTTCCCACCTCCTGGAAACAGCCAATGATATTTTCGATCCCGATATGCTGTCGACCCTTATTTACAGGTAACAATGCATAAATTTCCCGAAGAATTCCTGCTTGAACTTCACACACCGGTCGATCCCGTCCTTGACGATCTTTACAGGCAGACGCATATTAAATTCGTCAATCCCAACCGGATTTGCGGACACCTCCAGGGCCGCCTGCTCGAGTTCATTTCAGGAATGACGGCCCCGCTCAATATACTCGAGATTGGCACTTTCACGGGTTATGCCACAATCTGCCTTGCCAGGGGACTCAGGGCGGGGGGGCGCATCTTTACCATCGAACCGAACGATGAGTTGTTTGCCTTCAGCAACTCCTACTTCCGGAAGGCTGGTGTTGCAGAACGGGTAATTCAGATCACCGGCCGGGCCCAGGATACAGTGCCCGGGCTTGACATGAATTTCGATATCATATATATTGACGGCGACAAGCGCGAATATGCCGAGTATTTCAACCTGGCAATCAATAAGCTGGCAGCGGGCGGATTTATCCTGGTTGACAATGTTCTCTGGGGAGGAAAGGTACTTGAAAAAGATTCAAGGGACCCTCAGACAAGGGGTATAATCGACTTCAACGAAATGATCAGGAGACAAACCGGCATCGAAAATGTCATCCTGCCGGCCAGGGACGGACTTATGATTATCAGAAAAAAGAAGGTGCCCGAAGAGGGCACCTCTGATCCATAATCAAATGACAAATAACGGAATTCCTGAAATCAGCTGATCTCGATGGTTCTCGGAGGCCTGGTTTTAGCTTCCTCCTTCTTGGGTATAAGAACCTTCAGAATACCGTTATCGTAGGATGCCGAAATTTTCTGATTGTCGACAGTGTGCGGCAGAGTGAATGAACGGCAGAACGACTGGTAACTGAATTCACGCTTTGTGAATTCCTGCCCCTCCCTGGTCTCATTTTCGACCTTCTTTTCAGAGGAAACCGTAAGAATATCATGGTTAAGCTCCACCCTGAAATCATTTTTGGTGAAACCCGGCGCAGCCATCTCAACTTCGAAATCATTATCACTTTCCTTAATGTTTACCGACGGGATGGTAGTGTTGGTTTCAGAATAGTTGCGGCTCGTCCAGTCAAACAATTCGCTGTCGAAGAAACGATCGAAAAACGACGGGTACCGGTTTGTGAATTTTACAAGTGTCATGGTTAAATCCTCCATTATTTTATGTTAAACATTTTATTTTCTCTCTGACCACGACTGTTCAAATGATGTACCATTCAGGATGAAAAACCGGTAAGAAGACTGCTGAAAGGCTTCAAAAAATTGAATCTTAATATTTTAGCCGGAATAATACATGTTGTCATATTGGCATGGCAATAATAAAACACATGACAAAATGTCGTATCGTATATTTTCTTTTGCTTTATCGGGAAGGTTAACAGGACCTGAATCAGGCGGTCTCCGGTTTTCCTCCGTTCTCCAGGATATAGGGAGTGATCTGGTAAACGCAGTAGTTCAGCCAGTTTGAGAAGAGCAGGTTTGCATGGCTCCTCCATCTGACCATTGGCTGCCGAAGAGGATCATCCTGGGGGAAATAATTCTTCGGTACCCTGATGTTAAGGCCTTTGGCAATATCCCTGTCATATTCCGACTTGAGAGTCAGGGGATCATATTCTGAATGACCTGTGACAAATACTCTTTTAAGATCCCTGGAAGCAACCAGATAAATACCTGCTTCATCCGATTCAGCCAGTATTTCAAGCTCACCGACCTTTTCAATGTCTTTCCTCCTGACTTCAGTGTATCTTGAATGAGGTGCAGGAAACTCATCATCAAAACCTCTCATGAGGATGTTGGTTTTGTTGTAGATCCTGTGATTGAACACACCAAATATTTTTTCCCCCGCCATGTACTTCGGGATCCCATAGTGGTAGTACAGGCCGGCCTGTGATGCCCAGCAAATGAACATGGTTGAGGTAACATGATGATCGGCCCATTTCATGATCCTGGTCATCTCTTCCCAGTAATCTACTTCTTCAAATTCAAGATGTTCGATAGGCGCGCCGGTGATGATCATCCCATCGAACTTATGGCGCGAAATATCATCAAATGTTTTGTAGAATGCATCCAGATGTTCCCTGGGGGTGTTTTTTGAAAGATGCATTTTTGTATAAATGAGGGTGATCTCAACCTGGAGGGGTGTGTTTGAAAGAAGCCTCAGGATCTGTGTTTCGGTGGTGATCTTTACCGGCATGAGATTGAATATAAGGATCTGCAACGGCCTTATATCCTGATGCAGCGCCCTGGTTTCCTTCATCACGAAAATATTCTCGTCTTCAAGGATCCTGACGGCAGGCAGATTATCGGAGATATTCAGCGGCATAATTCGTACAAATTTAAATGGTCAAAATCACCGGAACATGATTCCGGGCTTGAAAGATAACACTTAATAAGCGGTTTTTGTTTTCTTTCCGCCACGGGAAAACTCAATGCATTATCCCCGCGGCGTGAGCTTTTCCCGGAACAAATATGACTCCTGCCTTATTTCTCAGCTTCCCAGATGGCTGCAACAAGTGTGAACACAGGAAGCAAAACCTGACCGTATACCGGGTTATACCATCCGCAGAACGCGAAAGGGCCTCCCAGGGCAAAGCACCATACGACAAACGACAACAACGATACCAGAAGCTGCTGTATCTTGAATACTTTCTGAATTCTCCGGAGATACAGCGGGGTAAGCAGGCAGAACAGGCCGAAAACAATCCATTGAAGGACTAAGGCCTCTCTTCCTTCCGGAACATTTTTCAGTATTCCCTGGATAAAGATATACCCGGCCACCAGCTCGGCCGGAATATACTTGAAAAGCCTGTCGAAATAGCTGTCGCTGTTTAACTGAACAGCTTTGCCATCGGCTTCCGGAGCTTCAGTCTCCTGCCGTAATCTTCGGATATCACCGGCTGAAATTATTTCCCTTGCCATGCCTGACTGGTTTATTGATTTACTGTAACAGATGCCTTTCTCTTTTTCCCTGATTTTCCGGCGGCACCAGTTTCGAGTGCCAGTTTAACCGCTTTCAGGGCATTGATCCTTCCATAACCGTAAAACCTGCTGTGTCCTTCATTGTCGTATTCTCCCCCCGAAATATCGATCTTGTCGGATGTTTCCCTTATGATGTTCCTCACCTGCGTCCAGGTGAGGGCGGGATTGGCCGACAAAATGAGTGCTGCCGTTCCCGCTACTCCCGGGCATGAGGCTGACGTCCCTCCGAAGCTGTCGGTGTAGTTGCCTTTGGGATTATATCCTGCCCTGCCCAGGCGGTCGGTTGTGAATATTCCCGGGGTAAGGGGATCGGGATGGTTGAAGGGAGGGTATCCGAAGTCGCTGCTTGGGAAGCAGCACCATACATTCCTGCCATAATCGCTGTAGATGCTTCTCCTGCTCCTGTCGTTGCATGCCGCAACAGCCATTACTTTTTCATATCCGGCATATCCGTCGTAGCCGCAGTCTTCATTGCCGTTTCCTGCTGCAAAGGTAATTATGCATCCTTTTCCGTTGCGGCCGCGGCTGACGGCATAATCGATGGCGAGCCGGGTACTGTCGGGAAGATCGACCATGGTTGTATGAACAGGATCATCCGGGTCGGACCATGAGCCGTCTTCCGGGCCCCAGCTGCAGGAGATAATGTCGGCCCCGTGGTCGGCGGCCCACTTGAATGCCGCGGCTTCTGCTGCAGATCCAAGGTTGGCACTCAGCCTCACGGGCATAAGCGCCGCACCGGGAGCAACTCCCGATGCTTCCTTTCCCGAGGCGGCAGCAACCCCTGCACATGCCGTGCCATGATTGTTGTAACTGCTCACGGGCCGCGGATCATTGCTTCCGGTAACTATATCCCTCGAGTGTACCACTTTCCCGGGAAGCTTAAACTCAGGATGATCAATCTCAACCCCGTCATCGATGACCGCGATCACAACTTTCTTCCCGGTAGAAAACCGGTGAGCAAGATCAGCCTTCACTCCGGCATTTATCCTCCTTCCATTGATCAGGGTACCCGTAAGGTGCCATTGTTTGGGATTGATATCCTTGAATCCCCTTTTCCTGATAAGCTCGGGATGACACAGCTCAACTTCTTCCATCGCCAGCAGCGACTCGGCAATCCTGAAAATCTTCAGGCCGGTGTTATCGGGTGCGCCTGCAAAATAGGTATTCTTTGCATAATCGGGCCTCTGCTTGACCGTGAGATTATTGTCTTTCAGTATCTTTTCACATAGCTCTGCTCTCACCTCGTCATGGAACTTTATGAATATGTTCTCGGTGTAGAGTACCAGGGTCCTGCCGTCGGCTTCAACCAGAACCTTGCCTGCAAATCTGAGCTCGGGCTCCTTCCTTAGCGCCATCCTTGCCCTGTCCCTTACTGCCACACGGTCCTTTATCGCCTCTCTTATCCTGTATACCGAAATATCCGCCTCGGGAAACTCAAGCACCAGGTTAAAGTCCTTCAGTGCCTTCTTTCCCCCGGGGGAGCTGACGGCGCTTTTTATGCTCCTTGAACTCCGTGTCCTTACAGCTACCATGTCCGCACTTTCGTGAAGCACGTACTTTTTTCCCGACTTGCCGCCCAAAGTATAGGTATACATAATTTCAGAGTATGAGAATTCTTAAAAAGCGGAATAAGATCGAAACAAAACATTACGGACCTGTCATTTTAGTTCCTGCATCCGGGTTTGCACCGTAATGTTCCTGTTGCCGACATCAACTATCCAAATATAAAAAAAAACTCCGGAGTGTCTTATAAATGATGCTTTAATTGTTCCGGAAGCAATCCGGGAAATGAAAAAAAGATAGTTTTCAAAGCTTCCGGGTCAACAGATAATCCACCTTCGTCAAAATGGCCACTATGATGCACTAATCATTTACATAGGATGTATGTCATTGGATATAAACAGAATGACTTGAGAAAATCGTAAGAATCCGGTTGAAAAGGGATTTTGATGATAAATCTCCGCTGATGTTTGACCAATGCATTATCTCTGTCCGCGAACTGTTATTTTCAGCCGTCCGGCAGTGACGTTTCTTTGACCAATGGCTCTTCTGCGGGGATCTGCTGCCCTTAAATCGGGATTAGGCACCTTGACAGGCAATTGTCCGGGAATTAATTTTACCTCATGGTTCCCGGAAAGAAAAAGCGGTTGACGGAACCCGGGAACCGGTGCAGCAGAATGACAGGAACAGGAGACAGAAGATAACGGATGGAAGGTTACTTAAAAAAATGAAGATTTTCTATCAGATAACGTCAAATGAATTTGGCACCGTGCTTCTGAAAAAAAGGAAGATTGCCAAAGCATTCAGGTGGTGGCTGCGCCGGAACGGTTTTGCATACAGGTATATTTTCTTTATAAGTTAGGTCAGGTTTTTTAGGTATGAATTAGTTAGGCGAAGCCGGTTTAACCGGCTGGTGTTTGAAGAGAAGAATCAAGAGGCAGGTTCTTCTCTTCTTTTTTTTCAGCTGTCGGTCCCGGTGTGCAGCCTGGAGCCTGAAAAGGACGGGGTTGCAGTCGCGGTCATTATTGGCACCGGGCCCTCCGTACCATGACCTGAATGCCGGAAATTTGGCGGGCTTTGTTTTTTCAGCACTATTCAGTGAAATTTTCTCTTTTCCATTTGATAATTTACTATTTTTAGAGGTGATTGAAAACCTGTCAGAAACACTTAATTTAACGCAGTGATTATGAGAAACCGACTAATTCTTTTCATTGTTGCCATGCTGGTGCCGGTAATTGTAATGTCGCAAACCCGGTTCAACGGTCTTGACATGAATATGGGCAATCTTTACAGGTTGTCAGATGCAAAGACGCGTTCAATAAGCCCTGAGAACTTCACCGGTGAAAAGGGGAAGGGAGGCATGGCGCGGCTTGAGGATAAGGACAAACCCAATGCAGCCAACTCTGCTCGCGCAGCGCGTGATCTGGGGCAGGGCTGGAAGGTTAATCCCTTCGTCCGTATTCAGCCCGGCGAAACGTTTACCATGGCTGAAATTGAAGGCCCTGGAGCAATTCAGCATATCTGGATGACACCTGCAGGCAACTGGAGGTTCTCAATTATCAGGATCTACTGGGATGACGAAACAGAACCGTCGGTAGAATGCCCGGCAGGTGACTTTTTCGGCATGGGCTGGGGTCAGTATGCACCTCTGTCGTCCCTTGCCGTATGCGTCAATCCCGGAAGCGCGTTCAACTGCTACTGGGTGATGCCCTTCAGGAAAAAGTGCAGGATAACAATGGAAAATGTCGGTGACCAGGATCCGCTGACCCTTTATTACCAGATAGACTATACCCTGACCGATGTTCCTGCCGATGCCGCATATTTTCATGCCCAGTACAGGAGGCTTAATCCCAATGTGACTTCAGACTATACGATCATCGACGGGATTAAGGGCAAAGGACATTATGTCGGGGTTTATATGGCTGTTGGTGTGAACAATAACGGATGGTGGGGAGAAGGCGAGATAAAGTTCTTCATCGACGGCGACACCAGGTTTCCGACAATATGCGGAACGGGAACTGAAGATTATTTCTGCGGATCATACGATTTTGACACAAGGAGGAAGAATGAGGCGGGAGTTGAGCTGGTTGATTACACCGAATTCTGCACCCCTTACGCCGGGCTGCACCAGGTGATACGCGGCGACGGCCATTACAGGGTGATGCAGCGCTTTGGAATGTACAGGTGGCACATTATGGACCCGGTAAGGTTCGAAAAGGACCTGAAGGTTACAATACAGGATCTGGGATGGAGGCAGGGTGGAAGGTACCTTGCGCAGAAATCTGATATTGCGTCAGTCTGTTACTGGTACCAGACCGAGCCCCACGTAAAATTCCCGAAAATACCCGGATGGAGAGAACTGGAAGTATTCTAATCAATAAAAATCATATACATGGAACAGAACAAAAACATTAATCAGGAAGAAAAGAAGGGGTTGGATCGCCGCGGATTTATTTCAAGGTCATCACTGGCAGCAATAGGTGCAATCGGAACAGCAGGCCTGCTGAGTTCCTGCTCCGGTAAACCAAAAAAAACCGAGCTGAAACTTCCGCCGCTGCTCAATCAGGCACCTGGCGGCAAAGTACTGAAGGCGGGACTTATTGGCTGCGGAGGCAGGGGAACCGGTGCCGCAATCAATTTCCTCGATGCCGGACCGAATCTGGAAATAACGGCCCTCGGGGATGTTTTCAGGGATAAACTCGATCAGTGCCGCGAACAGCTTAAAAAGGAGAAAAACGTGGAGGTTGCTGATGAAAAATGCTTCGTGGGCTTTGACAGCTTTGAAAAGGTCATCGACTCAGGTGTTGATATTGTGCTCCTGTGCACTCCCCCGCATTTCCGGCCAGCCCATGTAGAGGCGGCGGTGAATGCGGGAAAGCATATTTTCATGGAAAAACCCTGCGCCGTTGATCCCGTGGGTGCACGCAAGGTAATGGTGGCCGCAAAGAGGGCCGCCGATAAGGAACTAAGCATCGTCAGCGGAACAATACGCAGGGTACAGAAGGATTTTATGGAAACGCAAAGGAGGGTTGCCAGCGGACATATCGGGGAAATAGTCAGCGCCCATATTACACGCAACGGCGGATCGCTGTGGGTGATACAAAGGCAGAAGGGATGGTCCGACATGGAATACATGCTGCGCAACTGGGCCAATTTCTGCTGGCTTTCAGGCGACCATATCGTTGAGCAGTTCATTCATGAAATTGACGTAATGAACTGGTACCTGGGGAAAACTCCCGTTAAGGCCATGGCATGGGGCGGCCGTCAGAGACGCGTTACAGGCGACCAGTATGATTTCTTCAGCGTTGAATATATCTACGACAACGGTATGCATACCCATTGCGCCGCCCGGCAGATAACAGGATGCAGCAACCTTACCGAGCAGTTCATTGTCGGAACCGAAGGTTTTGCAAATGCCAGGGGAATGATCTACAATCTCAAGGGAGAGGAGATATGGAAATATCCGTATCCTGAAGAAGGTTCGACCGATGAAACATGGAAAGTAAAAGATCCTTTCGTACAGGAGCATATTAACCTTGTTACCGCAATCAGGACGGGTAAACCCTACAATGATTCAGAGGCGCAGGTCAACTCGACCCTGATTACGATCATGGGCAGGATGTCGGCCTATACCGGAAAGGATGTGACCTGGGATGAGGTGCTTAATTCCGACCTTTATCTCGGACCAAAAACCTATGAATTCGGACCAGTGCCGGGAATCCCCGAAACACCTCCGGTGATAGGGGCCGAACCCAAGCTGGGCTGATATAGCGGACATACCCCGGGTTGCCTTTTAAACGCCACGGATGTGAATGGTGTGAAACTTGAAAACATGTTCAGGAATCTGCACAGGAACCGGAATACAACAACAGGCTGCTCCGGGGTTTTACAGAGTAATCTCCGGTCATCGCAGCCGTGCTTTTTCAGATCGCGGTGCGGCTGCAGATCAATACATTAAAATAATCACGATATGAACAGACGACAATTTGCAAAAACTACCATGATGGCCTCAGTCATTGCTTCAGCCGGAACCCTGCCTGCGTTCCCGGGCCTCCGCAGCAGTGCTGCCCCGCAACTGAAGAAAGGGATAATGTGGGGAAGCAACGGAGTGGGAAAAACCATAATCGAAAAATTCCGGTCCGCAAAGGCAGCCGGATTTGACGGCATTGAACCAATGAGCCATCTCGACAGGAATGAAATACTGAAAGCCAGGGATGCCACGGGTCTTGCAATTCCAAGCGTGTGCGGCGAGTATCACTGGAAATACCTCCTGTCCGATCCCGATCCCAAAGTGCGGCAGGAAGGGGTCGAAGCCCTGAAAGTATCCCTTGAAGATGCCAAAGCATACGGAGCCGATACAGTTCTCCTCGTTCCCGGAAGAGTGACGGAAACGGTGGCATATGACGAGTGCTGGAACAGGTCGGTGGAAGAGATAAAAAAGGTCCTGCCGCTGGCTGAAAAACTGAACGTGTGCATTGCCATTGAAAATGTCTGGAACGGATTCCTGCTCAGTCCGGTGGAAGCCGCATACTACGTTGACCAGTTTGAGAGCCCCTGGGTTAAGTTCTATTTCGACTGCGGAAATATCCTTACCTATGGTTATCCTGAACAGTGGATCAGAATACTGGGTAACAGGATAGCCAAAATACACATTAAGGAATACAGCCGCAAAATTGCCGACAAGCAGGGCAGATCCGCAGGATTCGGAGTGAAGCTGAGGGAAGGGGATGTGAACTGGAGCGCCGTGATGGATGCCATCGAAAGCATCGGCTATACCGGCTGGACCACAGTTGAACAGCCCGGAGGAGACACTCCCGAAGGATTAAAGGACCTGTGCGACAGACTCAGGCTTATTCAGCAGAGCTGATCCGGCGCGGGAACAGCAGACCTGGGAAATTCCCTGAACCATATTTATCTTGCATGAAATGAATATAATCAATCTCCGCCCGGTTTCATGGGCCATTGCTTTTGCCTTATTGCTTGTTTCCTGCTCGGGAAACAGGCAGGATCTTCAGAAGGAAGGACATCAGTTTAACGGGTCATATTCCGGGAAAAACCTTGACAGGATCGCTTTCCCGATAGGGGGCATCGGCGCCGGAATGTTCTGTGTTGAAGGTACCGGAGCAATTTCACATATGTCGGTCAGGAACAGGCCCCAGATCTTCAATGAGCCGCTGATGTTTGCAGCCATCTCGGTGAAGGGAGCAGAAAACGGGGCACTCGTGCTTGAAGGACCCGTACCCGAATGGAAAAGATTCGGCCAGCCGAATTCAGGGAACGGATCCCCGGGCACAACGTTCGGCCTTCCGAGGTTCGAGAATGCAGTATTCACCGCCCGGTTCCCCTATGCCGTGATTGATCTGAACGATCCTGACATTCCGCTTGAGGTTCAGCTTACCGCCTGGAGCCCCTTCATCCCCACCGATGAAGATAACTCAAGCCTTCCCGCAGGGGGGATCGAATATACATTCAAAAATACCGGCAATTCGTCGGTGGAGGCCGTTTTTTCATACAACACGGTGAACTTCATGTCGGTACAGGGCGGCAGGGCAACCATTAAACCGCTGAAGAATGGTTTTATCCTTTCAGAGGATGGCACCAGGGAGAGGCCTGAAATGAAAGGCAGCCTTGCCATCTTTACAAATATGCCGGAAACGGTGGTTGATCACTGCTGGTTCAGGGGCGGCTGGTGGGATCCGCTGATGATTGCCTGGAACACGATCATGCAGGGCGGGATGAGAAATACCGCACCTGTTGAATCCACGGCTCCGGGCGCTTCACTGTATGTGCCGATATCCCTTGGAAAAGGCGAATCGAAGACTATTAGGCTCATGTTCGCATGGTATGTGCCTGACACCGACCTCAAATATGGCCAGGACGTAAAGGCAGATGATGCCAGGCTGAAAGAACCCGATTGCTGTTCCGACCTGCCCTTCTACAAACCATGGTATACTTCCATGTTCAGTTCCATAGAAGAGATAGTAAATTACTGGCAGACGAATTATGATGAGCTGAACAGGAAGTCGGGATTATTCAGGGATGCTTTTTATTCAGCCACCCTTCCCCCGGAGGTTGTTGAAGCCGTGGCTGCAAACCTTACAATACTCAAGTCGACAACGGTTCTCAGACAATACGACGGAAAGCTGTGGAACTGGGAAGGCTGCAGCGACAATTCGGGATGTTGCGCGGGATCATGCACCCACGTGTGGAACTATGCCCAGGCTATACCTCATCTTTTTCCAAAGCTCGAACGAACGCTCAGGGAGACCGAGTTCAATCAGAGCCAGGATATTGAAGGGCATCAGACATTCAGGGCGGCCCTGCCGGTACGGCCGGTGGCAAGCACATTTCACGCTGCTGCCGACGGACAGCTTGGTGGTATCATGAAAGTGTACCGCGACTGGCGCATCAGCGGCAATACTGACTGGCTCAGGAGAATTTATCCCAGGGTGACGGTGAGCATGAATTACTGCATAAAAACATGGGATCCCGGGAAGAAGGGAACACTTGAGGAACCCCATCATAACACATACGACATTGAATTCTGGGGACCCGACGGAATGTGTACCAGCTTCTATCTCGGCGCTCTCAGTGCCGTTTCTGAGATGGGAAGGTCACTTGGAGAGGATGTAGCCTTTTACGAAGACCTTTACAAAAAGGGAAAGCAGTTTATGGAAACGGATCTGTATGACGGGGAGTACTTCATTCAGAAAATCCGGTGGAAAGGATTGCATGCCACTGATCCCGTCCAGGTTTCCGCCGGATCGTGGAACAGCGATTATTCGGAAGAAGCAAGGCTGCTCCTGGAGAAGGAGGGCCCGAAATATCAATATGGCAAAGGCTGCCTCTCCGACGGAGTGCTCGGATCATGGATCGCCGAGGTATGCGGACTGAAGAATATCATCGACCCGGCAAAAGTAAAAAGCCACCTCAACTCGGTGTTCCGGTATAATTTCAAGACAACCCTTAAGAATCATTCAAACCCGCAGCGCCCCACCTACGCATTCGGCGACGAGGGCGGTCTTCTCCTCTGCACATGGCCGAAAGGTGAAATGCTTTCACTTCCGTTCGTCTATTGCAATGAGGTCTGGACAGGAATAGAATACCAGGTGGCATCTCACCTCATGATGATGGGCGAAGTTGAGAAAGGCCTTAAAATCGTTCAGACAGCAAGGAACAGGTATGACGGCCGGTTCAGGAATCCGTTCAACGAGTACGAGTGCGGCCACTGGTACGCAAGGGCCCTGGCCAGCTATGCCCTTCTGCAGGGACTGACAGGAGTGAGGTATGACGCCATATCCCGGACATTGTACATCGATTCGCGGACCGGGGATTTTACTTCATTCATCTCTACGGAAACAGGGTTCGGAAATACAGGACTGAAAGGGGGAAAACCTTTCCTTAATGTTGCATACGGCGAAATTCCCGTAAAGGAATATATGGTCAGATAATTAATGCCATCGGATTCCTCGCGCACCCATCCCCACGGAAACATTGTTATCTGCTGTGACAGAGTGAAATTTTCTGAATATTATATTCATTTCCCTGAAATCCTGTTCAGGTAACCCGCACTACAGGACATTACCCGGACCGCTGTTATTCTTTTCACAGTAATTATGCTGCCGTGATTAAAAAAGTCATGTGTTCTGATCCCTGCACTCAGCTTTTTCTGAAGAAATGATTCCCTTCAGGGTTATAAATGATGTTAAATGTCTCCGGGAGGATATCAATATTGAAGGTCCCTGCATAAAATAATTCCCCGTCAATATGGAAAGGGACCTCATCGGGAAACCCGATTTTTAGCGCGGAGGTCCGGTAATAGGAAACCCTTTTATCTGATATGTGCTTTCCGGCCGGAACCTTCAGCAACAACCTGAACCGCTGAAACAGATTCAGCCGCCTGATCGCGCAAACATCGAGGAGAGCATCGTTGGCAATGGCTTCGGGTGTAAGCAGGAAGCCTCCGGCAAACCTGCGGCCTATTGACACAGTGTTGATAAAGCAATCGGTTTCATTTGTGGTGCCGCCGTTATCGATCGTCATTCTCCTTTCCCTGAAGAAAAGCAGATTTTTCATAATGTGCCACAGATATTTCCGCGAACCGCCCTTTTTCATAATACCCGGTTCAATGTAGTTTTCGGAAGCTACCTGGGCGTCAAAACCGAGCCCCATCCCGTTGAGGAAAATCTTGCCGTTAACCCTTCCGGCATCCATCCTGATCGTGTTCCTGCGGAAGAATGTATCCCACTCCCCTTTGCCGAACCGGCCGGGAAACCCCAGTATCTGAACGAAATCATTACCGGATCCTGCCGGTACGATGCCTATTGTAACGTTTTTAACACCTGCCAGGGTTTGTGCAATCTCATTGATTGTCCCGTCGCCGCCTACACCTATGATGTTTGAAAATCCCCTGGCGTGATACTGGCCGGCCAGCTCTGATGCATGCCCGGAATATGCGGTCAGCACAACCTCTCCTTCGGCGTGATGCTCCTGTATCATTTTTTCAATCTCCGGCACCAGGGTCCCTGCAAAACCATTACCGGCCGTAGGGTTTACTATGAAAATCCATTTATCTTCCTGCATGTGCAATATTCAATGGGAGGCTGATTCGATTACCGATTTTACAATGTTAATTATTTCATCGTCACTTTTGCCGGCCAGTTCTTCTTTTCGCATGGGCTTGTGTATGACAACACTGAGCTTTGAGCCAAAGTCAATATGGAACCTGTTCTTGGGTTTCAGTTCATAGAAACCGTTCAGGGTGACCGGAAGAATGGAAATATCCCTGGTTCTGAAGAGATAGATAAAACCTCTGTAGAAAGGATTGATCCTGCCGTCGAGGGTTCTGGTGCCCTCAGGGAAAAGCGCCACTGAACCTGAGCCTGCCCTTTCCATAAGCTGCCTGACCATGCCCCTTGTGTTCCTTACTGTAGGTTCCCTGAATGGCACATACCCGGTGAGCCTGAGGAATCGCCCGAAGACAGGTACTTTTAAAAGTCTTTCATGACCGAACCACGATACCTCCGGATAAAAGGATGTTATTGCCACAATATCGAAAAGACTGGCATGATTGGCGAGAAGGATATACTTTTCTCCCTTTATTATATTCTCCCTGCCTGAGACATCAAGCTTCTTGCCCATCAGCAGAAAGACCAGCCCCGACCACTTCCCGATAAGGAACCGGATCATTTCCCTTCCACCGGACAGGGATATTATCATTACCAGGAACAATCCTGCTGCAGTAATCGCATAAAGAATTGCAAATACCGGCACGGTAAGCAGCGAATATAATCCCTGATTCAGACGCGCAGCCGCAAGCCTGCGGTCAGGAAGAGATACTGTTTTAAAATTCAGGATCAATTCACTGAATTATATCATTGTTCATAAACTATTTTCCCGAATTGCTCACGAAAGCTATCTGCCGGCTGTCGGGGGACCATGACGGTACATTTATCGTACCCTGTCCGCCGTAGAGATAAGCTATCACCCCTGGCTTCCCTCCCGAAACC
This sequence comes from uncultured Rikenellaceae bacterium, assembly GCA_964435015.1. GTDB lineage: Bacteria > Bacteroidota > Bacteroidia > Bacteroidales > VadinHA17 > LD21. The sequence goes on from CAYSXP010000009.1 coordinate 16,398, forward strand.
GGCATAAGCCTGAGCATTACACGCTTATAGGAGGGATGACTGTTAACCTCTATGTCGGAAGGGAATGAAATGAATGCGATCCATTTCCCGTCGGGTGAAATATGGGGAAACCAGTTGTGGTAACCGTCATCGGTAAGCTGCTCCCTCCCGGTGCCGTCAGGTTTCATCCTCCAGAGCTGCATTGTGCCTGTATGACTCCCGTTGTAATAAATATACTTTCCGTCGGGGGAATATTCGCATCCGTCAACATGTTCGCCCGGCTTCAGGTCCGTCAGGGCTTGTTCGCTGCCGCCGCCGACAGGTTTGCGGTAGATATTGTAAACACTTTTCCCGTCGCGCTGTCCCACATAAACCACTTCTTTGTTGTTTGGGGCCCATCCGTGGAAATAGGAGGGTGTATTTTCGGTCACCAGCCTGGGTTCTCCCCCCTTGAGCGGGAGAACATACACTGTTGATCCGCCCCCGGGCATTCCTTCCCTGTGACTGCTGATGGCCAGCAGCTTGCCGTTGAAGGAAATGCCATGGTCATTGTTGTTCCTGGTTACTGAACCGGTGTTCAGCTTTACAGGGCTGCCACCGGTAACAGGTATTTTGTAAAGAAGACCGTCCATGTTGAAAAGCAGCTGCCTGCCGCCGGGCATCCAGTTCGGCGCTTCAAAACGCCCCGGCTTCTCATATATAATTTTCTTTACCCCGGTAAAAACATCCATCGTTTCAAGACGGCAGCCGAGATAGCCTTCTCTGTCGGGGTCGTAATTTTCAGCCACCGGCCTGTCGATCCTGACGTTCCAGACTTTAACCTCTTCAATTGCCTGCGGTTCATGGGCGCAGATAAACAATCCTGCAAGTATTTCATCCGGCATATTCTGCATATCATGCGAACCGATCTCCTCAAGAGCCTCCCCGCTGTGGGCGGCCCTCATGATGATCCTTTTGCCCGAACGTTCAATCTGGATGATATCATAGGCCGAACCCTTTGCAAATATCTCGTCCTGCGGATCCCTCATCGAAGCCCCTTCCTCACCCCTCCACTGGAGAACGGTCAGCCCGTCACCGTGAACCACAGCCGATATATGAGGCGACTTTTCCCCTGCCGACCATCGAAGCATCCATCCTGTTTTACGGTGTTGATTTGTACCTTTTCCAACAAACCTGAAATCAGCGGTCATTATAAAATCACCCTTTAACCTGTTGTACAGGTAATGAAATTCATCGCGGTCAAACCAGATGTTATAGCCCGATCCCCTGAGAGTGTAGATCTGTTCTGCCGGATCATATGCCGATGAACCCGGATTAACGGGATTGCCTATGTCGGAGCTGTTGCTGAATATGCCGGCAGACTGCCCGGTTAATACTGATAAATTAAAGGCAAGGCTGAAAATAAACAAGAAAGTGTATTTCATAGAGTCAGTTGTAAATAATTATGGTTATCAAGTTAGATTTTTCAAATTTATTGATTTTACCTTATGTTTTATAAAATATCATACCTTATGTCAATTTAATTGAGGATTAGGTTGCATATGAAATAATTTTTTAAATTTAATCCGGGTTTGCATACTGCATGGTTAAGAGAACAGAGTTTTCCATATTTACCTAAACATTAATTTCAATGGATGAGATTCTTGACAAGATTGCCCGCTGCATACAATCGGGTAAAATAGACAAAGTATCGCCTTATCCGCCCGATATGAAGGGGGAGAACGGGGCCGATGAGTTTACGAAACTTGCCCTGGATAGCGGATTAAAACCTGACCAGATCCTTGATCTGGCTCTGATCCCTGCCATGGAAACCGTAGGCGACCGTTTCAGCAGAAAAGAAATTTACGTACCCCAGATGCTGATGTCGGCAAAGGCAATGAACAGCGCAATGAAGCACCTCAAGCCTTTTTTCCAGTCGGGTGAAACGAAGCGGAAAGGGAAGTTCATAATCGGCACGGTTGCCGGTGACCTTCATGACATAGGTAAAAACCTGGTTTCAATGATGATCGAGGGAGGGGGATGGGAAGTGATCGACCTCGGAGTGGACGTGAGCACCGAGAAGTTCATGAAAGCCATCGGTGAGCATCCCCGGTCGGTTGTGGGCCTGTCGGCACTTCTTACAACCACCATGGAAAACATGAAGAAGACCGTTGCCGTGATCAAAGGCAGCTACGCTGACACCCGTATCCTCATTGGAGGAGCCCCTGTCACCTGGGAATATTGCGAAAAAATTGGCGCTGACTTCTATTCTCCCGACCCCCAGGGTGCGGTGAATTTTCTCAAGCAGCTGGTTGCCTGAACACCGGAGTTTCCATGAAAACAGTGCTGAAAGGAAGGGCAGGAGAGGTGGTTATTGATACCGATGGCCCTGTGGTTATTATCGGCGAATCGATAAATCCCACCCGCCGGAGGAAGCTCGTGTCCACACTCGGGGCCCATGATTTTGGTTACCTTCTTGAACTTGCGGAGAGCCAGATAAACGCAGGGGCAGAGGTGCTTGATGTCAATGTAGGTTATCCGGGCGTTGACGATGTCAGGCTCCTTCCGGCAGCAGTTATGGCCATTCAGGAGAGGTTCGACGTGCCATTGTGCATTGATTCTCCCAATCCTTCTGCCATCGAGGCAGCTCTTAAAGCGTCCCGCGGAAAATGCCTCATCAATTCGGTGAACGGCAAGGAAGCCTCGCTGTCGGATATCCTTCCGCTGGCCCGGGATTACGGGGCGGCGATCATAGGCCTGTGCATGGACGATGACGGAATAACCAATGACCCCGGCAAAAGACTTGCAATTGCAGAAAAGATCATAGTACGGTCCGTTAAAACGGGGATCCGAGAAGAGGATATTGTTATTGACCCGCTTGCCATGGCCGTCAGTGCAGAACCCATGGCATGCATGACCACTCTGGAGACGATAAAGCTTATCCACCGGAAGCTGGGGCATAATATCACCATCGGGGCCAGCAATATTTCATTCGGGCTGCCGGGAAGGGAAGCGCTTAATGCAGCATTTATGGCAATATGCATCCAGAACGGCCTCACATGCCCAATTGCCAATCCTGAGAAAATTACTTCTGCAGTTCGCGCAACGGACCTGATAATGGCAAGGGACGATTTTGCGATGCGGTTCATCATGCATTTTCAGGACCAGTCTCAGTAAAAATATCTGCTCCCGCTCCGGAAAAAGCAAACCTATAGATGTCAGGCATTAAACCCAATCGCAGATGGCAGCCGGCCTATTATCCGTTCAGAAAGGAAAAATACGGCCCGCGGCTCCTTGCACGACTGGAACTTCTGATTAAGGGCCCCCTGTTCGGATGCCGCATGTGCGGCAACTGCCTGCTCCAGGAAACGGCATTCATTTGCCCGATGGAATGCCCGAAGGGCCTCAGGAACGGACCATGCGGGGGAATCACACCCGATAAGCGGTGCTATGTGGATACAACACGCAAATGCGTCTGGTATTGTATTTATGAAAGGGCTCAACGAACCGGCAGGGAAAAAACACTTCTTGAGGTACTGCCTCCCCTCGACTGGAACAAAACCGGAACTGAAACCTGGGGCGGAGTAATAAAACAGGTCAGGGCCGTCGGTACGGGAAAATTCATTTCCTCATTGTTTACCAGTGACAGGAAAAGGAAATCAGAGGTCTGGGATTCGGTGTTCAGAACCATTCGTCAGCCAGAATGGTGGAACGGGGATTCTGAGTATCATCCGCCCTCTTATGCAGAACCTGTTTCGGAGCTGGAAAGAAAACTGAGGGCAGGTGAGTTTGTGGTTGTGACCGAAGTCACACCTCCGCTGAGCTCTGACACCAGGAAGCTGGCGGAGAATCTGGCGATGGTAAAGAAATATGTTGCAGCCGTCAATTTCACCGATGCATCATCGGCAGTCCCGAGAATGTCGGGCATTGCCTGCTGTAAATCCGCAACAGACCTGAACATTGAGCCGGTTTTCCAGATAACCGCCCGCGATGCGACCAGGACCAGCCTTCAGGCAACGGCTGTCGGAGCCAATAACCTCGGGATAAAAAACATATTGTGCCTGACCGGCGACAATCCGGTAGTGGGCCCTCATCCGGCGGCCGATCTCAGCATGCTTGACCTGGATTCGGTTCAGATGCTCTGGATATTGAGGAGAATGAGGGATGAGGGTATTTACCTCGACGGGCGCAAAATGAAATACCCTCCGGTATTCTTCCTCGGCGCAGCCACCTCGCCCTTTGCTTCCGGTCCGGCGCTCCAGGCAATAAAAGACCAGAAAAAGGTCAATGCAGGCGCACAGTTCTTCCAGACCAATCTGATCTTTGAACCCGACAGGCTGGATCCCTGGCTGGAGAACCTGGAAAAACGGGATGTCCTCGGCAAAGTGCACATCCTTGCAGGCGTTGCACCGCTGAAAAGCTATAAGACGGCACTTTACCTGCATGAGAAGGTGCCTGGTGTCAACCTTCCGGAAAAGATCCTCAAAAGGATGGAAAAAGCAGGCGAAAGATCAGCCGAAGAAGGTATACAGATCGCCCTTGAACTGATCAGCTCGCTTAAGGGAAAGAAAGGTATTGGCGGCATCCACATTATGACCCTCGGACGGGAAGAAGCAGTGGAAAGGATCGTAACCGAGGCGGGCCTCTGAGCCGGCATGTCTTTTTTGGAATTATCTTTATTCCGTCGGCCATGATAATATCATAAAGGGACCTGGAAGGACGGGTTTTCAGAAAGGTTCTGCCGGGACAGATCATTATAGCACAAAAAACATGAAGGGTAAGAATTTTTCATTCAACATATCAGACCTGGATCTCAGTGTTCCAGGGATCGGGCAGATGCTCGGCTTCGGGGAAGGTGAGTGCGGGGGCATGTTTTCCGAAATGATTTTACCGGTTCTGGAAGAAGCTGAAAAACTGCCGCCTGCCAGGGCTGAATATACCATCTTTGAAGCAGTAAAGTTCAGCGATGCGGAAAGGACCATTGAAATAAACGATATAATATTTGAGGTCAACAGGATCGTGTCATCACAGTTAAGGGGCTCGGACTCCATAGCCGTGTTCCTGTGTACCGCCGGACCCGGGATAAGTGCAAAAAGCAGGCAGGCGATGGAGGCAGGGGACCTGTTAACAGGTTACATATACGATGCTGTCGGTAATGAGATCGTAGATGCTGCTTTTCATCTGTTATATAAAGACCTGCAGAAGCACACGGAAGGTTCGGGAAAGAAGCTGACCAACAGATATAATCCGGGGTACTGTGACTGGAAGGTTGATGAGCAGGAAAAGCTTTTCAGGCTCATGCCGGATAATTACTGCGGCATCAGGCTGAATTCGTCGGCACTGATGGATCCGGAAAAGTCGGTCAGCGGTTTTATCGGGATCGGACGCAATGTCAGGTTCAACAGCTTCACCTGCGGTTTGTGCGACAGGACTGACTGCATTTACAGGGAAATGAAGGGCAGAAGATGAAAGCTAAAAGATAAAGGTAAACAGCAGATCCCGCATGTTTGCGGGATAGTCTTACTGAATTTTATATTTCTCGAATTCCTCAGCGATTTTTGCTTCCTGACATGTGCCTGCATGAACCAGAACCCTGTATCTGAATGTCAGAACTGTTCCTTTCGGAAGGGAGATAAATTCCCCGTCAGGAGGCCAGTACATCTGTGTCGGTGACATGAAGCCGTAATCGCGGGTGAACCATGGCGACGGGTACCATTTGTTTGACGGATGCTGCATTATTGCAAGTCCTTCGATGTGAGGTCCCCTGGGTCCGTAATAATCAATCCATGCGGAAGCCTTGCCGAAAGTCTCCTTCTCGGATTTTAAGCCTTCCGCATTTACCATCGTCCCTCCGCTGGTCACAGCAAGGTCGACCGCCATTCTGGCACTGAACAGGGAATGATTCGTCTTCATTATTCGAACATCTGAAAGCATCTGCAGCTCTATGCGGACATCAATCTGAGTAATTTTATCGGAGGTGGATGTGATGACATATCTCCGGATATCCCTTATTGGCGAAACTGCTCCCGGACGTGCCCAGATGCATTCATCGGTGATAACTGCCGTATCACCACCCTCTTTTTCTATCCCTGCATTTACTGAAATGATCCTTCCTCTGTCAGGCCCTTCCTGCCAGTAGTTTCCTCCGTTCACCATGTCGCATCCAAAGAAGAGGGATGAGTGATGAGGGTACACCGCATTCCTCATTGAGGTTACAGAACCTCCCGACAGAGGGCCGTTGACAGGATGAAAGAACGGGTATTTTTCATCTTCCTGGAAAACATAGCTGGTAAAGAACCTGCCATCAATGGTAACATTGATCCTCTGACCGGTCCTTTCAGCTCTTATTTTCGCTCCGTCGAGTGAATATGGTGCTATAATGCCTGCCAGTACCAGAAAGGCGCATGCAAACAGCCTTGTCATAATAAATTTTTTACATTCTGATATAATCTGTTCCGTAAGGTGCTCTCTGAGGCCTTGACAGCATTCTGTCGGCTTCATCATCATTTATGAATCGCTCAGTCTCCGGATTCCAGGAAAGCTTTCTTCCCAGCTTCATTGCGATATGTGTTACCAGGCACACGGTGCAGGCCCTGTGACCGATCTCAACCGGCGACACGGGTTCCTTGCGCGATTTTATGCATTCCAGCCAGTTGCCATGCTGCTCTTTGCTTTCATAAAGGTGTATCTCGCCGGGGCCGGCGACTGAAGTCAGTATCCGGGGATCGCTCGCATCAAGCGGCTTGTCCGAACCCTGGGGGACAGGATCACTTGGCGAGGCCCTGTAATCACCCCTGGTAACGAAAATCCATCCTTCGGTCCCTTCGTACCGGATACCATTGGGATATCCTCCGCTGGTGAGCATTGTTATACCGTTCTTGTATTCTGCCTTCGACATGAAATCCCCGTGCACATCCCATAATCCCGATTTGGGAAACTGAGCCACCGCCTCGACAGAAACAGGTCCCGTCAGCTCGGTATCCATACCCCAGGCAGCCGAATCAAAATGATGCTGGCCCCATCCCGTGATCATACCTGAACCGAACTGTTCACACCTGAGCCATCCCGGCCTGTCGGTGATGCTGTTCCGGGGGTGAACCCTCATTTCAGTGTAATACACATCGGGTGTGGAACCCAGCCATGCGTCATAATTGAGATTCCGCGGGACCGGTTGTGCCGATGCCTCAGGGCCCGGGGGATCGCCGGGGAGTCCGATCTTTACAGTGTGCAGTTTCCCTATGCGTCCGTTCCTGACAAGTTCGGCTGCAACCCTGAATTGAGCCGATGACCGCTGCTGAGTGCCCACCTGAAGGATAACCTTTTTCCTCCTCACGATATCGCTTAACAGCCTTCCTTCGGTGACGGTAAGCGACGTGGGCTTCTGAAGATATATGTCCTTTCCGGCCAGTGCAGCTTCAATTGCCGGCTGAGCATGCCAGTGATCGGGTGTTGAAATGATAACCGCATCAATGCTTTTATCTGCCAGAATATCACGATAATCACCATATGTTTTGACATTAATATATCCCGGCTTACCTGTTTTGGTTGAATAATAGCTTTCAATGAACTGCTTGCCCTTTTCCAGCCTTTCTGAATCAAAATCGGCAACAGCGACGACCCTTGCTACATCATATCCCAGAGTTTCGGCCAGGTCATGTGTCATTGCTATTCTTCCAAAACCAATCTGGCCGATGTTGATCCTGTCACTCGGAGGATTGCTCCCAAAAACCGATGAGGGGACAACAGCAGGAATTATCAGGGCCCCTGCGGCTGCACCTGCCGAGCTTTTTATGAATTTTCTTCTTTTCATCCTTTGATAATGCGTGTCAGGTGTTACTATTGCGGTATGAACTGAAATACATGTATTTGTACTATGAGGTTATTTAATTATGATATTCCGTATTAAAAATAAAATTAGTCAATAAAGTCAGAAATTCAAAACCACGCGAAATGTGCCGACAGGAGTTAATTGTTATAAATATTAGAAACAGTGATGCATTTTATATTAAATTTGTTAGATGATGGGACCTGAAAACGGTTGTATCACATTATTGATCTGCTGATCCGAATATTCAACTAAAAACCTGAGATTATGCTTTTTCTGGGAATTGATGTGGGCAGCTCTTCAGTCAAGGCATCCGTGATTGACGGAGGATCCGGAAAATGTCTTGCAACTGCCTTCTCCCCGAAAGATGAGATGAAGATCCTTTCCCTGAAACCCGGGTGGGCCGAACAGGAGCCTGAGGAATGGTGGTTTAATCTGCGGCTCGCTGTACAGGAATGCATAAGCCGGCTTGGTCCGGAACGCAGCAGGATAGGTGCCATAGGCATCGCGTACCAGATGCACGGACTGGTGATAATTGACAGGAACGGTTCCGTTTTGCGGCCTGCAATAATATGGTGCGACAGCAGGGCGGTCAGCTATGGCGAAAAAGCATTTGACGGGCTCGGCAGCGAATTTTGTCTTACGCATCTCCTTAATTCACCCGGGAATTTCACTGCCTCAAAACTGGCCTGGGTTAAAGAGAATGAACCGGAAATATATGATAGAATATACAAGATACTGCTACCGGGCGACTATGTTGCCATGAGGATGACAGGAGAAATAATGACATCATTTTCAGGCCTTTCCGAAGGTGTTTTCTGGGATTTCAGGAAATCGGGCATTTCAACGGAATTAATGGATTTTTTTGCCTTCAACAGGGACCTGATTGCAGATCCGCAGGATTCATTTTTCTTGCAGGGGTGTCTGACAAAAAGCGCGGCGGCCGGTCTCGGGCTGCCTGAAGGGATCCCGGTGGCATACAGGGCCGGCGATCAGCCGAACAATGCCCTCTCGCTCAATGTTCTTGATCCGGGGGAGGTTGCAGCAACCGCCGGTACCTCAGGCGTTATATATGGGATCACCGACCAGACAAAGTATGACAGGTTTTCAAGGGTGAATACCTTCCTCCATGTCAATCATTCTGTGCGGAAACCGCGCCTGGGAGTGCTATTATGCATTAACGGGACCGGGATCCTTAACTCATGGCTCAAAAAATATGCAGGGTGCGGCAAGTCGTATGAGGAAATGAATCTCCTGGCGGCCGGGACTGCGCCGGGAGCCGACGGACTTGCCATTCTTCCCTTCGGCAACGGAGCCGAGAGGATACTGATGAACAGGGACATCGGATGCAGGATCAGCGGCCTGAATTTCAACAGGCATTCAAATGCCCATCTTTACAGGGCTGCTCAGGAAGGGATAGCTTTTGCATTCAGATATGGACTTGACATAATGAAGGAAACCGGCATTGACCCTGATGTTATCAGGGCGGGCAGCGCAAACCTGTTCCTGAGTCCTGTTTTCAGGGAAACACTGGCATGTATTACGGGAGTGGAGATACATCTGTACAATACCGACGGATCGCTGGGTGCAGCCCGCGGTGCAGGAATCGGATGCGGGTACTATAAATCGGCCGGAGAGGCATTTGCCGGTCTTGCGGCTGTGGGAAAGCACGGCCCTGACAGTTCAGGAACCCGGGCTTACGACGAAGCATATCACAGATGGAAGGAGCTTCTTTCATCAGTTTGAAAAAGGAAATGTTCAGAACAGCAATAATCATTTTAAATTCATCAGTATGATTTACAAGGGTGTAAAAGAATTTTATCCCGGAATCGGGAAAATTGAATACGAGGGGAAAGAGTCAAAAAATCCCCTTGCTTTCAGATGGTATGATCCCGAACAGGTGATCGCAGGGAAAAAAATGAAAGACCACCTGCGTTTCGCCATTGCCTTCTGGCACTCATTCTGCGGCGACGGTACGGACCAGTTCGGTGATGCCACGCATGCCTTCCCGTGGAGCGGCCTGAAGGGCGATGAAAAGATCAGGCAGAAACTGGATGCTGCCTTTGAATTCATTACAAAAACAGGGGCTCCCTTCTATTGTTTTCATGATGTGGATGTTGTGGGGAATGAAGGATCAGTTCTCGACCTGGAGAAACGCCTTGCGAAGTATGTGCCTGTAATGAAGGCAATGCAGGAACAGACCGGTGTCAGACTCCTCTGGGGCACATCAAATCTTTTTTCCCATCCCCGCTATATGAACGGAGCGGCAACCAACCCCGATTTCAATGTGCTGACCAGTGTGGCCGTTCAGCTCAGGAACGCGATCGATGCAACTATCGAGCTGGGAGGGGAGAACTATGTTTTCTGGGGCGGACGGGAAGGCTATATGACCCTTCACAACACCGACATGAAACGCGAACTCGACCATATGGCAATGATGCTTACCCTTGCCCGCGATTACGGAAGGAAGAGAGGCTTCAGGGGCACATTCCTGATTGAACCCAAACCGATGGAACCCACCAAGCATCAATATGACTATGATTCTGCCTCCATTATCGGATTTTTGCACAAATACGGGCTGGATAAGGATTTCAAGCTTAACCTTGAGACCAATCATGCAATACTCGCAGGACATACCTTCCAGCACGAGCTCCAGGTTGCTGCCGATGCCGGAATGCTCGGAAGCATCGATGCCAACAAGGGCGACTATCAGAACGGCTGGGATACCGACGAGTTCCCGACCAACATCTATGAAATAACCGAAGCAATGATGGTGATCCTCCAGGCAGGAGGATTTAAAACGGGCGGTATTAATTTCGATGCACATATAAGAAGGAACTCAACTGATCCCGAGGATCTTTTCATAGCGCATATCAGCGGGATGGATACTTTTGCAAGGGCATTGTACATTGCCGGCAGGATACTGAGCGAGAGCAATTATCTGATGATCAGGAAGAGGAGATACGAATCCTTTGATTCGGGTCCCGGGAAGGATTTCGCGGAAGGTAAACTTACGCTTGAAGATCTCAGGGAAATAGCCCTGAAAAGCGGAGAGCCTGAGGTGAGAAGCGGAAAACAGGAATTGCTCGAGCAGCTGATAAACATGTACCTGGAATAAATTATCAGGCAGCCGGCAGGAGCTGCCATAATCTGCGATCACGTTACTGACTTGTGCTCAGCCCTGTGTTGCGGTTATAACAAAATCAGGGGGGTCGGCAACTGATCTCTTGACCTTGCACAATCCTGCCACATGAAGGATTGATGCCTTGTATTTTTCCGGAAAATCAGGGGGGAGTTTTATTTCAATGTTGATCTCTGCCGGCAGGCCCGTCTCATTGTTGTAACGGACGGTCTGGGTAAGCTTTATGTTTTCAGCCGGGATCTGCCGGTTATCGCAGAATGATTTCACATAAACGCCCGTGCAGGTGCCGACCGATGCCAGGTAAAGGTCAAAGGGGGAAGGTGCGGTATCGCCGCCGCCATTGTCAGTCGGCTGATCCGTTCTGATAATGTGGCCGTTGTAATGTGCCGTAACCACTTTTCCTCCTTCAAAGGTGATTTCCATCATAAAGCAATAGATTTAAAGATTCCGGATGATACCATGTTTCCTGAATACAGGACCAGATAGTATCTGGGTCAGCAAAAATACATCAAATTGTTTTGTGAAGTATCACTTTCCCTGAAAAAGGAGATAAATCCGGGTAAGGATCCGTCCGGTAGGTTCTGCAGCCCGGCCGGGTTACCGCGGTTGAAAAAAATGCCCCTGTGAGTTATTGTGCCGTCAGATGTTCACTATGTGCGGGATCCTGCCCCGGAGGGCAGTTGCACAGTATGACAAAGCCGGCATGCAAAGAATCACAGGGGCAAAATGAGCAGAAACAAAAGAGCTTATTTCTTTTTGATCACCGTGCTCAGCACTTTTTCCTTGTCAAGCTTTTTTGTGCAGAAGAACCAGTCGTAGCAGGTCATGTCATCCTTGCTTTCCATTCTTTCCTTTGCAACTCCGCATGATCCGGCAGTGGGGACAATCACGTCATCGCCCGGGCGCCAGTCGGCCGGAAGGGCGACAGAGAAAGCGTCGGCGGTCTGCAATCCGATGAGAACCCTGTAGAGCTCCTCGAAGTTCCGGCCAAGGCTGAGCGGATAATAAATTATCGTGCGGATGATACCCTGGGGATCAACGAAGAAGACTGCCCTCACAGCTTTCGTGGAGCTTTCACCCGGCTGCAGCATCCCGTAGGCTTTTGCAACTTCCATGGTAATGTCCTCAATGAGCGGAAAGGTGACCTCTACATTCTTCATTCCCTTGTATTCAATCTTTTCCTTTATTGTACGGAGCCATGCAATATGGCTGTAGAGCCCGTCGACCGAAAGCCCGACCAGTTTGCAGTTCGCCTCGTTGAATTGTTTTTCCATGCTGGCGAATGTCATGAATTCCGATGTGCAGACGGGAGTGAAATCGGCAGGGTGGCTGAAAAGAATTACCCAGCTTCCCTTGTAGTCGGACGGGAAATTGATGTTTCCCTGTGTTGTAATGGCTTTGAATTCAGGGGCCTTTTCCCCTATGCGCGGCATTGTGTAAGTTTTTTCTTCCATAATATGTATTTTAATGAGTAAATAATAAAATAACCAACATTCGGTGCAGATTGTTTATCAGGGGGATCTGACCGGCCGGGATCAGGAATTTCAGATCCCCCGGGCAGCAATTCCCATTCCAACCTGCTGTCTATCTCCTTTTCATCAGCATGAAATCGAGGTCTTCCTTCAGGGCCACAAGGTCTTCCTCATGCTCAACCTCATCGGCCAGGATGCGCAGTATTATATCGTAGGTAACCGGATCGCCTTCCCTGGTAAGGTCGAGCAGGTGGCTGTAGGTTTTTATCGCGCATTGTTCACCCTTGATATTCTGGTTAAGAACTTCCTCCACATACGCATCAGCGGGGGCATCATAGCCGCAGTTCGTCATTTTGAACCAGTCTTCGGGCGTCAGCAGGGGCGTTCCACCGAGCTGAACTATCCTTGTGACCAGCAGTTGCGCATGCCCCAGCTCTTCCGTGGCGTGAAGGTCGAGCTCGCTGATAACTGCGTCCTTCATCGGACCCCTGACAACCTTTGCCCCGATCCAATACTGATAATATGCCAGCCACTCGTCGGCCAGGGCCTTGTTAAGGAGATTGATCAGGTTGTCAACATCCATTTTAACGATTGATCTTCCAATTTCTGCCATAATGATATAATTTAGTAATTGAATTTATATTCGGTAATGCTGCTTATCAACACGCCCGCTGAAGCTTCCCGGGTGCTGCCTTACCTGACAAGATCCTTTTATGACGATTGCCTGTTATTCACGAATTTTCCTGTTATCTGAAGCTTAATGTCTTCAATAACGAAGTTCGGAATTCTCTTTTTACTGAAGTAGTCTTCAAGGATTTTATTCAGGTTTTCGTCGTAGAAGTCCTCGATTCGTTCACTGTCAGCGCAATAAAGGTGGTGGTGCATTTCCCTTATTGCATCATACCTCAGTATTTCATCACCGGTTTTTACCTTTACTATAATTCCTTTTGCAACGAATTTCTCAAGGTTCTTGTAAACAGTACCGATTGAAATATGAGGATGATTCACCCTCAGGTAGTCGATTATATCCTCGGCCGTGGGATGGTTGTGCAGATCGAGCAGAGCCCCGAGCAAAGCCGTTCTCTGCGGTGTTACCTTCATGTTGTTTTCGACGAGGATCTTTATGACTGCCTTGTTGTCCATCAATAATAATTATTAGGTAATAATGATTATTATTTAATCAGAATTCAAAATTAAAAATTAATTCAATTAATTCCAAATATATTTATTAACAGAATAAATATCCGGATTTTTACGCTGATATGCTTCCAGCCGGGCAGTGGTTCCAGCCTGATGTGCTGTTATTCCCGGTCTGCAACAGGGAGTCATTTTATGGGCCCGGCGGAAACACAATATTTCCCGGATAAACACAATGATCCTTCCCGGCGGCTGCACACGGTCCTGATTATTGAGGGCCTGGTTTTACATTTTCTCCTGCACCAATATTTTAATAATCTCTTCTTTCCAGATTTTATATGCTTTACTGGTAAAATGAATTCCGTCAGCAATTGCATTCTCCGGCCGAAGAAAGTCTCCGTCAGTCAGCCTGGGATTTAAGTCTATTAAATCTATTTTTCTGATAGTTGCCAGTTTTTTTATCTCGATATTCAATTTCCTGGTTTTAGGATTAACATTGAATGCAAAGTTTATTCTATGTGTAAATCCTGCCGTTATGTCCGAACCTATACCCCTGTTTGCAACATCATCTCTGCCAAGCAATTCATTCCAGCTAATGCGATTTGTCAGGGAATTACCGAGCATCACAATGTTCTTTTGTCCTGAACAAACAATGAACATTCCACCGGTAAATTTTATTTAAACTGGACATAGATATCAAATGAAACCACCTGAATTAACTGTTGCTAATTAAGGGAAGCTTTCACAACAATCTTTCTTGAGATTTTAAAACGTTCTTTTTATACATCGTGTTACAGGAGACGGGCAAAAACCATGACAAGCCAATGAAATATACCGGCCTGTTGCACACTGGGCATTCAAGTATTTTTCATTTTGATTGGATTCTGCCGACAATCAAATACACTGGCAATACTTATATAACTGGCATCTATCCAATAAATAATCTTATAATTACCTTCAACGAGATATCTATATTTGAATTTCCTGTTTTTTAATAAGGGCTCTATCTGTCCGCTTTCTGGATTTGTTTCAAGCTGGAGTGAACGATCAACAAGCTTTTGGACTATTTTTCTTGCTGTTCTTAAGCTTGCTTTTTCTTTGTAGTAGAAGAAAATGTCTTCAAGTTGCATTCTGGCAGTTTCAGTCCAGATAATTTTTACTTCCATGAAGAAGCTTCCTTTTTAAGATCCTTTGCGGATATCATTCTTCCATTGTTGAAATCTTCCTCTGATTTATCAATAATGCTATTAAACTCTTCTGTTGACATTGGAGACATACTCTTCTCATACTGATTCTTTCGTTCAGCTTTTAGCATTTTTTCAAGCTTATCAACTAGATCCTCACTGCCAACTCGAAGAAACTCTTGTATGATATTCAACTTTCTGGTTTGTAAATCCATGACTAAGATTTTTTACAAAGTTATTAAAAATGATTCATAAGGCAATTGTGCTTAAGTTGTTTGCTGGCTGATTTGCCTAGTGTGCAACTATTTATACGCTTACCAGATATACATAAAAAGTTGGGTCTATTGCAGTTGGAACATTTGTGGTGACAAAAAGCCGGCCCTTTTTTTAGATCAGAAATGCATGCCGGGTGAATCAAAGTTTTCAGGGTACCGGCCGGGGAGCATGAATGTGGTTTGAATATTACGGCATTCTTTTCATCCGGGGGGGTGTGCAAGTAAACTTTTTGCTGCTGGAAAAAAATTCATCGGTAACAAACTGCAAAAGGTTTTGTACCGCTATTGGCAAAGCCGGAACGAACTTCACCAGGACAATTGCATAACAGGATTGCCCGGACGAAGCCCGGCAGAGTACCACCAAACAGACCCGTTGTTTATTTTCCGGAAATTTTAAATCCTGACGAAACCGGGCTTCGGATGAAGGATTATGGCTGACGGCCGGCGGTATGTTTTGTTGGCGTGCTCCGGCCATAGGAGGGGCTGGCAAAGTTTTTGCCTTGTGGACTGACAACAATATATTCAGGAGATTTACAAAAGCTTCTTTATTGTCATCGTGCTGAAGAGGCATCGCAAAAACTGTGACAAGCCAATAAAATATACCGGCCTGTAACCACACGGTTATAATTAATCATAATGGAATCTGCATTTAGCAATCCATATCTCATCCTTTTTCACCTGATATATTAATCTATGCTCTCCGTCAATCCTTCGAGACCAGAATCCTTTATACTTAAATTTCAGTGGCTCTGGTTTTCCAATACCGGTATAAGGGCTTCCTGAGATATCCTTTAAAAGTTCATTAATTCTTTTCAAGGTTTTCTTATCGGCTTTCTGCCAATAGAGATAGTCCTCCCAGGACTCATCAACGAAAATGTATTTCATTGTTCAAGCAATTCTTTTTGAAATGCTTTTTTACTTTTCAATTTTTCTATAGCAGAATCAAGTCGTTTTTCATTAGCTTTTGATGAAAGTTCATGCTGGGTCGCGGCCAAGGAATTATATTCATCAATTGATATGATGACGACTCCCGAATCCTTACCTCTGTTTATTATAAGAGTTTCAAAGTTTTGAGTAACATTGTCAAGATATTTCTTGATATCTTTTCTGAAGTCTGATAATGTTGTTGTTATCATGAAATCCCTATATTTGTACATACCGAAGTACAAATATATGAACATTTAGTAATATTTCCAACTCTTTCAGCAAATTCATAACTGTGTGTTAACTATTTTATATGTTTGCTAAATATACATAAAAAACTGGAATTGATGTAGTTGGAATATTTGTTGTGACAAAAAACCGGCCCTTTTTTTAGATCAGAAATGCATGCCGGGTGAATAAAAGTTTTCAGGGTGCCGGCCAGAAACCTCTGAATGTGGTTTAACAGTAGCAGCATTCTGTTTAAATGAGGGCTTGCTTAAGTAAACGTTTTGCTGTTGGGAAAGAAACTTCATGGTGGTTTTTATCTGACAGGGAAATGCGGGCCCGGAATATTCTTTATGTATCCGGTTGAGTGTCCGGATAAAAAAAAGACAGTTATCTTTGTCTTTGTAACTGTCTGATTGTCTTGTCGGCTCGGAGGGGCTCGAACCCTCGACCCCATGATTAAGAGTCACGTGCTCTACCAGCTGAGCTACGAACCGTTGAATTTTCAGTTTGCAAATTTAATAAATTGTAATTGCCTGCAGCATGTATTTACTGAAAAATTCTCCCTCTCCGGCCATAACTGCCTCTTAATGCCCCATTTCCTTTGTGCTTAATGTTTTGTCCGGCAGTTATCCCGGCGGTTTTGCCGTACCCGGGCATCCGCGAACCATGGGTGTCTGACACAGTCCGGCGGAACCGCCTGCCGGTATCCTTCAGGCTGACACAATGGAGACGGATGCTTATTTCAGTCACGGCCTATGTTGTCGAACCATCCGTATTGCCCGGCTGCAACGGGTTCGTTGTAGCTCCGGTGATTAAACTCGTTGGTGTGGCGGTTGTACAGATAGTCCTTGCCCCATTCCCCGGCATTTAAGGCAATCTCTTCCACCGCATCCGCAATATAAACCAGCTCCCTGTCGGTCATCAGGGGATGAAGCGACAACCTGACCCATCCGGGTTTTATTGACAGGTCGCCGGCTTCTATCCTGTCAGTGATTTCCCTCGAAAGATCAAAATCAACCTTCAGGAGAAAATGGCCGTAGGTGCCGGCGCATGAACATCCTCCCCTTACCTGGATGCCATACCTGTCATTCAGCAGCTTTGTGATGAGATTATGGTGCACCCCGTCGATATAGAATGAGAAAACCCCGAGCCTGTCGGTGATGTTTTCCGCGAGGATGTGCAGTCCGTCTATTGCTGACAGCTTTTTAAATACAAGTTCCCTGAGTTCCCTTTCCCTGGCCTGTATCTTTTCAGTTGTCATCGCCTCCTTGAGCCTGATTGCAAGTGCCGCCCTGATGCCCTGCAGAAATCCCGGGGTCCCGCCATCTTCCTTGACTTCGATATCGCTTATGTAACTGTATCCGCCCCAGCGGTTGGTCCACTTGACGGTCCCTCCGCCGGGAGTGTCCGGCGTCTCATTCTTGTAAAGCTGCCGGTTGAAAACCAACACACCCGCACTGCCCGGACCGCCGGTGAATTTATGGGGGGAGAAGAATATGGCATCAAGCTGATGCAGTCTGTTCCCCGGGTGCATGTTTATTTCAGTATAGGGAGCCGAGGCGGCAAAATCAACAAAGCAATAGCCGTTGTGCTGATGCATGATCTCGGCGAGCTCGTAATAGGGAGGAATATATCCTGTGACGTTTGAGCATGCAGTGAATGATCCGATCAGTAAGGGACGATCCCTGTACCTGGCGATCTCCTTCCTGAGAACTTCAGGATTTACGGTAAGTTCGTCAGTTGGCTCCAGCACAACCACATCTGCAAGTGTTTCAAACCAGGATGTGTGATTGGAGTGATGCTCCATGTGGGTCAGGAACACCACCGGCCTGTTCTCATTTGGTACCTCCCTGCAGTTGTTGTATTCACCGTGGTTGAATACGCAGTAGTTTATTGCCTGCTCGGGCACCTTGAGCCCAAGGATCCTCTGAAGCTTTGCTATGGCCGACGTCATGCCCGTCCCGGTGAAGATCAGCACATCATTCTCATCAGCGTTGACATGATGCTTTACGATCTTCTGTGCCATATGATAGGCGTCCGTCATTGCTTTCCCGGTTGCCGTTGATTCTGAATGTGTATTACCCACCATGGGCCCGATCTCATTGAGTATCCGCCTTTCTATGGGGCCGTACAGCCTTCCGCTGGCTATCCAGTCGGCATAGACCAGCTTTTTGGTTCCGTATGGGGTTTCAATACAGGCGTCAATGCCAATGACATTTTTCCTGAATGGTTCAAAATATCTTTCAAGATCCTCCATCGGGGAATTGAATTGATGATTTTTCCGGATCAGCAAAAATATCAAATATTTGTATATTGCGGCAATAAGCTTTTTGATAATCAGTGTAATGAACAATCATTTCCGTTTTATGACAGATCTTTATCATTTTCTGGTCCCTTTTGTTTTCATAATGTCAGGAGTGGTACTGGTCATCCTGCTTTTCATTTCCGCCCCTTACGGGAAGTTTCTCCGCAGGGGCTGGGGCCCGGTTATCAGGTCAAAATGGGCATGGATGGTAATGGAGTTTCCCTCACCGGCACTGATGATACTGTTTTTTATGACTTCCGCCGGTCAGGGCCCTGTGGCAATTGCCTTTCTCTCCATCTGGCTGCTGCATTATCTTCACCGTGCCTTTGTTTACCCCTTCCGCCAGTCGGGCAGGGATAAGGATTTCCCCGCTTCCCTGGTTGTAATGGCTTTAATCTTCAACTTCATCAACGGCACGATAAACGGCTACGGGATATTTCATCTCCGCTCGTATGATGTGTCATATCTTGCCGGCGGCAGATTCATTTGCGGGGCGGCCCTTTTCGTTACGGGATTTGTTGTAAACAAATGGGCCGATGAGAAATTGCGCAGGCTCAGAAACCGGAATCCCGGTGAATATGTACTTCCGTCAGGAGGGCTTTTTGATTATATATCGAACCCTCATTATTTCGGTGAGATCCTTGAGTGGGCGGGCTGGGCAACAGCCACCTGGTCGCTGCCCGGACTGGCATTCTTCCTGTTCACATTTGCGAACCTGTTCCCCAGGGCCCTTGCTTCCCATAAATGGTACAAGAAACATTTCAGCGATTTTCCCGGAAGCAGGAAAGCTCTTATACCTTTTATAATATAGGAAAGCTCAATAAGGCCCGCCACCCCCGGCTGAACCGGATCTTCCGGGGGCTGCCGGGCCGGCTTGCCGGAGCATGTCATGGTTATCCCTGGTCCGCATTCAGTCATGTTCGGATCAGGATGTCCGCCGGTACATGGATCCTGTTATCGGCCCGGGGAATATGCTGTCACCGAAGCGTTCAAAAATTATCAGATTCCGTATTAAAATTATGGAAAAACCTTTTGGAAAGTAATTAAATGAAATTTACTTTTGCGCCCGAAATAAATTTCTCATAATAAAATGGACGACGGCCCTGCGAATATATGGTTTAGAAATCGGGTATAGGGGAGGCTGACTGTTCACCGGATTGCTTCCTTCGTATCCAAAGAAAAGGAGGCAATTATGACTTCACTCACAACATTTTATTTAAGCGGAATAACCGGCAAGGAAGTTTTTGATGCCGACGGCGAAGCAATTGGACGCATCCGCGATCTGCTCATCAGCAATGCTTTTTCCGGAACGGGCGATTCGAACCAGCAGCGGGTGATTGGAATCAGGCTTAAAGTCCGGAAGGATATAAGATATTATTCGTTTGATACCTTCAGGGTGGTGAAGGCAAGGGAAATGATCAGCGTAACCTGTTCGGGACTCATTGAACTGAGCGAAGAGATGGTGAACAGCGGCCTCCTGCTGGTGGAAAGCATGCTCGACCGGCAGATAGTGGATCTTAACGGCCGCAAGCTGGTAAGGGTCAATGATGTAAGGTTTGTGACACTTCCGGCGGGTACCTTTGCGGTTGCCGTCGATATCGGTATCGAAGGGCTGCTCAGGAGGCTGGGCATATCAATCCCCATTAAAAGACTCCTGTCCCTCTTCAGGATAAGGATACCGGCGAAATTCATTCTCTGGGATGACGTTCAGACGATAGATTTTTCAAACCGGAACATAAAACTTTCAAAAAGCTACGCGAAGCTTCACATGCTTCACCCTTCCGATCTTGCTGACATTCTGGAGGACCTGGGTAAGAAAACCAGCCCCCATGTCTTTTCCGCCCTCGATGAGGAAAAAGCCGCCGATGTGCTGGAAGAACTTGAAACCCATGCCCAGATCCACATTATTGAGAGCCTGCCCGTTCCGAAGGTTGCAGATGTCCTTGAAAAGATGCCGGCTGACGAAGTTGCATACATACTCGATGAGATTGAGAATGAGAAAGCTGAGCTCCTCCTGAAGGAGATGGACAGTGAATCGTCGCAGGAAGTAAGGGAGCTCCTCGAATACCCCGACAACTCGGCAGGAGGTCTGATGACAACCGACATTCTTTCTTTCAGTCCTTTGCTCACTGTTGATGAGGTAATCAGGGAGCTGAGGATCAAAAAGCCCGAACCTTCGGAACTGTATTCTCTTTTTGTAACCGAAAGGAATGAGGAGCTGATCGGTACCTTTGATCTGCGCGACCTTGTTGTTGCCGATCCTGAAACGATAATAAGGAATATCATGAAAACCGAACCCGTGTCTCTTTTCGATTATCAGCGTATTGATGATATCGCCGAACTGATTTCGAAATATAACCTGCTTGCAGTTCCCGTTGTGGATAAACGGAACCAGTTGCAGGGAATGGTCGTTGTTGATGATGTCATCGAGGATCTGATAAGCCGGAGAAGGACCAACAAGCGATAAAACAAACGGCATGTTCAGGACAAAATTCAGCAAGACAAGGTTCTATCGTAACCTGACTATCTTCGCCGCTCTGCTGGGACCCGGAATAATTACCGGGAGTGTTGACAATGATGCCGGGGGCATAACAACATATTCCGTTGCAGGAGCCATTTATGGCTATGGAATGGTATGGACACTGATACCTTCACTGATAGTTCTGCTGGTTATCCAGGAAATGAATGCAAGAATGGGGATAGTCACCGGCAAGGGGCTTTCCGATCTGATCCGCGAAAATGCAGGTGTAAAGATCACCTTCTTTATTTTCATCGGCCTGCTGCTGTCAAATATAGGAAACACCACCACCGAATTTGCAGGTGTCGCAGGCAGCATGGAGATATTCGGCGTGAGCAAATATATCTCGGTGCCCCTGGTAGCTTTTATGGTATGGATCCTTGTGGTAAAAGGTACCTACAAGACCGCGGAAAGGATTTTCCTCGTTTTCAGTGCTTCTTTGCTTACTTACGTGGTTTCGGCCCTTATGGGCGAGCCCCGGTGGAGCGAGATAGGATCGGCAATAGTCAGGCCCGGGATAAGGCTTAACACGCAAAGCGTTACGGTCATCATAGCCCTGGTGGGGACGACTATAGCCCCATGGATGCAGTTCTACATGCAGTCGTCGGTAATTGAGAAAGGGCTTAAGATAAAGGATTACAAATATACCGTGCTCGACATAGTGATCGGCTGCATTGTAACGGTTGTGGTTGCATTTTTTATTATGGTTGCCTGCGGGTCAACGCTGCATCCGAACGGGATACGGATAAACGAAGCAAAGGACGCGGCCCTCGCACTTAAACCCCTGGCAGGAGAACTCGCAAGTCATGTTTTTGCATTCGGCCTGTTTGTTGCATCCGTCTTTTCTGCAACAATACTGCCGCTTGCAACCTCTTTTTACATATGCGAGGCATTTGGTTTTGAGACCGGCCTGGACAAATCATGGAGCGAAGCCAGGGAATTTTATGTTCTGTATACAGGCATACTGATCATTTCGGCGATCATTATCCTGATCCCCAACGCACCGTTAATAGACATATCCATCTGGTCGCAGGTCCTTAACGGCATCCTGCTGCCCGTTGTGCTTGTATGCATGATCCTGCTTATCAATGACAAAAAGATCATGGGTGAATATACAAATAAACCCCTGCAGAACATAATAGGATGGGGGGCGGTAGTTATTCTGACCCTGCTGTCGCTGACACTCCTGGTAATACCTTTTTTCCCCGGCCGGTAAGGCTACTGACGGGGCCAGGCCGCATTTATCATCGGCCTTGTTTCGATTCCGGCAGGGTCAACCACCACATGCCTGATCAGCCGCCGGTTCCATGTATAGGTTATGTGGATCAGTCCGTCACCGGATTGAATTACGGCAGGATATGAATATTCCTTCCCGGCACGATCGTTTTCCAGGAGCAAAACTGCCTTCCACGATTTTCCGTCATCGGATATTGCAGCATTCAGCTGTTGCCTGCCTTTGGTAAGATGATTGTATACAAGAAAGTGCCTTCCGTCGGAAAGGGTCACTGCATCGATCCCCGAATTGGGATTGGGCAGCAGGTCAGGCACCATCCTGCTCCATGTACGTCCGTTGTCGTCAGACCATGATGAAAAAATCCGCGACTGATCGGTACGGCACAGGATCTGAAGCCTGCCGGTTTTATGGGTAAGGATGGTCGGCTGAATTGCAAAAAGATCCCTGTCATTGAGAAAGCCCGTTCTTTCCCAGGTTATGCCGTAATCATTGGTGAACTCCATATGTGCCCGCCATCCGCCGTTTTCAGTGCTTGAAGGACAAAGAAGCGTTCCGCTGCCCAGGAGAACAGGCTTGTTTTTCACAGGTCCCAGAATGCCGTCAGGAAGCTTTTCCGGAGGCGACCAGGAAATGCCATTGTCTGTGGAGACCTTCAGCTCACCCCACCATTCCCGGGGATTAGGCCCTACCTTATAGAAGAGCAGTATTTCATCATCACCGTTGAACAGGACCGGGTTCCAGCAGGGATACCTGAGACTGTCGGTCCTGCCGTCGGCAACCATTTCCGGGATCGACCAGGTTCCTCCTGAGAACCTGCTTATCCAGATCCCGACGTCGGGATTGCCTTCAGCAGTACCGCCGAACCATGCAGCAATGAAACCTCCCGGCGTTTCGGCAATCGTTGAGGCATGACAGCCGGGAAACCAAACTGCAGAGGAATCATAAATGAATTCCTTCCTGACAATGCATTGATCTCCCCGGAAAGGATCCTGTGCACAAAGAATACCGCTAAACAGCAGGAATATCTGCAATCCGGCAATGAGCCTAATCAATAAACCGTTTGGCTTTTTCCTTCCTTCCATACCGGCAAAATTGTTTTTCTTCATATTAATCTCCTGAATTAATTGTGGATAAAGATTTATAGGGTGTTTATGGAACTGAAAATATATCAGGCATGGTTTTTCCCGGCTTTAAATCTGCCGACAAGAAAGCCTGTCAGGAAAATCACCAGCGTCCCGAATACGATTGTAAGATTGCCGTGAACCGGGTTTCTGAGTGCTGACAGCCTTCCGCTGCCCGGAAGCAGCGGGGAGAGGCTCATCCATGCAATAACAATGACGCCGATTATTGTACCGGTAACAGCCTCAGTTCTCCCGGCTTTTACCGGGAGAAAGCCGAGGAGGAAAAGGCCCAGCATTCCCCCGCTGAAGATTGATGCCAGCGCCCACCATGCGTCCAGAACGCTTTCAACGCCTGTAAGGGCCAGCGCAATTCCGGTACCGGCAGCACCCGTGCCGGCTGTAGCCGCATACAAAACTCTCATGGATGCTTTTTCGCCTGCGCCCCGCTTCGCGAATTTCTTGTAATAATCAGAAAGTACAATAGTTGCAGTGCTGTTGAGACTGGTGGATATGGTACTCATCCCTGCTGCAAAGATGGATGCTGTCAGCAAACCGGTCAGTCCTGCAGGGAGCTCATGTACAATGAAGAAGGGAAATACCCTGTCACCTGCCGTGACCGGCCTGAGCTCCTCTGCCAGCCTCTCCGGCTGTGCTGTGTAAAATGCAAACAATGCAGTGCCTATATAGAAAAACAACATCGAAACAGGCAGGTAAAGCATAGATCCGAAAACGGCTGACTTCTTTGCTTCCCTGTCTGATCCGGTTGTCAGATATCTTTGAATATAATTCTGGTCGATACTGTAGTTCTGCAGGTTGATGAACAACCCGTACACCAGTACAACCCAGAATGTCGATTCGGAAAGACTTGCCCCAAAGCTTCCGAGGCTGAATTTGCCGTTGGATGCCCCTATCCTGAAAACCTGACCGGCTCCCCCGGGCATCGACAGGGTAATATATATTGCACAAGCAATGGCCCCGGTAATAAGTATTATGCCCTGAATGGTATCTGTCCACACAACCGCCCGTATGCCTCCCAGCATGGAATACAGGATGACTGACAGCCCGGTAAGGATAATTATTGCTTTTATGTTCCACCCGAAAAGGGCATTGAGGGGCAGGGCGAGCAGCAGCAGGATCGCTCCCGTTCTCATCAGCTGGGTCAGTATGTAGCACAGCGAAGCATATATCCTGGCCCATGGCCCAAAGCGCATTTCAAGAAAATAATATGCCGAGGGATTTCCGATCTTCCTGTAAAGCGGAACAAAATACCTCGCTGCGGCAAATGATGCCACAGGTATGGAAAGACTGAAAACAAATGCGTTCCAGTTTGCCATATATGCCTTGCCCGGAAGGGCAAGAAAACTGATGCTGCTCAGGTATGTCGCAAAAATCGACATCCCGGCTACCCAGGCAGGAATGTTCCCTCCGGCAGTAACAAACTGGTCGGTGGACCTGCTCCTGAAATAAAAAC
The DNA here is from genome assembly GCA_964435015.1 of uncultured Rikenellaceae bacterium. Lineage (GTDB taxonomy): Bacteria > Bacteroidota > Bacteroidia > Bacteroidales > VadinHA17 > LD21. The sequence goes on from CAYSXP010000009.1 coordinate 41,192, forward strand.
TTGCCCCGATTACTACATTACTGAATACCAGAATGATAAATATGACGGCATCATACGGGGAAAGCTTCATGTGATCCAATTTTGAGATTACGCACCTTGATGACCGGCTAAATTTACAATTTAATATTAGATTTGTATATGTATTGACAAACCTGAAAAGCAGGATTCATTTCACAGGCAAATGAACTACGGTTATTTTGATTCATGGTCATATGATAGCCCCGGTAAGGGCAGAGCTGGTCTGTGCTACAGGATCACTCATCACAACAGGTTGTTCTTTACGCTGAAATATGCTTCAGTGGTTCTTAAAACAAGGAGAGAGGCAATTAAAGGTAATTATGACAGGAAGGCCTGGGCGGATTCATCTTTCTTTATTTTCAGGTTCATTGAGAAGGCAGGCGGGAAATTTCACATCTCCGGGATGGAAAACATTGCGGCATGCCCTTCTCCTGTTGTGTTCATCGGCAATCACATGAGCACGCTTGAGACCATGGTACTCCCGGGATTGATAGCACCCCATCGTGAAGTTACATTCGTGGTAAAGGAGGGCCTTGTAAGGCATCCGCTGTTCGGACATGTTATGCGTTCACGCGATCCTGTTGTTGTCGGAAGGACCGATCCCCGAAAGGATTTTGAAGAGGTTATGACAAGGGGACGGGAGCTTCTGGCTCGGGGAGTTTCTATTGTCATATTTCCCCAGAGCACACGGAGTGTTGAATTCAGGCCCGAAGAATTCAATTCCCTTGGCGTGAAACTGGCCAAAAAAGCAGGCGTTAATGTGGTTCCGGTTGCTTTGAAGACCGACTTCTGGGGGCAGGGAAAGATCATAAAGGAACTCGGTCCGCTCGACAGTTCAAAACCAATCTATATCCGATTCGGAGAACCGTTTGCTGTAACCGGGGGCGGCAGGGAAGAAAATCAGCGGATAATAGATTTTGTGCAGGCGTCGCTGGCTGAATGGGGGCAATGATTTTCCTGGTTTTGCATGTGAGGCAACGGATAAAATTTCCGGCTTAATACAGATGATTTTTAATACCGCAATTCTTCATAATAATTAAACCTGATCATGGAAACACTTGACTGGATCGTCCTCGGGCTGTTTTGCCTCGGATTAATTAGTATAATCATCTGGGTCACCAGAAAAAAAGATGAGACCTCAACCGATTATTTCCTCGCCGGCCGCGATGCCACATGGCTCGCCATCGGATCCTCGATCTTTGCCTCCAACATCGGCTCCGAGCACCTCGTCGGCCTGGCAGGGGCAGGGGCATCAAGCGGAATGGCCATGGCACACTGGGAAATGCACGGATGGCTCATACTGATACTGGGCTGGTTCTTTGTTCCCTTTTATGCCAGGAGCGGCGTGTTTACCATGCCGGAATTCCTTGAAAAGCGTTACACAAAAGGATCCAGAAGCGTCCTGTCGGTTATTTCACTCGTCAGCTATGTCTTTACAAAAGTTGCCGTCACGGTTTATGCCGGCGGAATCGTTTTCAAGCAGGTCTTCGGCATTGAATCGATGTTCGGGATCGATTTTTTCTGGATAAGCGCGGTGGGCCTGGTTGTGCTGACTGGCATCTATACCACGCTCGGGGGAATGAAAGCCATACTCTGGACCTCGGTCCTGCAAACACCCATCCTGCTCATCGGTTCAATAACGGTTATGGTAGTGGGACTTGTTAAACTCGGGGGATGGTCGCAGATGATGGAGATCTGCAGGGCCGTCCCTGTCAATGCTGACGGAGACACCATGACCAGCCTCATTCGATCGGCAAACGATCCGGAATATCCCTGGACCGGCGTGATACTGGGATCCGCAATTATCGGCTTCTGGTACTGGTGCACCGATCAGTATATCGTCCAGCGGGTCCTTTCAGGAAGAAATCAGACCGAATCCAGGAGAGGGGCAATCCTTGGCGCTGCTTTCAAACTCTCGCCCGTGTTTATCTTCCTTATCCCCGGAATGATTGCCTATGCACTTAACTACAAGGGAATGATCACCCTCCCGGATTCCGATTCGGCTTTCTCAGTTCTTGTAAGCGAGTTGCTTCCCCTTGGATTCAAGGGACTTGTGGTGGGAGGAATACTGGCTGCCCTGATGAGTTCCCTTGCTTCACTCTTTAATTCGTCGGCAACCCTGTTCACGGTGGATTTCTATGAAAAATTCAGGCCGCAGGCCACGGAAAGGGAACTTGTAAGGGTTGGAAGAATAGCGACTGTTGCGGTTGTCATACTTGGAATACTGTGGATCCCCGTGATGAAGGGACTTGGCAAGGTCCTTTATGCTTATCTGCAGGATGTCCAGTCACTCCTTGCCCCGGGAATCGCAGCAGTATTCCTGCTTGGAATCGCATCCCAAAAGATCACCCCCGCTGCCGGATTTACCGGGCTGCTGACAGGGTTCGTGCTGGGAATGACCAGGCTGGGATTCAAAATATTTGGTGCCGGCCTGAGTACTGACAGCCTGATGTATTCAGTGTTCCTGAAACTCAACTGGCTGCATTTCGAGATCATCCTGTTCTTCTTTGTGGTAATACTGATGATAGTGGTGAGCGCCTTTACACCGGCTGCGGATCCTGCTGCCATCAGGGGATTATACATAGGGTCGGCCTCGGCGGAGGAGAAAGCCGTCACCAGGGCAGGCTGGACAAACTGGGATCTTCTGGTATCGGGCCTTATAATCGCGGTAATTATTGCATTTTATGCCTATTTCTGGTAATAATTTCCGGCGGTTGTCCATAAGGGTTCCTGTTTTGTAAGTACCTTTTAACTGTCTTGCGATTATTGATTCTCACGAAAATAGCTTTTAATTTTATAATTTGATTATGATCAGGAAATATGTTGTAGGAATTGATTTCGGTACTGACTCGGTACGATCGGTGATTGTTGATGCATCAAACGGAACAATTGCCGGAACCTCGGTGCATGAGTACACGATGTGGAAAAAGGGATTGTTCTGCGATCCCGGGGCAAACCGGTTCAGGCAGCATCCTGCCGATTACCTTGAGGGCCTTGAGAAGTCGGTCAGGGGAGCGCTCCTGGGGCTCGGCCCTGAAATCACCGGGAATATTGCAGGGATCACTGTCGACACAACGGGATCCACCCCTGTGGCCGTCGACAGGGCAGGGACACCTCTGTCATTGAAGTCCGGCTTTGAAAATGACCCTGATGCAATGTTTGTTTTGTGGAAGGATCATACAGCGGTAAGAGAGGCCGCTGAAATTAACGACCTGGCCCGGTCGCGGGGAGGAGTTGATTATACAAGGTATGAAGGGGGAGTTTATTCCTCCGAATGGTTCTGGTCAAAGATCCTCCATATCATGAGGACCAATGAAAGGATAAGGCATGAGGCTTTTTCGTGGGTTGAGCATTGTGACTGGATACCTGCCCTGCTTACAGGGAACACTGATCCCCTGACCCTGAAAAGAAGCAGATGCGCTGCGGGCCATAAGGCAATGTGGCATGAGGAGTTCAACGGGCTTCCCGCCGAAAAGTTCCTTGTCAGCCTCGATCCCATCCTTGCCGGGCTTAGAGACCGTCTTTACCGCGATACAAGCACCTGCGACGTATGTGTTGGCACTCTCTCGGCAGAATGGGCAGAAAAGCTCGGGCTCAGGCCGGATGTCAGGGTTGGCGCCGGGGCTTTCGATGCACACCTGGGAGCAGTCGGAGCCGGCATCAGACCCTATCAGCTTGTAAAAGTCATGGGAACATCCACCTGCGACATGCTTGTGTCACCCATGGAAGAAGTTGGAGATAAACTTGTTGCCGGCATCTGCGGCCAGGTTGACGGATCAATAATACCCGGCATGCTCGGCCTTGAGGCCGGGCAGTCAGCATTCGGTGATGTATATGCATGGTTCGAAAAACTGCTTTTGTGGCCGGTAACTGAAATAATAGGCAAGCTGGCATGGCTTGATGATGAAAGCCGGGAAAGGATAACAAGGGAGGCAGCTGACAGGATATTGCCGGAATTAACCCGCCGGGCCCAGATGCTTTCCGACAGGGAAACTTCCCTGATTGCCCTCGACTGGCTGAACGGAAGACGCACACCCTATGCAAACCAGGAGCTGAAAGGTGCAATAACGGGACTATCCCTTGGGTCAGATGCGCCAGGAATTTTCAGATCACTTGTCGAGGCAACCGCTTTCGGTTCGCGTATGATTAATGAAAGGTTTCTTGAAGAGGGCCTCCGGATTGACAGTGTGATTGCTATTGGCGGAGTGGCCAGGAAGAACCCTTTCGTCATGCAGATCGTTGCCGATGTCCTTAACATGCCCATAAAGGTGGCTAACTCTGATCAGACCTGCGCACTGGGTTCAGCTATGGCGGCCTCCGTGATGGCCGGGATCCACCCCGATTTCGAATCCGCCCAGAAAGCCATGGGAGCCGGCTTCGAAAAAGTTTACCAGCCCGACCCGCTCAGAGCTGGTAAATATGAAGAACTGTTCAGAAAATATAAAAAACTTGGTTCCTTTATTGAATACGAAACAAATAATAGTTGAAACCATGAAGAAATCACTGCTCCTGTTCGCATCCGTTATCCTTCTGGTATCCTTTTATGCTGCCGGCCAGAAGGCGGTCCCCGCGCCCATCAATCAGTTTGCGGTGATTGCCAATAATCCGGGCCCTGTGATCAGCAGGGATATTTACGGACATTTTTCTGAACATCTGGGCCGGTGTATTTATGAAGGCATATGGGTGGGGATGGACTCCAAGATCCCCAATACCCATGGTATCAGAAATGATGTTCTTTTCGCACTTCGCGAACTGAAGATACCCAATCTCCGGTGGCCCGGAGGCTGCTTCGCGGATACATATCACTGGAAAGACGGAATTGGCCCCCAGTCAAAACGAGCATCAATCGTCAATACCCACTGGGGTGGCGTTACCGAAGATAATTCCTTCGGTACGCATGAGTTCATGAAGCTCACTGAACTGCTTGGCTGTGATGCTTATATAAATGGCAATGTCGGTTCGGGAACCGTCAGGGAAATGGCTGAATGGGTTGAATACCTCACATCTGATTCCGACAGCCCCATGACGCGCCTCAGGAAGGAAAACGGGAGGGAAGAACCCTGGAAAGTAAAATATTTCGCCATCGGCAACGAAAACTGGGGCTGCGGAGGCAATATGACGGCTGATTATTATTCAGACCTCATGCGGCAGTATTCCACCTATCTCAATAACTACGGAGATAACATACTTTACAGGGTGGCATGCGGCCCGTACGGCTCCGACCCCGTCTGGACCGAAACCCTTATGAAGGATCCTGCGGCAAGGGACCGCTTCCAGGGATTGTCAATACATTATTATTCCCTTGTGGGTGACTGGAACAAAAAAGGATCAGCAACTGATTTTACAGCGGATCAGTGGTTTAAGACAATGAGGGCAAATCTTCAGATGGATCAGATCATCAGGGGGCATGAAGCAATAATGGACCGTTATGACCCTCAGAAAACAAAAGGACTCATTGTAGATGAATGGGGCAACTGGTTTGATGTGGAACCGGGCACCAATCCGGGCTTCCTTTATCAGCAGAACACACTCAGGGATGCTGTCACCGCAGCGATTCATCTTAACATTTTCAACCAGCATGCTGAGAGGGTGAAGGTTGCCAACCTTGCTCAGACCGTAAACGTACTCCAGTCGGTCATCCTTACAAAAGACGACAGGATGGTGCTTACTCCCACATATCATGTTTTCAGGATGTTCAGGGTCCATCAGAATGCCCGGCTGTTGAAAACCGACCTTAAATGCGTGGATTATGTCAGCGGGGATGAAAAAATCCAGTCTGTCACCGGTTCAGCATCAGTGGATGAAAAGGGCAGGGTGCATATCTCACTTGCAAATATCGATCCTGCCAGACCGGTTGCACTGACATGCCCGGTAATAGGGGAACTGTTTAAAAAAGTGACTGCCGAAGTGCTGACTGCAGCTGCCATGAATGCGACGAATACATTTGACAATGGTGAAAACATAAAGCCGGTACCCTTCACGGGATTTACATACAGGGACGGGATCCTTGTTGTCAATCTGCCTCCGAAATCGGTAATTGTCCTGGAACTTTCCAAATAAAGAGAAATGAAGCACCAATTGCCTTTAACTGGTTTACTGGCCAGCCTGCTTATATTGTCAGGCTGTTCAGGGGAACCCCCGGCTGATTATCCCATACTCCCGGTTCCGTTTACCTCGGTGAAGCTGACAGACAGCTTCTGGGCCCCGAGGATCAGGAAGAACGCGGAAGTGACCATCCCCATTGCCTTCTCCTATTGCGAATCAACAGGAAGGATAAAGAACTTTGAGATTGCAGGGGGGCTTGACACGGGTGTGTTCAGAACACTTTATCCGTTCGACGATTCGGATGTCTTCAAGATCATCGAAGGAGCCAGTTATTCGCTGCAGACTTTTCCCGATCCTGTCCTCGGGTCTTACCTCGATACTCTCATCAGCAGGATAACGCATGCACAGGAGGATGACGGATACCTTTATACCAACAGGACCATCGCGGAAATTCACGGCGGAGAAGGGCTGCATGAATGGGTGAACCGCGAAAGATGGATCAATGATTCACTTCACAGCCATGAGCTATATAATATCGGGCATCTTTATGAGGCTGCGGTTGCACATTACCAGGCAACCGGCAAGCGAACCCTTCTTGATGTTGCAGTCAGGTCGGCAGACCTTGTATGCAGGGATTTCGGGTACGACAGGCTGAAAGTATGGCCCGGGCACCAGGGAATTGAAATGGGCCTGGTAAAACTTTTCCGCACTACCGGTGACAGGAAGTACCTGGACCTCGCAAAGTTCTTCCTGGATATAAGGGGACCGGGTGGAAGGCAATACAACCAGGCTCTCAGGAGACCGGTCGATCAGACTGAAGCGGAAGGTCATGCGGTAAGGGCCGCCTACATGTATTCAGGAATGGCGGATATTGCTGCAATAACAAAGGATGATGAATATCTTAAGGCTGTCACATCTGTATGGGAAGATATTGTTGGCAGAAAGATCTATATCACCGGCGGTATCGGGGCCACTGGCGGAAATGAAGGTTTCGCCGGACCTTTTTTTCTTCCAAACCTGACAGCCTACTGCGAAACATGTGCTTCAATAGCTGATATTTTCACCAATCACCGGCTCTTCCTGTTACATGGAGATAGCAGGTATATCGATGTACTTGAGAAGACATTGTACAATTCAATGCTTTCAGGTGTTTCGCTTACCGGCGACAGGTTCTTTTACCCCAATCCACTGGAGTCTTCGGGCCGGCACCAGCGGAGCCCCTGGTTCGGCTGCGCATGCTGCCCTTCGAATATTGCCAGATTCGTTCCTGCAATACCCGGTTATGTTTATGCCGCAACAGATCATGAGCTTTATGTCAATCTTTATATATCCGGGGAGGCAGATATCAGGGTGGGAAATAACTCCGTGAAGATTTCCCAGAGATCAGGATTCCCCTGGAACGGAAAGGTTGAGCTGACAGTGAACCCCGTATCGCACAACCGGTTCGTGATGAAGCTCCGGGTTCCCGGATGGGCCGTGAATGAAGCCATGCCCGGCGGATTGTATGAATTTGCGGAGAGAAGCAATGAACAGTATGCTATTTTGATTAACGGGGATACCATCAATCCGGAATTAATAAACGGGTATTGTGTCATAGACCGAAAATGGAATACAGGCGACAAAATCGTAATTGAATTTCCGATGCCCGTGAGGATTGTCAGGGCAGATGAAAGAATAGGGGATGATGCAGGCAAAATGGCAGTACAGCAGGGCCCATTAATTTATTGTGCCGAATGGCCCGATAATAATACGGGCAACATCCTCAATCTGCTCTTTAGAGACGATGCCTGTTTTACAACCGAATTCCGGCAGGATCTTCTGGGCGGGACAAATATAATCCGGACATCAGCGTCGCAGACTGTCAGGAGAGTGGATGGTGGCATCAATGTCATTGAAGAAGAACCTGCTGTCCTGATACCTTATGGACTGTGGGCCAACAGGGGGCCCGGCCAGATGATGGTATGGCTCCCGGTATCCGTGGATGCCGTGAAACCCCTGCCGGCTCCTTCAATTGCTTTTAAAAGCAGGGTAAGGGCAAGCAGGATGACCGGTGATCTTCCTGCCGTGAATGACCAGCTGGAACCGCGGAATTCCAATGATAAAAGCGTGCCCTACTTTAGCTGGAAGCCGGATAAAAACAAGTGGGTGTATGTACAGTATGATTTCCCGGGGCAGCAGGTCATATCCGGTACAAAAGTCTACTGGTTCGATGAGGGTTCCGAAGGAGGCTGCCGTATTCCCGATGAATGGGAAATCCTGTACTTGAGTGGTAATATGTGGAGACCGGTTAAACCATTGAACCCCTACAGGATCACCAGGGACAGCTGGGATACCCTGAAGTTTCAGCCGGTAAGGGCATCGGCTGTAAAGCTTAAAGTGAAGCTCAATAAAAATTATTCGGCCGGATTATATGAATGGGTGGTTAAATGATCAATCCAGAAAACGCTATGGAGCAAACAGCTGTCGTGTTTTAACAACGGGGAATGATTATTTCACACCAATGCTGTTCCCCGCCGTGGCGGAACTGTCTGTATGACAAGTGAATCAATAAATATTTAAAAAAATGAAAAAGATCCCTGTTTCTATTCTGCTCCTGTCTCTGACATGGACAGGTTTCTCACAGCAGCCGTCATTTGTCCTCAACAGGCAGGAGTATTTTGAGCGTGAAGGCGTTAATGTTATGGCTTTTCAGGATATCTACCCCGAGGGCCACCAGGGAGGCGTCGCAGTCATAATGAATGGCAGGAGGCTGGCAACAAATGGCGATATACGCCTTGACGAGACTCCCGGACAATGGCAGCCCATTCCCAGACAGATTGAAAGAAAGGTTGATCCGTCCGCAAACTCCATCAGGGTAAACCTTGCTTATCCCGACCCGGCATTGAACAGGAAGGGATTCAACCCGATTGATTATCCCGACCTGGATCTTAAATACACGGTCAATATCCGAGCTGCCGGAGAGTCGGTAATAGTCACTGTCGATCTTGACCAGCCTGTTCCGAAAGAGTTCCTGGGCAAGGTGGGTTTTAACATGGAACTGTTTCCCGGCTGGCTGTTCGGGAAGACCTGGGCAATGGATAATTATTCGGGGATCTTTCCCAGGCAGGCCAACGGGCCGGCCCTCAGGGATGCAAAGGGAGAGATAGTTGCGGCACGGCCCATGGCAGAAGGGAAAAAACTTACCGTTGCTCCGGAGGATGATCTTCTGAGGCTGTCGATTGAAACCCGGACGGGCAGGCTCCAGCTTCTCGACGGCAGATATGTGCATAACAACGGATGGTTTGTCGTCCGTTCGCTGGTTGCTGAAGGCGCCGTGAAAAATGCGGTGGAATGGATAATCACCCCCGGTATTGTCACCGGATGGATGGCTGACCCGGTGATCCATGCCTCCCAGATAGGGTATCGTCCCCAACAGAAGAAGGTGGCAATAATTGAACTGGACAGAAAAGACAAAAAAAGGGAAAACTGTGTTCTTGTTAAAATTGAACCGGATGGCAATAAGACAGAAATGAAATCATTCAGGGCTGAACCATGGGGGCAATTCCTCCGCTATGATTACCTGAAATTTGATTTTTCAGAGATCAGCCGGGAAGGAATGTATCTGGTAAAATACGGAAAGCACCAGTCTCAACCTTTCAGGATAGCTGCCGATGTTTATAAACGAAATGTCTGGCAGCCGACAATCGAATTCTTCCTCCCTGTACAGATGTGTCATATGAAAGTATATGAAAAATACCGGGTATGGCACGGACTGTGCCATATGGATGATGCACTGATGGCACCGGTGAACCATAATCATTTCGACGGATACATCCAGAGGGAATCAACCCTGACACGGTTCAGCCCGGGCGATCATGTGCCGGGAATCAACACGGGAGGATGGCATGATGCAGGTGACTATGACCTCCGGGTGGAGTCGCAAAGCTCTGAAGTAAACATCCTTTCAATGATTTACGAGACTTTTGGGGTCGACTACGATGAAACTTCCATTGACCAGGCCAGCAGGATCGTTGAAATCCACCAGCCCGATGGAAAACCTGATGTTCTCCAGCAGATAGAGCATGGATTGCTTTCAATTGCCGGAGGATACAAAAGCCTTGGCAGGTTTTACAGGGGAATTATAGAGTCAGACAAACGACAGTATGTTCTTCTCGGCGACGGTTCCACCATGACGGACGGTCTGATCTTCGATAAGAACCTTAAGCCTGGTGAGCGGACCGGAGCACATTCCTCAGTTACGGACGACAGGTGGGTATTTACCGAAGACAACCCTCCGAGGGAACTTACCGTTGCAGCACACCTTGCTGCCGGGGCTAGGACCCTCAGGGGATTCAATGACGGCCTTGCAGGGGAATGCATTGAAATAGCAGAGGCTGTTTTCAATAATGACTACAAGATCTCAGGAATGACTGCCAATGCCAGAGTTCATGCTGCAACCGAACTGTTTCTCACCACCCGCAAAGATAAATACAAAAATTTCATCCTCGAAAACGGGGAAACAGTGGTAAAAGGCATCAGTCAGCTTGGCTGGATAATAGGAAGGGCACTTCCGGAAATAAACAACGCTGATTTCACCAGCCTGGTCAGGAAAGCTGCAGCGGATCTTTCAGAACAGATTAACCGGCAATCGGAGGAAACTCCTTTCGGGGTGCCTTACCGGCCTCATATCTGGGGAGCAGGATGGGATATCCAGAGCTTCGGGGTGAGACAGTATTTCCTTTATACCGCGTTCCCTGATATTTTCAGGCCGGAACCCGTCGTGAATGCACTTAATTTTATTCTGGGCGTCCATCCGGGTGAGAATACTTCATCCTATGCATCAGGGGTAGGAGCCAGGTCAACAACCATTGCCTACGGCATAAACAGGGCTGATGAATCATACATACCGGGAGGAGTATCATCGGGCACGGCTCTTATCAGGCCTGATTTTCCCGAACTGCTCGACTGGCCGTATCTGTGGCAGCAACAGGAATATGTTATGGGAGGAGGCGCTACGAACTTTGTGTTTCTCGTACTTGCCGCTGACCATCTCCTGAATGCGAAATAACCCTTCAGGGTTTATGCATCTGAAAAAGTGCCTGCTCACCGCCGGATTCAGCATGCTGCTATGATTATTTTGAAGGGCATCTTCCGGTATCTCAGCCTTTGTATATGACTTATGGTTCCCGTAACCACGCAGTAGCGCCGCATTTGACCTGCCGGGCTTGCAGATCTGCAGCATGTGCGACAGGACGATCTTTAAAAGCCGGGCATGCTGTCTTCATGGTTCCTGACAATGATCCCTTGCAGAAAAATCATTTAAAGGATAAGTTTAACCTGATTCATGGGTATATCTTGAACAAATCAGGAAAAAGTTAGAGAATAAAGATCTTTTAAGGCATTCATGTTGACAAGTTATTCTTTCTGAGAAAATTACCAGATTTAACAATATGTTAACATTTGTTAATTTCAATTCAAAATGCTTTATTTGGGAATATTGATCTATTCCGATGCAAAAAGAGTATTATATTTTCAGTCCGTTGGTCACCGGTACCTGTGAAGAAGAATGGGAGCAATGCTTTGCAGGGGTGCTGAAAAAGACCGGAGAAGGCTGCAGGTTAATAAAACTGAATGTTTTTATTGATCCGGTTAACCCGGAAATGTTCCTCCGGCATAAAAAAATCATTGGAAACTTCATACAAGGCAGACTGGGGGATCAATGTCCGGCTATCAGTATAATAACCCAGCCCCCGGAAGATCCGTGGAAGGTCTCTGCTGAAGGAATGTTCATCATGAAAGGATCCACAGAAGTTACAACAAAATTCTGGGGGTCAATCCCATATGTGACCATTGGGCCGGAGTCGGAAAAAGAGCTCTGGGCTGCAGGGCTGGGCGATGATGAGTTGTCTGACAACACAAGAAAGGCTTCTGTGAAGTCATTTGAAATGATATCCGGGATACTTGACCAGGAGGGAATGAACTATAATAATCTGGTAAGACAATGGAACTATGTTGGAAAAATTCTCGAGATTAACAAGGGATATCAGAATTATCAGATTTTCAATGAAGTAAGAAGTGAGTACTATTCAAGGTACAGAACTGCTCCCGGCTTTCCCGCGGCCACGGGAATTGGCATGAAGACAAGCGGAGTAACTGTCGACTTCTGCGCCATTCAGGATTCCCCGCCTGTAAGGACCCGGGCAGTTGATAACCCGAACCAGGTCAACGCCTACCAGTACAGCCAGAAGGTGCTGAAAGGCTTGAAGGAAAAGGGCAAACCAATAAAGAACCCTCCCCAGTTCGAAAGGGCCCTTTTTGTTGCAAATTCCGGCAGGCGGACCCTGTTCGTATCAGGTACAGCATCAATAATAGGACAAAATACAATTGGAAAAGGCAAAATAAAGGAACAGACACGTATTACTATCGGGAACATCAAGAAGCTGAGCGAGGTCAATTATCTTGAAAAGCTCACCGGCTGCGATCTGTCGCACGGAATGTGCACGTTGATAAGGGCTTATGTAAAAAGACAGGAGTATTTCAGTGCGGTAAAAGACATATGTGAAGAACAATTTCCCGGCGCACCGGCAATATACACCGAAGCTGATGTCTGCAGGGATGACCTGCTGGTTGAGATTGAAGCAGAATATGCATTCTGAATCAATCCGGGAATTGCTGGCCCTTAGGCAGATTCCCTGCTTTCTCCGGAATCAGGCCCGGATTCCGGACCGGAACATCCGGAACATATCACGGGAACAGGATCACCGTAAGGACAGGATCAATATTTATTTTCCTAAACATACTCTGAAAAATGAAAAAGATTTTATTATTTTCACTGGCGCTGTCCTTTGCTATGGGACTGGCAATTTCGTGCAAACATTCTGCAAAAAAAAAGGAAATGGTTAGAAGGGAGATTTTCGGGAATCACGGCGGGAAGGAGGTATATCGCCTGACCCTGTCCAACAGGGCAGGCAATGTTATAAGATTAACAAACTACGGCGCCCGGATCGTATGGATCGAAGTTCCTGATAAAAACGGGAAAAAGGAAAATGTTACCTTTGGATACGATACTTTTGAAGGAATGATAAACGGCGACATGTCGTTCGGTTCTGTTGTCGGCCGCTACGCAAACAGAATAGCCCGGGGCCGGTTCACTATCGACGGGATCGAATACAGCCTGCCGCTGAACAACGGGCCAAACACACTTCACGGCGGACCGGGCGGATGGCACAGCGTTGTATGGGACACTGAGGTAATGAATAACACGGAGTATCCTTCTGTAAAGTTCACATACAACAGCCCCGATATGGAAATGGGTTTTCCGGGGAACGTAAAAGCAGAAATTGTTTATTCCTGGACCGACGACAACGAAATAATCATGGATTACAAGTGTACCACCGACAAAAAGACTGTGATAAATGTCACAAACCATGCTTATTTCAACCTGCACGGAGCAGGCAGCGGCGATATTCTCGATCATGAACTGACTTTGAGAGCTTCCGCTTTTCTTCCTATTGATTCAGTGTCGATACCAACCGGCGAGATCAGGCCGGTGGCAGGAACCCCGTTTGACTTTACAGCGCCTCATACTATCGGGGAAAGAATAAACCAGGATTATGAACAGCTTAAAATGGGCCGTGGATATGATCATAATTTTATCCTCGACAATAAGGAGCCTGTCGATGTTACTGTTTACGATCCGGTAAGCGGCCGCATTCTTGAGGTCATAACCGATCAGCCGGGTATGCAGCTTTACACCGGAAATTTCCTTGACGGCTCACAGATTGGCTATGGAGGGAAGCCCTATAATTTCAGAACCGGCTTCTGCCTGGAATCGGGCCATTACCCCGACAGCCCTAACCGCCCGGAGTTCCCTTCTACATTGCTGAATCCGGGTGAGGTATTCAAATCAAGGACGGTTTACAGGTTTTCAGCAGAGTGATTGCAAATGGTGTCCCCGTCCATAGCCCGGCAGACAGATGAAATATCGAATCAGAACAATCTGCTTATGAGACCATGATGTGTCGGATCCTGCAACCATTTGTCAGATATCCGGGTATTTGAACTGCCCGCTCGACAGACAGTACCGGTAACAGGCTTTTTAATAAAATCAATATACTGATGAAAAAAAATTTATTGTTTGTAATTCAGGGCAGATTTGCTGCTTGTCTGAGGCGGCTGCCGGGAGGTATTTTTGCCTTATCCGCTTTTCTGACCGCATTAATGATTCCGGATCAGGCCTGTGCACAGATCCATACCTTCACAAAGGAACAGATGGAAGCTTTTACTGCATTGAATCCCTATGGCCGTTTCCCTGACGGCCGCCCGATGATACCCGATGCAGTGATCGATTCCGTAAGAAATCTGGAGATCAAGGTTATAGAAGCACTGGAAGCATTGGCAGCCAGGAAATACAATAACAGTCAGTTCGACGCCGGATGGAAGACCCTGATCCCCGGGAAAAAAATTGCCGGCAGGGCATTTACAGTGCAATTCATGCCTCCCCGGCCGGATCTCCAGGAAGCCATGCAGAACGAAGCCAAAAAGAACAATGCAACTGCGATCAGCAAATCCGCAACCATCGATATGCTTCAGAAAAATGACCTTGCCGTCATTGATCTGTATGGGAAGGTTGAGGGAGGCCTGCCTTATGTGGGAGATAAGCTGGCTTATTATATATGGAAAACCACAGGCACCGGTTTCATTGTCGACGGAGGGATTTATTTCCTTGAGACAATGGCCCAAAGCGGAATACAGGCTTTTTACCGCGGCGGCACTCCGCTTACAAATACAGGGTTTGCCATTGTTACCGGAGTCAATATCCCGATCCGCATCGGTGACGCTGTAATTATGCCCGGCGACCTTGTGATAGGCGATGAGGATGGCATACTGGCCATCCCTCCCCATCTGGTCTCGGATGTTATCAAAACCACGATTGCCAACCGGCGCCGGGATATCTGGATCAAAAAGGCCTTTGATCTCGGCAGGTACAAGTCGAGCGAAATTTACGGCCGTATGCAGGAGCCGCTTCAGAAGATGTTCAACGATTACAGGGCCACCGGGGATCCGAAGTATCTGCCAAAATAATCGGGATAAAATATCCTGAATATAACCTTAACGATCAATACCTCACGGTAATGACTGTATTGCATGGAAGTTCTGCTTCCCACCAGTCATTGTGTGCAATGAAATATACCGGTCCTCCGGGTGAGCCGACCGATTTGGGAATTTTTCCCAGAAATGCTGTTTCAGCTGATTGCCGTGCTTCTGAAGGAATGGTAACAATCAGGGCAGCTTCGTCAGGTTTATATTCTTCAGCCGCTGGTCCGGCATTGTTTAAGGTATAGAGAACAGATGGCTGGTCATTAGCAGGTTTTATCCATATATTTTTGTAATCATCAGCAGGCAGATCCAGTGTGTATGCACCCAGTTCGGCCAATGTCAATGGTCCGCCACCGATCAGGGTTTTGTTCTCAAAAATGAATGTGCTGTAAGGAGCTTGCTTCAGAATTGTATCACCAAATTCAGGAAGATTCGAAGTCTTTGTTATAATGTTTTCCAGGAGTGGCCCTAACTTTACCTTTGAACCTGGTTTTGAAAAAGAAGAAAGACATACTAGTAAATCCCCACTTTCCTTGTTAAATAATAGTGATACGCCGGCGAGATCAGTTACTTTCTGGGAACCCAATAATTCATCCATTTCAAATTTATTCAATGCTATAGATTTATTTGCACCGAAGGCATTTAAGAACAGGGCATTACGTTCCAAAATGTGTCTTTCATCAGATGTCCGGGCATGACTTATAACCGGATTTCCCTGAAAAAGACCTGATAAAGCCAGGGTACGCTCGGTTATTTTTGGTACATTGCTGACCAGCAGTACGTTCCCGGTTCCGTACCTGTGTGAGTTGTAATAGATGCGCAGCGCCAGCGGATCGGTGTCTTCGAGGTTATGCCATTCACCATACAGTCTTGCATCCATCCAGTTATTGATCATTGCAAGTGGAAGGATATTGGTATTTGAAAGTATAAATCCGTTCCTTGTTTTGGTGTCAACTATCTCCCTGGCAATCCTGGCCATCCTGCGCAGACCTTCTATAGTAAAACGTCCATATGGTCCCACACAACCATGTTTTGTATTGTAACAATTAACCTTACCTGCCCAGAAATCGATGTAAAGCCCATCAAAAGGATACTGGTCAAATATACGGCTTACCTCTTTGCGCCAGTGTTCTTGCCAATCCTCAGCTCCATAGCACATTAGTTGACTCCTGTAATTAAATTCAGTAACAGGTTCAATCCGCCATTTAGGACCAGTTTCATTGAATCCGGGAGTTGGATATTCCTGATCAGTAAATGTTATATAAGGGATTACTCGTAATCCATATCGGTGACATGTTTCCAGAAATTGCTTTGTCTCCTCAGGCATACTGCAATTCCCATAATCTCCTGAAAACCAGTTAGCACCCCCAACAATAGTATTAACGCCACCGGCTGCCCATTTCTTTATATCCTCTTCCTCCGGATGCTTCCAGTTGCTTCTGAACTGATGCGGCCCTGTCCACTGCACCTGCACCGAGTTGGCATCAGAACGCATGGCCCTGCCCGGCAGGGCTGAAATGAAAAAGGTGTCCTCAAAGCTGTATTCAGGTCCGATTGCTTCCCTGCAGTTGCGGATACCATAAGCAGTACACAGCAGCCCGGATCCTGTCTTCTTCAGGGTGAACATTTCCCATGAATGACCCAGCGGATCACCTGTTGGATACGGACTGGTGTCGGTATAGCCGCCATGTCTCCTTCCGGAAAAGGGGAATACAAGTTCCAGGCCGCCTCTGTCATTTCCAAAATGGAACCACGGAATAAATTTCCCTTCGACATTTATTTCCCCTTCAGCTGTAACGTCATAATTAACCGGGCTGCAGGTCAACGGCCCGTCGCCCTGATCATGATCATGAGCCGCAAAGCGGCATGCCGCAGAAATGCCCGCTTCAGTAAGGGTGAGCCAGCGGATAACAATCTCCTGCTCTGCCGTAACTTTCAGATCAACCCTTACGGTCCCGTCCGTTTCAAAAGTGTATAACAGGTTAAAAACAAGCGGAATGACAGATTTATTTATCCGGGAGAATAAGCCTTGCGAGGCGACAGTAATCTTATATGGAAGGAATTCGGCAACCCTGACCCGGGTTGAGGGTGAGTATCGGGCATAGTACTGTTCACCACGGGGGTCGTTTGCCGGGGATGCCCACAGATCGGGCATGGGACCCGAGAGCCATTCGTCGCCCAGCACACGGGCATTGATAATGAGCCCGGTTATTTTACAGACAGTGTAGGTGAAAGTGGTGCCGGTTACCCTGATCTCTGATCCGGTTTCCTCAAGGCTCAGGGGCCTGAACCCTGACAGGCTTTTAAACTCGCCGGCCGGGGAGGCCGTTTCCGTTTTCCGGGTACATGACGATGCCTGAATGATGGCACCAGTGAAGCCTGTCACTGCCAGGCTCCCGATTGCTGTCTCACGGACAAATTTTCTGCGCTTCATGGTTGATATCTTATTACATTTTGATGTTAAAATGACATGTTTTGAAATCTTATTTGCCGGACTATTTGATCTTAAAGATCATTTCAATAAATTTAAGAAAAATAACAGAATGATTTATTTCAGGCAAAAACAAGTGAGCATATTCCCGGAGCAGGCGACCGGCCTTTTTTTCCTTTGTAAAATGAGATTGTACTAATCCTAAATAAAACTATCATGAATAAAGAAAATCCTCCGTTATCAACTGAAAGAAGGAATTTCCTGAAGACCATGGCAATGGGCTCTGCTGCCGGATTGCTTGGTTTTGCCGGATCAAGGGCAGATGCCTCACCGTACGAAGCTCCGGCTTATGCAAAAGCGATGCCCCCGATAAAGATCAGGAGCGTAAAGGCAATCCCTACCGCGCCTTCCTATTCAAACCTGATAGTGGTTAAGGTGGAAACCACCGAACCGGGGTTGTATGGCCTGGGTTGTGCCACATTTACACAAAGGGCTTTTCCCGTGGTAACTGCCATTGAAAAGTATATGAATGAATTCTGCGTGGGCAGGGATGCCGACAACATCGAGGACATGTGGCAGGCTTTCTATGTAAGTTCCTACTGGAGGAACGGCCCGGTGCTTAATAACGCCCTCAGCGGGCTCGATGAGGCCCTGTGGGACATAAAGGGCAAGAGGGCAAATATGCCGGTCTATCAGCTGCTCGGGGGTAAATGCAGGTTTGCCGTGCCGGTTTATGCCCATGCAAGCGGCAGGTCAATTGAAGAGGTGGTTGACAATGTTAAAAAATATATGGATCAGGGATTCAAGTATATCAGGATCCAGCTTGGAGGATACGGAGGAGTGGGGGCAGCCCCAGAAATCCCTGACTTCAAAAAGGCCGGTTTTGGCGCTGAGTCCGATAATTATATGGACGAATATGCATATCTCTCGAATGTGCCGAAACTGTTTGAAGCTGTGCGCAGGGCCTGCGGTGACGAGATAGAGCTTCTTCATGATATCCATGAACGGAACCAGCCGGTTGATGTGATCAACATGTGCAGGCAGCTCGAGCAGTACAGGCCTTTCTTCATCGAAGACCCGCTCTCACCCGAGAACACCCACTGGTGGAAGCAGCTCCGTGAAAGCACCACCGTCCCTTTCGCAATGGGAGAGCTTTTCAATAATATCAATGAGTTCGTGGAGCCTATGGTGAATCATTACTTTGATTTCATCAGGATACATATATCCCAGATTGGCGGGATCACCCCGGCCATGAAGGTGGCCAGGCTCGGCGAATGGTTCAATGTGCGGACCGCATGGCACGGACCCGGTGATGTGTCGCCCGTGGGCCATGCCGCAAACGCTCATATTGACCTTGCAGTCTGGAACTTTGGGATTCAGGAAGGAGGATACTTTTTCACCGACAAGGAAAAGGAAGTCTTTCCGGGATGCCCTGAATGCAGGGATGGTTATCTCCACATAAACGAGGCACCCGGACTTGGAATCGACATCAATGAAAAGGAAGCTGCCAGGTATCCCATTCACAACAAGGCGCCGGGCTGGACCGTCCGCAAATCTGACGGGACGATAATCAGGCCTTAACTGACTATGGCCTTCCGGTTTACAGGTGATTCCCGTCCGGAATGAACATCATACAGCCTGCGGCAAGTTCCCACTGATGCACTGACGATTTCCGGAAAGGGGCTGCCGTCGGCATCCAGGGTGATATTTTACGGCTATGAATCGTCTCCCGGGAAAATTCAAATATCTGTTGATACGTGATTTTTTTATTGACTGAACTATCCCGGGGAACGGAAATAATCCGGAATTCTTTGGAAATTATTTTTATATTTGATTGATACAAGGCGTAGTAAAGAATGCTTGCCGGGATGGCTCTCAATCCTCCGGAGGCACTGCCCGAATCCGGCAGAAAATGTAAGGCTGCGGCCTGATCCATATATCCGAATGAAATGAAAATAATGCCTGCTGTAATCCGGAATTCCTGGAAAATGATTCCGGGCCTGGTTATCTTTTTGAATTCAACCTGCCTGGTTGGACAGAATGATGTGGATCTGCCTCTGAAGGCGGGGCTGACTGCCGATGTCCAGTATGCTGATGCTGACAACAGCGGCTCACGCCATTACAGGGCTTCACTGGATAAATTCTCTGATGCCGTCAGTACGTTCAGGGAGGAGGATGTGGAACTCCACCTTAGCCTGGGCGATTTCATTGACCATGATTTTGCAAGTTATAAACCTCTTGTAAAGATTATCAGAAAAGCAAAGATCCCGTTTTATTATGTCCCGGGGAATCATGATTTTTCGGTGCGGGATGATCAGAAACAAAAGATACCGGTTTTTCAAAAAAGCAGTTTAAAATACTATTCTTTCAACAGGAAGAACTGGAAGTTTATCATACTCGACGGAAGTGAAATCAGTACTTTCTCCCGGAAGTCAGGTGATCCGCAAACGAAAAGAGCTCAGGCGATCCTTGATTCACTGGAAAAGGCAAAGGCACCCAATGCACATTCATGGAACGGGGGTATTGGGAAAACCCAGAAAAAATGGCTGGAGAATGAGATCGGCGATTCACATGAAGAAGGCCGGAACGTCATTATTTTCTGTCATTTCCCGGTTTACCCTGAAAACCAGTCTGAAAATCTCTGGAATGCTGATGAGATCAGAAATATCGTGGAATCGGGAAAGGGCAAAACAGTTTTTATAAGCGGGCATACTCACAGAAGCAGCCATTGGACCAGCAATGGGGTTCATTACATCTCTCTCCGGGGAATGGTTGAAATGGGCGAAAACTCCTATGCAATCGCTGAAATATATAGCGACTCGGTATCGATTAAAGGTTATGGCGCTGAAAAGAACCTCAGAATAAGATGGTAAACAATGATTTAAATATTCTGTATATTAGAGGGGATCCATCATTTCGCTGATACTGCGCAGGATAAGGATCGTCTATGCCAGGATGATTCTTTTGCTCACTGCCTGTTAAAGGGAGATCCCTCATTTCGCTGATCCCTCAAAGTATAAGGATCTCCTCCGGGTGAAGTATTTTTGTTCTCTGCATCACGACAGGGAGATCCCTCATTCCCCCCTGTAGTTACCTGACTGAGCGTGTCATTCCGGATCCGGGGAAATGGTTGGCGGAATCTTTTTTATGAACCGGATTGCCCATGACAGTTCACAAGCTTCAATGTCTTTCAGATGCCGCCGGGATGAGGAATCTCCTTCAGCAGTACGGTGATGCAAAACGCCCCGCCTCATTCTCCCCTGTAGTTACCTGACTGAGCGTGTCATTCCGAATCCCGGGAAATGGTTAGCGGAATCTTTTTTGTGAACCGGATTTTCCATGACAGTTCACAAGCTTCAAGATCTTTCAGATGCCGCCGGGATGAGGAATCTCCTTCAGCAGCAGGGTGTACTCATTAAGGCTCTCCGGCATACAGCCCTGAGGGCTGGAAGTCCAATATCCATGGTCGCATCCATGGTAAGGCAGGGCGGTATGCTGTCAACGCCGGAGGCGTTGAATAACAACCTCATAATCCGGGTATGATATTCAGTTCCCTCAAAGCCGGGGCATTTGAGAGGCCGTTACAATTGCGCGGTTATTAATATTGCGCCACTTCGCGGCACTGGCTGCGCAAAAACATGCGGCTTAAGGAGCATTTCCGGGATTACTCAATTCGAAGGGAGATCCCTCATATTGATGATCCCCCGCACGATAAGGATCGTCTCCGGTTGCAGGATTCTTTGGCACTCTGCATGACGACAGGGAGATCCCTCATTTCGCTGATCCCTCAAAGTATAAGGATCTCCTCCGGTTGAAGTATTTTTGTTCTCTGCATGACGACAGGGAGATCCCTCATTTCGCTGATCCCTCGCCGGCTCGGGATCATCTCATTCGGGATGACAAAGCAAACGTGGAGGCAAATTAGGGGGAATGAGGCGGGGCGTTTTGATAGGGATCATTTTCAGAACGGAATGTCAGTGCAAAACGCCCCGCCTCATTCCCCCCTGTAGTTACCTGACTGAGCGTGTCATTCCGAATCCCGGGAAATGGTTGGCGGAATCTTTTTTATGAACCGGATTGCCCATGACAGTTCACAAGCTTCAAGATCTTTCAGATGCCGCCGGGATGAGGAATCTCCTTCAGCAGACCGGTTTGATATAATAGTTGTAAAGTGTTATTGGTAATCCAATAAAAATGGATAAGGGATCTCCATCTTTATGGTAATGTTCAATCATCTTGCATGAATAATGATTTTTATCTTAAATGTTGTTAAAACTGCAAATTCAATTCAAACTCAATAAAAATGATATGACCCCGGGATATTTTAAATTAAAAGAACAATATCTCATTTTTCGTGGACACTAATTTAAAAATGCCTAATTTTAATAGGATCTTAAAATAATCTTAACCTTAAACTATAATGAAATCAGTAACAAGAAGAAATTTTATCATGACAGGCGCTGCTGCCGCACTGGGCGTGAGTGTCGTGCCGAAGGCTGTTTTTGCAACTGAAAGTGATGCCAATCCGGTCAGGGTAGGTGTTGTGGGAACCGGTAACAGGGGCACGAGCCATGTTAACTGTCTTCTGACAATCGATGGCGTTGAGATCGTGGCATTATGCGATCTTTTTGAAAACAGGGCCTCCAATGCTGCAGAAATCTGCGTGAAAGCCGGGAGGAAACGGCCCGCGGTCTATTACGGTGACGGGAACACCTACAGACAGATGCTTGACAGGGAGCCCATGGATGCAGTGATAATAGCAACTTACTGGGATTCGCATACTCCGATTGCCCTGCATGCATTAAAAAACGGTATATATCCCGGAATTGAAGTTCCTGCAGCACTTACCGTCGACGATACCTGGAACCTTGTGGAAACATCAGAAAATACCGGTGTCCCTTGCATGATGCTGGAAAACTGGAGCTTCAGACAGGATAACCTGGCATTGCTGAACATGGTGCGGTTAGGAATGTTCGGGGAAATAGTCCATTGCCATTGCGCACATTCACACGATTGCATTGATCACTGGTTCTTCGACAGCAAAACCGGTGAGCAGCGCTGGGGAGCGGAATACCTTCTCAGATACAACAGGGACCAGTATCCCACCCATTCGGTGGGACCTGTCATCAGCTGGCTGGATATCAACAGGGGAGATATTTTTACAGAAATAACCTCAACAGCCACAGCATCGAAAGGCATCAATGCATATTTCAAAAGAAGATTCGGAGACAGTCACCCCAATGCAAACCTCAAATACAGTCAGGGTGATATTGTAACATCGGTCCTTAAGACGAAAATGGGAAAAACCCTTGTTGTAAATTATGATATGCAGCTGCCAAGGCCCTATTCCAACAGGTGGATGCTCCAGGGAACAAAAGGAGTCTACTATGAGGAAAAACCGGCGATTTACCTCGTTGATGTAAGCCCGGAGTACCATCAGTGGGAGCCATGGAAACCCTATGAACAGAAATACAATCACAGGTGGTGGCAGGGTGACTATGCTGCATTATCGCACGGGGGAACCGATTATGTAATGCTCAGCCAGTTTATCAATGCCGTGAGGGCAAAGGGACAAACGCCGGTCGATGTTTATGACTCAGCAGTGATGACAGCCATAGTTGAACTTTCGGGGATCTCGATAGCCAACAATGCACCTGTCGCATTTCCCGACTTCACCAAAGGAAAGTGGCAGTCGAACAAACCTTATTTTGCTATGGACAGAACACTGTAAAAGGGAATATTGATTTTTATACTCAGCAAGCCTTGGTATCTGCCTAAAATCTGCGGGATCAGCGGGAAAAACATTACTAAATGTGGTAAACAATATTCAAAAACAACTCCTGATGCGATACGCCTTTTTAATTACAACAGTTGCAGCTTCATTTTACTGCGATTACAGCTCCGGAGAAAAAATGACAATTGACGAATTCACCTCATCCCGCTGGGTTGCACCAGGAGTGCAGTGGTTTCTGTTCACATACCTGGGAGAGAAATGGGGAGGAAGCAGGAAAGGCGCCGGGAAAGATTTGAGCAGGGTAGAAAAATATCAGGTATTTATATCCGCACAGGATCCGGCCAATTGTACAAATGGAACTGAGAAAGCTATTCTCAATGTTGTTTAATTTCAAATCAAGATTTATGAACACGATCATCAGAACAATTACATTCTTCATGATTATCATTTTTCTGACACATTGCGGAAAAATTTCAGACATGAATGAGAGTGACAGCGGACTCAAGGTTATTCCAAAACCTGTAAGCACCACACTTTTGCCGGGGGAATTCCGGCTCAGGGAGCATACCGTTATCCATTTCAGTGACGATTCTGCATCTGCCGTGGCAGAATATCTGGCTGGCCAGATAAGAGATATTTCGGGCTGGGATATCCGTACGACCCCGGGAAACGGCAGAGGAATAAATCTGACTATAGTGGAAGATCTTCAGAAATCGGTGGGCGATGAAGGATACAAGCTTAGTGTGAAGCCAGGTGAGATAGTGATCTCAGCTCCAAAAAGAAATGGTCTGTTCTATGGTATTCAGACTCTCCTTCAGATGATCCCCGTCAAGGAAGAGAATTGTGCAGGAGTCAGTAGTGATATTATCAGGATCCCTTGTGCAGAAATCACTGATTTTCCAAGATTCAAATGGAGAGGGCTTCTTCTTGATGTCAGCCGGCATTTCTTTACCACCGATGAAGTTAAAAGGATGATTGATCAGATGGTCAGGTACAAGTTCAATGTTCTTCAGCTTCATCTCACAGATGACCAGGGCTGGAGGATTGAGATCAAAAGCCTTCCCGGACTGACCTCAACCGGTGCATGGAGAGTACCGCGTACCGGACTATGGTGGGATCGTGAATGTCCGCAGGAAGGAGAAGCTCCTACATACGGAGGCTATTACACTCATGAACAGATTAAAGATCTCGTGAAATATGCAGCTTTCAGGAATGTGGACATACTTCCCGAGATCGAAGCTCCCGGGCACAGCCTTGCTGCAATTGCTTCTTATCCGCATCTTTCATCAACGGGAATTCAGTATAATGTAAATCCGGGCTGCAGGTTCTATACGATCGAGGACAACTCAATCTGCGCAGGAAAAGAGTCTTCATACGATTATATGGATAAGGTGCTTACAGAGGTGGCTCAGCTCTTTCCCTTCGGATATATCCATATAGGCGGAGACGAATGTTACAAGGGCTTCTGGAAGAGGTGTCCTGACTGCCGGAAGAGGATGAGGGAAAACGGGCTCAAGACAGAAGAGGAGCTGCAGAGCTATTTTATCAGGAGGATGGAAAAGATAATCGAATCGAAGGGGAAAAAACTTATAGGCTGGGATGAAATACTTGAAGGCGGACTTGCACCGAATGCCGCTGTTATGAGCTGGCGGGGCATGCAGGGAGGCATAACTGCGGCAAGGACACAGCACCACGTGGTAATGTCCCCGGTTGATTATGCATATCTCGATTTCTACCAGGGCGATCCTGCAATAGAACCTCCTACCTATGCAATGCTGCGTCTTAAAAAGGTTTATGAATTCGAGCCGGTGCCTGAAGGTGTTGATCCGGAGTATATTCTGGGAGGGCAGGGTAATCTTTGGACCGAAAGCGTTCCCACATTCCGTCATGCCGAATACATGCTATGGCCGCGGGCTTTTGCCCTTTCCGAAGTACTTTGGACGCCTGCCAGTGAACGGCAGTGGAACGATTTCGAAAAACGCACCGGGTACAATCTGAAACGGCTCGATCAGTCAGGTATAAACTATGCAAGGAGCTGTTACGATGCTATAATTATTCCCTCCAGGGATAACAATGGAAACCTGCTGATTGCACTTGATTCAGAAGTAGATGACATCGATCTTTATTATGCTTTCGACAATACTCTTCCCGATGATCATTCTCCTGCATACATTAACGGAGAAAGACTCACGATACCAAAGGATGCTGATACTTTCAGGGTTATTTCATACAGGGATGGAAAGCCAATCGGAAGGATGATTACGGTGTCACTGACCGATCTGGCAAAACGTATTCCTTCCGGATAATTGCGATTTAACTTGTGTTATTCATTTGCATTGTGATCCTCGTGGGTACTTAATTCTCCTTTGTGGTAAAACAAAGTCATTACTTTTAAAACAAGGCCACAAAGGGCAGTATAAGTAATTAAAATTCATAATATTCTAATGTAAAATCTGTCAGGAAGAATTCAATCATCTGCAAAACCTGAACCCGATATAAAATCGGCGAAAAAGAAAAGGTATATTTGTGTGGCAGGAGACCTGCTGCTACAGCTTTAGGTAATATTCTCATTTATCCGTTTTAGTCATGAATGCAATACTGCTGTTTCGTAAAACCCGGAAAATCATTGTTCTAATCACTATGTTGATGATAATTGCCGGATGCGGTGACAAGTCAGTAAGTATTATATCAACATCAGAAGCTTATACTAAATATGAAAGGAAGACAGAAAGCAAATCATTAGTTGTTTTTTCAGAGTCCGTAGAGAACCCTTTAAAATGGTTTGATTCCATTCCTGAGAGAAGATTACTTGACGCTCTGATAGAGGTTTCCGGTATTCCCTTCGGCCTGCCGGGCCAGATGCTTGAGGGAGGCGGCAATCCCTGGAGAGGCATGGTTTACGGTATTACCAACCGTGCCGGATGGGTGAAAAATCCTCCTCACCACCTTTGGAAATTCTTTGATGAATATAAATTCCCGGAAAGGGAAATGCTTGGTTACTGGGACAGGAACTGTCCTGTAAGAACAGATAATCCGAAAATCATCGCATCAGTTTTCAAAAGGATCGGAGGACCTTGTTATTGCGGTGGCCAACTGGTCAGACAAGGACCAGGGATGCAGGCTTATTGTCGACTGGAATGCATTGGGAGCAGATCTCAGCTCATCTTTCCTGGAACTTCCTTTTATTGAAAACTTTCAGGAATCCGGAACCGTTGCCCCCGGTGATCAGATAATGATAGAGGGTGGGAAGGGCCGTCTTAAGGTCGTAAAAACCAAATAAATATCAATAAAATAGATGATATTTATCAATTAAATAATAGAAATATGTCATTTAATGTAATGACATATATCAGTTACTGCTTATGGCAGCAATTGTCAAATATTCTTCGTAAATAGTTCCCGATTTTCAAACGGATTACTTTTTTCTTATTTTTAAAACTTATATCCGAAATCCGCAATCCGAAATGATCAGATATCCTTCCCATTCCTGATAAATGTAAACTCCCTGAACATTAAATGATCTCAGAAACATCATCATCACACCGTCCTCAGCAGGCTATGTGGCTTACAATAGGAACCATAGGCCTGTTTTTCTTTATATTCGGATTTGTTACCTGGCTGAACGGCATACTTATCCCTTATCTCAAGATATCATGTGAACTTAACCATTTCCAGTCATACCTGGTTGCATTTTCATTTTACCTGGCTTATGTAATCATGGCCATACCCGCTTCATGGGTGTTGAAAAGGACCGGGCTCAAGACCGGTATGATGACAGGTCTTTTCATAATGGCCGGGGGTGCACTCTTTTTCCTGCCGGCAGCAGCAACGAGAACGTACGGCATATTCCTTACGGGCCTTTTTGTTATGGGGACCGGCCTTGCACTGCTGCAGACTGCCTCAAATCCGTATATAACGATACTGGGGCCCATTGAAAGCGCTGCCCGGCGGATAAGTATAATGGGTATCTGCAATAAATCAGCAGGGATTATAGCCACATTTGTTTTCGGGGTAATGGCGCTCAGCGATGGGGATGAGCTTGTGGCCAAACTCAGAACCCTTGACGGGCCGGAGAAAAACCTCATGCTCGATCAGCTTGCGGCAAGGGTGATTGTTCCATACCTTGGGATGGCTGCGATTTTGTTTGCCATCGGGTTAATGATAAAACTATCAAGGCTGCCGGAGATTGATCCTGATGAAAACAATGCCGGGAACGCAAAAGATGATTTCAGCAACAGAAAATCAATATTTCAGTTCCCGTTTTTATTGCTCGGGGTTGTGGCGATCTTTTGCGATGTGGGCCTTGAAATCATTGCCGGCGATACGATAATCAGCTACGGGATAAGCCAGGGTATACCAATTGCACTGGCACGGCATTTCACGTCATTTACAATGATTGCCTCAATCATCGGATATACCGTTGGCATAATCACAATACCGAAATACATTTCCCAGAGCAATGCTCTGAAAATATGTGCTGTGCTTGGGACAATACTGACTATAGCCGCAATATCGTCACCTAAAATGGTTTCTGTTCTTTTCATCGCTTCACTTGGCATGGCCAATGCACTGATATGGCCGGCCGTATGGCCTCTGGCAATAGAGGGACTCGGGAGATTTACCGGGATCGGCTCATCACTGCTTATTATGGGAAACCTGGGAGGGGCCCTTCTTCCGCTGCTTTACGGACGCCTTGCAGATATAATGGATCCGAAGATCGCCTATATCATATTGATCCCCTGCTACATATTCGTGCTATATTATGCTGCATGGGGTCATAAGACGGGACGAAAAGCCGGGTAGAAGTTACCTCATCCCCCTGCCCCTTCTCCCAGGGGAGTGAGTAATGATTTACCTCATCCCCCTGCCCCTTCTCCCAGGGGAGTGAGTAATGATTTACCTCATCCCCCTGCCCCTTCTCCCAGGGGAGAAGGGGAGTAAAAAACAGGTAGTTACATTGAAATCACTCCCTCCTGGGGGAGGGATTTAGGGAGAGGCAGAAAAATCAGGAGAGGGGTTGGGGTGAGGTGAATAAAAGGAGAGGGATTGGGATGATGTGAGGACGAGCAAGGGGATTGAAGGTGAAATTATGGGTAGATCCCGCATGCCTGCGGGATAATCCTGAATGCAAAAGAATAATTTGTATAATCGGAAAATTTAAACAGGTGACCAGGGATTTATCAAAAGAACCGGTAAGAACAGGTCTGATAGGGACGGGTAAAAGAGGGCTGAAGCTGCTTGGTTACCTTCTGCAGATAGAAGGAGTTGAAATAACAGCAGTATGTGACGGATCAGTTTCCGAAGCGGAAAAAGCAGCAAAGTCATGCACAGATTCAGGAAGGAAAAGGCCTGCAGTGTTCGGAGGGGAGAAGGATTCATACAAAAGAGCCATGGCTGCCGGAAAACTTGATGCTGTAATAATCGCCACTTACTGGGATTCACATGCTGAAATTGCCCTGCAGGCAATGGAAAACGGCATATACCCCGGCGTTGATGTTCCTGCTGTTCAGGCAGTTGAGCAGGCGTGGGAACTGGTGGAAACGTCGGAGAGGACCGGAATTCCGTGCATGATGCTTGAGAACTGGAGTTTCAGGAAAGACAACCTTGCCGTGCTGAACATGAAAAGGCTGGGTATGTTCGGCGAAATTGTACACTGCCATTGTGCCCATTCACATAACTGCATAGATCACTGGTTTTTCGACGGTGAAAGCGGAGAACCGAAATGGCAGGCTGAATATCTCATGAAACACAACAGGGACCAGTATCCCACCCATGCTGTGGGTCCTGTCATAAGCTGGATGGATATCAACCGGGGTGATGTATTTACCGAGATATTCACCATGACCTCCGCTCCCAAAGGGATCAATGCCTATTTTGCAGGAAAATTCGGAGCTGATCATCCCAATGCCGTTGGCGGTTTCAGGCAGGGCGACATTGTTACTTCCCTGCTTCGCACCAGCCTGGGAAAAACACTTGTGGTAAACAACGACCTTCTGCTGCCCAGGCCATATTCAAACCGGTGGATGCTCCAGGGTACAAAGGGGATCTATGATGAGGAGAAAAGTGCGGTATATCTGGCCGGCCACAGTCCCGAATACCAGAAATGGGAGCCATGGCTGCCATATGAGGACAAATACAATCACAGATGGTATCAGCAGGATCTCTCTTCACTTCAGGGAAGAGGGGCTGATTTTGTGATGCTTGGCAGGTTCGTGGAGGCTGTACGTGCCAGGGGGCCCGTACCGCTCGATGTTTATGATTCGGCCGTGATGTCGGCAATTGTTGAGCTTTCAGAGATTTCGGCAAGAGAAAACAGACCCGTGCCGTTCCCTGATTTTACAAGAGGCAGCTGGAAAACCAATGAACCTTATTTCGCAGTTTGACCGGATACAAAAAACAAGAATATGATAAAGATTCAGGCAAGCGTTTCAAAGGGCTGGCTGCACAGCCATGGAGGATTTGATTTTACCGGCAGATACTATCTGGATCCGTATTTCAGGATGAAACAGGATGAGGCGTGCCATAACTTTATAAAGGAAAGGTTCCCGGAGTATCCTCTGTACAATATGGAAGACAATCTTGTGCAGGCGGAATATGTGGTGCCTGACATGATGCTGGTAGGGGCAATCCAGCCAAATATGATAATTGCGGCGGCGCTGGGATCTGAATTCATTTTTGCACCCGACAGGGATTCTGATGTGAGGGGATTCCCGCTGAAAGATATTAAAGACCTGAAGGACCTTCCCCCGGTTTCCGGGATCCGGGACCTGGAGTTTATCCGGAACCTGAAAAACCAGTTTCTTGAGGCAAGGGAAAAATATCCCTGGTGCAGGATTATTCCACCCTTCTTCTGGGATACCTCGGGCAGGGCAACAATACACGGGATAATCACCACGTCGATGAAATTCATCGGGCAGGATATTTTTACCATGATGATGATATATCCCGACCTTGTAAAGGGAATTCATGCCTGGATCGCGGATGTCTATACCGGGGTGATAAAGCTCTTTTCAGAGCTTGGTGATCTGCCAGTTGCATCGGTACATGTGGGAGAGTGCTCCGGGACAATGCTTGACGCTGCATCCTACCTGGAGTTTGTCACTCCCTATATTAACCGCCTCGGCAGGGAGTTTGGAGCCATCAGGCTTCACAGCTGCGGAAATGCTGATCATGTCATGCCTTCCATTTGTGCCATAGACAACCTCACTGTCATCGACACAGGTTCAGACACCTCAATTGCCCGCATAAGAGAGCTGAGAGGCAGGGATTTCGAGATCAATGTATTTCCCCATGTCGACTGCCTTTCAGAAAGGGCGAAGCATAAAGACATTCAGGATTGGCTGGCACGCACATTGAATGATAACGACGGAGGTAACCTGAAAATCGAATACCACCTTGAAGCCGATTACAATCTTGAAAACTGCATGTATATACATGACGAACTCGACAGGCTGGGACTGGTTAAAAAAGGGCGCCTTTATTAGATGCGGATTCAGATGCCGGTCAGCAAGGAACAGGCGGATATTTTTCCAGCCTTTTAAAAAACATGAACCAAATGCAAAACCTGACAAATGAACTGAAGGAATACAGGCAGAAGTTCTCGGAGGAGCTTGACCGCATCCTTTCATACTGGATCAGATACAGTGTTGAAAAGGAGGGGAAAGGATTTTACGGGGCAGTGGACCTTCACGGGATCCCCGACCTGAAGGCTTACAAGACCTCAGTGCTGAATGCAAGAATACTCTGGACATTTTCAGCTGCCTCCATGATGAATGGCCGGGCCGACTGCGCCGGGATGGCCGACAGGGCGTACAGGGTTGTCACGGAGGATTTTGCCGACAAAGTACACGGAGGCTATTTTATGGAGCTTACTTCGGACAATGTTGTTGCAAATGACATTAAGCACACCTATGCACAGGCCTTTGTTATTTATGCCTTGTGCAAATACTATGAATTCAGAAAGCTTGATGCAACTTTTGACCTGATCAGGGATTTCTTCAGTTTCCTTGAAGAAAAGGTCAAAGACAGATATTATCCAGGCTATCTTGAAGCTTTTACGCGCGACTGGAGGATTTACGGCGAGAACAGAATGGCAGACAACAACGAACCGAAATCGATGAACACTCACCTGCACGTGCTGGAAGCTTATACTGAGCTGTATAAAGTTTGGAAAGATGAAAAGGTTAAATTGAGGCTTAGGGAAATGATTGATCTTTTTCTTGAAAAGATCATACGTGATGACGGCCATTTCGGGATATTCTTTGATAATGCATTCAACGAGTCCCGGGCTTCCGGGGGGATCTGTTCCTTTGGTCATGACATTGAGGGTTCATGGCTCCTGTGGGAGGCAGCTGAAGTGCTGTGTGATAAGGCTGTTATTGAGAGGATGAGACAGATTTCAGTGAGGATGGCAGATGCCGTCGACAGGGTTGGGGTAGACAAGGACGGAGGCTTGTTCCTTGAATCGGTCCGTTATGGCAGCCATGTAAGGACAAACAAGCACTGGTGGCTCCAGGCTGAAACGCTGGTTGGATTCATGAATGCATATCAGCTTACGGGAGATCCCCGTTACTGGGAAACAGTGAAGCTCTCATGGAATTTCATTGACAGCCATGTTATTGACCATGAAAGAGGAGAGTGGTACACAAAGGTAAACAGGCTCGGGGTGCCGTACCTTACCGAACCGGAAGATGATCCTTCACCGTATTACAGGAATGACAGGAAAATTGACCCGTGGAAATGTCCTTATCACAACGGAAGGGCAATGATGGAACTGATCTCGCGAATTGACGGAATCTTAAAAAACAAGTAGAAGATGAACGGATACCAGAGAATAGTCTCGGCGCTTAAGGGAGAGCAGCCTGACAAGATACCCGTGATGCTGCATAATTTCATGGTTGCGGCCGCGGAACTGAGAATAAGCATGGGCAGGTTCAGGGAAAGTCCGACCCTGATTGCCGGGGCATTCATTAATTCAGTGGAAAAATATGACCTTGACGGAGTCCTTGTCGACATGGATACGGTAACCCTTGCCGGCAGCCTGGGTGTTCCTGTGGATCTCCCTGAACATGAACCTGGAAGATCACCCGGGGGATGCCTGGCATCGATGGAGGATGTCAGATCGCTGAAACCCGTGAATGTGGAGGATTACAAATATATCCAGATATGGCTCGAAGCAGTAAGAAGGCTCAAGGATTATTTCGGCGATGAGGTTTTCGTCAGGGGTAACTGCGATCAGCTGCCTTTTTCACTTGCTGGAATGATGCGAGGGACAGGCAACTGGATGACGGATCTGTATGTTGCCGAACATTCTCTTTTGAGTGAATTGCTTGAATACTGCACTGAAGCAACAAGCCAGTTCATAAGGCTGATGATCCAGACGGGAGCGGATATGGTATCAAACGGCGACAGTCCGGCCGGTCCCGACATGGTACCGCCAGAGATTTACGAGAAATATGCCCTGCCGTATGAAAAAAGGATTATTGAGGAGGCTCACAAGGGAGGTGTCTACTATACTCTTCATATCTGCGGCGACACAGGCGCAATTCTCGATAAGATGCTTCTTAGCGGTTCGGATGCATTTGAAATTGACTACAAGACAGATGCGCAATTCGCATGCGATACCCTCAGGGATAAAGCTGCCTTCGTTGGAAACGTTGATCCCAGCGGTGTCCTGGCCCTGGGAACGCCGGCGCTTGTGCGGGAAAAAACGGAAGAACTTCTCCGGATATTTTCGGATAACAACAGGTTTATTATGAATTCGGGTTGTGCCCTTCCGTCAACAACACCTGAAGAGAATCTCAGAACATTCGTGGCAACGGCAAGAAATTTCAGATGACGGGCCGGCCATACAGTTCCAGATGGCTGCACCGGCATTTGATGCGGTCCTTCCGGAAAAATGCCATTAGCCATGACCAGCATTATATAAAGGCAACGAGGTTTTATGCCGTGACAAGTATTAATGGCGATTAGCAGCGGCAACTTATGTTTAAATGAAAATCAGAAGAAATTAAGGATCTTATGAGCTGGACCCAGGTCAATGACCCCCTGAACGGCATTGCGCTGTCGGCCCTGGCAGCTGCAATACCTGTCTTTTTCATATTCTGGGCTCTTATAATCAAAAGAATGAAAGGTTATATGGCGAGCCTGCTGACACTGATCGTGGCAATCGTGGTTGCAATGATCGTGTACAAAATGCCGGTGAGCCTGGCACTGCTGTCAGGTTTCCATGGCATGCTTTACGGCTTGTTCCCCATATGCTGGATAATCATTGGGGCATTGTTCCTTTACAATGTTGCTGTGGTAAGCGGGCAGTTTGAGATTATAAAAAACTCAGTGGTTTCAATAAGCTCCGATCGCAGAATCCAGGCGATACTGATCGCGTTCTCATTCGGCGCTTTCCTGGAAGGTGCCGCAGGCATGGGAACTCCTGTGGCGATCACTGCTGCAATACTCACGGGCCTGGGATTCAACCCTCTTTATGCCGCAGGATTATGCCTTATTTCAAACACGGCACCGGTCGCATTCGGAGCAATAGGGATCCCAATTACCACTGCGGCACAGGTTTCCGGAATTCCCGAGATGGCGGTTTCGATGATGGTGGGAAGAACTCTTCCGCTCCTTTCCGTGCTGGTTCCTTTTTACCTGATTGTTATAATGTGCGGATTTAAAAGATCGTTTGAAGTTCTGCCGGCAATCCTGGTCTCAGGTATCTCATTTGCATTTTTCCAGTGGCTGGTGTCAAATTACGCCGGTCCCATGCTGCCCGATATCATTGCCGGCCTTGTTTCAATTTTCTGCCTCATTATCCTGCTGCGGTTCTGGAAACCCTCCGTGGCATGGCATTTTAAAGACCACATTGAGCCTGCAGGGGAGGACCCTCCATCATTTACAGGAGGTCAGCTGTTAAGGGCCTGGTCGCCATTCATTGTAATGACGGTGATAATCATTGCCTGGGGACTTCAGCCTGTCAAAGAACTGCTGAATTCGGCCGGACAGGTATTATTTGATATTCCAGGCCTGAAGGGCTCAATAATGACCTCAAACGGAAATCCTCTTTTTATAAGGCCTTTCGACTTCAATTACCTTTCAGCGGCAGGGACCGCCCTGCTTCTTTCAGGCATAATTTCCGTCCCGCTTACCGGATTGAAGCCGGCACAGGGTGTAAGGCTGTTCTTTTCAACCCTTTATCATCTGAGGTATACAATGATAACCATCGCTTCAGTGCTTGGCTTTGCATTTGTCACCAACTATTCGGGGATGTCAGTCACAATCGCGCTTGCCCTTTCATCCACCGGCATGCTGTTCCCTTTCTTTGCCCCGGTGCTCGGCTGGCTGGGCGTCTTCCTCACGGGTTCGGATACTTCATCCAATGCACTGTTCTGCAAGCTCCAGCATGCCACAGCCATGGAGATAGGAGTAGATCCCGTTGTTACAGTGGCCTCAAATGCAACCGGCGGAGTAACCGGTAAAATGATCTCCCCCCAGTCAATTGCCGTCGGTACTGCTTCTACCGGCCTTGTCGGAAAGGAATCGGATCTGTTCAGGTTCACTTTCAAACACAGCTTCATCATGCTTTCCGTGGTCTGCATCATAACATTCCTTCAGGCTTACCTGTTTACATGGAGCATCCCTGATTACGAGGTTGCCGGCGATGCCATCAGGTCAGCAGACAGCGCTGGCCGGACCGGATTGATTTACCTGGCCGGACTGTCAGTTTTTCTGATATTACTGGGATTAATGGTTAAATTAACGGGAAGAAAAAAAGTTAAAATTAGTTTGTAACTTAATGACCTGTAAAATTGAAAAGTGACAATAAACCAAACTTACAATAAGAAACCAATTTAAATTATCTGAAAGATGACTAAACGGAGGGAATTTATTAAGAAAAGTGTTCTGGGGAGTGCCGGGCTGGCTGTTGGCGCTACCGGGTTTTCTGCAAGATCCTATAATTCCATTGCCGGTTCAAGCGACAGGATCAATCTTGCCGTAATAGGTATCAGGAATCAGGGAAGCGTGCATATAGACAGCTGGTGCAGCCTGGGAAAAAGCCATAACGTGTTTCTGAAAACTCTTTGCGACACCGATGAACAGCTTTTCGGGTCACGCACAAAGATGGTTATGGATAAGGCGGGCCATAAACCGGTTACTGAATGGGATCTGAGAAAGGTCCTGGATGATAAGGAAATTCATGCCGTTTCACTGGCTGTACCCAATCACTGGCATGCCCTTGCAACGATATGGGCCTGTCAGGCAGGCAAGCATGTTTATGTCGAGAAGCCTGCATCACATAATATCCGGGAAGGCAGAATAATGGTGGAAGCTGCCCGTAAATCCGGACTGATGGTGCAGTGCGGTCTGAATAACCGGTCTTCGTCCAACGTCAGGGAGGCGATTAGATTCCTTCATGACGGGGGTATTGGTGAGCTTTACATGGCCAGGGCGCTTTGCTTCAAGGCCCGGGATTCATACGGAATGGCCGGGGACAGCAAGCCGCCTGCAGGTTTCCACTATGACATGTGGCTCGGCCCTGCCCCGTGGCGCCCTTACAATGTGAAAAGAAGCCACTATGTATGGCACTGGTACTGGGATACGGGGAACGGCGACACGGGAAACACCGGGCCCCATATGCTCGACATTGCACGCTGGGGACTGAATAAGAACGAACATCCTGTATCAGTTTATTCCACCGGAGGCATTTATGGTCTTAACAGGGATGAAGCCCGACCTGAAAACCGGACAAAAGGAGTGATGGTATATGGAGATGTTGAAGCCTATGGCCGTGACAAAACCTCACAGGAGACTCCCAACACCCAGACCTGCTCATACAGGTATGCCGACGGTACACTCCTGGAGTTTGAATGCAGGGGCCGTTACACCAATCATGAAGGATCTGACGGAACCGAGGTTACAAATATCTTCTATGGAACGGAAGGATGGCTCCAGATCATGGGTGATGCCTGGAAAGCTTTCCGCGGAAGGGAACGAACCCCCTTTTCCGGTTCAAAACCCGTAACTGAGGCCAATCCCGCACCTAATTATGCTAACTTCATTGATGCCATAAGGGCAGAAAACAGGGATGTTCTTAACTGCGATATCCATGAAGGATTTCTTTCCACAGCCCTTCCCCATCTGGCCAACATCTCCTACAGGGTAGGCAGAAGCCTGAGGTTTATCGGCGATTCGGAGAAATTCGCAGATGATACCGAAGCAGATACCCTGCTGACCAGAATATACAGGACCCCCTATCTGGTCCCGGACAGGATCTGAGGATGATGTCACATCACAGCCGCCTGACAGGCAGTAATGCTAATACCACAGGAAAACTCCGGCATTTCCAGGCGGTGTAACCGGAGCATCCTGATTTGTTCCTGCTTGCAGGCTGATTGTTAAAATCACTGCAGAAACCAACCGGAAAAACCTGATATTAATCCCGGAATTCTGCGGTAAAAACCTGCGGAATCAGGCTCAGTATCTCCTGAAACAGGATGCAATTCCACTTTTTTTAACACTTCGAAGCCCCTGTAAATGGTGGTTTTCTTTCCTGTATGTTAAATTATTTTATATTATGTTAAATATTCTTTCAATTTAGTTAAATTATTATTAAGGATTTGTTAAATGAATATGTCTGAAAATATAAAGTTGACAGATATTACATAATTTCGTTTAACCT
Source organism: uncultured Rikenellaceae bacterium (assembly GCA_964435015.1). Classification (GTDB taxonomy): domain Bacteria; phylum Bacteroidota; class Bacteroidia; order Bacteroidales; family VadinHA17; genus LD21. The sequence goes on from CAYSXP010000009.1 coordinate 78,170, forward strand.
AAACTACGAATCTAACCATGATAAAGAATTTCTTTACCGGGGGGATTGTCTGCGTCAGGTGCGTTATTTTCAGTATTCTGGTATTATTTCTGGTGTTTCCGGGATGCCAGCCGAGTAATAAACCTGCACGGGAATTAAAAAGTGCTGCCAAGGCTGCACCTCCTGCCAATGATGATTTTTTCCAGGAAATTTCAAAAGAGATAGGACTTGACTTTGTTCACTGGATAGGAGGTGACGAGCTTATCAACATTGTCATGTCCGACGGGGGAGGAGCCGCGTTCCTGGATTTTGACCGCGACGGATACATGGATATTTATGCCTGTACCGGAACATGGATCGAAAATTTCAGTAAGTCGAAAAAGCCCGATGTTCTGCCGGTTAACCGGCTTTACAGAAACCTGGGGAACGGCACATTCGAGGATGTCACAAAAAAAGCCGGAGTGGGCGGCCCATGGTACACGATGGGAGTATCCGTGGCCGATTACAACAATGACGGATACCCCGACATTTATTTGAGCAATTACGGCCCTAATGTCCTTCTGAAGAATAACGGCAACGGAAAATTTACCGACGTTACAAAACGCGCCGGGGTCGCAGGCGGCAAAGAGTGCAGTATAGGGGCAACCTGGCTGGATTATGACAATGACGGTTACCTCGACGTTTATGTTGGTAATTTCCTGGAGTTTGATCCGGAATACAAATACTTCTATGCCCCCGACGGCTTCCCGGGGCCAATGGCTTATGATGCGCAGAAGGACGTGCTTTATCACAACAACGCCGACGGCACCTTTGAAGAGGTTACGGATAAAATGGGGATCGTCGATCTTGACGGAAGGGCCATGGGGGTCGGTTCAACTGACATTGACGATGACGGATGGGTCGATATTTATGTGGCCAACGACCATACAATGAATTACCTCTGGCACAATGAGGGCGGAAAGGGTTTTACGGACTGGGGAATCAGATCAGGAACCGCGTTCAGCCAGTCGGGCGAGGCAGCCGTAAGTATGTCGGTGGACTATGCTGATTTCAATGATGACGGCCTCATCGACATGTTTGTATCAGATGATGCCTATTGCGCCCTTTATGAGAATCTGGGAAACGGACTGTTTGCAGACAGGGGCGTGTCATCCGGCATCTCAATGGCTTCTGCACAGTTTGTGGGTTGGTCATCCTCATTTATCGATTATGACAACAATGGCCTCGTGGATATTTTCAAGGTTAACGGAGCCCTGAAGCACCTTTACGGACATGAGGACCAGGTGTTCAGGAATGAAGGAAACGGAAAATTCAGGGACGTTTCCCTTGAACTCGGCCAGTATTTTGAACATGAGTTCGTTGGACGGGGAGCCGCCATGGGCGATTACGACAATGACGGTGACGTTGATATATTCGTTGTGAATCTTAACGACCGCTGTGTTTTTCTGCGAAACAACAAGGGAAATCAAAATAACTGGATTACCCTGAGCCTGACCGGCACCACAAGCAACAGGGATGCGGTCGGCGCAAGAATCAGGGTGACCGCCGGCGGCAAGACACAGACAGCTTTCAGGAAAAGCACAACCGGATATCTTTCCCAGAATGACCCCAGGGTTCATTTCGGACTGGCTAAAAGTGAAGCTGCCGACAGGATTGAAATCAGATGGCCCTCGGGTAAAGTTCAGATCCTGGAGAATGTCAAAGCAAATCAGATCATTGATGTGAAAGAGCCATAAATGTTTTTTTTTATGAATGGAGACAGGTTGAAATTTTCCCCGGAATTTCCTTTGCTTTTTGTGATTTGTGTTTTTCTGATGTCCTGTAGCGGAAAATCAGTTAGAGACGGAATGATCATACTTACTGAATCTCCTGATATCTCGCGGTCGCCTGATTATTCAGACGGTTCAGAATGGAGATACCTGCCAGGAGCTAGAATAATCGCGGTCAATGCCGGCAGCCCGGGAAAAACCATTGTGCTTACAGAAGCGTTCAGTTCTGCATGTTTCCCGGAAATTTCATATGACGGAAAATGCATGCTTTTCACCGGAAGGAAAAATGAAAACGACCCATGGCAGATATGGGAAATAAACCTTGGTAATCTTAAAGACCGTAAGATCACGCCATTTGATGAAAACTGCACCGATCCGGTCTATCTTCCGGGAAACAGGATGGCCTTCAGCAGGCAGACAGTGAATGATACCGTCGGGAATGCACATTGCATATTTACCTGCAGGCTCGACGGATCGGAGGTGCAGCAGATTACCTTCAGCCCGGCCTCAAGCTTTGCAAATACGGTGCTGAAAGATGGCCGCATTCTTACGGTCAATACTGCCCTGAATCCGCAGATTGCCGATCCTGTTCTTCAGGTCATGAGGCCCGACGGTACAAAGGCCGATCTGTTCTACAAAGGTCCTGCCGGCACCCGGACTCTCAGCAGTGCCAGTGAAACCATTGACAGGCATCTGATATTTGCGGAAAGAAATGCCGGAAAGCCTGAAAAACATGAACTTATTTCAATAAGCTATAATCGCCCGCTGCATACGAGAGCAAATCTCACCTCAGCAATTGATGGTGATTTTCTGTTTGCGCTGCCTGTTACGGCCAGCCGCTTCCTGGTATCTTACAGAAAATCCGGTTCCGAACCATTCGGAATCTACGAGTTTGATCCGTCTGGGAAAAAACTTGGCCGCCAAATCTATTCCGATGCACGATATAATGTGATAGATGCGGTGATTGCCGGTAAGCATGACAGACCCAAAAACCTGCCCAGCGAGGTGGATATGCATGTGAAAACCGGATTGGTCATGTGCCAGGACATCAATGTCTTCAATGCGGAACTGCCGCGGCATTTCCATGAGACACACAGGGCCCGCAGGATTGAACTGACAGGAATAGACACCACCTACGGAGTGGTTGAAGTTGAAGAAGATGGTTCATTTTACCTCAAGGTGATAGCTGACACTCCTTTCCGGATTAAAACAATTGACGATGACGGCAATGTGATCAGCGGCCCCTGTTCCTGGCTGTGGCTCCGGCCAAATGAAAGGCGCGGATGCGTGGGTTGCCATGAAGATCCTGAACTGGTTCCGGGAAACCTGCTATCCATTGCTGTAACAAAGGATCCTGTTATCATACCTGTTCATATTGGTGAGATAAAAGAGAAGATTGTTGAACTGGAGTGAGTTTATAAAGAGAGCGGCGAAATGAAAAGGATTTATTGGAAACCGGGAATAATAATAGGTATCATTGGGTTGCTTTTTATTCTGATATACCCTCCTTTTAAAAGATGGGCGAGGACACATGTGAATTATCAGACAGCCGTTGAGGATCATCCTCTCAATTGCCTGTCGTGTCACCTTTATACACAGAAAACCGGCCTGATCCCTGAACTTATTAATGCTGATTATTATTCTCCGTTTAACCTGGCACTGTCAAATGACGGAAAAAGACTTTATGTTGTGGCAGAAGAAGCCAATATCCTGCTTGTGGCTGATACCGAAAAAAGAAAAGTGACCAATAAGATCAGGGTTGGCAACAGACCCCATACGGTAATTCTCAGCAAGGATGAAAAATTTGCGTATGTGAGCAATCAATGGGCCGATAATATATCAGTAATTGATCTCATGGATAATATTGTAACAGATACTCTTGAAACCGGAAATGGTCCCGCGGGACTTGAATTAAGTCCTGACGGCAAATTCATCTATGTGGTGAATTCATACACAAACGACGTTTCTGTTATTGACCTGGGTTCCGGAAAGGAATGGAAAAGGCTTGCAGCCGGTAACAATCCGACCGGTATCCGCATGTCACCTGACGGCGGGAAACTGCTTGTGACGAGCAGGAGAGCAAATCTGGTACCTTACGGGGAACCGGTTGTTTGCGAACTTACAGTTATCGGTGAGGATACCAGGATGGTTATAGGCCGGCAGGATATGAATTCAGCCTATATGCTTGAAAATATTGAATTTACCCCCGACGGCGAACTTGCCCTGATCCCCCTTATCCGGCCCAAGAACCTTGTGCCGTCAATACAGGTGGAAAAGGGTTTCATGATGACCAACGGGATGGCAGTCATTGAGCAGAAACCCGACGGGAGAATAATCCAGCTATTGCTCGATGAACCGAATGAGTATTTTGCCGATCCTTTCGATATTGCCATCACTCCCGACGGCAAAAGAGCCTTTGTGTCGCATGCCGGCGTGGACAGGATCAGCGTTATTGACATGGATTCACTTCGTGCCTTTATCAGCCAGACTCCGACCGAAATGCTTGAGTATTATTCCAATCACCTCGGAATAAGCAGCAAATACCTGGTAAAACGGATCGTTACGGGCGCCAATCCCAAGGGGCTGGTATTATCACCTGACGGTAAATACCTCTATGTGGCCGAACATCTGGAGGACAGGATAGCGGTTATAAGCACGGAGAGCCTTGAAATGGTCAATACAATCGGCCTTGGAGGCCCGCGGCGGATCACCGTTGCACGCCATGGCCGGAGAATTTTTAACAACGCCGGCGGAACGTTTCAGACCCAATATGCATGCTATACCTGTCATCCTGATGCGCATGAGGATGGACTTGTCTATAATATGGCCTCCAAGGATATGGGACGCAACCTTGCAAATACCCAGTCGTTGCGCGATATCGGAGACACTCCGCCATTCAAGTGGAACGGAAAGAACCAGACAATCTATAAACAGGATGGCATGAGATTCTCTACCGTACTGACCCGGAATGAGGCCTTCAGCTATAAGGAACTCGATGCACTGGTAGCATATATAGTTACCGGGATACCCTATCCTCCTAACCTCCTGTACAATCCAACCGGAGAGCTTAATGCAATGCAGCTCAGGGGCAAAGCATTGTTTGAACGCACCATCGACAATCATGGCAATGAAATACCCGAAAAACAGCGGTGCATTACCTGTCATCCGCCTCCGTACTTTACAAATAAAAACTTCGAAGACGTGGGATCTCTCCTGGCAAGCGATGATTCGATGCTGTTCGACACGCCTCACCTGAACAATATTTACGCATCACCCCCATATCTGCACCATGGCCGCGCCCTTACACTGGAAGAAATATGGACAGTTTATGCCCATAAGGACACCCATGGAGCTGTTAATGATTTCACAAAGATTGAACTTAATGAACTGATTGAGTATCTGAAGTCAATCCGCGGACCGGAGTATTACATAAATGAAGGCAAGAAAAACAACGTTTTGCAGGCAAAAATTAAAAACCATTAATCCTGACTTCCATGAAAAGAATTTTTAATAACAAGTTATTCAGATACAGCCTGTTGGTTTTGATCATTGCAGGGGCCGGCCTCCTTGGTCTAAGCAAAAGCAGGAAACCAAACTCCGGAGCAATGAAACACAAAAAGGCCGAAATGGCAGATTTCTCAACGATTGAATCGCGGGAAAAGGAAGCCAGACCGGGAAATATTTCCGAAGGAATGCCTGTATACGGCAATTGGAAGACATTCACTGAAAAGGACGGGCTTCCATCCGATAAATGCTATGCGGTGAGGATCGACAAAGAGAGAAATCGTGTGCTTGTAGGGACTCATCATGGACTGGCGGTTTATCAGGACGGAAAGTGGACCACCTATACCAGGGAAGACGGTCTTGCACATAACGGCATTGTTTCTATCGATATAAGCGTTCTCACGGGCGACGTATGGATAGGAACCCTTGGAGGTCTTAACAGGTGGTCGGGTGGTAAATTCGAGACCTTTACCCAGTTTAACAGCGGTATGCCAAATGATCTGGTGTACAATGTGTTCTGTTATGGAAAGGATGTCTGGTGCGCCACGGGAGGCGGAGCGGGACACTATGATACCCAGACCCGGCAGTGGGAGATCTTCACCGAGATGAATGCCCCCATGCATGAGCCGTGGACGTATGCCCTGTCGGCAGGCGATGGTAAAGTGTGGATCGCAGCCTGGGGTGGGGGAGTGATTGAATACAACACAGTTACAAAACAATTCCGCGATTATGTTGACCCCGATGGATTCATGGAAATAGACCTCCAGCCTGATGATGGTGTTGTTCATGACATAACCACCGCCACATCCTATTCAGACGGCATCCTGTGGGTATCAACCTATTTCGGAATGAGCCGTTATGACGGCAAGAACTGGAAAGGCTATTTTGACCACGACAGCGGAATCGCAAGCAATTTCATCAACTTCCTCAGAGCTGAACGCAATGTGGTGTTCGTTTGCTGTGATGAGGGATTGAGCTGCACTGACGGAACATCATGGGTGACCTACAACAAGTTCGACAACAGCACCGATGGAAAGGCAATAATAAAAGAGGGTAATACACTTGTAAAGGAAATACCCCTCTCACCTTCCATATCACATAATTTTATTATCGGAGTTGACGCCGAAGACGATGTGCTGTGGGTCGCCACATCCAAGGGTGTGTGCAGGGGGGAGCTTTTAAACTGAACTCCTGAAGCCGTTGTAAATGAAACTGAATAATATGATTTATGTATTAATCAATCCGGGAACTGAATCGAACCTCAAAAATCAAAACCACCTCCATATGAAAAATCTACGAGTAATTCTCACAGGTTTTCTGATCTCCTGCACAATCTCATTGGCTTCAGGACAGCAATTGCCCGCTAATTACGGAAATATCCCGGATGAGCTTGTTGCCTTCGATAAATATCAGAAAGCCTACAAATACCATTTCATAGAACCCATGCAGTTTTATGGAGCGGGGCGTGAGCTGCCATTCCCGACTGATCTCAAGGAAGTGCGGATAGGATTTCTGGGACCGCTTGAAGGATCCATAATCAGCAATCTGGGCCAGCAGATGCTTCAGGGATCGATTATGGCCATTGAAGAGGCAAATAAAAGAGGCGGGTATAAGGGAATTCCCTTCAAGCTTATGATTCATAATGATGTTGGCCTCTGGGGTGCCGCTGCCAATGAACTTGTTAAAATGGATGATGAAGGCGTATGGGCATGGCTCGGATCAATTGACGACATAGTGTCGCATGTCGCAATAAGGGCAACCCTTAAACTTGAGATACCAAACGTTTGTACCGGCGACCCTGATCCCACTTTCACCGAAACAAATATCCCATGGGTTCTGAGAACTATCCCTGACGACAGGCAGAGCAGCTACGCCCTTGTGGATAAGATATTTGTGAAGGATAAACACACACGCGTGGCTGTCATTCGCGCCAATAACCGTTACGGACGGGTTGGTACGCTTCATTTTAACAGGACATCAACGAGGATCGGTTTTCCAATAATAATTGAAGAACGTTTCATGGACAGGGAAACTGATTTTTCGGCACAACTGAACCGGATAAAAAAGACCTCTCCCGATGCCATACTTATCTGGGGGAATGCAAAGGAATCGGCATTGATCCTTCAGCAGATACGTAAACTGGGGCTGAATCAGCCGGTCTATGCCTCCGACCGCGTTGTAAGCAATGAGTTCCTGGAAATTGCGGGTGTCCTCGCCGAGGACATTATAACAACCTGCCAGTATAACCCCAATGCCAATGATCCCAAACTGAAAGCATTTAAAGCTAACTATATCAAAAGATTCGGACATGACCCCGACGTTTTTGCGGCTCATGCCTATGACGGAATGAACATTATTGTTGAGGCTGTCAGAAAGGCCGGGTTGAACAGGGCACTGATACGTGATGTGCTTACCGACCTGAAAACTTTCCAGGGCTATCAGGGAGTAACAGGACCGGTCCATTTTGACGGAACCTGGAACAACATACGGCCCATCTTCATGGGCAGGGTAAAGAACGGCAAATTTGAGTTCTATCCTGCTCCCGCTTACCAGAAGGATAACTCGATTTACAAGAAAACCAGTTTGGGATATTAACAGAAAGGAGGGATGCAATGATGATATCTAGCCAGTCTGGCAAAGCCGCTGTCATCGGTGGATGCTCCGTCCCGGTCAGGGTCAGCAGGAAGACCGTGACCGGTCCGACCGGGGTGAATGTCGCAGGCGTTATGTTCGGCCCCAATGAGATAGCTATTATTGCCGGTCCGTGTGCCGTTGAGAGCCGTGACCAGCTTCTGGAAACAGCAAAGAAAGTCAAAAACTCCGGAGGAGCGGTGTTGAGAGGCGGCGCATTCAAACCCCGTTCTTCACCATATAGTTTTCAGGGGCTGGGAGAGGAAGGCATAAAGCTGCTGTGCGAAGCCAGGAAGGAAACCGGCCTGCCTTTTGTGACCGAGGTCATGGATACCCGGCAGGTCGAATTCATTGCCGAACATGCCGACATGCTACAGGTAGGTTCAAGGAACATGCACAACTATCCCCTGCTGAAAGAGGTGGGACTGACACGCAGGCCTGTCCTGCTTAAAAGGGGAATGATGGCAACTATTGAGGAGTTCCTTCTTTCAGCCGAGTATATACTGAACCAGGGGAACGATCAGGTGATTCTTTGTGAGAGAGGGATCCGCACATTCGAGACCGCCACACGAAACACCCTTGACCTTAATGCAGTTCCGATGCTTAAGCACCTGAGCCACCTGCCTGTGATTGTTGACCCGAGCCATGGCACGGGCCACAGGTGGATGGTCCCTGCAATGGCCAGAGCCGCCATCGCCGCCGGGGCCGACGGTTTGATCATTGAAATGCATCATAACCCGGATCAGGCTTTGTGCGACGGACATCAGTCACTGAGCCCGGTTGAGTTTGAAAGTCTTATGAACGATCTTGTTAATATCGGCCGGGCTATTGAACGAGAGGTTCTGATACCGCAACCTTCTGTTATTTGAGGATTGAAATACCAGGCAGATTATGCCTGAAAAAAGACTAATAATAATACGGATCTGCCTCATCCTTTGTCTCTTTTTGCTGAAAGCCCCGTTCCTGATGCCTCAGGATAATCCGGGAAACAGCATAAAAATCGGATTGCTTGTACCTGACAGAAGCTCAGCAGCCGCATTGCATGGAGCTCAGATGGCTGTTGACCATGCCAACGCAAAAGGAGGGCCGGACGGCAGGAATTTCAGCCTGGCCGTCCGTTCAATGGAGGGCCCGTGGGGAACAGGATCCAAACAGGCGGTGGACCTTATTTTCAATGAGAAAGTATGGGCCCTGCTGGGCTCACATGACGGAAGAAACGCCCATCTTGTCGAACAGGCAGCAACAAAATCAATTGTGGCAATGATATCTGCATGGTCAGCCGACCCCACCCTTACACAGGCATTCGTTCCATGGTTTTTCAATTGCGTGCCCAATGATCTGCAGCAGGCTGAAACTATCCTGGGTGAAGTATTTGATATAAGGAAACATAAAAATCTCGTAGTCATTTACGATTCTGAATATGACTCCCGCCAGGCCCTTGCCAGCCTTCTGCGGGTAATTAAAAGCAGGAACAAACCTTTTCCCCTTCAGCTCAGTTATGAAGAATATACCGGTGATATTAACAATCTCCTCAACCGGATAACTGATGCAAAAGCAGAATGTATTGCCCTGTTCTGCGGCCCAAAGACGGCATCCGGCCTGTTTGCCCTTATCCGGAATTCGAAAATCAACCTTCCGGTATTCGGACCACTGTCCGTTCTGAATGAAGATGTCCTCACCGAATCAGAACTGAATAAGTTAGAAGACGGTTTCTACATCACCTCTGCAAACTGGAATACTCAGAAATGCCGTGATTTCACGGGGGAGTACAGGGAAAAATACGGCATCCGGCCAGGCATGGTTGCAGCCTTTGCCTATGACGGCGCGGGCCTCGTCATTGAAGCTGTCAGAAAGGCTGGTTCGGATGACAGGAGGAAGATACAGAAAGCTCTGGCAGAATTAACTTATTCAGGTGTTACCGGAACAATCAGGTTCGATGATAAAGGAAACAGGACAGGTAAATACAGCATGGTAAGAATCAGGAACGGCCTTCCCGCGGAGACCATGAAAGACTGACATGCCTGGCCCGGGATTGATCCGGTTTGATTGAAAAGCTAATGCCGGGAATTGGCAAAACAACAGATTATCTTTACCTTTAAGGGTTGCTTATAGCGAATCAGTATTCTGTCAATATTAAATAAAAGGAATGGAAGGTAGTGGAAAGAGAGTTTTCAGGCTGCAGGTAAGTTGTTTACCGGTAAAATTTAAAGATGCAATTCTTTTTTTCCCGGACAGGAGCTTTAAATGCCTGCTTATGTTACTGTTCCTGACTGCGGTCTGTCAGAGCTGCAATTACGGACAGACAAAGGATCAGGCAAAATCACAGGAACTGATCTCAATCAGAACGCTGGGCCTTGCTTATCTTGAAGAGTTCAAGCTGGCCGAAGCCGAGAAGGAATTCCTGAAATTCATTAAACTTGCCCCAAAGGAAAAGCTTGGCTATGCCAACCTCGGACTTACCTATCTCAGAATGGGTAAATATCCTGAAGCTGAAAAACAACTTGTGAAGGCAATAAAGATCGATCCCGGGGATCCTGATATCAGACTGATACTTGCAACGGTATACAGAATGACCGATTCTCGCGACAGGGCTCTGGCAGAACTTCAGGAGGCCCTTAAAGCCTCACCCGGTCATGTGAAAACATTGTATGATATTTCTGAATTGTATTCACTCGGAACCGACAAGGCTTCCGCCGGCCAGAGAGAGTTCTATACACGCAAACTGGTCGGCAGTGCTCCGGCAAATGTGGTCCCGAGGCTGAACCTGATCGATATACTTATCAGAAAGGGGAATTATGATGAGGTTGTCTCGCATCTGGAAATACTTAAAAAACAGTTCTCCGAATTTTCGAAAGAGGCAGCAGAGTATTATAACAAGACAATGACGGCACTGCGTTCACCCGTAAAAGAGAATGCCCTCAATTCTTTCATAATATTTCATAACTATCTTAAGATATCAGCCCCGTATCAGGCAGGAATGGCCGATCTTAAGGGTCCCGGAGGATCGCTAGTGGGTTTTCCGCTTATCTCATTCGATGAGGACAGTTTTACGCAAACCGTGGCTTCCAAAGCGGGTGCGGCTGCCGTGAAATTCACTAATGCCACTTCGTCGGCGGGCCTGGATATTGTTAATTCAGCCCGTAAAACAGCTGCCTCCGGAATTAAATCACACGCATTTGTTGTCGCAAGCGATTATGACGGCGACGGCGACATGGACCTTTATGCCGGCGTTACAGATCCCGGTTCACAGGAGTCAAGGCATTATCTTCTGAATAATGAACTTGGCAGGTTTAAGGATGTAGCTTCAAAAGCAGGCATTAAGCATACCGGGAATGAAACTTCGGCTGTCTTTGCTGATTATGACAATGATGGATTTCTGGACCTTCTGATAGTCAGGGATGAGGGAAACATCATGTACAGGAACAACGGGAAGGGAGCTTTTGACAATGTGACGGATAAAACAAAACTCGGCGACAAGCCTGCTGACAGGTCAAAAGGAAACATACCCCTGTTTGTTGACCTCGATCACGACGGCGACCTCGATCTGTTTATCGGCAGGACTTCTGCAAACAGGATATACCGCAATAATGCCGACGGCACTTTCCTTGAACAGGCATCGGCAATGGGATTTGACATCGCAAATGAAAATACCCGGGGCGCAGTTTTCGGCGATTTTGATGAAGACGGCGATATCGACCTTTTTATGGTGAATGAAAATGCGGGGAACAGACTTTATTTAAACCAGAGGAATGGAAGATTCATCGAAGCTGCAGCACGCTGCGGGTTGAAAGGTGAAGGAGCTTCATCCTCGGTGGCTGCAGGCGATTATGACAACGACGGCTATCTCGACCTGTTCGTGACTTCTTTCAAACCCGGAAATCACGTTCTTTACCGGAACCTGAGGGACGGAACTTTCGAAAAAGACAGCAGACCCGGAACTTTATTGAAGGAACTGGAAAAAACAATTATTCACGATGCCAGGTTCATCGATTTCGACAATGATGGCATGCTGGATATCTTTGTTGCAGGTGAAGCTTCAGAGAAAGACGGCCGGGGAGTTTTTCTCTTCAGGAACCAGGGCAACGGAACTTTTGCAAACAGCTCGAACATTCTCCCGGCTGATGTGAAATCGGGAAGACAGATTGCAATAATGGATTATAATGATGACGGGGACCTGGATATCCTGCTGGCCGGCACCGGCGGCACTGTTACCCTGCTGCGCAATGACGGCGGCAATGCCGGGCATTTTATAAACATGAAACTTGTCGGACTCAGGACCGGCAGTGCCAAGAACAACTTTTTTGGAATAGGAGCCAAGGTAGAACTGCGGTCGGGCGACCTTTACCAGTCGATGGTTGTCACCCAGCCCAGCATCCATTTCGGCATTGGAACAAAATCGAGGGCGGATGTGATAAGGATCACCTGGACAAACGGGGTGCCGCAGAATATTTTCTTTCCCGAAACCGATCAGTCATTTATTGAAACCCAGATGCTCAAGGGCTCCTGTCCATTCCTTTATACATGGAACGGCAGTGAGTTTGTTTTCGCCAGGGATATAATGTGGCGAAGCGGCCTGGGAATGCCGCTGGGAATAATGGGCGGCACCACAACTTACGGATTTGCCGATGCTTCCGACGACTACATTAAAATTCCAGGCGAACTGCTCAGGGAAAAGGACGGCATGTACCAGGTACAGATAACTGCCGAACTCTGGGAAACAATGTATATCGACAGGGTGGAACTTGTTGCTGTTGATCATCCCGGGTCAGTCGATATTTTCGTGGACGAGAAATTCTCGGGACCTCCTTTCCCGGAATTGAAAATATACGCCGTGGGTGAAAAGCATTTCCCCGTTTCTGCAACCGATTCCGAAGGTAATGACGTACTTTCATATATCACCGCTGATGATGATGTTTATCTGGGCGGATTCAATCCGGAAAAATATCAGGGTATTACCGAAATGAGGGATCTGATCCTTGACCTGGGAGAATTTAACTCAGGCGCAGCCTGCCATCTTTTCCTCAAGGGCTGGATCTTTCCGACCGATGCCAGCATTAATTTCGCATTGTCGCAGTCTGAATCCCTGAAAGTGGTCAATCCTTCGCTTGAGGTTATTGACAAAAACGGGAACTGGATCACGGCGATTGAGAATATTGGTTTTCCCATGGGCAAGGACAAAACCGTCATTGCGGATCTTACGGGGAAGTTCCCGACCGGCGATCACCGTATACGGATCAGGACAAATATGGAAATCTACTGGGACCAGATCTTCTGGTCAGAATGCAATAGCAATTACCCGGTAAAAACATATTTCATGGATCCGGTAAAGGCGGATCTCCATTACAGGGGATTCTCCAGGGGTTTCAGGAAAGGCGGCAGATACGGACCCCACTGGTTTGATTACTCCGTGGTTGACACAACCTGGAAATGGAGAGACCTTACGGGTTATTATACAAGGTTCGGGGACGTACTGCCTTTGCTTACCGGGGCAGACAATAAATATATAATTACAAATGCCGGAGACGAAACCTCAGTCTGGTTCAGCACCGGGAAATTGCCTGCGCCGGAAAAGGGGTGGAAACGAGATTTCCTTATCAGGAGCGTGGGCTGGGTTAAGGACGGAGATATGAACACCGCTCATGGAAGCACTGTTCTTCCTCTTCCCTTTCATGGCATGAAAAGCTACCCGCCCGGAGAAAACGATACTTATCCCGGCGATCCGGATCTTGAGAAGTATAATCGTGAATACAATACCAGGAAGGTCGATCGCGAAGATTATCTTAAGGCTTTCAGGGACAAAAAATTTGGCCTTCAGGGAATCAGAGTTTCTGAATAATCAGATTATATTTGCGTTTCTCATTTTTTCAGGATGAAAAAGATACTTGCATCTCTGGCGGCAGCGGTAATTGCAGTGTTGCTGTTTGTAGTGTTCATGCCCGGTGAAAAAACCCTGACATATACCGATGTTACGAAGCCCGCAGGAATCGGCTTCAGATATAACTTCGGGGATTATACTTACCAGAGCATAATTGAAAGCAGCGGGTCAGGCATAACCGTGTTTGATTACAATAACGACGGCCTGATGGATATTTATATGATGAACGGGACCTATCTCGAAGGCATATCCGATCCCGCGGGAAGCGTGTTCAGGGATACTCCCAACCAGTTGTACAGGAACAACGGTGACGGGACCTTCACCGAAGTCGGGCATGAAGCGGGCGTTGACGACAGGAACTGGAGCATGGCCGCCTGTGCAATCGATTATGATAATGACGGAGATGCGGACCTGTTCCTGCTTAACTACGGACCAAATGCTTTTTTCAGGAATAATGGCAACGGGACTTTCACGGATATTACGGACCAGACCGGACTCAGGGGCCCTGAAAAACTGAATGGTTTTGAAAAATGGAGCATTGGGGCCGTATTCTTCGACTATAACGGTGACAACAGGCTCGACGTAATGGTCGGCAATTTCCTGGCATTTGATCCTTCAATTGTATCTCCCGTCTCCCGCGAGGCCCAGCCCCACCCGTCGCAATACAAGGGCCAGGCTTCAATGCTTTATGAACAGCAGGCCGACGGATCCTTCCGTGATGTGACAAAACAGGTGAACCTGTATTATCCCGATTCCAAATGCATGGGACTTACCGTGTTTGATTTTGACAATGACGGCATCCTTGATATTTTTCAGGCTAATGATCATCATTTCAATTATATGTTCAAATCGGTCGGCGGGAAATACCAGGAAATTGCAATTGCGAGGGGCCTGGCAGCTAACAGCAAGGGGATCGGCGCCGGCTCAATGCATGGTACAATTGGCGATGTAAATGGCGACGGATTGCCCGACATTCTTGTGTCTGACACAGACTACGGGGCGCTCTATCTCAACCTTGGAAACGGAATGTTCCAGGATGTGACTCATTCAAGCGGCATTGCTGCTAATCTGGCAGGGAAAGGTACCTGGGGCACCGCCCTTTTTGATTTCGACAATGACGGCGATCTCGATATATTCGCTGCAAATGGCAATGCTGAGGAACTCATTCTCCAGTTGCAGCTTCTCCTTGAAAATGACGGAAAGGGCCATTTTACTGATGTGGGACAACGATACAGCGACTATTTCCTTAAGCGCCGCTCCGGAAGAGGAATGGCAATATGCGATTATGACAATGACGGCGATCTTGACATAATAGTATCGCATGTCGATCTGATTGCCACTCCTGTGCTTTTAAGGAACGACGGGGGAAACAGGAACAACTGGCTGGGCCTGACACTGAAAAGCCCTTCCGGATTTGCACCTGCCATCAGTGCAAAGGTCACAGTTACCTCAGGGTCCCTGAAGCAGGTTCTGATAAATCAATGGATCACCGGTTATCTTTCCGGTAATGATCCCCGCCTCCATATAGGCCTGGGAAAACACAAAACAGTGGATACCCTGGAGATAGCCTGGTCGGACGGAAAAACCGAGACATACAGGAACATCAGGGCAAACCGCTATATCACCATAATGCAGGGTGAGGGAGTTACGGAGTGATCCCGGGAAGACCAGATGAAATGGATTAGCTGCCGCAACAGGTCTTCTGGAAGGAAGTTGGTCAATGAAATATTAAAGTGGCCGGGAGATAGCTGATAAACAGAAAAATTCTGATATTTTAGTGTTCAGGGATTTTGTAAACCGGATTAACTTCAAAAAACTTATTTTAACTTTTTAAACCCAGATAACCATGAAAAACCAATATGTCAGCCGGGTGATCGACCTTACCGATCCTGAAAAGAATGTCATTTACAATATGACGAATGAAGAGGCAGTGGAGATTCTCAGAACAGGTGATTCTGATGCCCTGAGGAAAATAGACGGGCAGTTTGCCCTTGTTTCAGTTGATGGCCGGACCATAAGAATGGCAAGATCTATCGGGCGTCCTGTCAGATATTTTATTGCAAAGCGGACTGAAGGCCCAAATCTGATTATCGCCGAAAGAATAGATGCAATATATGAATACCTGAAGAAAGAGGATCTCGATGATCAGTTCCATCCTTCCTATACCAGAATGGCACCGGCTCATTATATCACTAAAATTGAGCTTCTGGGGTGTCCGGATCCCAATCCTGAATACCAGCGTTTTTTTCTGCCGGAAAGAAATAAATATTCTTCCCTCGCACCTGACGAACTTGGACGGATTTATATTGGAGCCCTGTACGGGGAGATAAGAAAGTGGCTGGAAAACCGGGCAAAATCAGGACCTGTCGGTGTTACATTTTCTGCCGGCGTCGACAGCGGAAGCGTCTTTCTGCTTACATATCATGCCCTCAGGGAACTCGGAGAAAACCCGTCACGGCTGAAAGCCTTCACGCTCAGTATCGACGGCTCGGGCGAAGATCTGATTCAGGCAAGGCATTTCCTTGACACACTCGGGCTGGGATTATTTCTTGAACCGGTGGAACCGGATATTTCAGCAGTAGACTGGAAAAGAACTGTAAAAATTGTTGAAGACTACAAACCTCTCGATATTGAATCTGCCACAATGAATTTGAATCTTTTCCAGGCTGTCAGATCCAGGTATCCGGAGTGGAAATATCTGATCGACGGGGACGGTGGTGACGAGAATCTGAAAGATTATCCCATTGAGGATAACCCCGAACTGACAATAAAAAGCGTCCTGAACAATCTTATGCTGTATCATGAAGGATGGGGGGTAAATTCAATAAAGCATTCCCTTACCTATTCAGGAGGGCTCAGCCGCGGATATATGAGGACTTATGCACCGGCCGACTATCTGGATTTTGAGCTGTTCAGTCCCTATACCCTGCCAAACATGATCGAGATTTCAGAGGGAATACCGTTCATCGATCTGACAGACTGGGATCATAAAAAGCTATATGAACTTAAGGGACAAATCGTTTCCGGCGGCGTTAAGGCTGTTACAGGATTGTCCATGCCGGTCTTCCCGAAAAGACGCTTCCAGCATGGCGCTGTCTCTGCTGAAGGATTCGGGAAACTGTTCCCCGGAAAGGAAAAAATCTACAGGAAAGAGTTCCTCTCACTTTATGAATAAACCTGATTTTGAAATAACCGACAGATGGATCGTTTCAAAAAGGGGTGAGAAAAACACGGTTGATCCGTTAAAACCATATTTTTTCATTTCAGAAAAGGAAAGGACAACGGAGGGTTCAATTGAAGATACCAGTGTGATCTTTATAACAAACCGTGAGTGTCCTTTCAAATGCCTGATGTGCGACTTGTGGAAAAACACAACCCGTACAAGGGCTGCCCGGGGTTTGGTGCCCGGTCAGATTGATTGGGCCCTGGGAAACCTGCCCCTGGCAAGGCATCTTAAACTGTACAACAGCGGCAGCTTTTTTGACCGCAATGCGATCCCTGAAGGAGATTACCGGGAAATTGCCCGTATTATATCAGGATTTAAAAGTGTTGTGGTTGAGAGCCATCCGGGATTCATCGGTGATAAATGCCTGCATTTCAGAGATATGCTTGCTCCACAGCTGCATGTTGCAATGGGCCTCGAAACAGCCCAGCCCGAAATGCTGAAAATGCTCAATAAGAAGATGACCCTTCAGGATTTCAGCAGGGCAGTCATGTTTCTGAGGAAGAATCAGATACCGGTAAGGGCTTTTATTCTTTTAAGACCCCCTTTCCTTTCAGAAGAAGAGGGAATCTACCATGCAGAGAGATCAATCGACTTTGCTTTTGATACCGGCGTTGAATGCTGCATCGTCATTCCTGTCAGATCGGGCAATGGTGCGATGAATGTTCTTGCTGATCTGAACTTCTTTCATCCACCCTCTGTCAGATCGCTTGAAGCTGTGATTGAATACGGGATCGGACTGAAGGCAGGCAGGGTGTTTGCTGATCTGTGGGATATTGATAAATTTACTTCCTGCAGCATCTGTGCCAGTCAGAGAATAAAACGCCTTGAAACAATGAATTACTCTCAGTCAGTACCACCTCCGGTACTCTGCTCCTGCTGATCAGGCTTCCTCAGGAGCGGGTTGCCCGTACACCTGTATTTAACCTGCGCGAAAAACAGAGAATTTGTTTCTGCTGATCTCCTGACAGATAATTCATAAGTTGCCGGGTTTTGAGGTGGGTCCTATGGAACATTGCCAGGGGTTATGGCAAAAGTATTGCTATTGCCAGTACTGCCTGGAGAAACGAACTGACCTTATTATCCTCCCGCTTTATTTTTTTTAAACACTCATTCCATTGACTCACCGGTTTCACCGGACCAGATGCCGCTGTTGAAATCAATTATTTCATTTAACACAGCCGGGGGAATTGTAAGAGGCATCTGGTGATCATGTTGACAAAAGCTCCGCCGGAATTGCTTAAGGAGAACCGGCTGCAACCAGTGTTGGTTGCAAAATCAATTCATCAGTAGTTGAGATGTCATGATAATTTTTGCCTGAATGTAAAATTCCCTGATTATGGAATAGGTGTATTTTGTTGAAGGTGGATACTATATATAATGAATAGCCGGAATTGATAAAAATCATTCTGATCGGGAAATTCAGTACGATAAGCACATGTGATTTGTATTTAAGCATTTGTAAGTAATTCATCCACAAGATATATCAAATGAGGAAGATTCCTTGCCTGCGAAAAAACGCATATCCGGATATTTTTCCAGGAACAAACATGCAGATGCAAGTGACAACTCATCCGCCTCAGTAAAGGAATTTTTTAACAGATATGATTCAAATGCTCTGGAACTTGATTTTTCGGGAAGCCGAAGAAAATGAAACCATGACGTTTGATCCTTATATCCTGGAAAACCGGGAACCGATGAAAAAGAAACTGCAGTTTAATTAAATTAATTCAACCCCAAAAAACCTTAACATTATGAAGCGAAAAATTCAGTTTGTTCCATTCATTATCCTGCTGCTGTTCTGGCAGGGCAGATCAGTTGCACAGTATAACGGCAATGCTGTTTTTCAGGTCAAAGGATTGAGTATAGAAGTACCCAGGCCCAAAGACGTTGACAGATTTGTGAAGTTCATCGGCGATGAGCTTGCCCCGCGGGGAGTCAATACGCTTTTTCTTCTGGAGGCCCTGAATTACAGGTTTAAAAGCTATCCTCAGCTTGCAGATTCACTTGCTCTCACAACAAGCGAGGTGAAGAAAATTGTTTCGGCCTGCAGGAAATACAGGATCAGGATCATACCCCAGATAAATTTGCTCGGGCATCAGTCATGGGGCACCAATGTTGGCGTTCTCCTGAAGACGTTTCCGGAGTTTGATGAAACCCCGCACATAAAGGTTGATGAGGCGCGGAAGACATCCCCGGCAGAAGGGGGTCTTTATTGTAAAAGCTATTGTCCGCTTCATCCGGATCTTCACAAGGTATTGTTTGCCGTCATTGACGAGGTATGCGACGTATATGAGGCCGACGCTTTTCATGGCGGGATGGATGAGGTTTTTTACATAGGGGATGATAAATGCCCCCGTTGCAGGGGCTATGACAAGGCGCAGCTTTTTGCCGATGAAGTTCGCCGGATCTATGATCATTTAAAGGGGAAGAACCGTGAGCTGTGGATCTGGGGCGACAGGCTTATTGACGGGAGGACCACCGGCTACGGGATATGGGAGGCATCATTTAATTCCACTTACCGGGCGGTTGACCTTATCCCGAAGGATGTTGTAATCTGCGACTGGCATTATGAAAGGCCCGATCAGTCGGCGGTTTACTTTGCCATGAAGGGATTCAGGGTTGTCACCTGCCCGTGGCGGACTCCGTCGACAGCAATTATTCAGACAGAGGATATGGCCAGGTGGCGCAAATATGCAACTCCGGAGATGAAACCGAGATATTATGGGATGGTAGCCACCACGTGGATGGATAATGGTTCATTCATCGACGGCTTTCAGGGGAACCTTACTGAGACGGCCAAAAGATCGGTTCATCCGAAAAATCCTGCATACACCCCGTGGGATACTTTCAGAGACATGTTCCAAAAAATGAATGAGCTGGAAAAGGATAAATAATGCAATTGGCGTGCTCAGTCTTCTTTTATTGCAAATATCATGAATTTATCCTGATTTTATATGGTTTTCATAGCAGATATGGAAAGGACCCTTTCCTGTGACTGACAGTAAATTAAATAACTGCGAATCGAAATATGAAATTTGTTATCAAGTATTCATCCACAGTTGATTTATCATATTGAATTAGAGTTGTAAAAATTAGTTGTATTTGATTTTAAAGAAATCGTCTTAATAAATTTTCATAAACAAGGGCATTTTTAAGAAGAGCCCTAAAAACCTATGACCTATGAACAGAAAAACAGTGTACCAGATTTTAATGCGGACACTATTTATGTTGATTTGCGTGGCGTTCTCTCATTCACTGCTGGCGCAGCAACGTGTAGTATCCGGATCGGTGAGGGACATAAATGGTGCAGGACTGCCGGGCGTGTCAATTCTTGTCAAAGGCACAACTGTCGGAACCATCACTGATGCACAGGGGAGGTATAGCATTTCTGCCGGAAGTGATGCCACCCTGCAATTTTCCTTTATCGGGTATTTGACACAGGAGGTTGCTGTCAGCAACCGTCCGGTGATTGACATGATCCTTGAGGAAGACATACAGCAGCTTGGAGAAGTTGTTGTAACGGCGCTTGGTATTGAGAGAAGCCAGAAAGCGCTGCAATCCTCTATTACAAAAGTTCCGGGCGTTGGCCTTACAACTGCCCGTGAAAACAGCCTTGGCAATGCAATGCAGGGCCGTGTTGCCGGTGTTAACATCTCGAGATCACAGACTGGGGTTGCAGGCTCGTCCAGGGTAATAATAAGAGGTAACAAATCATTGGGAGGTTCAAACCAACCACTGTATGTTATTGACGGAGTGCCGATGGACAACACCCAGTTCGGACAGGTTGGCTTATGGGGAGGAACTGATCAGGGCGACGGACTTACCAGCCTGAATCCTGATGACATTGAATCAGTAACCGTCCTCAAGGGAGCCGCTGCTGCTGCTCTTTATGGTTCAAGAGGGGGGTTTGGTGTTATCAACATAACTACAAAAAGAGGAACTCAGCGAAAAGGTATCGGTATGGAGTTTAACTCAAACTATGTATTTGAGAAAGTTTACAGGCTTGATGATCTGCAGGAAGAATACGGGCCGGGAGGTTTGAAAATAGATCCGGCTAATCTGTCAGGCCCCCGGATCTTCTCAAAACCTGCAAGCCAGCTTGAAGCCTGGAATTGGGGTAACGGTTCCATGTGGGGACAGAAATATGATGGTTCTATGGTGTACCAGTTTGACGGTGTACAGAGGCCATATTCATTTGCAGGGGATAATTGGGAACGTTTTTATAAGACAGGTACCTCATGGACAAACAGCTTTGCAGTAACAGGCGGCGGGGAAAATCAGACATTCAGGTTTTCGTTCTCTGATCTGAAAGACACTTACATTATTCCTCTTCAGGGTTTCAACAGGAAAAACCTGTCACTTACGACAAACGGCAAATTCGGCAAGAGATTTACTTTCAATGCGAAGGTAATGTATTCGAATGAAAAGACGAAAAACAGATCCCTGCTCAACGACTCTCCGGCCAATGTGCCTTATGCAATCTGGGGTCTTGCAAGAAATGTTAACGTTATGGATCTTTACGGCGATCCTAATAAACCCGGAGCTATCCCTGCTGGCGTTATTACTCCTGATCTTAAGAAACCAGGCGAAGAATATTCACAGGCATCCAGCCAGTTCACCCAGAATCCATGGTGGGCTGCTTACCAGATGACTAACCAGAACATCAGGGAACGTTTTATAACCTCTGGTGAACTTCGTTATAATATTTTCGACTGGCTGTATGTTCAGGGCAGGATCGGCATGGATTATTACACAAGAAACAGCAACGTACTTGTGCCAATGGGTACAGGCTACCTGCGTAAAGGCTCAAAGGATCATACAACCAGCTTTGTCAAGGAGCTAAATCTGGAAGGGATCATTGGCGCAGACAAGACATTTGGCAACATTAACGTAAATGCATTCGCGGGTGCCAACAAGATGACCCATGAATCTGAAACCATGGATGTCCTGGGTCAGGTTTTCAATATTCCGTTTTTCCCCTCCATTACCAATACAAACCAGAAGAATATTTTTTATGGCTACAGCAAGACCGGTATCAATTCACTCTTCGGTTCATTGGAAATAGGCTATAAAAGATTTCTTTACTTAACAGCTACAGGAAGGAGTGACTGGTTCTCAGTGCTTAACCCGGTAAGCAATCACAAATTCTATCCGTCAATCGGTGGCAGTTTTGTTTTTACTGATGCAATAAAGAGCCTTCCCGCATTCCTTAGCTACGGTAAGTTGAGGGCCGCGTGGGGCCAGGTCGCAACTGCCAATGTGGGTGCTTATTCCATTCAGCCTACCTATATGCTTTATGGAGGCGGCCATCTGGGACTCCCGATGGGTATTTATTCCTTTGGCGATCTTATTCCCAATTCAAATCTTAAGCCTGCTCTCTCATCCGAGATTGAGTTCGGCACTGACCTGAAATTATTCGGGGGAAGAGCCGGAATTGAGTTTACATATTATACTCAGAAAACTACCAATGATATTCTGGCAGCCACAGTTTCGCAAACCACGGGATTCAATTCCACCTCGATCAATATTGGCGAACTGACAAACAAAGGATATGAAATTCTTTTATCGGGCACTCCCGTTCAGGGTTCTGTTACATGGGATTTATCACTCAACATTGCCCACAACAAGAATAAAGTTGTTGAACTTGCTCCCGGTATAGACCGTGTTTTTATTGATGAACCCAGAACAAGAGCAGCCGGGGTATACCATTTAAAGGGATATCCATATGGTATGATCCTCGGTTTTGTTCAGAAAACGGACCCGGCCACAGGCAAGAAGGTTTATGATGCCCAGGGAAGACCGGTCAGATCGGATGTTTATGAAATATTGGGTAACGGTGTGGCAAAATTCACCGGCGGTCTGTCCAATACCCTGACATGGAAAAGCTTTGCCCTGGATTTCCTTGTCGACTTTAAATTCGGAGGCGACCTTTATTCAGGAACAGAGGTTAACCTTACAAACTGGGGCCTCCACAAGCAGACACTTGCATATCGTGAAGGCGGAATGCCTGTAGAAGGAGTTATCCAGACTGGTGCTGATTCCAACGGAAATCCAGTCTATGAACCTTTTTCAAAAGCACTTAACCAGGAGGAAACCCGTAATTATTGGAGCTACGTTACATCCTATGCTCAGGAACGGTTTATTTATGATGCTTCATTCATTAAGCTTCGCCAGATTCAGTTAGAGTATCGGCTGCCTCAGAAGCTACTGACAAAAACACCATTTACTAGCGGTTCCATCTCAATTGTCGGAAGAAACCTCTGGATCATTTACAGAAATACCGACAACATAGATCCGGAGTCGACCTATACCAGCGGCAGCGCACAGGGAGTTGAACAGTTTGCAATGCCGACCACGAGAGCTTATGGTTTTAACCTGAGGGTAACATTCTAGATTTTTAAAAATTTGAGAAAAATGAAACATATATTGAAACTGACCATGTGCATTCTGCTGATTCTGGTTTTTACAGCAGGATGTGATACGGAAGAACTGCACAATCTGAACATAAATCCCAATGCAGTTACTGAAATAGATATGAATTTCTTCATGACTACTGCTATTCTTGGAATGGCAAGTGCGGGCCCGCTGGTTGATAACAGGAATACCGACTACACCAACCTTGGTTTTGCCGGTCATGCAATTCAGCATTTTGCCGGTACAGGTACTTCAGCAGGAGATAAGTATTTCGAAGAAAACATAAGCAATGTCTGGCAATACTTCTACAGGGATTCTCCAAAATATGCTGCTGAAATAATAAAGCAGACCGGACCAGGAGGTACTTTTGAAGGGAAACAGGTAAACACCCGTTCAGCTGCAAGGATTATTCGTCCGTTCTGGATGCATCGCCTTACCGATTTTTATGGAAACATCCCTTACTCAGAGGCACATCGCGGTATCGAGGGTATTTACCAGCCAAAATACGATAAGCAGAAAGATATTTATACCGACTGCCTTAAAGAGCTTGACGAAGCATGTGCTGCCTTCAATGCATCAGATGCAGATTATCCGAATTTCAAGAAAGCTGATTTTCTTTTTCATGGGGATGTTGAAAAATGGAAAAAGTTCGGTTATTCATTGATGCTGAGGCTTGCAATGAGGGTGTCAAATGTTGATCCTGGTTTGGCTGCAGATTATGTTACAAAGGCGGTAACCGGCGGCACAATGACGGGCAATAACGACAATGCCTGGGCTGAAATGTCCATGGGACCATATAACTGGGTAAACCAGAACGGACTTTCACGTTCTTTATGGCCCGGTGACGGAGGCTTGTGGTCGGGCAATCTCTTAAGCAAAACATTTATAGATGTTCTTAAAGGAGCTGACCCAGCAAGTACAAATGATGACGACCCCAGACTTTACATCTTCACTCAGGGTCCGATCAAATGGTCGGCTACAGATCTCGGAGTGGTTCTTGAGCCGGATCCTCTGAAATGGATTGGATTACCCGTGGGTTATGATGCCTCAATGATCAATAATGAGTATGGTGGTGGTAATCCGGTGACACCATATGAGCATTTCTGTGCCATTAATACCAAAATGCTTAGAATAGATGCCCCCTATCTTTTCATGTATGCAGCCGAATCAGAATTCCTGAAGGCAGAAGCAGTTCTGAGAAACATAGGGACAGTCCCCGGTACGGCTAAGAGTCACTATGAAGCCGGAGTAAGGCTTGCAATGCAGATGTATACTCCCCTGGATCCATCCTTTGCAGTCACCGATGCCCGGGTTGATACATATCTTGCCCAGTATCCTTACGATGAAGCCAATGCACTCGAGCAGACAGGCACTCAGCTCTGGATAAGCAAGTTCCTGATGTGGTGGGACGGATGGAGCGATTGGAGAAGAAGCGGTTATCCTGTTCTTGCTGAAGTGAATTATCCAGGTAATGCTACCGGTGGCAAAATACCCAGGAAATTTTTGTATCCGCCTGCGGAAGCGGCTGGCAATCCCAACTTTGCTGCCGGAGCTACAAAACCTGATAAGATGACAACCAGGGTGTGGTGGGATGGCGGTTCTGATTAGGTCATTCAGACTTTGGACAGAATAATAAATCTGAGAGTGCCTCGGCAGAGGCACTCTTTTAATATTTTCTGATAGTATTTATTTGGATCAAAGCTCACCATGTTAGAATTTTGTAGAGCTTCTTTTTCTTTGGATGGCCTTTTTAATTTTTTGCTCTATCCCGGAAAGAATTATGAAACCCACGTGTTGGCAATATACAAAACGTGTATATTTAATTTTCAACATGGGGGTTCTATCATACCATTAAAATTAAAATCATATTATGATGAAAAAAACAATCAGGAACCTTATCGGAATTGCAACTCTGTTTACAGTACTACTTTTTTTCGCCACGGGCGCGTATGCACAGAGGGGGAAGTCTCCCGGGCAGCTTGATATACGGTCACTTGAACTTAACTACCCGGTCCCGGGCATTCCCTTTTATCATTTCCGGGCGGAGATAGAGCTTCCGCGAGAATCGGTCATTGAAGTTGAAGCTGCAGTTGACGGGAAGGTTCTTCGGGCGATAGATATCAGACGTGCATCTGATTTTGCTGACATTTCCAAGCCCACAATCCCGATAAGGCCGCCGTCAGGCTATAACCTGTCACAGGACAGGACGCTGTACAAGAATTTCCAGGTCACAGGCTGGGTGCGATGGGAAGCAGGAAAAGATTATTCGGTGAGAGTATCGGTTCGCCTGAAGAAGAATACCGATGCTTCGGCAGATGACATCCTGCTGACCGGCACACGGACCGTGAGGGCTCCGCGCGGTGCTGCCGTTTTCAGCAGGGACTGGAAGAGCTATAAATCGCTTATTCTGAGCGAGACTGCAGGGATAAGCAGGAAGGGAGAACCGGTAGAGGTGCTGCTTGCATTCTATGCAGATGAGGCTCAGCAGCTTGAAAGGGACATACGCGTTGTTGGGGTCGATCCTGTCACCCATGAGCTTAGCGAGGTTCCTTCACAGGTTTATGACCGGATGGAATACCTGAAGGAAGATGATCTCAGCCCTGACAAGGACGGCAAACCGACACGGGAGGCTCCGCTGTGGCTTCCTACGGTAACAGCCCGTGTAGCATTTCTGGCCGATGTACCGGCAAGGACCAGCAAGGTTTATCTTATATTTTACAATAATCCGCAAGCCACGGGCAAGATTTATCTGACAGATCTTCGCGTGCAGGGGGAATCTCCGGGGCTTCAGGTGGAAAACAGTGTGATTTCGGTCATGCTTCATCCTAATTCGGGTCATCTGGATCAGATCGTACTTAAGAGCAAGCCGGAATCGCCTCTTTATCACAGGAGCGAGACTAACGGTGCGATGCACTGGAACCCGGATATTTACCCTCCGCCCAGATTATGGACTCATACTGCAGACTGGAATCCTCCGTCGAATGTCATGAGTCTTTCCGGGAGCGTTATTGCTCGCAGCGATGTATGGGGGGAGATGCGTAAGGTTCCGGAGGTAGAAGCCTCGGTGCGGTATGAGTTTTATCCGGGTGTTCCCTATTTCATAAGCAGCACCAGTATGCGTATCAGGGAGACTATCCAGGCTCTTGCACTCAGGAATGCAGAGATGGTCATAAAAAGGGAAATGATCACCCATGCAGCCTGGTATGACGTAGTTAGGGATTCGGTTATAATATATGATATTGAGCACATTCCTGATTTCACTGATCTTAAGATGGAGGCAGATGTTCCGTGGGTTCTTTTTTTCAGCAGGGAGACGGGAATAGGATTCGCAGGGATCCAGCTGAGTTACTCGAATACTGGCCTGGAGTCACCGTTGAGGGTGCTGAACCCGTTTTTTTATATCACTGCCGGCCCCTGGGTTTACTGGGCCCGTGGTCTGTCGCACACGTTTCTGTCATCGAACATGCAGCAGGTTGTACCGGCCATGAAGGGGAACATATTCAGTGAAAGGTGGGCGTATGTTATCCTGGAAACAGACAAGACCCCGACGCCTTATGCCCCGGTCTTGGAGTGGAAGAAGAGGCTGACCAATCCGCTCAGGATAGATCTGGTTGAGGAGGTTGACGACAGGGTGACAAAAGTCATGACTGAAGCCCTGGACGATGCTAAAAGTGATTAGATTACACGAAAGAGACGATGAGATATTTTTTCACTGAAAGGTCCATTATCTGATGTTGCTTTAAAAAACATCCCGGGAGGTAAGAATATTGAGAAATTTTCCCTTTAAGAGGGTATTTACGTACTTCAATATAAACTCCTGACAATTATTAATTGCCAGGTGAATGAAGTTAGTATGTTTTCCTGTTATTTTTCTGCAGGTTACCGGCTCCGGGTTTGATGAATATCCCATTGCGGCAGCCTGTATTCCGGCCCTGGGTTTATAACATACCGGTGAAGGGATTAATCAATGATCCAGGTTTAACTACCCCCGTTGGAACCATTGATTCTTTCTTTGTTATACATATATACTTCGGGTCGCTTGATTGTCACAAAAGTTAGGTTTACGGCTGTTTCGGCCGGGTTGAAACACCCGATGTTTTCCCCGAGGAAGTATTGTCAAGAAAATAAGTGACAATACCGATGTTGTTGATGCCTGCAAGAAGAAACTGATGGTCCTTTATCGTCAGCACTTTTAGGGACCTTACGTCGCCTACCATGTTCAATCCCGAAACCGGCTGGGGGACAAATTTGAAATTACCTTTTCCGTCGCCTTCAAAAAGCTGGCCGTAGCTTGCATCCATAACCCCCAGGCGCACACACATGGCATTCTTGTTTCCGGCCAGGATAATATCCTCGTTCCCGTCATTGTTGTAGTCAAGTATTTCAATTGCATAGACAGGGGCAAACTGGGCCTCCATCGGAAGCAGGCTCTTTACGAATTTTGAACCGGTGTTTTTAAACACCAGTGTTCTGAGTTCAGTGGCTGTATATTTTGTTGCGGACTGAAGATCTTCCGGGGAGAATATGTCTGTCAGCTTGGCATCGCTGTACGAAGCATAGGTTGGGAATTTGTTCCGCATTGAAGGCATCTGTGTCAGGAATTCATTCCTGCTGGGAAATGGGTATGATTGTCCAAGAATATAATATGTAATTATGGGATCTATGGTGCCGTTGTTATCAAAGTCCTTGAAATAAAGGTCAATGGGTTCCTTTACGGATGCCTTGAGTTGTGAATTCAGCCCGAAGTTGCCTGCAATATAATCGGGATTTCCGTCATGATCAAAATCGCAAACGGAGATCTTGTTCCAGAATCCGGTTTCCGGACCGTCAAACCAGCTTTTGGTTGCTTCCCTGAGGATCTTCCCGTTGTCGTTCAGGAAAACGCGTATCGGCATAAACTCCCCAACTGTTATCAGATCGGGCCATGAATCGTTGTTAATGTCGGCCCATGCCGCATCGGTAATCATTCCTCCCTTTGAAAGAGCCGGGATCATTGACGGAGCAACGTTGACAAACTTCCCATTACCGTCGTTCAGAAGGATGAAGCTTTCCTGGGGAAGCGGATATTCACCCGGCATTACCCAGCCTCCTACAAACAGGTCGATGTCACCGTCCTTGTCAATGTCGACGGGACGCACGCACGATTTTGATGTCAGCATCGGGGGGAGGGCGCCGGCCGCCTTTTTGAATTTTCCTGTGCCGTCATTGATGTAAAGCCGGTCCTGCAAAGCCCTGTCCCGTACGTCGTATTCATGATATCCTCCGCTGGCTATGTACAGATCCTGGTCACCGTCATTGTCGGCATCAAAAAAGACAGCATCACCGTCGGTGCAGTTGAGATCCTCGGGAAAATTAAAAAACCGTGAAGGCCTGAAATAGCCGTCATCACCCTGGATAAACAGTTTCCCCGGGCTTTCGATTGTACCACCCACATAAATATCGGTCAATCCGTCGCCGTTTACGTCGGCTGCGGCCATTACCGGGCCAACGGGTGAAAGCATCGAGGTAAGCAGCGGCTGCCTGCTGAAATCATTTGAACCGTATTCGGTATGTTCATACGGAACAATTGATTCAACGGGGATAAACAGCCTTTCCGGCGGCGGTTCAGGTATGAACCTTCTGTTCTGGTCGTGCCATTCAATGGTTATAATCTGGTTTACCCCGACTTCTGTTAACAGATTAACATTGCCTCCCGGCCATTCCACCCTGATGGAATCTATTATTTCAGCATCAGCCAGTCCGAAATGAAGCTGGGTTGTCACACATGACTGGTAGCCTCTTGAGGGCATCTGTTCCTGATACTGAACACCATATTTTGTGTAAAGGTAAATCTTGCTGCACAGGCCTGCCGTATTCTTTCCGGGTCCTTTAAGCCTGATGCTTATATAGTTGGCTTTGGGATTATGTTCACGGATCATGTTCCGGAATATGGAGGCTGTTTCATTCTGGTTACTGACAATCAGGTCCAGATCACCGTCATTATCAAGGTCCGAATAGGCTGCTCCGTTTGAAAAACCTTTCTTTGCAAATCCCCAGACCTTGCTTTTATCGGTGAATGTAAGGTCTTTGTTATTCTTGAAAATATAGTTGTGAACAGGGGTGGAGGTCATGAAACTGGTGAGCCAGAAAGTGTCTGCAGGCTCCTTGGTCTTGGATTTTTCAAGATAGTAGTCATTTTTCATCTTGAGGAAATCACGGTCGGTATAATCCCTGAAATAGCCGTTGGTTACAAAAAGATCCTTCCAGCCGTCGTTGTCAAAATCGGCAAAGGGCGGGGCCCAGCTCCAGTCGGTGTTGGATACGCATGCAAGCTGTCCGATCTCACTGAAAGTGCCGTTGGCATTGTTGAGCTGAAGCATATTGCGCATTGTGGAATGATAAAATCCCTGCATTACCTGCAGGGCATATTCCAGATAATTTTCCTGTCCGTACAGAAGCTTGAGTCTCCTGTTGTCTTCCGACAGCATGTCGGCGGTGATTATATCGGGCCAGGTATCGTTGTTGAAATCATTTATTTCATTGCCCATGGCCGATTGCGAGTTGTGCAGGACATGCTCGGTCATCCTGTTGGTGAAAGTACCGTTGCCATTGTTGATGTAAAGGTAATCGGGTTCAATGTAGTCGTTGGTGATGTATATATCAGGCCAGCCGTCCTTGTTTATGTCTGAAATGGCGATTCCCAGCCCGTATCCGATACCCGTTGAGATGATCCCGGCCTGGGTTGTGACATCGGTAAAATGATCACCGTCATTGCGGAAAAGCTTGTCGCCGGCATAGGGATCGTCATCCACCCTGGCACTTTCAAGCTCCATTCCCCTCAGTACCTTGGTGTTGGTGGCGACAAGGAACATGTCGAGATCTCCATCCTGGTCATAATCGAAAAATGCACCCATGGTTGAGTAAGTCGGCACATCAATGCCCCATTTCGCAGCTTCTTCAGTGAATTTAAGATCTCCGTGGTTAATGTAAAGCTCATTTCTCCTCCCTTCAACCGTTTCCTTTGTGCAATAGCAGACGTAAATATCAAGAAGATTATCGCCATTGATATCGACCATGGTCACACCTGTTTTCCAGCCTGGCCTGCCGGCCACACCCGTAATATCGGTTATATCCCTGAATCTGAAATTGCCCAGGTTAAGGTACAGCTTGTTGTAACCCATGTTTGATATAAAAAAAATATCGTCAAGCCCGTCATTGTTAATATCTCCCACTGCCACGCCTCCTCCGTTATAGAGATTCTCATGCGTAAGGGCGTTGTGATGTTCATTTTCAGTAATGACATTTTTAAAAGTCACTCCTGACTTTTTTGCGGGAACCGGTTTAAACAGCTTTATATCCTTGTTCCCTGAAGTAGCAATAATCAAAAGGATGAACCATAACCATTTATTCAGGAAAGTATTGAATTTAACTGGAAAGAATGATTTAATTGACAGTTTCATAAAAATCGCCCAATAGCCATAACACGATCCCGGAAAGAAAGTGCAATATACTAAAATTGTCATTTCGGGTTGCAAATATGAAGTTTGCAAATGTAATGATCATATCTGCATGATAGATGGAGAATTTTCAGGATAATCCCATTATCTGCTGTTTGTTTAGGGAACATCACCGGGGAAAAAGATCAGGGTCAATATTTTTCTTGAATAGTTTAATTTTTGGTAACCTGATGTGTTTTTTAACAACTGGTTAGGTATATTGCAATTAAAGTCCTAAATTGGCTGATAAAACCTGTTCCCTGCGGGGTAGTAGTTCTATCTGGAAAAGAACATGACCGGAAGAATTTGTCGTGAATATTCTGGCTCCTGATTTAAAATAAACAGTAAAACCTGATCCTATGAAACCCACATGATACAAAATCACAAACAAGCATAAAAATAGAATTCATGTGGGTTCCATGTGAACCAATTAATCTTCAGTAGAATATAAATTTATTTTCACATGAAACGATTTCTGATTTGTTCAATCGCATTCCTGACGGCAGTGCTGCTTTTACCCGGATGCCAGGGCAAAACTGCAGCGAAAAAAGCCGATCCGTTCAACGGTGAATCATTCAGGATAAAAAAAGGCACAAACATTGCTCACTGGCTGTCGCAGAGCAGCTCAAGAGGTGTGCAGAGAGAGGGATTCATCACCGAAAGGGATATTAAATATATTGATTCCCTGGGTTTTGATCATATACGCCTGCCCATTGACGAGGAACAGATGTGGGACGAAACGGGAAAGCGGCATGATGACGCCTTTGCCTTGATGAAGAACTGCATCACGTGGTGTCATAATGCCGGATTGCGGGTGATCGTCGACCTTCACATCCTTCGTTCGCATTATTTCAATGCAGATGTCAAACCTCTCTGGACAGAACCTGCCGAACAGGATAAGTTCATTGCCCTGTGGAAGGATCTATCCGCTTTCCTGAAGGAATGGCCCACGGCAATGGTGGCTTATGAGCCTATGAACGAACCGGTTGCCGATGACCCGGAGCAGTGGAACCGGCTGCTTGTCCGTCTTGTTGATTCGATCCGGACATGGGAACCGGCCAGGGTAATAGTCCTGGGATCGAACAGGTGGCAATCGGCAGACACTTTCGACCAGCTGAGGATCCCGGCGGGTGATACAAACCTCATTCTGAGTTATCATTTTTATGAACCTTTCTTCCTTACTCATTACCGGGCCGGCTGGACCCAGCTTAAGAATTTCCGGGCCAGGATCAGTTACCCGGGGCAGATTGTAAGTGATCCCGTAATTCCCGATGAGATGAAAGCATCGGGAGCCAGGGAGCTTGAAAGGGCAATGAAGAGGGTCTACAACCGTGACACTCTTGCATACATGATGCGAAAACCCCTTGAAGCTGCCAAAAGGACAAAACTGCAACTGTACTGCGGCGAATTCGGAGTTTATGAGAATTTTTTCCCGGAAGCAAAACTGGCCTGGTACCGGGACATGGTCTCCATTTTCGAAGAACACGGAGTGGCATATGCAAACTGGAACTATAAGTCGGGATCATTCGGGATCGTGGATGAGAACAATGTTCCGTCCGCAGAGGTCACAATGATCCTGCTTGGCAAGTAAACCACAGGTACCTGGTGTGTGAATGACCGGAGCCGAATGCGAAATCATGCCAGTCAGATGGCTGGATCATGACTGCAGATCCGGCCCTCAACACCATGCAACAACCTTTTATCAGGACATTTTAGTTAAACCCGTTAAATCAAATTGTTATGAAACGCGCCTGCTTAACAAACACCTGCAAGCATGAAGATCTTTCATGCGAATTTCATCCGGTGCAAAAATCCGGTTATTCCCGGGTGAAGATGGCACTATGCTTTATTTCGGTTTTTGCCCTGCTGTTCATCCGGCAGGGGGATCTTCGGGCCCAGTACTCCGATGACAGTGTTTTTCCGGTAAAGGGCTTCTGTATAAATTCCCCGTCACCTTCCGAACTTGACAGGTTCATTAAGTTCGTTAGCGATGAGCTGGTTCCCCGCGGAGTGAATACCCTTTTGCTGCTGGGGGATTATAATTACCAGTTCAAAACCTATCCTCAGCTCAGCGATTCGGGCGCCCTTTCCAGGGATGATGTGAAAAAGATCGTGGCAGTCTGCAAAAAGAACAAGATAAAAATAATCCCGCAGATCAACCTGCTTGGCCACCAGTCGTGGTCGAACAAAACAGGGAACCTTCTTAGGCATTTCCCCGAATTTGATGAAACACCCCATATCAAAATGCCTGAGAAATATGTCTGGCCAAATGACGATTTCCTGTATTGCAAAAGCTATTGTCCGCTGCATCCGGATGTCCACAAAGTGCTTTTCGCCGTAATTGATGAGCTGTGCGATGCTTATGAGGCAGATGCATTCCATGCGGGAATGGACGAGGTGTTTTACCTCGGCGATGATAAATGCCCCCGCTGCCAGGGAACAGACAAAGCCGAACTTTTTGCAGGAGAGGTTATTCGCGTCAGGAATCATTTAGCCGCCAGGGGCAGGGAGTTGTGGATCTGGGGCGACAGGCTCCTGGAAGGAAAGATAACCGGCCTGGGATTCTGGGAGGCTGCATACAATTATACATGGAGAGCCATCGATATGATTCCAAAAGATGTGGTAATATGCGACTGGCACTATGAAAGACCCGATCAGACTCCCGTTTATTTTGCCATGAAGGGCTTCAGGGTGGTCACATGTCCATGGAGAACCCCGCCAACTGCAGTGATACAGACTGAAGATATGGCCAGATGGAGGAAATATGCCACTCCCGAAATGAGGCCAAGATATTACGGAATGGTTCAGACCACATGGATGGATACGGGCGGCTTCATGGACGGTTTCTACGGCAATCTGTCAGCCAGGGCAATGGGGGCAGCCCATCCCCGGAATCCCGACTATACCCCCTGGGCAACATTCAGGGCTATGTTCACGAAAATAGCCGAACTTGAAAAAATGAAATAAACCCGGCAGATATGAGTAAGAACATCAGTTTGTTATTAGTTTTTACCTCAATCCTTCATGTCAATCTGGCTGCCCAAAAAAAGCCGGAAATGCTTGATATGAGGCAAAGGTCCGATACCGTCGGACTATTTGAGAAATTTGAGGTATCCTTCAATATAAACAATGGAAACCTGTATGTCAATCCTTTCGATCCGGAAGAAATAGACATCATGGCCGATTTCATGGCTCCTTCGGGAAAGGTATGGAAAATTCCGGGATTTTATTACTATTCGGGCGGTACTTTGTGGAAGCTTAGGTTTTCTCCTGACGAGGCCGGAACCTGGAGTTATTCAGTAAAGATCCGCGACAGGGGCGGCGAGTTTACCTCAGCCCGTTATACGTTCACTGCTGTCGGATCTTCCAGGAAAGGACCGGTTGTGGTTGCCGGCAACAAAAGATATCTCAAACACAGCAATGGCACTGATTTTTATGGAGTGGGCCTGTGGTACAATGACGGCTATTCGGGATTTGGGACAGGACAGGTCGGGTCCGCTGAGCTTGACAGGCTGAAATCCCTGGGAGTCAATTTTATCAGCACATTCATCACACCCCTTGAAACTCCGGGAAGCGGACTTGGACGCTACGACCAGAATATCTGCGGGAGACTCGACCAGCTTCTGGAAATGCTTGAGGAGAGGGATATGATACTCAGTCTCAATATATGGTTCCATTCCTTCCTGTCTGAAACGGTATGGGGCGGCGGAAACATCAGGTGGTACGCCAATCCCTATCAGCAGATAACCGGTGCAAAGGACTTCTACAGGAGCGAACTGGCCTGGAAATACCAGGAAAAACTATACCGCTATATAATAGCACGCTGGGGATATAGCAGGGCACTTGGCATTTGGTTCATCATTGATGAGGTTAACGGTACTGACGGCTGGGTGACCGGCGACAGCCTGGCAGCAGCCGGATGGGGAAGGAAAGTGCACAATTATCTGAAAGCAAATGATCCGTATAACCATCCAACTACCGGGACCCGCAGCGGGGGGATAAGGGAATTCTGGCATGAAGGCTATCAGATATTCGATATTGCCGCCAGGGAGATATATGAAGCCCAGGGCTTTCCTATCAACAAAACCAGTACGCTCGATTCGGCTTCTGTTAATCCATTAACAGACAGCTACCGGAATTATGCGGATCAGAACCAGAAGCTGTGGCACGGTTATGGTAAACCGGTCATTAACGGGGAAACCGGATGGGATCATACATTTTATGAACCCGCAATGCCCGGTTATCTGGCCATGTACCACAATGCACTGTGGGTCACCCTTGCAACGGGCTCGGCCATGACGCCGTTCTGGTGGGCATATTCGCGAATGACCAATGATAACGTTGTTAACCAGCAAATGACAAGCATCCGCAGATTTACTGACCGGATCCCTTTTTCAAAGCTCACTGACGTATCTCCTGCCACGGTTAAAACACTCAGGGGAGACGCATACGGTATGAAAAGCAATGAGATGATCTTCGGATGGATAGTCAACTGCGATGCTGATGTCGCCGGGGAAAAGGTGACAGTATCATCAATTAAAAACGGAAAATACATCCTCAGGCTTTATCACACCTGGAGGGGACGATTCATTGAGGAAAAAGAGGTGGAATGTATCGACGGCACGATAACATTCAGCCCTCCCTATATGAGAATAACGGATTCCCATGCAAATTACATCGGTCAGGATATGGCATTTATCCTGGAGCCTGTCCCTGAACCGGCGGCAATTCCGGTACAAGCTAAATCCGTAAGGAGGAGCAGGAATAAATGAAGTTTAACCATGTATTTTAACCACGGAGTAACACAGAGTTTGACACGGAGTTTGAATGCAATAACTTGATTGTTATAACCCCGTGAAACTCCATACTGCTCTGTGCAACTCCGTGGTTAAAAATACCTTATACGTTAACCATAAAATCACAATATTTATTATCCAATGATGAAACTATCCGATTATACCAGATTTTATTCTGTTCCACTATTACTTATCTTTCTCATTTCGGGATTGATCATTCCCATTCAGCATGCCTCAGCGCAAAAGAAGAAAGTAAAAAATGAAGCTCCTCCTCCTTCGTCAAAGCTGGTAATAGCCGACAAGGGCGCCAGCCTCTACAGGATCGTACTGCCTAAGTCATCAACGGTTTATGAGAAAAAGGCCGCACAGGTGCTGCAGGACTACCTGCTTGAAATATCAGGAACCGCCCTCCCGATTATTACTGCCGATAAACCGGGAAGTTCATATGAAATATTGCTTGGTCAGAACGAACGTCTTGGAGAAAAAGGCATTGACATCAATTTCAATGAGCTTGAAGCCGACGGTTTTGTGATCAGGACCGACAGTATGCGGCTGATAATTGCAGGAGGAAATTTCAAGGGAACCCTTTACGGGGTTTATACTTTCCTGGAAAAATTCCTTGACTGCAGGATGTACAGTGCAAAGGTAAAGGTGATCCCAAAACGGGATGTAATTGCCCTGGGGCCCGTTGATCTGAAGGAGATTCCCGTGATCCGGTTCAGGGATGTGCATTACAGGGTGACTTATGATGAGGCGTTCTCCGAATGGCACAAGCTCGATCATGATGCCCGGGGCGGCAGACCTGCATGGGGATCGTGGGTTCATACCTTCAACAGTCTTGTTCCCCCTGAAATTTATTATAAAGATCATCCTGAATATTTTGCCCTCAGGGACGGGAAAAGACTGCCGACGCAGCTTTGCCTGTCGAATCCGGAGGTTCTGAAAATAACCATTCAGAACCTCCGTAAACAGATTGCTTCAAATCCGGCGGCAAAATACTGGTCGGTGAGCCAGAATGACAACAGGCAGTACTGCATGTGCGATAAATGCCGGGCCATTGATGAGAAGGAAGGATCACCTTCAGGTTCAATAATCACCTTTGTCAACAAGGTGGCCGACGAGTTCCCTGATAAAATGATCTCAACCCTGGCCTATGAATATGGCAGAAAAGCTCCGCTGACAGCAAGGCCGCGGAAAAACGTCAATATAATGCTTTGCAGCATTGAGGCACGGCGGGATGTTCCCGTTACCGAAGCCACTGATCCCGACACCCGGAGCCTGGTAAAGGATTTTGAGGACTGGGGAAGAATTGCCAGCGATATTATTGTGTGGGACTATGTGATTCAGTTCACCAACCTTATGAGCCCGTTTCCGAACTTCCAGGTGCTGCAGCCTAATCTCAGGTTTTTTGTCGACAACGGGGTTACTGCAATGTTTGAGCAGGGAAACGGGGACGGCGGCGGAGAATTTGCCGAACTCAGAAGCTACCTGATATCCAGACTGATGTGGGATCCCAATGAAAACATCGATTCTCTTATGAATGATTTTCTGAGGGGATACTATGGGGCTGCAGCAAATCCCATACGGCAATATATCGATGAGATGCGCGAAGCACTGCTGGCTTCCGGTAAACCGCTGCGCATTTTCGGATCGCCCAATGAAGCCGCTGACAGTTATCTTGCTCCTGATCTTATTAAAAGGTATAAGATGCTTTTCGATAAGGCTGAGGAGGCAGTCAGAAATAAGCCTGATGTGCTGGAAAGAGTACGGACGGCAAGGATGCCCCTGAATTTTGCAATTATGGAGCAGGCCAAGAAGAATTTCACGGGTGAGAACGGAGTATTCATTCAATCGGGCGATAAGTGGGTGGTACGGCCTGAGATAAGATCGCTGGTCGACCCGTTTACTGACCTTTGCATCAGGACCGGGGTCACAATGATAAAGGAATGGGGCACCACGCCCGAAGCATACAGGGCTTCAATGTACAGGCTTTTCTACATGGGCAGGAATGAGCATCTGGCTTTCGGAAAGAAGCTGACCCTTATAAGTCCTGATGCCGTTCTTCTTCCGGAGGAGAACCTGGCGAGGCTGAATGACGGAATACGAGGCGGCCACGATCCTGAATATAACTGGGTGTCGTTTCCCGGAAAGGATCTGGATGTCATTATTGACCTTGAAAAACCCACGATGGTGCAGCATATAGAATGTGCATTTTATCAGAGGGCCTTCTGGCTGAGCATCCTTCCGGCAAAAGTAGATTTCCTGGTATCCGGCGATGGTCAGGAATATGATCTTATGGCAACAGTGGAAAACACCCTGCCGATCGATCAGTGGGATTCCTTCCAGAGAGATTTCATTGCCGATTTCAGGCCGCGGGAAGTCCGCTATGTGCGGGTTGTTGCGCATAGTATAGGGAACACCCCCGGCGAACATCCCGGTGCCGGCCAGCCCGCAAGAATGCATATCGACGAAATTGTTATCGAATGATTACTGATAATCAGATGATTAAATAAAATCAGAACTCTTCTGCCGTATTAAGTGCTGATACGAAATGTTAATTAAATTAACATTTAATTAAGATATTTTAAGAATAATTAGGATTTTAGAAAAGTACTTTCTACATTTGGTTCAAACATGCATCCGGGAAATATTTTTCGATATTTTAAGATGCCCTAAAAACTAAAACCTATGATCAGAAAAAAAGTGTACCAGATTTTGGTGCGGACACTATTTATGTTGATCTGCGTGGCATTCTCTCATTCACTGCTGGCGCAGCAACGTGTAGTATCCGGGTCCGTGAGGGACGTAAGTGGTGCAGGTCTGCCGGGTGTGTCAATTATTGTCAAAGGCACAGCTGTCGGGACCACTACTGATGCACAGGGGAGGTATAGCATTTCTGCCGGAAGTGATGCCACCCTGCAATTTTCCTTTATCGGGTATTTGACACAGGAGGTTGCTGTCAGCAACCGTCCGGTGATTGACATGATCCTTGAGGAAGACATACAGCAGCTTGGAGAAGTTGTTGTAACGGCGCTTGGTATTGAGAGAAGCCAGAAAGCGCTGCAATCCACAATTACCAAAGTACCCGGCATGAGCCTTACACAGGCCCGCGAAAACAACCTTGGATCATCGATCCAGGGACGTGTTGCAGGTGTGAACGTATCGAGCACCGGATCGGGCCCTGCAGGATCATCCCGTGTTATCATCAGGGGTAACAAATCGGTCGGTTCAAACAACCAGCCTCTGTATGTTATCGACGGGATACCGATGGATAACACACAGTTCGGACGTGCCGGAGTATGGGGAGGTACCGATCAGGGAGACGGCATGACCAGCCTTAACCCCGAAGACATCGAATCGGTTACCGTCCTCAAGGGAGCTGCGGCAGCAGCACTCTACGGATCCAGGGGCGGTTACGGTGTTATCAACATCGTGACAAAGAGGGGCCAGGCCAGGAAAGGAGTAGGTATTGAATTCAACTCGAACTACGTTTTTGAACACTACCTGAACTTCTCCGATCTTCAGCAGGTTTACGGCCCCGGCGGACTTGCAAATTCCGATCCGGATGATCCTGATTCACCCCTGATCTATTCAAAACCGGCTGACCAGCGTGAGGCTTATGGATGGGGAGCCGGCTCAATGTGGGGTCCGAAACTCGACGGTTCTTCAGTTATTCAGTTCGATGGCGTCAAAAGACCGTATTCATATGCAGGCGACAACTGGAAGCGCTTTTACCAGACAGGTCATATCTGGACCAACAGCCTTGCCCT
The DNA here is from genome assembly GCA_964435015.1 of uncultured Rikenellaceae bacterium. Taxonomy (GTDB): domain Bacteria; phylum Bacteroidota; class Bacteroidia; order Bacteroidales; family VadinHA17; genus LD21. Next base: position 117,609 of record CAYSXP010000009.1, read on the forward strand.
TTCCGGCGGAAGTGAAAGGCAGACCTTCAGATTCTCATTCTCCGACATGGATAATAAAGGTATAATTCCGAATGAAGCTTTCAAGAGAAGAAACCTTTCCCTTTCGACCAACGGCAAATACGGTGAAAGACTCACCTTTAACGCCAAGGTCATGTATTCGAATGAAAAGGTCAACAACCGGCAGATGCTAGCCGACAGCCCGGGAAATGCCCCGCAGGCAGTCTGGAACCTTGCCAACACCGTTAATATTGATGACCTGAAGGGCGATCCCAATAAAATCGGAGCAGTTGCTCCGGGAGTTGTAACACCCGACCTGAAATCTGTCGGTGAGGAATTCCAGCAGGCAGACAACAACTGGCTGCAGAATCCCTGGTGGGTCGCGTACCAGTTCAAGAATGAAAATATCAGGGACCGCTTCATCACCTCCGGAACACTGAGGTACAATATTCTGAAATGGTGGTGGGTGCAGGGCCAGATCGGCATGGACTGGTATACCCGCAACAACAATTCACTTGTTCCACAGGGAACAGGCTATCAGCGCGGAGGATACAAGAGCGAAACATCCAATTTCGTGAGGGAAATCAATATGGAGTGGATGACAGGTGTCGACAAGGAATTCGGAAAAATCAGACTGAATGCATTTGTCGGAGGAAACCAGATGAAGCGCGAATCAGAAAGTATTAACGTGTCAGGGCAGAACTTCAATATTCCATTCTATACCGCGGTTAGTAATACACAATCGCAGAACATCGGATACGGATACAGTAAGTCGGGTGTCAACTCCCTGTTCGGATCGGCAGAGGTCAGCTTTAACAACTACCTGTTTGTTACTGCAACTGCCAGGAACGACTGGTTCTCGGTGCTGAATCCTGCCAACAACAGCAAGCTTTATCCGTCTGTGGGAGGCAGCTTTGTTTTCACCGATGCGTTCAAGAACCTTCCCGAAGTTCTGAGCTATGGTAAGGTGAGGGCCGCGTGGGGACAGGTTGCAACTGCCAACGTGGGTGCCTATTCATCAAG
>CAYSXP010000010.1:0-116162 GCA_964435015.1 uncultured Rikenellaceae bacterium
AATGCTGGCTCAGTTTAGATCAGAATGGGTGGCTCAGTTTGGTCCAGAATAATCAGCCAGGATATTTCGAAAAGAGCGTTGAGCGATTCTGAAACAATCCTGAAGGAGAACCTTGACCTTGCGGCACAGGTCCTGATTGATGTCATGCAGGATGAAGCCGTCGCGAATGAGATTTCAGTGCTTTACAATGACGACAGGTCCTTTTACATGCTTTCGTTTGAGGATCTGTTCAATGAAGCAAAGAGCCGTTCCTTTTCCGGCCTCAGGGAGAAGTTTCTCGGCAGGTGTGCTGCCGCCGGATCAAAAGGGACCTGGCAGGACCTTGCAAATTTCCTGGCAAAGAACGGGGCATATATTTATTGTCCTTATCCTTCAAGTTTTTATCCCAAAGGAACCAAAGTGATGACGGTAGCGGCTCATCCGGTAAACAATGATGCAGAGGGGACGGGTTACCGGTTTGAAGGGAAGAAGGTTCAGCAGGTTACTGTAAATGAAAAGTATGCTGATTCCAGCCCGGTGATTCTCATCATGCCGCCGGACGAGAAGGAATCCGGGACCATGGCTGCTGATGCCTGGTCTGCCGGTCTGGCAAAGGGAGATCCGGTGTATGAGGTGAAATTAGGGAAAATCAGATGTGCCGATTATTGCGGGGGGATATTTGAAGGTGAACTTGAGTTGAGAATTTCGAGAGGATATCCTGAATTTAATATGTCCACTGGGGCAACCGTAGGTAAGTTCAATACAATTATACCGGTGAATTATCCTAGATCTTACGCTAAATCTGCTATCAATAATTGGACAGCCCATTCAGAAGGAGGATGGTACACAGTAAATATTCCCTGGGATACTAATTGGAAAAAAGAGAAAGTAGAACAAGCTATTCTGGTTTATGAATATGATAATGTTAAAGAAACATCAGTTAATGCTACTGTTGGTTATAAGCAGAGCGAAACAAGTTCAACAGTGACAGTGTCAGTAAAGGCAGTTTACAATGGTGATTTCCTAGGATTAGTAGAATGGGATAGAGATTGGTTTTTAAGAACAAATTATTCTCCTGGTCCGTATGATGAGGTTAAGGATGGATTAACAGTAAGAAAGACATGTCCTAAATTAAAATTGACAACACCCATCAGAATTGTTTATTGATTTTTGGGCTGTCTTGTAACAATATCAGCTATTTAAAAAATTAAGCTTAATAATGAGCAAAGTAGTCATAAAGAAGCTTGTGTTAATACAAGGAGAAGTTATTGAAGATCAGCCTTATGAGAGCTCATTAAGGAGTGGTTGATTGGTACTGATATGACATACAAGACAGCCCTTACTTATAAAGTACTGAAATGAAACCCACATGTTTACCATATACAAACAACTGTAAATATAATTTTCAACATGTGGGTTCCATAATACCATTGAAATCAAAATTATAACATGATGAAAAACAAATTTGTTGCGACAATTATTAGCATTCTCATTAACAATCCCATGTCTGCACTGGCATACCAAGCCAATGACACAACTAAAATTGATTTTTCCTTGTACTATTATGTTGATTTGTCAGATACTTATGGCGGAGGTGAAATGTTTTCAGGTGAAATTGGTTTTACACGATCATGGTATGGGGCAAGTTTGGGATATGGCCATTTTCAATCACAATCTACTTTTATCTTAAAAGTGCCAGTTGAGAATATGGATGGTCAGATTGGTATACCTTTCGACGAAATGGCAATCATGAAAAATGCCTCCTTGTCCATAAAAATAATCCCCATAAAAACTTTCTGGATTAACACGGAATTGATTTTTGGAATTGCCTTTGCAAAAGCTGAATGGTCATGTTTTAAGAGCGTGGATTTTAGCTACAGTATTGTTGAAAACAAGTTTACTCACTTAATAAGAGATTATCAATTGATTAAAAATAAACATTTTGGTTATCAGGTTGGATTAAATATAGTTATATGTCCCTTGAAAAGGACTGATTTTAAGTTAAGTGCAAGGATACAAGATTTAAATCGTGGAGGCACTTTCTTTTTTGTAGGCGGAGGTATATGTTTAAAAATATAAAGCTGTATAAAATCTTCATCCTTTTAAAGAATAAACGAATTATAACCTCTTTTTAACAGTTGTTTCCAAGTTAGCTTTAGAAATTAAATAACAGATACATGAAGATAATTACATTTTTGTTTTGTTTTGTCACAATGATCTCCGGGAGCCTTCATTCTCAGGACAAAAAGCTGACATTAAAAACAGGTGCCGGTTACTATACCGATGTTATGGCCTGGTATGACGGGCCAATTCTATGGCTGGAGGGAGGATATAAATTTCAAACGGATTTTTACCTGAATACAAGACTTTCCATGGCCACAATAGACTGGAAAATCAATAATGATACTTTTACCGGTTACAGGACTATTGCATTAAGGCAAATGCTTGATGTTACTTTTTCCAAACCGCTTAGAATTGCTGAAAATCATTTTCTGGAACCGGGAATTGGGTTTAAGCTTAAGCGGGAGTACCATTTACTTCCTGATGTTTCGCTTGAGGAAATATCGGGACAATTATATCTCTTAACTAATTACAGCAGTATTTTTTACGAAATAGGTTTTACTGCATGCCTCGACTACTACTACCGGTTCAGTTCCGGGTTTTTCCTGGGTTTAAGGGCTGATACCAATGTTATATGGGCCCTCGGTTTTGAAGGACTTACCATATCTCCCCTTTGCGGATTCAGATTCTGATTTTCTGACTGATACCGCGGGAACTTCAGATCAGATAATTTTTGTTTATTGACCCCTCAGAGGAACCATACAGATCCACTGAGGGTTATTTCTTGATATGCCGATAAACCCTGATCTGTCGGCAGCCTCTGTCAGGCTTCTCCGTCAGTACTCCTCCTTCGATATGTATTTGTTTTTCCATAAGACTGTTGATGGCTCTTAAAAAGGATCGTGCCTCACAGGGAGCATCCGTCATTTTATTGGTTTGACGTCACTTTCTTTTGCTTCTCCAGAATAAAGTAACCAAAGAAAAAGAGCCCGGAAAAAACACTGCGCATCAGGCGAAAGATCAAAAAAATATCCCCGGCAGCAAATCAGCACACTACCGGGGATCAAGGTCAGGGCGACCAATCGTTCGGGGCGAACGTAGACCAGACTTTCAGAGGAAATGCAGCGGGTGGTCCGAATGAATTGGAGAGAAGTGAGTTCCGGAGAATTTCTCAGGAACAGGCAAGTAATCAGGCAAGTTTTTATCAACATGCATGGCAGACAATATTAAACTCAATGCGACTTTCAGCTGCAATATACAAAAATCCGGGGCCAGAAAATCTTTTTCTGCGGAAAAAATTTTCAGACCGGAACATAACTTTGCCTAGTCCTGCAGTAACGGATCAGATAACCCTCCTGCCTAAGCTCATGGATTATTCTTTTTACTGTCCTGATGCTCACATCGAGCAGCCTGGCCAGCTCTTCAGGAGTTCCCGTGCCCTTAAGCGAAATGAGACGAAGAATCCTGATCTTCATATTTTCCTTCTGGGAACGTGTCATGATAACGGAGTATTTATGCGACAGGTTGACTTACGATATAAACTTAATAAATTTTCGCTAAAACTCCAAAAGTTTAGTGAGAAAAAATTGAGATTTAAAGAGAAAAGATGAAAAATATTTTATAAAAAGCAGGAATCAGGATCTCATGGTTTGAATCTTTCTCCAAATCCTGATGCCTGCCTGGTATACATCCTGTGGTACACCCCTCCTGCCTTCATCAGTTCGTCGTGGGTTCCGGTCTCGGATATCTCTCCTTTACTGAGGACGATGATCCTGTCGGCGAAGGAGATATTGGTTAATCTGTGACTGATAAGAATGGTTGTACGACCCCTGGCGATCTCCCTGAACCGGCTGAATATTTCATACCCTGCGTCTGCGTCGAGGGCGCTTGCAGGCTCGTCAAGTATCAGCACCGGTGCATTGCGGAAAAGCGCCCTTGCCATGGCCAGTTTCTGCCATTCCCCCCAGCTTAGCTCCCGGCTGTCGTCAAAAAGGTTGCCAATAACAGTATCATATCCCGCGGGCAGATTGTTTATCAGATCATGAACACCCGACAACAAAGCAGCTTCCCTGATCTTTTTTTCAGAACCGGCAGCTTCAATATCGCCGATCCTTATATTTTCACCGGCACCCATGTTGTAAAGCATGAAGTCCTGAAATACAACCGAAAACATCCTTCTGTAGGCATCCGGATCAATGTTCCTTATATCAGTGCCGTCATATCTGATAACACCCGAGTCGGGATCGTACAGCCTGGTGATAAGCCTTACAAGTGTGCTTTTGCCGGCCCCGTTTGGTCCTGCCAGGGCTACAATCTCACCCCGGCCCACATTGAATGATACATTTTTCAGGGTATGGGTCGTGTTGCCGGGATATGTGAATGACAGATCCCTTACTTCAATGCCTTCCTTAAGTGCGGAAACTGACGCCGGCGATTCAACCGCCTTTATGCTCTCCTGCAGGTTCAGGAACTCAAAGGTATCGCCGATAAAAAGGCTGTCTTCATAAAGCCCTGCAAGTGAACCAAACAGATCTTTAATGTACGACATCCCCTGCCTGAAGGCAAGAATGAACATTGCCATCTGCCCGAGTGTCAGGCCCCCCCCCGTTGCCCGGCCCGCCACATAAACCAGCAGGAACAGGAGAGCAAGAGCCTTTACCGTGTTTGACAAGGTTTCGATCATGGTCCTTTTCCTGATGATCTTCAGCTCCTCTTCCTTCTGCCTTGCAAATGACCTTTTAAACAGTGAAATGAAATAATTCCCGGTGCCAAACAATCTCAGCTCCCTTGAGGGCCTGTCGCCTGTGAGCAGCCAGCTGAAATAGGCTGATTTCCTTGCTTCCGGGGTACGGCTTCGCTGAAAATTGTACAGAATGTCTGCGAAATGGAGCCGCAGCCATATACCCGGAACATTTACCGCCAGAAGAAGTATGACAAGACCCCAGTGCAGGGAGAAAAGCACACCTGCCATGAGCACCAGCGACACCGCTCCCCTGAACATGGAAATGATGTTGTTCAATATGCTGTTTGGCCTCCAGGGAGCTTCAGATGTTGCCCTTGAAAGGCAGTCATAATAGCCGGGGTGCTCGAAATTGATCAGATCGAGCCTGACAGATTTGGAATGCAACAGGCCGAACATATACGATTCAAGCTTGATCGACTGGTTCCGGCGAATGTAGTTCCCCGCTCCCGCCGATACCTCATCAAGGAAATAAATCACCACTACGGCAATGATCAGCCCGGTCATTTCATATATCCCCGAGCCGTCAGATACAGCCTCCGTGATCTTGTCAATCAGCAGCTTGATGAGGAAGATCAATGCAAGGGGAAGAAAACTCTGCAGAAGGGAAATCAGTATGTTGGCTGCCGCCCAGCCCGGTGCACTTTTCCAGACAAGCGAAAGCGAATCCCTGAATAATCTGGCCTTTTGATTCATCTGACAGGAAAACAGGTTCCCAAGTTACTTAAAATTAAATAACCTGTGAGGGCCTGACGGGCCATTAAATTATTTTCATCCGTTACCGTATGTGAAACATGAATTGAACAGTTTCAGGCCGAGGAGGAATTACCGCGGATGACGTACAGGAAACATCAGTCAGGTGATAAATATCAGTTAATAAATTGCTGTATGTCAACCGATTCCGAAACCTTTGAATATATGCACCGGCTTTATGCCGGCCGCCTGCAATTTGAGTTGCAGTTTGTAACACGGGGAAGCCAGGGGCGGGCCGGGATCAGCTTCGGGCTGAACGGATCTTATTCCTTACAGATCTTCTTATCCTCATGATAGCGGCCAACAGTCTGTTCAACCGGTAGTTCGGTTCTGTCTTCTGATAGCGTTCAGGCGGAACCGGTGTTCCCTCCGGATATTCGATCCGGGTAACTTTTCCGGCAATCAGGTTCTCCGGCAGGGGCTCATCTTCGTACAGGTTGCAATCGCCCCTTGTAACAACGAATACCTGGTTGTTTTTCTCAAATTTCCTGACTATCCTGTGCATGACAAAGCCCGTGTCAAGTTTCCAGACCACAATGTCGCCTGTTCTCAGTGCCGGTAAATATGCCGGTTCGATATAAACAAGCGACCGGGGTTTTATCGACGGATACATACTGAGGCCCCCGGCCCGCAGCTTAAGCGTTTTGCCCTCCGAAAGCAGTGTGAGTCCGATCTCGTTCAACGGCAAAAGATCCTGCTTATTCATTCCTGAGAAGATATTCAATGATGCTTCTGTCGGGTCTGAATGACAGTGTGGCAATAGGTACTTTTGAGCACATCATTGAAACGGAGCCAAGGAATCTGGCTATCATGTCAGGGCTGTAGTTATGTTGAATGCTGTTTGCAACAACATAGGAAACTGCCGAGGCTTCCCTTAACGGATATAATTCATTTTCGGTACCGTGTTCAATGAAGAATATTTTGGTGAGCGGTGCTTCCCTGGGGCCGTCATTTACGGTGACAGGGGTATTGTACATCCTGTACACCCCGTCGGTGTTCCTTATTATCAGCCGGTCATCGTGAATTACCTGTGCGCCGACGTTATCCCATAGCTTTGACAAGGTTGTTTTGCCTTTTCCGGAGATACCGCTGAAAAGATACCCATTGCCGCCATAATAAACTCCCGAGGCATGTATCATTATGTCTGCCTTTATTGCTGTCAGATAATAGAGTATAAGCCCGTCGAGGGGATATTCGAGCGGATCGGTTTCATAGCCCGCATTTTCGAGGTAAAGATCCCATTCCCTGAGAGTAAGGGAAAACTTCAGGGTGGCCCTTTTGTTTCTTAAAGATTCAGGGAAGTTGGTTGTCAGCAGCATGTCGCCGTTTTCCTTGTAGACACTCCAGAAATTATCGTTCCTGCTGAGCTTGTAACCCTTTATTTCCACAAGATAGGGAGCCACGAACAATCTTTCCGATTCTTCACCCGGCCTGTAGATGCCATGATGCACCCTGATCCTTACGTCATAATCTGAACGCGGTATTATGTTAAGATGAAAGCGTTCATCCGGAACCAGCTCCGGTCCGTCGTCATACGACTCCAGCCTTATATTGTATCCCGCAATATTCAGATTATACTCTCTCATTAGCAGGCCGATTTATAAACCTTTTCCTGATTAACGGGATTCTGGCGGGAATATTATTTTATAACCTGATGATGAGATAATTACTCATGTTTTCCATAAACGACAATACATCTTTCGCCGCGGCTTCGGATTCAATATCAAATTCTTCCGTGAATTTGGCCACAATTTCTCCCACATTTTTTTCCCCGTCGATCAGTTCCCAGATGAAAGCTCCCGATTCGTTGAGTGTGAACAACCTGTTCATGTCTGCAATATTGCTGGCCAGGGGAACCAGAACATATTCGTTCCCTGTCTTTTTTGTAACAATTTCCGGAGAGTGTGAGACAACTGAATTCAGGTCAATCATAATAATTTAAATATAAATCAAATGTAGTAAAATTTATTGTTCCTATTTTTGCCCTTTCAATACAATGAGTTATGGGCAGAAAAACCAGGGGAAAGAAGAAGACAGATATTTCGGTGGAGGCAACCAGGAAACTTATACAGGATATTCTTGGGAAAGATCCCCGGCAGGGTTACAATTACAGGCAGATAGCAAAGGTACTGAATATCACCGATCCGGGTGGGAAGCAATTGATCCGGGAGATACTGGACAAGCTTTCGGCAGAAGGATCAGTTATTGAGGTGAACCAGGGAAAATACAGGTCGGCGCGGGCACCCAAAAGAGGATCCATAACCGGAACGGTTGACATGACCAGGATGGGATACGGTTTTGTTGTATCCGATGACATTGAGGATGACGTATTTGTTACTTCAAAGAACCTTAAAACAGCTTTGCATGGCGACAAGGTGAAAGTTTTGCTGTTTGCCAGGAAAAAAGGGGCCAGGCCCGAGGGGGAGGTGGTTGAGATAATTGAAAGATGGCGCACATCATTTGTTGGCACGGTTGAGGTGATGCCAAACTTTGCTTTTGTTATCCCCGACAATAAGAACATGCCATTCGATCTTTTCATTCCCATGTCGAAACTCAACGGGGCAAAACAGGGGCAGAAGGCAGTTGCGAAAGTCATCGACTGGGATCCAAAATCAAGAAACCCCGTAGCCGAGATAACCAATGTCCTGGGCTATCCCGGTCTGAATGAGACTGAAATGCATGCCATCCTTGCCGAATTCGGGCTCCCGGCTCATTTTACCGAAGAAGTTGAAAGAGATGCTGAAAAGATTCCCGGAGGAATTACCGTGGCTGATATACAGTCGAGGCGCGACTTCAGGAATGTTCCCACTTTTACGATAGATCCGGCCGATGCGCGCGACTTTGATGATGCCATATCGGTAAGAAGACTGGAGAATGGCAACTGGGAGGCGGGGGTTCATATTGCCGATGTCACCCATTACGTGAGGCCGGGAACCCTTACGGAAGAAGAGGCCAGGCAGAGGGCCACATCGGTCTACCTTGTCGACAGGGTGGTTCCCATGCTGCCCGAGAGGCTGTCGAACCATATCTGCTCACTTAATCCCTCGGAGGACAAGCTTACATATTCAGCTGTTTTTGAATTGAATGAAAAATCGGAAGTTGTGGATGAATGGTTTGGGAGAACGATCATCAACTCCGACAGAAGGTTCTCATACAGGGAGGCCCAGCTTGTCATCGACACAGGTGAAGGGGACATGAGTGAGCAGCTTGTGCCGCTTAACCGCCTGGCTCAGCAGCTCCGCTCACGGAGGATTATTATGGGAGCTTTTTCCTTCGAAAGGGTAGAGGTTCAGTTTGAACTTGACAGTGATGGGAAGCCTCTGGGAATAAAATTCCGCGACACAGGCACTGCAAACCAGCTTATCGAGGAATTCATGCTGCTGGCAAACAGGAGAGTGGCGGAATATATCGGAAAAAAACTCAGGCTGCAGCCTTTCGTCTACAGGGTGCATGATAAACCCGATCAGGAAAAGATCAGCAATTTCAGGCACTTCATAACCAGGTTCGGGTATAAACTGCCTGACAATGCCGGCAACCTGCCGCAGGCAATGAACAGGCTCTTCAGGCAGGTTGCCGGGAAGGATGAGCAGAACATAATCGAAACAATAGCCCTGCGGGCCATGGCCAAAGCGGTTTATTCAACAAAGAATATTGGGCATTACGGACTTGCCTTCAGATTCTATACCCATTTCACCTCTCCGATCAGGCGCTATCCCGACATGTTGGTCCACCGCCTTCTTACTGCATATCTGAATAAGGAGAGCCCTGAAAACCTGAACTCGCTTGAAAAACTTTGCGAACATTCCTCAAAAATGGAGAGGTTTGCAACAGAAGCTGAAAGAGCTTCGATAAAGTACAAGCAGGTTGAATTTATGAGCGACAAGACCGGACAGGTATTCGAGGGTGTGATCTCCGGAGTGACGGAATGGGGGATCTATGTCGAGATAATTGAGAACCAGTGCGAGGGGATGGTAAGTGTCAGGGATCTCAATGATGACTTTTATGAATACGATGAGCAGGACTATTGCCTGAGGGGCCGTTCGGCCGGAAGGACCTACACCCTTGGCGACAGGGTGAAAGTTGAAGTGGTTCGGGCGGATCTTCAGAAAAAACAGCTTGATTACAGGCTGATTGTTTAGGAATCAGGGGGATCAGGTATTTCCAGGTCATTTTCTATGATCTTCAGGAGCTCATCAGCTGCCGATTCCTGGGGGACATTCTTCAATACGGGTACAGTTCCCCTGTAGATGTGGACCCTCCCGTTTGCCGCTCCCACGTATCCGTAGTCGGCACCCGCCATTTCCCCCGGGCCGTTAACGATGCAACCCATGATGGCAATTTTCAGCCCTTTCAGATGCATGGTCCTTTCCTTTACCTGTCTGATGGCATCCTGCAGGTCAAACATTGTTCGCCCGCAGGTGGGGCAGGAAAGATAAGTCACCCGGGTGATCCTGGCTCCTGTGGCCTGAAGCAGGGAAAATGAAAGCTCCCTGAGCTTGTCGTCAGGGATGTTGCCTGCAGCGGAGATGCATATTCCATCGGCCCGGCGGGTGATGAAGAACTTCCCCATAGTTGCAGCAGCCCTGATTGCAAGCTTTTCAGGATCATCCGCTGAGAACTCACCATGGAGTATAAACCTGTCTTCGTCTTCACGACTGACAACAGGCTTCCCGGGCGCTTTAAAACTGACTGCCCGGCCTTCGTATATAAGCCCCGATTCGCCGATGAACTTCCCGTTGTCAGCAACAAACACCCCGGGCCGGTATGGGATGCCGCGATCCCTGAAATTCAGATTGTTTTCCGGGATGGTGACCCTTCCCTTGTCCCCCGCAACGGCTTTCAGGATTTCCCTTGCAACGGGAATTTCATTTTCAGGAGGCTCTGACAACGAAACCCTGATGGTGTCGCCAATACCTTCTGCAAGCAGGGCTCCGATCCCTGCCGCCGACCTTGTTCGCCCGTCCTCGCCCTCACCGGCTTCGGTTACACCCAGATGCAGCGGATACGAAAAGCCCTTCTCCATCATCATCCTGGTGATGGCAAGTGTGGCCCTGATCATTTCCCCGGAATCCGATGATTTCATTGACAGGACAAGCCGGTGGAAATTTTCGGCCCTGAATATTTCAATGAATTCCATCGCCGAGACCGCCATACCTTCAGGAGTGTTCCCGTAGCGGGTCATTATCCTGTCGGAAAGTGACCCGTGGTTTACCCCTATCCGTATTGCAGTTCCGTATTCATGACAAATATTTATAAGGGGTAAAACCCTGGAGTGTATTCTCTCAAGTTCTGATTCATATTCTTTTTCCGACAGTCTGACTTCGGTAAAGGAAGCTCGCCTGTCAGCATAATTCCCCGGGTTGATCCTTACTTTTTCAACGATCCGGGCTGCTGTTTCAGCGGCCCGTGGGTTAAAGTGAATGTCGGCAATCAGCGGGGTATGGTATCCGGCTTTGAGCAGCCCCCTCTTTATCCCGGCCAGGTTCTCCGCTTCACTTGTTCCCTGTGCGGTGAGTCTTACAAAATCAGCGCCTGCTTCAATGATCCTGATGCACTGGGCAATGGATGCAGCAGTGTCGAGTGTGCTGGTGGTGGTCATCGACTGGATGCGGACCGGATGATCCCCTCCGAGCGGTACCGGCCCGATAGTAATAACCGGTGACGTATAAAATTTTTCGCTCATTCTTATTAAAAATCTGACCTGGATTTTAAAAGTTTCCCTTGCGGAGATATCTGACGCTGACTATCCCGGTATCTTCCCTCAGGATGAAAACCTGCCAGCCGATCAATCTCCCTTAATCTTTTCAGTCTCTCAGGCAATTAAAATGCTTCATGCGGTTCGTAACCCGTCAGCCCCTTTCCCATTCTGCCCCGTCTTTCTTGTCTTTAAGGATGATCCCTGCTTCCTTCAGTTCATTTCTGATCTTGTCAGATGACGCAAAATCTTTTCTTTCCCTGGCATCCTGGCGGAGATGAATGATGATTTTCATCAGTTCGCCGGTAAGCTTTTCATTGGTGACTGCCTCTGGCCCTGTGTTGAGCCCCAGAATGTCGAAAACAAATGTGTTGAACAGCTTTTTAAGCAATTCGAGGTCAGCGGCACTGAGTTTTTCCTTACCGTCATTTACCTGGTTAATGTATTTCACTCCTTCAAAAAGGTATGAAAGCAAAACCGGGCTGTTCAGGTCATCGTCAATGGCTTCGTAGCATTTTTTTTCAAGATCGCTGATATCCAGTGATGAATTTCCGGATGCTTTGAGTTTTCCGAGGGTCTCCAGTCCCTTGAACAGTCTTTCCAGTCCCTTTTCTGCTGACTTAAGTGCTTCATTTGAAAAGTCGACGGTGCTCCTGTAATGAGCCTGAAGGATGAAGAACCTGATCGTCATCGGGCTGTATGGCTGCTCAAGCAACGGATGATCACCGCTGAAAAGCTGATCGAGTGTTATGAAGTTGCCGATCGACCTGGCCATTTTCTGACCGTTGATGGTAATCATATTGTTGTGCATCCAGTATTTTACCGATTCCTTTCCCAGGGCCGCGGTCGACTGGGCTATCTCGCACTCATGGTGAGGGAACATCAGGTCCATGCCGCCGCCGTGGATGTCAAACACCTCGCCCAGGTATTTGACGCTCATCGCCGAGCACTCCATGTGCCATCCGGGAAATCCGCTGCTCCATTCAGACGGCCATTTCATAAGATGTTCCGGGGAGGCTTTTTTCCACAGGGAGAAATCAAACGGGTTACGCTTCTCATCCTGCCCGGCAAGTGCCCGGGTGTTTGCCTGAAGCTCATCGAGCACCCTGCCCGAAAGCTTTCCGTAATCATATTTCTCACTGTATTTTTTTATATCGAAATATACCGACCCGTTTGATTCATAGGCATAGCCTTTTTTCAGTATCTCCCTGATAAACTCCTGCTGTTCAATAATATGACCCGAGGCTCTCGGTTCAATCGACGGTTTGAGAGTGTTCAGCTGATCCATGTTCCTGTGGAAGGTATTCATATAATTCTGTACAACTTCCATGGGTTCGAGATGCTCGGCCCTGGCTGCCTTTAAAATCTTATCCTCCCCTTCGTCCGCATCATTTTCCAGATGTCCGACATCAGTGATGTTGCGGACATACCTGACCTTGTATCCCAGGTGCGTAAGATACCTGTACAAAACGTCGAAAGTGATGGCCGGCCTTGCATGGCCAAGATGGGCATTGCTGTACACTGTCGGTCCGCAAACGTATAATCCTGCATACGGCGGCCGGAGCGGTTCAAACAGTTCTTTCTGCCGGGTCAGACTATTGTATATCGTGAAATTATTCCGCATGCATCTGTGATTTAATTAAGCAAAAGTAAGTTAAATCTTTATTTTTTTGTGTTTTTCAAAATCATTCATACATTTGCACCCACGAATCAAATATTCCTTTCTGTTAAGGGCGTTTGATTTTTATTAAGAAGGGTGGAGAGATTAGGCTCATTGAAACCCTGGCAACCAAACTGCTTTCATCCAAAAACAGGTAAAGCGGTAAAAGGTGCCAAAACCTAATCCTCGCACGGGGGAGATGATAAAAATGAACACGGAGCAATGAAAGAGATTTTTCTTAACGATATTTCAGAATCACGGAACATGCCTATGTGCATGTGCTGGTAGCGGCCAGGAACTTAGATACTGATTCCCCCGATATTTTTCCCAAAACTTTTTAATAATGGATTTGTTTTTCAGATGGATCTAATCGTATAATTATAATTAAACTTTTGCAAAATGGACACCAAAAAAATACAATTTGAAACATTGCAGGTACATGCAGGGCATAATCCTGACAGTGACACCCTTTCGAGGGCAGTGCCGTTGTACCAGACAACATCATATCTTTTCAGAAGTGCAGAGCATGCGGCAGCGCTTTTCGACCTTTCCGAAGCCGGCAATATTTACACACGGATAAACAATCCCACCACCGATGTTTTTGAAAAGCGGGTTGCCGCCCTCGAGGGAGGTGTTGCGGCTCTTGCCCTGGCATCGGGGCATGCCGCGCAGTTCATTGCATTGACAACTTTAATGAGGGAGGGTGACAATTTCATAAGTTCTCCTTACCTGTATGGCGGTACCTTCAATCAGTTCAAGGTCACCCTTGCCAGGTTCGGCATTGAGGTGAGGTTCGCCCCCGGCCTGAACCCCGGATCCTTCAGTGAGCTGATCGACGACAGGACCAGGGCAATATATGTTGAGACAATAGGTAATCCCGGGTTCGACATACCTGACTTTGATGCATTTTCAGCCCTGGCCCGGAAGAATGGACTGCCCCTGATAGTCGACAACACTTTCGGGGGTTGCGGATATTTGTTCAGGCCGCTTGATCATGGGGCAAACATTGTAACCGAATCAGCCACAAAATGGATCGGGGGCCATGGAACCAGCATAGGCGGGGTTATTGTCGACGGCGGCAATTTCGACTGGAGGAACGGCCGCTTCCCGCTGTTCACCGAACCTTCGGAAGGCTATCACGGCTTTGTGTTCAGTGATAGATTCTCGCCTGATTCTCCAGCAGGGAACATCGCATTTATTGTGAAAGCCAGGGTGGAAGGATTGAGGGACCTGGGGTCGTCAATAAGTCCCTTCAATTCGTTTCTGCTTCTCCAGGGGCTTGAGACTCTTTCCCTCAGAATGGAGAGGCATGCATGGAACACGCTTGAACTGGCTAAATGGCTTGCCGCACATCCCGGCGTTGAAAAGGTGAATTACCCGGGCCTGCCCGGAAATCCCAATTATGAGCGGGCCCGCAAATACCTTCCAAAGGGCGCCGGAGGTGTTTTAAGCTTTGTGCTTAAAACCGGTAAGGAAAAGGCTGCAAAGCTTGTCGAACATCTTAAGCTGGTGAGCCATCTTGCAAACGTGGGCGATACCCGGACACTGATCATTCAGCCTGCTACAACCACGCACTCGCAGCTTTCCGATGAGGAGCGCGCCGCAACCGGAATTGAACCCGGATTATTCAGGGTGTCGGTGGGCATTGAACATATTGATGATATAATTTACGATTTTGAACAGGCTTTTAAAAAGGTATTATGACCAGGGAAACGTTAAGGATCGGGCTGTTTGGCTACGGATGCGTGGGTCAGGGGCTTCATGATGTGCTTAACAGCAGCAGCGGATTTAAAACCGATATCGTGAAGATCTGTGTGAAGGATCGCGGCAAGAAAAGAAGAATTCCCATGTCGTGCTTTACATTCGACAGGAATGATATTCTCGATGATCCTTCCATCAACCTTGTCGTTGAGCTTATTGACGATGCAGAAGAGGCTTTCAACATAGTCAGCTCTGCAATGAAGAACGGGAAAAATGTTGTGACCGCCAACAAGGTTATGGTGGCCAGGCATTTCAGGGAGCTCGTGGATATGCAGGAAAAATACAGGGTCTCCCTTCTGTATGAGGCTTCTGCCGGCGCCAGCATTCCTATCATAAGAAACCTTGAGGAATACTATGACAATGAGCTTCTGCACTCGCTCAGGGGCATTCTGAACGGCACGACAAATTATATCCTGACTAAAATGCACAGCGGGGGCCTTGATTTTTCAACAGCCCTCAGGCAGGCTCAGGAAAAAGGATTTGCCGAATCGGACCCTACTCTCGATATCGACGGGTGGGATGCCAAATACAAGCTTTGTATCATTACCGGGCATGCCTACGGTCTTTTTCTGGATCCTGCCGAGGTTTTTCATTACGGGATCAGAAGCATCTCAACCTTCGACATAAGATATGCAAAGGAAAAGGGCCTTAAAATAAAGCTTGTTCCCTATGTGGGCAAGACCGATGAGAACACCATTACCAGCTTTGTCCTTCCGCGATTCATTTCGCCCGACAAATATCTTTACAATGTGGATGATGAATACAACGGAGTAATAACGGAGGCAGCATTTGCCGACAAGCAGTTCTTCAGCGGAAAGGGCGCGGGGGGGCATGCCACCGGAAGTGCTGTATTGTCTGATATTTCAGCAAACTCATACGGATATAAATATGAGTACAAAAAGTACCAGCAGGGAACCGTTTCAAACCACACCAGGGATCATTATCTCGAGATATATCTGAGGTACAGTAAGGAAAAGGACAGAAAAATGTTTGGATTTAAGGAAGTGTCGGAATACTTTAGCAGCAAATTTTACAAATACGTGATAGGAACTGTTAATCTCGAAACACTTTACTCACTGCGCGACCAGCTGCCGGCAATGGATATCTTCATAGTGAATACCGGCAGGAAGCTGCCTAAGGGGAGGAGTTAGAGCCAGTTTATCACAAAATGGGAAAACATACATGAAAGAGTCTCTTGAAAACATAATTCAGCAGCGTATCCTGGTTCTTGATGGCGCGATGGGAACAATGATACAGAAGCAGAAGCTTCAGGAGCATGATTTCAGGGGAGAGCGGTTCCTTTCTCATCCCCGGCCCCTGAAAGGCAACAATGATATCCTGTCAGTAACCCGCCCCGATGTCATACTTGATATTCACCGGCAGTATCTCGAAGCCGGAGCTGACATCATTACCACCAACACATTCAATGCAAACAGGATTTCAATGGCTGACTACGGGATGGAGGACATGGTTTATGAAATGAACCTCCAGTCGGCCAGGCTTGCCGCCCGAGCAATCACCCTTTTTGATGGGGAAGGCAGCAAAGGCCCCCGTTTTGTTGCGGGCTCTGTTGGCCCGACGAACCGGACGGCATCAATGTCGTCGGATGTGGGAGATCCCGGAGCGAGGTCGGTTACCTTCGAACAGCTTGCCGATGCCTATGAGGAGCAGGTTCGGGGACTCATCGACGGCGGAGTCGATATCCTCCTGGTTGAAACGGTTTTTGATGTGCTAAACTGCAAGGCTGCCCTTTTTGCAATTGATTCGGTATTCGGCGAAAAAGGCAGGAGACTTCCGGTGATGGTCTCAGGGACCCTCACCGATGCCAGCGGCAGGACCCTGACGGGTCAGACGCTCGAAGCATTTCTTGTTTCGGTTTCACATTTCCCGTTGTTCAGCATCGGGCTTAACTGCGCCCTCGGTGCTGAGCAGCTGAGGCCGTTTGTGGAAGAATTGTCTGCAAAGGCAGGTTGTTTTGTATCAGTGCATCCGAATGCGGGTCTTCCGAATCAGTTTGGAGAATATGATCAGTCAGCTCAGTTCATGGCATCGGTGGCGGAGGAGTTTATTGAAAGGGGCTGGGTTAATATAATCGGCGGCTGTTGCGGCACAACTCCGCTGCATATCGAAAAACTGGCTGAAAAAGCTGCCTGCCATCCTCCGAGAAAGAAGCCTGAAATTACCAGGTACACCAGGCTGTCGGGGCTCGAGGCTCTTACAATAACACCGCATACGAATTTTGTCAACATCGGTGAACGGACCAATGTTTCGGGATCGATAAAATTTGCCAGGCTCATCAGGGAAGAAAAGTATGATGAAGCTCTGGCCGTGGCGCGAAACCAGGTTGAGGGAGGCGCCCAGATCATTGACATATGCATGGATGAAGCGTTGCTCGACTCTGAAAAGGCAATGGTGCGGTTCGTGAATCTTGTCATGTCCGAACCGGATATTGCCAGGCTTCCCATTATGATCGACTCTTCGAAATGGACAGTAATTGAATCGGCCCTTAAATGCATACAGGGGAAGTCAGTCGTTAACTCAATCAGCCTTAAGGAGGGAGAAGAGGTCTTCCTTGAGCATGCACGGAAAATCAGAAAATACGGGGCCGCCGCCGTTGTGATGCTTTTTGATGAGACTGGCCAGGCCGACACCTTTGAAAAACGTATAAAGGTTGCTGAACGATCCTACAGGCTTATGGTTGACAGGGCCGGATTTCCCCCCGAAGACATTATTTTCGACCCCAACGTCCTTGCAATTGCAACCGGCATAGAGGAACATAACAACTATGCCGTCGATTTCATTAAAGCTACGGAATGGATTAAGGAAAACCTGCCGTATGCAAGGGTCAGCGGGGGTATAAGCAACCTGTCGTTTTCTTTCAGGGGGACAGACAGGGTACGCGAAGCAATGCATTCGGTGTTCCTTTATCATGCTGTAAGGGCAGGCCTGGATATGGGTATAGTAAATCCGGGAATGCTTCAGGTATACAGCGAGATTGAACCGGATCTCCTGAAGCTGACTGAGGATGTTGTTCTGAACAGGAGAAAGGACGCAACTGAAAGGCTCGTCAGGTTTGCCGAGGGACTGACGGGTGATGGCAGGAAGGCGGAGAAGGCTGATGAATGGCGTTCCATGCCTGTGCTGGAGAGGCTCAGGCACTCCCTGAAACGCGGGATAGATGAATTCATTGAACAGGATACCGAAGAGGCACGTGCACTTTTCTCCAGGTCGATCGAGCTTATTGAAGGCCCGCTGATGGGAGGGATGAATGAGGTTGGCGACCTTTTCGGCTCTGGAAAAATGTTCCTGCCCCAGGTGGTAAAGAGCGCTAGGGTGATGAAAAAAGCCGTTGCCGTCCTGGCGCCGTATATTGAAAAGGAAAGTGAGGGAGAGGAAAAGAAGCTGGCAGGAAAGATCTTGCTCGCAACGGTTAAGGGCGATGTTCATGATATAGGCAAGAATATTGCAGCTGTTGTTCTTTCATGCAACAATTACCAGGTGATCAATATGGGTGTGATGATTCCTGCCGACAGGATAATCGATACGGCCCTCGATGAAAAGGCCGATTTTATCGGTCTTAGCGGATTGATCACCCCATCCCTTGAGGAAATGGTGCATGTTGCATCTGAGATGGAGCGCAGGAAGATTGGCCTGCCCCTGCTGATAGGAGGCGCAACCACCTCCGAGATCCACGCTGCAGTGAAGATAGCCCCTGCCTACTCCGGGACCGTTGTCCATGTGAAGGATGCTTCAAAGGCGGCAGGAGTACTCTCTTCCCTGCTTCAGGGAGAGGGTTCAGGCTTTGCACGCCTGACCAGTGAAAAATATCAGAAAATAAGGGATGACCATTCCAGGAGGCAGTCGGAGAAGATCCTTCTGCCAATTGAGGCTGCAAGGGAGAACAGGTTGCATACCGACTGGGCAGAGGCCGTTATCCATGAGCCTGCCAGACCGGGAATTCATGTCATCAGGCAGATCCCTGCCGACCTCCTGGTCAGATATTTTGACTGGACATTTTTCTTTTTTGCATGGAAGCTGAACGGGAAATATCCCCGGATACTTGAAGATCCTGTGAAGGGAGAGGAGGCAGGAAAGCTTTTCAGTGATGCACAATATTACATCAGGGAAATAATTGACCGTAAGCTTCTGAAAGTTAATGGTGTTTTCGAAATTTTCCCTGCCGTGTCAGCAGGGGATGATGTGAAAATATTAACAGGTGACAATGATCATGAAAAAGGTGTTTTCAGGTTCCTGAGAAACCAGGAGCAGAAGGAAAAAGGGGTTCCCAATCTGTGCCTTGCAGATTTCATTGCCCCGCAGTCGTCAGGTTTGAGGGATTATATGGGAGCTTTTGTTGTTGCGGCTGAGCTCGATAAGGAAAAGCTGCAGGAATACGCTGACGACGACTATGCCATAATCATGCTGAAGATCCTCAGCGACAGGTATGCTGAAGCTGCAGCTGAATACCTTCATGAACTGATCCGTAAGGATTACTGGGGCTACAGTCCGGAGGAAAGGCTGAGCATCGACGACATGTTGAAAGGAAGGTATAGCGGGATTCGTCCTGCTCCCGGTTATCCGGCATGTCCCGATCATACTGAAAAACGGATTATCTTTGACCTGCTTGACGCAGAAAAAAATACTGGTGCGGGTCTTACTGAGAATTTCGCCATGACCCCGCCCGCTGCGGTAAGCGGTTATGTTTTTTCACATCCCGCCTCAGCTTATTTCAATGTCGGGAAGATAGGGAAGGATCAGCTGACTGATTATGCAGCCAGAAAGAATATGAGTGTAGAGGAAGCCTCGCGTTGGCTTGCTCCGAATTTATGAGATTTTTTTTATGAGCGTTATTGAGATTATCAGAAAAGCAAAAGGAACACTGTTCACATTTGAACTTCTGCCGCCACTCAAGGGGCACAGCATTGAAAAAGTATATTCGACTATTGACAATCTGGCAGAGTTCGGACCCGCATACATCAATTTTACGTCGCACCGCAATGAAACGGTGTACCGGGAAAGGCCCGACGGGCTGCTTGAAAAACAGGTTTTGAGGAAACGTCCGGGCACATTTGCACTCGCGGCAGCTGTGAAGTACAAGTATAATATTCCGGTGGTTCCGCATGTATTGTGCGGAGGATTTACCAGGGAGGAAACCGAGAATGTGCTTATTGAGATGAATTTTCTCGGCATAAATGATGTGCTTGCCCTGCGGGGTGACCCGCCAAGGGGAAGCCGGTCCTTTATCCCCGAGAAAAACGGGCACAGCCACACGTGGGAGCTTGTGCAGCAGATTGTGAACATGAATAACGGAAAATATCTTGAGGAGACCCTTGAGGACACAACCCCCACATCGTTCTGTATAGGAGTTGCCGGTTATCCCGAGAAGCATTTTGAAGCGCCTAACAGGGAGATTGATCTGGATAACCTCAGGCACAAGGTCAGCACGGGTGCCAGTTACATTGTGACCCAGATGTTTTTCGACAATAAGAAATTCTTCCGTTTCAGGGACGAATGCAGGAAGGCAGGGATAGAAGTTCCGGTTATTGCCGGACTGAAGCCGGTATCGGCCCTCAATGACATTAACCTGCTGCCCCAGACATTTCATATCGACATGCCGAATGAACTGGTAAAGGAACTGAAGAAATGCAAAACCGACAGGGAAGCCAGGGAGGTGGGAATAGAATGGGCTACCATGCAGTCAAAGGAACTTATTCGCGACGGGGTACCGGGAATTCATTATTACACCCTCGGGCGTTCCGACAATGTTGCAAGAATAGTGAAGCAGGCATTTTAATGGCCCGGTGGGTTTTTCCGGTGTTATATATTAAATAAAGCAGGGAAGCATTCATTCAGCAATGCTTCCCTGAGTTTCTCAGTGCCGTCTCCTGATAATCCGGGAGCAGGGTCCTGTATTGGTTCGCCTTCAGGCGGGAAAATCAGATATTGAAGGCCTTTTTTATCTTATCAACATGATCGAGTTTTTCCCAGGCAAAGAATTCCACTTTTTTGGTATAGATCTTTTTCCCGTTTGAGTTCACGATTTTCGGCGTGCAGCCCTGAACCTCGTAATAGACTTCAACATCCTTAACCTGGTGGTTCCTTCCGAAATGTCCGTATGATGCTGTGGGAAGGTAGATTGGATTCTTGAGGCCGAAGCGTTCCACGATGGCAAAGGGACGCATGTCAAAGAGGTCATTAATTACTGAGGCTATCTCTCCGTCGGTCATGAGCTTCCCGTTTTTGCCCTTAACCTTTGCCGTGTTGAAGGTATTGACATGGAAGCCCACCGGCCTGGCAACACCGATTGCATATGCGATCTGAATCAGCACGCGGTCGCACACGCCGGCTGCAACAATATTCTTTGCAATGTGACGTGCCGCATAAGCTGCCGATCTGTCGACTTTTGAAGGGTCCTTTCCCGAAAAGGCCCCTCCGCCGTGAGCACCGTGCCCGCCATAGGTGTCGACGATGATCTTTCGGCCGGTCAGGCCAGTGTCGCCGTGCGGCCCTCCTATCACAAACTTGCCCGTGGGATTTACAAGAAGATTGGTATTGCCTGTAAAAAGTTTTCCCAGCCTGTCGGGGAGAGTCTTTTTTACCCTCGGGATCAGTATCTTCTGCAGATCGGTGGTTATCTGCTCCTGCATGGCCTTTTCAGCTGATTTATGAGCTTCGGGAGAGTCATCTTCCGGCAAAATGAATTCATCATGCTGGGTGCTTATCACAATCGTGTCAATCCGCACAGGTGTATTTGTGTCATCATATTCAATTGTTACCTGCGACTTGCTGTCGGGCCTCAGGTATTTCATATGCTCTCCTTCCCTTCTCACGGCAGCAAGCTCTTCAAGAAGAGTGTGAGCCAGGACAATGCTGAGGGGCATGTAATTATCCGTTTCACGGCATGCGTAGCCGAACATCATCCCCTGATCACCGGCACCCTGTTCTTCTGGTTTTTCGCGAACCACTCCCTGGCGTATGTCGCTGGACTGATCGTGAATGGTGGAAATAACTCCGCATGAATCGGAATCAAACCTGTATTCAGCCCTGTTATATCCTATATCCCTAATAATCCGGCGGGCAGTCTCCTGAACGTCAACCCAGCCTTCCGTGCGCACTTCGCCCCCGCAAACCACAAGTCCCGTTGTAACAAAGGTTTCACAGGCAACTTTTGATTCCGGATCCCACCGGAGAAACTCATCGAGCAATGAATCTGAAATCTGATCGGCCACCTTGTCGGGATGACCTTCTGAAACAGATTCTGAAGTAAATAAATATCCCATCTGACTTGTTTTAAATTCGACATTATAACAATGGGGAAAAGGTTTGATTGACTTAAATCGTAGGATGCAAGCATTTTAGCATTTTTTCCCGTGGTTGCAATCAGCTCAAATCTTTCCACCAGATTTCAGGATGTAAAAGAAATAAAAAAATTCCAGAATACAAAATCATCATTTGCCTGTCAGAATCCGGAATAATTCCTCCAGATTTCCTTCTTTCCTCTGCAGGGAAAGAACCGTCAGGTTGTTTCTGACAGCGAATTCAAACAGGCCCGCTCTTATATCATGGCCGGCAGGTGACTCAATGATCCAGGTATTTGGTTTTATTCTTTTCACCCTGCCGGCATGAGGTATTCCATTCAGCAGACTGTCAGGGATTTCCCTGTCAAACTCTACTTCAATGACCAGCCTGTCTTTAATGAGCTTTGAATAGATGTTTTCCTTCATCTCATCGGCAATGATCACACCCCTGTCAATGATTATGATACGGTCGCAGATTGCCTCAACTTCCTGCATTATGTGGGTGGAAAGCATGACTGTCTTTTCCTTTCCCGCCTCCCTGATGAGGTTCCTTATTTCAACTATCTGGTTGGGATCCAGTCCGGTGGTGGCTTCGTCGAGGATAAGCACCTGAGGATCATGGATAAGTGCCTGGGCAAGGCCCACTCTTTGCCTGTAACCCTTCGACAGGGAACCGATCTTCTTGTTCTGTTCCTGCGCCAGCCCGGTTGTTTCAATGATCTGGTCGATCCGGTTTTTCAGGGGAATGACTGATTTATACATGGAGGCAACGAAACCAAGGTATTCCCTGACATACATTTCAGGGTAAAGAGGATTATTCTCAGGCAGGTAACCTGTCATTTCCCTTACCTCGGCCGAACCGGTTCCCATATCATGTCCGTTGACAGTTACAGATCCTGATGTTGCCGGGATGAAGCCGGTAATGATTTTCATCATGGTTGACTTACCCGCACCGTTGGGGCCCAGAAATCCCATTATCTCCCCTGTCTTTATTTCAAAGGATACGTCATCCAGGGCTTTCTGTTCCCCGTAATACTTGGTGACATTTCTGATTCTGACAGACATGGAAAAGTAGTTTACCACTTGTTTGCAGGGCGAAGATAAACCATTGAATGCATTTCTGCAAAACCGGGTTATTTAACATATTTTTGCTTTTTGGAAGGAATTTCTGCAGTAACTTAATACTTTTATTTTTTGTTGTTTTATCAGGAAATATAAGTTGCAATGAACCCATATAACCGACGGGATTTTCTGAAGACATCCCTGGCCGGATGTTTAGCGGTTGCTTATTCACCGGCTTCAGGAGTTTTTGCTGCATCGGCCGCTCAGGAGACCGGCCGGGCCAGGGTGGCCCTTACAACGGGAAGCAGCAGGGCCGACATGGCCTTCCGTGCCCTCCTTCCCTTTTCAGATCAGGTAAAGCAGGCCATAGGAGACAAAATGGTTATCCTTAAACCAAACAATGTGTCGGTGAATGTACAACTGGCATCAACACATGCCGATACCCTCGAGGGCACACTTGAGTTCCTTAAGTCGATCAATAAGCTTACCAATGCAGTGATTGCAGAATCGGCAGCAGGCGGACCGACCTTTGAGGGTTTCAGCAATTTCGGTTACAACAGGCTGGCGGAAAAGTATAATGTAAGGCTGGTGGATCTTGACCGGGAAAAGTCCGAAGTTGTCCACGTATTTGATGAAAAGGATTTCAGACCCCATCCCGTACGGGTTTCATCGATGCTGCTCGATCCGGGTTCGTTCATTGTTTCAGTGGCAAGGATGAAAACCCACGACAGGGTCATCGCTACCCTTTCCCTGAAGAATATTGTTTTGGGCGCTCCCATCAAGGATGCCGGATTCAGTTACGGACCCGGCCGCAAACCGGGCGCCAGGAACGATAAGCCAGTTGTTCATGGCAGCGGCATCCGCGGAATAAACTACAATATTTTTGCCCTGGCCGGCAGGCTTCACCCCCATCTTGCAGTTATTGACGGCTTTGAAGGGATGGAAGGCAACGGCCCCGGGAACGGAACCCCTGTTGATCACCGTATCTGTGTGGCAAGCACCGACTGGCTCGCTGCCGACAGGGTGGGAACAGAGCTTATGGGCATCGACTTCAACAAGATCGGTTACCTCAGCTACTGCGCACAGGCAAACATGGGAACTGCAAACCTCGACAATATTGAAGTACTCGGCGGTATGATCAGCGAGCATAAAAAAACATACAGGCTCAACGATAATTACAACTCGCAGCTTGCCTGGATGAATCCCGTTAATTCCTGATTTCCGGTGAACCTCTTATTTTTATTGATAACTTCAAAATACTGAGTACCTTTAATGGCTTTTCAGTCTTTAACAATGTCATTAACTGATTAATAACCTTAACCTTGTCTTCTATGAAAGCAATCGGCAGATTTTCAATCCTTTTCCTGGCAGCTATTCTATGGCTGGCAATGCCGGGGCTGAAAGCCCAGCAGCTCCGCGATTTCACATATAACGGGGAGCCTGATATTGACGGCAACACTGTCAGGAGCAATATTCAGTTTAACGGCTATACCAACCATTGGTGGAACGATTACAAGCAGTGGTCGCGCTATGGAAGCCTTTATAAGATAAGTATCCCTGATGTTAAAAGGAAGATAGCCCAGAATAAGATTGACATTGCAGAGGATCTTGAATTGCCCGGATTATGGATGCAGGAAGGCTTCATTGCAAGCTGGCTCGCGTCGGACGCCAGGGTTCTTGATTATCCGTCAGTGAAAGACCTGGAAGATGCACTGGCAGTCGGCAATGTTCTTGTTCTTGCCGACCCTGCCTCTGAAACGGGGAAGATGCTGACCGGGAAATATACCGGCAATGATTCATGGCGCAAGCAGCTGAAGAGCTATCAGTTCAATGATCCGGGCCTCAAATCGGTCGATGCTTTTATTCTTGAGGGGGGCAGCCGTAAGATATTTGTCATCTCATCGGCTGACAGGGAATCGGGGATCAGGCTGAAAAACCTTCTCGACAATACGGGAAGTGTAGTTGCCGGTTATGACATGCATAAAGGCTGGTTTGGCGTCGAAACGCTCCTGAAGTCAGTTACGATAGCACCGGGCCATCCGCTCGAGATTATCGGCAGGGGTATGAATGAGGGGGTCACCTGGTTTGTCTTCAATGGTTATATGGAATTCCTTGGCCAGGGCGAATATGAATCATGGATAGCCCGAACAAAAACACCAGTGGTGATTGATTACGGGCATCAGACGATTTTCGGCCTTGATAATTACGAAGGTTTGCAGGTGCAGGATATGCCCACGCGGCAATCGTGGATCGATTTTGCACATAAAAAGAACGGCTATGTGTTCAGGCCCGTATATGATCCGCAGGCAGAGAATTACAATTATGACGGATATCTGGCCAACGCCGGGAACAAGGCCGAGATTGACAAGGGTGATTTTCCGTTTGTAAGCATGACAGGGGATCTGCCTGGAGATCTGACAAACAGCATGATTCTTTTCATCAAAAAGGGAGAGAAGCTGACCCGGGAAAATATGTGGGCATCGATCATGGGAAAGAAGGCAGTTTCTGTACTGAAGGATGGATTTATTATGGGTCCCTCAGCCTGGCGCAGGGCTGTCCAGATGCTGCTGCTCGACAGGGTTTTCCTGGAGGATTACTACAATGACAGGATTGACCTGCTTGCAACCATGGACGGGTATACGCTGAATCTTGCCATTTCAAATACCTGTCCGCAGGATGTTACCGGAAAGGTTGATATACAGCTTCCTGCCGGCGTGGTTATGGAAGAAGGCACTCCGGGCGCCATAACGGTCCCGGCAGGAGGAAGCACGACGGTGAAGGTGAAAATAAGGCCGGAAGCCGGGGGAATGAATACCCCGAATCCTGTTGTTGCAGGGTTTGACTGGGGAAAGAATAAAAAATTTACCATGTGTGTACTCGACATGCCCCCTGCAATATCGGTGCACAGGATCCTTTACGGACATGCCCCGGTTGTCAGCTATCCGGTGACTGTTCATAATTTCAGCCGTGAAAGTTCCTATCCGGTAAATATCAGGGTTTTCGACAGGAATAAGCCGGGAAAGCCCGTATTCGCAACCTCGCGCAAGGCCGCCAACGGCACCGGCACCTTCGCTGAAATCAATTTTGACCTGAAAGTACCTGCCGGGCAATACAATGTTGAAGTCGAAGCGCTTGGCGTCAAAACTGTCAGCCAGCTGGGTGTTGGCAAAGCTGCCGGGTCATTAAGGGCCTATACCCTCGACCTGAACGCCGACGGGATAAATGAATACCGGATGGAGAACGACAGCGTCCGGATTACCCTTCTTTCTACCGGAGCCAGGGTTATCGAGTATATTGTAAAGAGCCGCAACGATAATGTTCTCTTCAAGCTGTGGCCGGAAAAATCGGGCGACGATAAGCGCCCCAACCGCAGCTGGGGTTACTATCCGTACGGCGGATTTGAGGATTTCCTCGGGCAGGCGAGCATGGAAACCCACAAGGTATATGATGCCGAGCTCGTGAAAAGCACGGGTGATTATGTTCAGGTAAAGATGACTGCCGACTATTACGGGAACAAGATTCAGAAGATCTTTACTTTGTATGGCAACTCACCGCTTCTTGAAGTAAGGTATGCCCTTACCTTCATCAACCCGGAGGCAAACGTGCTGGGTCCGCAGCCCATCCTTGAGCTTGGCCGGGTTCACGGCACGGAGGATGTGTTCACTGTTCCCTCAATGAGCGGACTTGAGGAATTCCGTATGAGGCCGGAGGAATATTACGGAAGGGCTCTGAAAATCAGGGAAGGATGGAATGCCGGTTACGATACATCCGAGGATATCTCGTTTGTCGGGGCATTTCCCGTCGACCAGCCGATCTTCCTTCACATGTGGATGAACCATCCCGTGAACAATGATGCTCATTATTACTATGTTGAATTCCAGCCATGGCTTCCGATCTTCCAGCACTCAACAATGTATTTCACTTATTACCTGTGGGGAGCAGGCGGCCGCTGGGAGACGGGCCTCAGGGAACTCAGGAACAGGAATCTGATCACGACACGATAGAATTTTAAAACTATGAATCCCGCATGACTGATCACAAACACAAACAAAAATTTTTCCGGTGATGTGTGATTCCGTCATACCATTAAAATCAAAATCATATTATGATGAAAAACATGAATCAAAAGCACAATTGCCTTAAAATTGTTCTTGCACTTTTTTTTGCATCATCAGCCGGTTTGACATCCTTTGCAAAGGATGAGCTGAAAATCAGCGGCCTTGAGCTTAATTATCCCTGTCCGGCAATACCTTACTATTACCTGAAGGCTGACCTGGAGCTTCCGGATCCTTCAATCATCGAGGTGGAACTTTCCGTTAACGGTAAAGCTCTGCGTTATACAACACTTCACAAGAAAGGGGAGGAAACCGATCTGTCAAAGCCTGTTATAACTCACCGGCCCCCTTCGGGTGCAGGTCTTTCGCAGGATAATATTGTTTACAGGGATCTGGAAGTTATTGGCTGGGTAAAATGGCAGCCGGCTCAGAAGTATGATGTAAAAGTAACTGTGCGGCTCAAGAAGTCGGCCCAGGGCTCACCTTCCGACCGTTTCATCTCAGCTGTGAAAAGTGTAACGGCACCGGCAGATGCCAGGGTTTTTGATCCTGCCTGGAAAAACTATAAGTCGGTGGTTCTTACCGAAACCGCAGGGATAGACAGGAAGAATGAACCAGTTGACGTGCTTCTGGCATTCTACCCCGATGAAGCCACTGATCTTAAGCGGGAGATCAGGGTAATGGCCTTTGATCCGGCGTCCCGCGACCTTAAGGAGGTTCCGTCGCAGGTATATGATTTTCAGAAATACCTGGTTGAGGATGACCTGGCCCCCGATGCGAATGGCAGGCCGACAAGGGATATGCCCGTATGGCTCCCGACCGTAACTGCCAAAGTTTCATTCCTGGCCGATGTGCCTGCCAGGTCGAGCAGGATATTCCTGATCTATTACAACAATGCGGAAGCGCTGAGCAGGGTGTACAGGACGGATCTTGTCGTGCAGGGTGAAGAACCGGGCCTTCAGATAGAGAATGACCTGATTTCTGCCGTGTTGCATCCGGCCTCGGGGCATCTCGACCAGTTGTCGCTGAAGAAAAGGGCAGATTTTCCTCTCTACCATCATAAGGAAACCAACGGAGCCATTCACTGGAACCCTGAAATTTACACTCCTCCCCGGCCATGGACCCATACCTCCGACTGGGATCCGCCGCAGAATGTCAAATCATTCTCCGGACCTGTGATGACAATGACCGAAGTATGGGGCAACCTGAGGGATATCCCGGAAGTTGATGCATCGGTGAGATATGAATTCTTCCCTGACAAACCTTATTTCATCAGTTCCACGGTACTCAGGATAAATGAGACCGTACATACCATAGCAGTGAGGAATGCTGAAATGGTATTGAAAAGGGAACTCATAACCCATGCCGCATGGTATGATGTGATAAGGAACAGGGTAATCAACTTTGATGTTACCGATATGCCTGATCTGACGGATCTGATCATGGAAGCCGATGTGCCATGGATCACATTCTACAATGAAAAGGAAGGCATCGGGTTTGCCGGCATACAGCTTAGTTACGCAAATGCCGGGCTGGAATCGGCGCCCCGGCTTCTCAATCCTTTCTTCTATATCACGGGGGGCCCGTGGATATACTGGGCCCGGGCATTGTCACTCAGTTTCCTTTCTTCAAACATGCAGCAAATGATTCCGGCAATGAAAGGGAATGTTTTTTCAGAAAAATGGGCCTATCTTATTTATGAGACTGAAAAAGGTTCAGAACCCTATGCTCCTGTTCTAAAATGGAAGGAGATTCTTTTAAATCCTTTGAGGATCAGACTGGTGGAAGAAGTTGACGACCGGGTTTCAAAGACGGTTACAGAACTTTTTGTGGGTGAAGGCCGCAGCGGCTGGGAAGGACGCGATACCAAGCGGCATTAAAAGGAAGCGTGCAGGACAGGCCGTCCCGGAGCTTTGACACCGACAGGCTGCACAAGCATGATCATTGAGCCGGGCGGGCCTGCCATGTCGCCTTTGGGCGGGCAGAGCTGCGCAAAAAAGGGTTGGCAGGTTATTATCCGTACATGAACTGACCGACCTTGGTGAATGATGATTTGGGATTAACACAGCATACGGGGATCTTCGAACTGTTCGCTATGATGTACTGCTCTGCGGCCCCAAGCATGTAGTCGGCCATGGAAATGTTCTTTGTAGTCATGATAACAATGAGATCGGCGTTTATCGTGTCTGCAAAGTCAAGGGTTCGCTGGGCATACTTCCCGCGCTTCATTTCATGGATTTGGTAGTCAATGTTGTTTTGGATCAGATATCTGACAGCAAAATTCAGATTTACGTTGATCCTTCTGACAAGGCTCTTGTCGGTGGTGACTGTTTTCAAAAGATGGATTTTCGAGTCGAAATACTTGCCCATGAATATGGCCATGCTCAGTTTTTCCTTGTTTTCGAGCCTGAAGTCAATCGGGAAAACAATATTGCGGTATCTTTCATGATCCGCCGGAGGATTCTGTACCACAATAAACGGGACTTTTGATTTTACTACAACCTTAAGCGCCCAGCTTCCGGTAAGTTTCTGCATGCCGACAATTCCATGGGTTCCCATCACCACAAGATTGGTATTACTGTCCTTGTGGTTGACAAATTCCGCTATTGACGTGAAAATGGTTCCCTTAACCACCCGGGCAAATATATTAATGTTGTGCTTTGCAGAAGCTTCTCCGGCCACATGGCTGAGCATGGTCCGCTTCTCACCTTCTGCCCGTGGCTTAATCTCATTGTCAACAACATGTAAGAGACATATGTCGTTATTTACCATCCGGGCTATCCTGACGGAATGCGCCAGCGCATTTTCAGCAACAGGGGTGAAATCCCAGGGTACAACAATTATTTTCTTGATTACTTCCATGATGGTTCTGTTTTTAACATTTTCTTATTCAAAGATATTCAGTTTTTCCTATTTTTCAAACCGGCCCGACTGCCTGTTTTGCATGTACCGTGATTTTCTGCTCCATCCTGAAAATGGACCGGACCTGGCGGATACCCGGTTAAAACACAGTATAAACTGATACTTTCCGCAGCCGGCCTTCTTCTAATAACTGCTTTGTGAGGTCAATTATTATGAGCTTTGTGCCAATAATCAGACAGCGTCATGGGAGGTGCTCTGAAACAATTTATTATTTTTGCGGGGGGAAATCATTTTGGTTTTTTATTTCAGATGATGAAACGGTCTAAAATCAAGGAACTTTTAAAATCGCCCCCTTTTGGAACGGAAGTTCTCGTGAAAGGATGGGTCAGGACAAAAAGGGGAAACAGGAGTATTGCCTTCATCGCCCTGAACGACGGATCAACAATCAATAATATCCAGATAGTTGTCGATGCAGCCTCATTTGATGAGAGCCGTCTGAAGGATATTTCAACGGGTGCATGCATTGCTGTTGAAGGATTGCTTTCCGAGTCGCCGGGAAAGGGTCAGAATGTTGAAATCCAGGCACGGGAAATTGAGATTTACGGCAAATGCGATGCTGAAACATACCCGTTGCAGAAAAAGGGACATTCGATGGAGTTCCTCAGGGAGATCGCCCACCTGCGATTCAGGACCAACACTTTCGGGGCTGTTTTCAGGATACGGCACGCAATGGCTTTCGCGATTCACAAATATTTTAACGACAGGGGTTTTTATTATCTGCATACCCCGATTATCACCGGAAGCGATTGCGAAGGTGCAGGTGAGATGTTTCATGTTACCACCCTTGATCTTAAAAATATTCCGGTTGACGAAGAAGGGGGAATTGATTTTTCAGATGATTTCTTCGGGAAGGAAACCAATCTTACGGTATCGGGCCAGCTCGCAGGTGAACTTGGTGCACTTTCACTGGGAGAAATATATACTTTCGGCCCCACCTTCAGGGCTGAAAATTCAAATACTCCGCGGCATCTTGCAGAATTCTGGATGATCGAGCCTGAGATGGCCTTTTATGACCTGAATGACAATATGGACTTTGCCGAGGATTTTCTGAAGTATCTGATTGCCTACGCACTGGAAAATTGCACCGAGGATCTGGGATTCCTCAATGATATGATTGACAAGGATCTTCTCAGCCGGCTCAGGTTTGTGCTTGATAACAAATTTGTAAGGATAACATATACCGAAGCTGTTAATATTTTAACAACCACGGGCAGAAAATGGGAATATCCGGTAGGGTTTGGACGTGATCTTCAGGCTGAACATGAACGTTACCTTGTGGAGGCGCATTTTAAACGGCCTGTCATCATTACTGATTATCCGAAGGAAATAAAGGCCTTTTACATGAAACAGAATGATGATGGCATTACGGTAAGGGCCATGGATGTCCTTTTTCCCGGGATAGGGGAGATTATTGGCGGTTCGCAGAGGGAGGAGGATTATGACAAGCTGAAAAAAAGGATAACTGAATTGAACCTGCCGGAAAAGGATCTGTGGTGGTACCTCGACACAAGAAAGTTCGGAACCGCTCCCCACAGCGGATTCGGACTTGGTTTTGAACGAATGATCCTGTTCATGACAGGTATGTCGAACATCAGGGACGTTATTCCTTTTCCCAGAACACCCAAAAACGCTGAGTTCTGATCAGGCCCCTTGCGGCTGCATATTAAAAATTAAGGGATGTTAAAGCAGAAATTACAGCAGAAACTGCTTCAGAAGCTTTCTCCGCAGCAGATACAGATGATTAAGCTGCTTGAAATCCCTACGCTTCAGATCGAACAGCGGATAAAGAAGGAACTTGAGGAAAATCCGGCACTTGAGGAAGGGTCAGAAGAGGAAGAAGAAATAATTCAGGACGAGGAATCCGAGGACCAGTATGATGAGAATGATCATGACGAGTTCACCCTCGATGATTACATTGAAGAGGATGACATCCCCGATTACAGGCTACAGACAAGCAATTACAGCCCTGATGAAGAAAAAAAGACTGAAATACCCTTCTCTGTGGGATCATCGTTTCATGAACATCTTGAATCGCAGTTTAACCTGAGGGATCTGACAGAAAAACAAAAGCTCCTCGGGGAATATATTATCGGGAACATCGATGAGGATGGCTACCTTCGGCGCGAACCTGAGAATATCGTCGATGACCTGGCGTTTCTTCAGAATATCACCACTAACGAAAAAGAACTTGAAGAGGTGCTGGAGATAATCCAGGATCTTGACCCGCCGGGTGTCGGAGCAAGGACATTAAGGGAATGCCTGCTGATCCAGCTGGCCATAAAGGACAGGTCACAGAATGCGATTAAGCTGGCTTACACGATAATTGACCTGTATTTTGAGGAGTTCTCAAAAAGGCATTATGATAAAATCACTGCAAAACTCGGAATAACCGAAGATGAACTCAGGAATGCCATAGAGGAAATCCTGAAACTGAATCCCAAACCCGGAAGCATGTACAGTGATTCCCTGTCCAGAACCTCACACCAGATAATCCCCGATTTCATCCTGGATCTTACAGAGGATGGTTTCGATCTGCAGCTTAATTCCCGTAATCTTCCGGAGTTGCGCCTGAGCCCGGCATATAATGAGATGCTTCATTCATACATGAAGAACAGGAATCAAAAAAAGGAAATGAAGGAAGCAGTCATGTTCGTAAAGCAGAAAATTGATTCTGCCCGATGGTTCATTGATGCAATAAGGCAACGACAGAACACCCTTCTGCTCACAATGAACGCTATCCTCGGATACCAGCAGGAATACTTTGTGGAGGGAGATGAGACAAAGCTTAAACCCATGATCCTTAAAGATATTGCTGAGATGACCGGCCTTGATATCTCTACGGTATCACGGGTTGCCAACAGCAAATATATTCAGACCCATTTCGGAATTCTGCCCCTGAAGTATTTCTTCTCCGAGGGATTGCAGACAGACAGCGGCGAAGAGGTATCAACAAGGGAAATAAAAAGGATACTGCAGGATTGTGTGGAGAATGAAGAGAAAAGAAGACCGCTTACTGACGAAAGGCTGACCGAGATACTGCAGGAAAAAGGCTACCAGATTGCCCGCAGGACAGTGGCAAAGTACAGGGAACAGCTTAATATTCCTGTGGCACGGTTAAGGAGGGAGATTTAGGGAGTGTGAAAGAATGAACTGACAGAATCAGGCAACAATATTTGCATATCGTTTATGGATCCCGGAAAGAATGCATCCCTCATAACCGCACTGGCGAATTTCATTTCAATCGTGTTCCATCCCCTGCTGATGCCCCTGTACGGCCTGGTTATCATCTTCATGGCCCCAACCCTTCTGGGCTACATGCCTGGGGAGCTGAAAAAGGTGCTTTTTATGGTGGTACTTATCAATAATGTATTTATACCCTTGATCCTTTTCCCATTGTTCAGGAGCAGAAACATTATCAGCACCTATTCGATCGAAGCCAGGGAGGAAAGGGCTGTTCCCCTGATCATGATGTCAGTACTGTACTCTGTCACATCATTCATCATCTTCAGGCATCAGATCCCGGTGTTCCTCAAGTCATTTGTTTTCGGTTCAACGTTTCTGGTAATCCTGGCTACCCTCATCAATTTCTGGTGGAAGATATCAATACATGCCATGGCGGCCGGAGCATTGAATGCCGTTGTATTGCTGCTGTCGGTAAAACTGGTGTCACCGCTTGCCTGGTATCTGGTGGGAGCGATACTGACCGCGGGCCTGGTCATGTCTGCGAGGCTGCATCTCAATTCCCACAATCCGGCGCAGGTGTGGTCAGGGTTTTTTACCGGATTTGCCGGGCTGAGCGTCATTATCCTGCTGCTGGTCTAAAAGCTCTTTAAGGGCTTCATCAAGCAGCTTCATGCTTTCAGCTGTTATAGCTTCTGCGGGAAGATCCCTGCAGGGGGGCATGGTCAAACCTGTTCCAAGATGTTTCTGGTCAGCTGTGGCAAACCATCCCCTTTCTGACAGGTATCTGGCAAGATATTCCTGTTCGGTCTGCCCCGGAGTGGGAATGAGAAGGGCGCTTCTGTTAAGGCTCACCAGTTCCATGATCGTTGAATAACCCGAACGCGCAATTATATAATCGCTTTCCAGCAGCAGCCTGCGGTATTCCATGGAAGGAAGGTGGCTAAAGGAACGGATATTGCCTGATACGGCGGCATCGCGGGAAGCTCCCGGCCTGCCTTCGAGTATTGTGAGGTGCATGTTGCCGTTCCTGAATATATCAGTTATTTTTTGCTTCAGTATCCTCCTCTGCGGCTCCGGGCCCGACAGGATAAGAACTGCCCGGTTTCCCTGCAGGAATTTATTTCTGCCTGAGTCAGCCTGGCCGGAGAACCGCGACAGGATCCCTGTATAACGTGTGTTCGAAGGAAGCTTCAGCCCGTGGGATAACCTGCCTGAGAGATTAAGCTCCCCTCGGACATCGGGTATGAAGCAAAGGGAAAATTTTTTAATGATAAAGCGGTGGAGATGAATGCCGGCAGGTTCAAGCATCTTCAGCCTGCCGGGGAAAGGGATACGGTGCATGTGTGAAATATAAACGGTTTTTATGCCCCGGTGCCATAACCCAAACCTGTTGTCGCTGATTACAATATCGATGCTGTGTTCCCTGACAATCTTTCCGAGCCGATTGTGTTCGGATATAATATTCCATATCAGTACGGGCAGTTTAAACAAAAGGATGAGGTATTGCGGCAGGATACCCGAATATGCGGGTTTGAAGCCCTTGAATTCAATCAGCCGGGCTCCGGGCAGTTCTTCCCTGAAGAGGGCAAGATGCTCATGCCCTGCCCCGATGAAGATCTCATTGTCCATCTGCCGGAGCTTCAGGGCCAGGGGGATCATGCGCCCTGCATGGCCAAGACCCCATTCGAGCGGGCATATGAGTATTCTCCTGGGAGTTTTCAAAATCAACCTGAAACCTGTGTTTTAATATCCATCCTTTCTGCCATCTCCGCTATCTTTTTGAGCTCGGAGACGGGTACTTTCTGCAATGATCCCTCCAGCGGCGTATCCCTTGAGATTGTGTAGATCATCACCTCCGAAGGTCGTATGATTTCGATTGCCTTCAGCCATGCCTCCAGTTCTTCAGGGGTTGTATTATCAATGGTTCTTCCCTTGTGCGAACCCCTGAGAAACAGTGTCTGAACAATCAGTTTTCCCCTGAATTTCTTCAGATCCTCAATCAGACCGGATACCCTTACATTTACCCTGGGCTGATTGTGCACCTGTACGGTGGTGTCAAGACCTGAATCAAGCTTGAGGATGTTCTGGTCAACTTTCATCAGGGCCTCCCTGATATGAGGTTTTGAAATAGTCGACGAGTTTGACAGCACTGCAATCTTTGCTTCGGGAAAGAACCTGTTCCTCAGTTCAATCGTATCATCAATTATCTCTGTGAACCCGGGATGGAGAGTCGGTTCCCCGTTGCCGGCAAAGGTGATGACATCGGGTTTCAGGTTTTTTTCCTTCATCGAGCTCAGTTTTTTTTCAAGAGCATCCCTTACCTCCTTCACTGACGGCATTAATGCCCTGTCGGTTTTGCTGTCCGATGTCCAGCCGCATTCACAGTATATACAGTCGAAATTGCAGATTTTTTTTGTTGAGGGAAGCAGGTTAACACCCAGGGAAACGCCGAGGCGCCGGCTCCTGACCGGCCCGAATATGATCTTGTCAAAAAGGAATGTTGCCATTTCCGGTGGGGATTAAGTGGCCAAAATTAATAAATTTATCGGGATGACGATCAGGCCGCCCATCCGGCAACGGCCCGCAGAAGCTCTGATAATATGTGTCAGATCAATCTTCTCACCCTGCTCTCTGCGGTTAATCTGATGTTTGCCAGGTCAGCATTCTGAATAAACAGTAATCCGGGTTTTTTCCCCGGAGCAATTGATCCGTAAGTGCCTTCTTCACACAATGCCTTTGCCCCGTTCAGTGTTGCCCAGCAAACAAGGGTCTCAAGCGGAACGGAAGGGAGGAAATCCTGTAATGTTTTTAATTCTTCAAGGATGGAAAGGCTGCTGTTTGAAGCAAGGCTGTCGGTTCCTGTCACAATCCGGCAGCCTTCCTCCATCAGCATTTCCACCTGGGGCAGATGGTTCCCGATATAAAGATTGGACCTTGGGCAGAGGCACCAGAAAAGATTATCGCGTTTCATAAGCTTTCTGACCGTATCCCGGCCGGCGAAGGTGTTGTGTACCAGTATCAGGTTACCTGAACGGGTTATTTCATCAAGCACGGCCGAAGCATGATCCTTCACGGTTTCAATATTGATCCCCGACCCTGATCTTTCAAATGTTTCCATTATTTCACCCGAATTGTTTGCAAGGAATTCCTCTTCCGACCCTGATTCCATGAAATGTATTGACGTCACCCTGTTTGAAGCTGTTGCTGATTTGACTATTCGCAGCAAAGGAAGTGAGAGTGAATAGAACGAGTGGGGGACCACGTAGTGTTCCAGGCCCAGGGATCGGGCAGTTTCTGACAGCCTGACTGATTCAGAGAATCTTTCCGGGGCATTATCCCGATCTGTTCCCAGAACCTCCAGCAGGCTGATGTATTTTATCTTGCTTTTCGTTTTCAGCTCGAATGTCGCATCCGTATTGCAGACGTCGGCACACAGCACCACGCCCCCGTCGGCAAGCATCGTGTCGGC
Source organism: uncultured Rikenellaceae bacterium (assembly GCA_964435015.1). Lineage (GTDB taxonomy): Bacteria > Bacteroidota > Bacteroidia > Bacteroidales > VadinHA17 > LD21. The sequence continues at coordinate 36,639 of CAYSXP010000010.1, forward strand.
CTTAAAAGCCGCAATGCCGTTTCCTGTCCTGTCCCTGATGCTCATTATATCGTAAATGAAGGCGCCCAGGCCCCGGCCGGAAGGTATTCTGCCAAGCAGGCCCGACAGTTCGAGATGGCAATGGCAGTTGATGAAACCGGGTACGATGATGCCGTTGTGGAATTCGATGCCTTCCCTCTCCGTCAGTTCTCCTCCGGTGTCTTCAACGCCTGTTATTGTACCGTCATCATCTGTCGTTATTACACCTCTTTTTAGTGGAGGTCCGCAATTGGTGAAGATGAGTTGTGCTGAGAACCTTTTCATTGACCGGGAAGCCTGGGATTAAGTGAGATATTTTCCACAAAATAGTGATTCTTCACAGCCGGATTCTGATTTTCCATATCTACAAACCAACCTTTTATCCTCACCGGAGGCATTTCTTTCAAGCGAACGGGTATGGAGAAATTATGCGGCTGACCATCCTTTGGATAAATAATTCCGGGGAAATATGTCCTTTTGATTGCTTTCACGGCCGGATCGTTTGCTTCGAAGAACATGTTTAAGTGCGGGCCCCGGGTCTCATCATCCGGATATACGGTTATTGTAAAATTTAGGGTATAGAACCTTGAGTACAATGCGGGAAGATCAAACCTGTCCGAATCTGCGGGGAGCCCTCCGGAAAAATAGTAAAACTGTTTTCCCTGCCAGTAGTTGTTGGCGGCATCCTCCAGCGACGGATTGAACTGAAGCAGCCTCGATTCCATCGCACTGAGTCCGCCAAGCACCTTGTCATAGATCCTGATCAGCTCTTTGGGTTTTTGTATGAAATAGAACCGCATGGTTCTGTCCATTGTTTCTTTTGTGTATCCGTGCCTCTCGATGACATTAATATATGCAGCCATCGAGTCAGTGCTGGCATAGAGGTTGCTTATCCTTGGTATGGAAAGCAAGCCGTCGGCAATGTGAATCTCCGAAAGGATCTCAATCAGGTCCTTTTCCGGAATAATGTTCCTGTGCTCCGCCCGGCTCTTCCTGCCCGAGCATGATACTGAACAGAATATCATGAACAGCAGAAGACCCCGTAGATATATTGCTCCTGGAAATTTCATCGCGCGGCTCAGTTACGGACAAGATATTTTTTTGTAAGGTACCTGACAGGGTACCATGCGGCCCAGAATCCAATCAGCAATACTGTTGCCGGCACAATAATGAAATCATTCAGTTTCATTATTACCGGGTATGCATTGAGCAGCAGTGAGTCGCTCTGAAGCCTGACAAATCCGTAGGTCTGCTGGAGCCAGCATATTGCAAAACCCGCAATAACTCCTGTTACGGCGCCAATGATGGAAATCAGCCATCCTTCAAATATAAAGATCTTCCTTATCAGGTTGTTATCCGCCCCCAGGCTTTTAAGGATCTCGATATCGCGCTCTTTTTCGATTATCAGCATTGTCAGCGACCCTATGATGTTGAAAGATGCAATTATCAATATGAAGGTGAGGATGAAGAAGATTGCCAGCCTTTCCGATTTCATTACCTTGTAAAAAATCTCCTGCTGCTCAAACTTGTTTTGTACAGTAAAGCCTTTGCCGAAAATATTCCTTATTTCCTTCTGTACTTTGACTTCATCGGCCTTTTCCCCGAATTTTACCTCTACTGAACTTACCCTTCCGTCATTTTCCAGCAGTTCATTTGCAAAATCCAGGGGAATAAAAACATATCTCGAATCAAATTCCTGTTCCACCTGGTAGATGCCGGAGGGGAAGATAAATCTTCTGTTGAATGCATTTTCCGGATTCAGGTTTGAATCTCCGCTTTTCCTCGGGACAAAAATATCAAGGGGTGTGATGAAGTTGATTCTTAATCCCAGCGAATTTGCGATACCCATACCGGGTATTGCGTAGGGGCGCCCCTGTTCCGATTTCAGGGTGAACTGTCCGTCCCACATTGAGCTGTCGATGCGGGTAACCCTTATATAGTTGTCATCAACTCCCTTTATGGATGCAATGTACTGTCTTTCGCCGTAGCGAAGCAGGGCATTCTCTTCAATGCAGAGGGAATAGCATGACACACCGGCTACGGCCGATAATAGGTTCAGGCTGGCAGGATCGGGAAGGAATGTTTTGCCCTCGGCTGCAGTGATCTTAATATCGGGATCAGAAGTATTGAAGATTGAACGCACGAGGATTTCCAGCCCGTTGAAAACTGAAAGCACAATTATCAGCGCCATGGTCCCTACCGAAACACCGGCTACCGAGACAGCAGAAATAATATTTATTGCATTCCGCGATTTTTTTGCGAAAAGATATCTTTTTGCAATATAGAGGGAGAGTTTCACTACTTACTTGTTTGCCGTTACCAGGAGCCCTGTGCCGGATTTGTGTGTCATGCAGATATCAAAAGTGTTCAGGATGGAAGCTGCGGGGTACACTGCTAAATAATAAGCAGGAAGTAGCGCCAGAAACAACCTGGAAATGTTCAGAAGTTTCACCGGATACTTCATCGAAAGCAGCCAGGAGACATGGCCGGGTTTCCCGTAAGTATAGGCTGCGGATATATTCCGAAATCCTGCGGCTGCCAGTTTTTCCTTCAATTCGCCTGCCCCGTAGCCGTTTCTGACGTGCTCGTCGATAAACGACTTGTCGTTCTCGTGATGAACATCTGACCCTCCTTTGTCGGAGGGAGTTGAGATCATGATGAAGCCGTTGTTTTTCAGGGCATTGTAAAAATTCCTCAACACCTTTTCATCGTCACTTATATGTTCCATTACATCGACTGCAAGAACAAGATCAAATGTTTCATTATCAGCAAGCAGGGTAAGGTCGAGCCGGTCGAATGAAGTCCGTTGCCTCAGGGGAGAGGAAGCAAAGAATGCTTTGCATTGTTCAATATGCCCGCCGTCGATGTCAACGCCCCTGATGACCCAGTTCCTGTTTATCCGTCCCATTTTCCAGGTGTATTGTCCGAAACCGCATCCGGCATCAAGTACTGATGCATTTTCCGGAAGGAACCCTGATATCTTCCTGAGCCTGTGCTTTACGTGCCATGTCCTGAGAAGCAGCAGGCCGAGGATGAAATAAAACAGCCTCCTCAGCAGGGGAGGGCGGTTGAAAATACGGCCCAGGGTCCTTTTTATCGGATCGTACTGCATTGCTCAGGATTTCAGAAGCCTGTCGATATTGTCGATATAATCGAGGCTGTCGTCGATGAAAAAAGCGATCTCCGGAACTATCCGCAGCTGCCTTCTGACCTTCTGGCCTATTTCAAATCTGATCCTGGATGAATGATCATGTATGCTTTCAAGAACGGTGCCCTGATCTGAGGAGGGGAAAATGCTGATATAGATTTTCGCGGACGACAGGTCGGGGCTCACCCTTACCTTCGTGATTGAAATCATCTTCCCGTGTGCCCATTCATTTCCCTTTCTGAGAAAGATCCCTGCCATCTCCTTTTGGATGAGGCGGGATACTTTTTTCTGTCGTGTCGATTCCACAGCACATTTTGTTTTGATCAGTCAAAGGTACTATTTTCCGGAAAATTCTCATCCTTTTAAAGGCCGGGCACGGCTTAAATGCACCTCAACGGCATTGTTGTCCCTTATAAGGGCTGATCACCGGAATGAATCGGGAAAAAAAGTTAATTTTGCAGGACAGATAATTTTTACAGATAATGGAAACGGTTGTCAGCGGAATCAGATCGACGGGTAATCTTCATCTTGGTAATTATTTCGGGGCGGTGAAGAATTTTTTAAAAATGCAGAGGGAGAATAATTGCTTTTTCTTTATCGCTGATTATCACGCCCTGACAACTCATCCCAAACCCGGCGACCTTCATGGCAACATCAGGCAGATCCTGGCAGAATACCTTGCCTGCGGGATCGATCCTGAGATTGCGACAGTGTTCATCCAGAGCGACGTTCCCGAGGTGACTGAACTGTACCTTCTTCTGAACATGAATGCCTATGTGGGGGAACTGGAGCGGACCACATCATTCAAGGAAAAGATCAGGAAATATCCCGATAACATCAATGCCGGCCTGCTAACCTATCCGGTGCTTATGGCCGCTGACATAATCATTCACAAGGCGAACAAGGTGCCTGTCGGCAAGGATCAGGAACAGCATCTTGAAATGACAAGGAAATTTGCAAGGCGATTCAACATGATTTACGGGGTTGATTATTTCCCTGAACCCGATGCCTATAATTTCGGCAGGAAGCTGATCAAAATTCCCGGCCTCGACGGGACGGGTAAAATGGGGAAAAGCGAAGGCAATGGCATCTTCCTGTCCGATTCACCGCAGGAAATCAGAAAGAAGGTCATGAGGGCAGTTACTGACACCGGGCCGGCAGCTATGAATCAGGAACCGTCGGAACCGGTAAAGAACCTGTTTGCAATAATGAAGGTTGTTTCAGATCCTTCCACTGTTAAATATTTCACAGAAAAACATGCTGCATGCGAGATACGCTATGGTGATCTTAAGAAGCAGCTTGCCGAAGACATTATTAACGTTACTGATCCGATCCGGAAAAGAATCAACGATATCCTGTCTGACAACAGATATCTTGCGAAGGTTGTAAGGGAGGGAGCCGAAAAGGCGAGGATAAGTGCTTCAGGAACGATAAGAGAGGTGAGGGAAATAATCGGGTACAAGCCGTTCTGACATAAATAAAAGCCAGGTTCGTAACCTGGCTGTCCTTGAAGAATCAAGTATATTTTGGAGATTGCCTGTGTACTTTATCATCGTCAAATAACGTGCCAAATTGTATCACATGCAATACAGTATTTTATAAATGCTTCATGAAAAAAGGCAACATGTGAATTTTGTAAAAGAAAGAAAGAAGTGAGAAAACGAACAGCGATCATCTTACTGGTTATTCTTCTTGCGGGCCTTGCATTGCTTGGTTATTTTCTTCATAAGGGCCGGCAGGGTCTTTTAACCGATCCTTACAAGGCAATTGCTTCCGATGCATGTTTTGTCATTGAAACTGCCGACGTACAGAGCTTCTTTAATTCACTGACCACTGGCAAAGGGATTTTTTCGGAAATCGGGAAAACAGATGAATTCAGGAATTTTGACGCGAAACTGAAATATATTGCTGATCAATTGAATAAACCCGGGTTCAAGAAACTGAACCTTGAGGGTAAAACACTTGTTTCTTTCCATCCGGCGGGTCAGAAATTGCCGGTTCCGTTCATATCCATGACCATCTCCCCTGATGCGGGCTTAAGACAGCTGAGGGAGACGCTCGCATCCTTCGGCATAAGGAATATCCCTGAAGAAAAATCCGGCGCCAGACGGCTTCTCAGGGTTCCCTATGTTCTTGCCGGCACCAGGGATACCGTCTTCATGAGTATCTCATCGGGTTTACTGATTTGCAGTACATCGGAAAGCCTTGTTATGAACGCCCAGTCCCAGCCTCATTCGGATATAAGGGATGCTCCCGGGTTTTCAAGGGTGCTGCTTGCTACCGGGAAGAAGGAAGACAAGCTTTTTGTGGTTTTCAGTAATCTTGCCGATGTGATAAAACCGCTTTTTAATCCCGGTGCGCGCCTGCTTGCCGATAAGTTCATCAAACTTGGCAATAGCGGCGGAGGTGATTTGTTCATTAGTGATGAAGGATTTACTTTAAGCGGATATATTGAAAGTTCGGATCCCGGCGAATACCTGTTCCGGTACAGGAACATCCTTCCCCGTAATCTGAAGAATTACAGGATCCTTCCTTCGGGAACCTCACTGTTCGAGTCAATGATAATGCCGGGGGAAGTACCCGGGGTCAGAATTCCGGGTTCAGCCAGCAGCCTGCTTGCAGATAAACTCAGGCCTTACCTTGGAGAAGAGATCACAAGGGCTTATATCGACATAAAAACAGTGCCGGTGAAGGATAATTCCGTTATTGTTGTCGAATTGAAGAATCCCGTTCAATGTGAACAGATCATCAGGGAACATGTGGATATTAAGAAAGAAACAAAATATTTTCAACCTGACGACCAGGTGAAAATTCCGGTTTACTTTACAGGCAGGACCGGACTGGTCACACAGCTTGTTCCCGGCCTTGCACCATCTTTTTCAGATTCATATTTTACGTTTTATGATAATTACATGATTATCGGAAGCTCTGAAATTACATTGTCGCGCTTTTTATATGACAATATTCTCAATAAAACACTTGCAAACGATGTGTTTTACCGTGAGTTTGAAAAGCTTCTTCCTTCCAGGTCGGGTTATTTCTTCTATTGCAATCCCCCGAGGATTATTGATTACCTGGCGGAGTATCTTTCTTCAGGGATTATGGATGGAATACGCAAAAACAGGACTGCCTTCAACAAGCTGCAGTCTGTCGGATTTCAGCTGGCTTCCATCAATGATATGATCTACAATAACCTTTCGGTCAGTTACCGCGATCAGGTGATGGAAGAATCCACAACGGAATGGGAGACCCTTCTTGACACTACAGCCAGCATTAAGCCCTTCTTCTTCAGAAATCATATCACCGGCGCAAGGGAAATATTCATACAGGATATGAATAATAACGCCTACCTGATAAATGCAACTGGCCGGGTTCTCTGGAAAGTGCCCCTTGAAGAGAGGATAATAAGTACGGTTTACATGATAGATTATTACAGGAACGGGAAGTTCCAGCTCCTGTTCTCTGGCCGCAACAATCTCCATGTCCTCGACAGGAACGGTAACTATGTTGAAAGATACCCGGTTAAACTCAGGTCACCTGCAACCAATTCACTGGCCCTCTTCGATTACGATAATAACAACACCTACAGGCTGATTATTGCCGGAGAGGATAAGATGATTTATTCGTATGACAAAAGCGGGAGTGCCGTTAAGGGATGGAAACCTTTCCGTACATCAGGGCAGGTAACTTCGGAAGCCGGTTTTTACAGGGTTTCAGGAAAGGATTTTATAGTAATTGCCGATGAAGCCTCATTGTACTTCCTCGATCGTTCAGGAAATATCAGGCTGAGGCTCAAGGATGCGGTAACGAAAGCCGCGGGCTCAACCCTCCGGCTTTCTCCGGGCTCACGACCGTCGCTTGTGTGTTCTTCCCCGCAGGGGGAGGTCCAGCACATATATTTCGACGGAGAGGTCAGAAAATTCAGCCTCCGGCCCTTTGCTTCCGACCACTCATTCGATTATTTTGATATCGACGGCGATGGCTTTGGCGAATATGTTTTCATTGAAAAGGGTAAATTGTATCTTTACGACCATGACCGTTCAGAATTGTTCAGCAAGGATTTTGCCACTGATAACCTCGGTGGGCCGATCAATTTCATCTTCTCCGCATCTGACAGAAAGATCGGTGTATTTGATGCCGGCAGGAAGCTTATTTACCTGATTGATAAAAAAGGAGAGATAATGAAGGGTTTTCCCCTGAGGGGAGCTTCAATGTTTTCAATAAACAGGCTTTCTTCCGGGAATGAGTGGAATCTGATCGTGGGAGGAACGGACAGATTTTTATATAATTATAAACTTGAAACAGAAAGCAGATGAATTCTTTCGCAGCCTGGATCAAATCAATCCCCGTCTCATTCCTGTTGTTTTCTGCAGCTGCCTTGAGCGCCCAGAACAGCCAGGTTTTGTATTTTATGGACCTTCCCCAGAATCATCTTGTGAACCCTGCCCTGAGGCCGTCATGCAGGATTTATGCCGGCCTTCCTGCAATTACGGGGGTCAATATCAATATTTCAAACAGCGTATTTAACTTTTCTGATATCTTTACCCGGGGGCAGAAAGTATCCGAATCAACAATTCCTTTTATCAGTTCTGATTACGATCTCGGCAGGTTCATGACCAGAATAAGAAAATTCAATTATTTTGATGTCCGGACATCCTTCCAGCTTTTTGGCGCCGGATTTACGGTTAAGGACAACCTTTATATATCCTTTGATATTATCGATCATTTTATGACCAGAATAGTTGTTCCCGGAGATTTTTTTGAACTGGCTCTCAGGGGAAACGATAAATTTTACGGAACCACGGTCGATCTTTCCGGCCTTGATGCAGGAGTGAAATACTACCGCGAAGTGGGGGCAGGGTTTTCGAGAGCTTTTTCAGACAGGTTGAGATTAGGTGCAAGGGGAAAACTCCTCATTGGAATTGCAGCCGCAGAGTTCGACAACAATATGTTGAATATCAATGTTGTGGATGACAACTCGCATACCTTCAATACCGATATGGCTTTTAACTTCAGTGCACCACTCAGATTCTATCCTGTGACGGGCGGCGGCACAGGTGTGGATCGTGTGGAGTTTGATGACGGCCGTTTCAGCGGGGGGCGCGACTATGCCGGGTACCTGACCTCGTTCAGGAACATCGGATTCGGTCTGGATGCAGGGGCGGAATTCAGGGTGACGGAAAAAATTTATGCCTCCATGGCTGTCACCGATCTTGGATATATCAAATGGAAGTCGGATCTGACACGCCTGGAAACTGAAGAACAGATTGAATTCAGCGGCCTGAACATGGAGGAGGTTTATGGCGGAACAGCCTCATTCGGAGAAATTAGTGGAGCAATGATCGATTCGGTCAGGAGTTCGCTCAGGATCATTGCATCTCCTGATCCGTTCTTCACCATGCTTCCTGCAGGATTAACCCTTGCGGGCAAATATGTTTTAAATGATTACCTGTCGTTTGGACTGCTTTCATACAGCCGACTGACAGATAAGCGGGTGAGGGAGTCTTTTACCCTTTCAGGCAACCTGAACCTTGGAAGTTTTTTTTCCGCAACACTTGCCTATTCAGCCTGTAACAGGAGCTATGACAATCTGGGTCTGGGCCTGGCAATTCGCGGACTGTATGCACAGTTTTATTTCATGGTCGACAGGATACCCCTGAACTGGAGCAGGGTAGATTTCGGGGACAGTTCCTTTCCGTTTCCCGACCAATGGAACACGCTTAATGCAAGGGCAGGCTTCAATCTGGTTTTTGGCAACAGCCGGATGAGAAGCAGGGATAAAAATAAATTGTAACTGAGAGTTAATTTTAAGAGATGATTTTATTGATCCGTTTTATTTTAATTGCCATAATTATTTATCTGCTGTTGAAGTCCTTTGTCAGGTTTCTCAATTACCGGGAACCTGAGGAGAAAGATCGTGCCGGATATTCCGGCTCTGGCAGCAGGGCAAGGGGAGTTTCGAAGAAGACAGGAGAATATGTTGAGTATGAAGAGATTGATGATAAAAAGAAGCACGGTTCCTAATCTGATTCGTGTTTGAGCTTTTTTGCAAGGGCATTTGCAAAAACAAAATCATTCAGTGTTTTGCAATCGGAGTTGAGTATTTCATGCTTATTGCCCTCCCAGCATTTTATACCATCACTTATAAATACTACTTTTTCGCCGATTTCCATAACTGAATTCATGTCATGAGTATTTACAATTGTGGTCATTGAATACTCTTCCGTAATTTCTTTTATCAGTTCATCGATCAGGATCGCAGTAAGCGGATCCAGTCCCGAATTCGGCTCATCACAGAAAAGGAACCTGGGATTGAGTGAGATGGCCCTGGCAATTGCTACTCTTTTTTTCATCCCTCCTGATAGTTCTGAAGGAAAGAGTGTGTTGGCATTGATTATGTTAACTCTTTTGAGGCAGAAATTTACACGTTCATTTTTCTCTTCCGGACTCTTTTCTGTGAACATGTCCAGGGGGAAGCGGACATTCTGTTCTACGGTAAGGGAATCGAACAGGGCGCTTCCCTGGAAAAGCATTCCGATTTCCTTTCTTATCTCCTTCTTTCCTTCAAAATCAAGTTTATTGAAAAGTATATCATTGTACCATATCTCACCGCTGTCGATCTCATTGAGCCCGACGATCGACTTAAGCAGGACGGTTTTGCCGGAGCCGCTTCTTCCAATTATCAGGTTTGTCCGGCCGGGTTCGAAAGTGACGGAAATGTCAGTCAGTACAGTTTTCCCATTAAATGATTTAGTCAGGTTGTTTACCCTAATCATGACAGCAGGAGTTGCGTGAGAATTACATTAAACAGCAGGACGAGTACGCTGCTGAAAACAACCGCTTTGGTACTTGCACGACCGACCTCAAGCGATCCTCCTTCAACATAATAACCCTGAAAACCGGAAACACTTGTTATAATAAATGCGAAGAAAAGTGTTTTTATCAGGGCATAGGTTATATAGTAGGGAATAAATGCATATTGGATTCCGTAGATAAAATCCTCAGAGGTGATCACGCCCGACATTGTGCCGGCCATCCATCCTCCCAGGATGCCCACGTTTATGCTGATCAGTGTCAGGAAGGGATTGAAGGCAAGTGCAGCAACTATTTTGGGAAGGATCAGGTAAGACGCTGAGTTGACACCCATAATCTCGAGTGCGTCTATCTGTTCGGTAACCCTCATGGTGCCAATCTCTGATGCAATGTTTGAACCAACCTTGCCAGCAAGGATCAGCGCAACGATTGTCGACGAAAATTCGAGCAATATTGAGTCCCTGCAGCCAAGTCCTATCAGGTAGGTGGGATAGATCGGATTTTCGGTATTGTAGGCTGTCTGAAGGGTAATTACCGCACCCATGAAGAATGAAATAATAGTTACAATACCTATTGAGTTCACTCCCAGTGAAACAAGTTCATGCATTGTCTGCTTATAGTAGACAGCAGGTTTTTCAGGTTTTGAGAAGACCTTTTTCAGGAGAAGAAAATAACTGCCAAGCCGGGTAAGAAACCTTAACATTTTCCGATTCTGTAAGCATCCAAAATTACAAATATTTATGGTATTTCCTCTATGGATGTTTAAATGGGAATTAGGCAAAATATATATATTTGCGGAACATTATCAAGATAATAAGTTTTTCATGGACAACAGGTACGTGATCATAATGGCCGGTGGTGTTGGAAGCCGGTTCTGGCCGCTAAGCCGTCAAAGCAAACCCAAGCAGTTTCTTGATATTCTCGGATCCGGAGAAACCCTGCTGCAACAGACATTCAGGCGATTCAGTGCTTTCTGCAGGAAGGAAAATATTTTCGTTGTAACCGGCAGCGACCACCATGACCTGGTTGCCGAACAGCTTGACATACCTCCGGCAAATATCCTTGCCGAGCCTTTCAGAAGAAACACGGCCCCGTGCCTGGCATACGGAACATTCAGGATAATGCAGGAAAATCCTGAAGCCGTGATTGTTGTTACCCCTGCAGATCATCTGATTGTAAAGGAAGATGAGTTTTGTGAAGTTATAAAAAAGGGCTATGACTTTGCCTCAAAGAATGATGCATTGCTTACCCTGGGAATAAAACCGGATCGCCCTGAAACCGGGTACGGATATATTCAGGCCGACCGGAAAAAACCGGTCAGGGATTATGAAAACCTCCTTATGGTAAAGACCTTTACCGAGAAACCTGATATTGAACTGGCCAGGGTTTTCATCCAGAGCGGCGACTTTTACTGGAATTCAGGAATATTTATCTGGAACATGAAATCAATTCTTGCAGCGTTTGAAAAGCATCTTCCCGACATGTTTTCAGCCTTTAACGAGGGCAGGGATCTGTATGGCACGGAGGCGGAAAAGAAATTCATCGGGAAAACGTATATCGGATGCAAGAGTATCTCGATAGATTACGGAATAATGGAAAAGGCCGACAACGTTTATGTTATCTGTACTGATATGGGATGGTCCGATCTTGGGACCTGGAGCTCGCTGTACAAGCATTCGAAGATTGACACCAAAGGCAACTCCATAGTAAGGGGTGAGGTATTCACCTATGACACCCGGAGTAATATTTTCAACATATCACATGGTAAGGTTGCAGTCATTCAGGGCCTCCATGATTTTATTGTGGTCGATTCGGACGATGTCCTTCTTATCGTAAGGAAAGATGAAGAACAGAACATCAAGAACTACCTTGAGGACGTAAGGAAAGCATCAGGCGATAAGTTCCAGTAATATCCTCGTGGTCAGAACTCCCACAGGTCGTGTTCGAAATTGAAGAGCTCTGTTTTGATCCTTTCAGCTTCAAACAGTGTGTATTTGCCTACGGTATAGTCATTTATCTGCCTGTCGTCAAAGACGTTCGATTCCCCGAATATCACACTGCCGAATCTCCTCTGCATAAAAAGATCGTCGAATGATATTCTTTGGGCGTCGTTGTTTGCGATAAAAGCTTCGTGTTTTGCCAGTACATCCCTGATATCATCATATTTTATCCAGAACAGGGGTTTTCTGAGTGCTCGCCCCATTTCCTGATCATAACCCATCCAGTAAGGCATGATACCTATGATCCTTACGTCGAGTTTTGACAGCTTCTTGTCGAAATACCATTCCTCATAAACCAGAAGTTGTTTTACCTCTTCAGGTTTCGCATCTTCGGTGATGGTGGTGTCTTTCGTTGCTCCCTCGGCATTTATCTGGATCGACTGGACCTTAGTGGTTGCGCCCATATTGGTTTCTATCTCGTCGTAGGTGGTAGGGATGTTTGAATCCATGGCGGAAAAAGCTTTGAGCCGTCCGTTCTCTATTTCTTCCAGAAGGATGGCAATGAGGCTTTTTCTTCCGTCCTGTGTTATTTTTGTCGGAAAATACAGGGGCTGATTTATTTTTTCCCTGAGGTCAATAAGGCGCCAGATCTTTTTCGACCATATTACATCGGCTTCCCTGAGATATGGATAGTTAATCTTCTTGTTGTCAACTATTGATTTCTGGTAAATATCGCCAAACGACTGGGCATTTGCCAACCCGCATATTACAAAAGCGATGATTCCAAAAAAGATTTTCTTATTCATTGTTTTACAATTTATTAGCTAGTCAATCTTTAATATTATCGGATTAAGGTCAAGAGTCCTTCCATCCGGTCCGAGGGCCTTAATGTCTTTTATGAATAAATTCTTTCCCCTGGTTAGTCTGTTTATGAGTGCTTTCTGGTCATTTGTAAGCAGGTTGCCGTTGCTTTTTTCCTCAAAGTCACCCCTGTTGTCGGTATAAAGTACCGTGAAGCCTGTTACTTTATAAACGAGGTCAAAATCAAAGTCAGGCTGAGTGGCGAAAACGCCCGTTTGTGCAGCTGCCGTATTTTTTGGCACCGTTCCGGTATTCTTGCCGGCAAAAACCGCTATTGGCGGAGGAATTGGCTTAACCCTGAATTCAATAGGAGGATACGTTGTGGGTTTTCCTCCTGCTTCAGCCGATACGATTACCTGTACGGGCTGACCAATGGCAGCGGGCTTGACTGCCCAGTTGCCCCTGAAGTAAACCCCTTTTGGGTTTTTCACCCTGGCTGTGGTGAAGGATCCGTTTACCACCTTTATTTTGATATTGTTAGGGCTGACACCCGGAACAGATACATCAATTGGATTGTCTATACCGTAATACATCACGTTCATTGCCGTGGGCGATACAACCACATTGGGTTCCCCGACAGTATATGATGACTTGAAGTCGAATGTCTTTGTTGATCCGTCGGGAGCCTTGAGTGATATTATGCCTCCCCAGGTTTTTGCACCTGTGGAGCTTGCCCTGACCTTGTAAATGCCCCTTCCGGCGTCGTCAAGGGGGAGTACGGCCCCGTTGACCGTGATATTGGGCGATTGGGTTGTATCAGCAGCTGATATGAATACGGTTGCTTCATAATCGCTCCCGAGAGTGACATAGTTGGAGTTGGGGATGACAATCGGAACCAGCTTGTTGAATTTGAATGCGGCAGCATCGATCTGTGAATACAGATGGTTCAGTATTTCCGTTTCAGCGTTTCTTACGTCGACCTGCATCTTGGAAAGGATGGTGATCGCTGCAACGAGCGGCAGGGTCTGGAAGGTCAGGTTTTCCCACCTTGCAGGTTGTCCGTCGGGATCACGTCCGTCGTCGGTATTCAGGCTTTTGCGCAGTGCATCTTCTGCCGTGGGATTCTTGTCATCGAGAGTGCCTATGAGAAATTCGCGGTAATCATTTATGAGTGCCTTAAGAATATTTGCCTTGCCACCTTCACTTGCTCCGATGAGTACTTCAGAGGGAATATTGTTTTCATCTATTTTCTTCACTTCCTCAATAAATACCTCATTTCCCTTAACTGCCGGAGTTTCGGGGCCCTCAGCCTTGGTTATGATTTCAATCTTGAGATCCTGGATATAGTTGTATAACTCGTCAGCGCGGGTTTTCACTTCATAAGCCGTTGTCTTGAACTTGCCCGCCTTGGTGGGGTTTTCAGCAGCGGCCCTGTCAAACTCACTGTATATCCTGTTATTCTTGATGACGTAGTTTGCAAGAGTCGTGGTAAGGCTCTTGTCTACTTTTTTAAAAGCTTCAACGGCTTCCTTTGACACGTTAAGTGCAAGCATGGCGGTAAGAATCAGATACATCATACCGATCATTTTTTGCCGTGGAGACAGCCTCTCGTGAGCCATTTTTCAGGTGGTTTTATTATTTACTTCAAGTGTAATTATTTGACGTTCATGGCAGCAAGCATGTTCCCGTAAACGTTGTTGAGTGCTGTCAGGTTGTCATTTAATTTTGCAATTTGCTCGCGGTATCTGCTTGCATCTCCGGCGGAATCATTAAGATCTTTAATCAATCCCTGGATGCCCTTCTGAAGCCGTTCAGATTCCCTTATATGTTCATCGGCTCCCTTGCGCTGGAGTTCGTAGACCGCGTTCAGTGCCGACAGATTCTTGTTAAGTGATTCCAGTTGCTGGTGATAGTTTTTTCCTCCGGAATCGATAAATGAAACCGTTTCAGCCATTTTCCCATAGACAAGCTGGGTGTCATTTATTGTTTTGGAAGCTGCCTGGTAGGTATCCGACAATCTGTTCAATGATTCGTTGGCAGCATGGATGGTGTTCATGTATTTTGCAGAGGCAGCTGAAATATCGCCCATTGCATTTATGTTTGACGTTGCCTCGCTGAGCTTTTGCATTCCGACGCCGAGCTTCTGGAACAGATCAGGTGTAATGTCGGCTTTTTCCAGCATCTCGTCGAATTTTGAAAGTGCAATTGATCCGCCGCCGCCGCCAAAACCGCCGCCGCCGAAACCACCCCCGGCATATCCGCCTCCGGCAGCACCGCCGCCCCCTGCATATCCGCCCCCTGCATATCCGCCGCCGCCGGCATATCCGCCCTGAAATTTTGCATCCCGGGCGCCCAATGCACCCGGTTCTTCCTCAGGAATACCGGCCAGTTCGGGATATACCAGCGTCCAGTCAACCTCTTCATGAAGCGGTTCAAACGCTGAAAAGAAGAATATTATTGATTCCGTGCAAAGGCCTACGGTAAGCATCAGGCCTGCCATTGGCCAGTGCTGTATTTTGAAAAGAGCTCCGATGATTACGATAGAAGCACCTAAACCGTAAAGCTTGGCCATGAAATTCTTCCATCCGCTGCTTTGTACTAATTCTGCTAGGCTCATTACCTTATGTTTTAAGATTTTATTTATTGCTGTTTTATGCTTTTAATTATTTTTCTAATGATTCACCCCGATATAGGATCTGACGTTACGAAAGCCTATATATGATTTTGTTGAATCCTGGTATTCATAATCACGGGTGCTTGTCTGTAGAAAATATGCTATATCCTTCCATGAGCCCCCTCTTATTACCTTTCGCTTCATAACCGGCGGATCCTGAGGGGTTGCATTGTATTCATAGTTTGGATTAAGATCGTGCTGGAAGATATAGGCTGAAGGATGATATGCACAGCAGGTCCATTCGGCAACATTGCCCGACATATCAAACAGTCCGTATTCATTTGGTTCATAGGAACCGACCTTGGAAGTATATACAGTTCCGTCGTCGATATAATTCCCGCGCAAGGGCTTGAAGTTGGCAAGGAAGCATCCCTGGTAATTCCGGGTGTAGGGCCCGCCCCAAGGATACATTGAAAGATCGAGGCCTCCCCTGGCAGCATATTCCCACTCCGTTTCAAGCGGAAGCCTGTAAGCCTGTACGTCGGCAATGCCTTTCTTCCGGAGAGCCGTGTTCATGTAATCAGTTCTCCATCTGCTGAAAGCTGTTGCCTGGACCCATGATACACCAACCACGGGATAGTCATCAAATGAAGGATGCCAGAAATAGAGATCAGCCTGGGGGTCATTGAATGAGTATGTAAAATCCCTTATCCAGCAAAGGGTATCGGGATATATGTTTATTACATTGCGCTTGATGAAGGAAGAACGGTCCTTCACCTCGGTCCTGGAGCCATCAGGGTTGGTAACGGAGCCCTCATATTTTCCGGTATTGTTTGTATAGTCGTGGACGTACCTTGCTTTTGCAGCCTGCTGGTAATCGACCCAGAAGTATGAGTAGTTCAGTTTTCTGATATCAATCTGCTTTTTGCTGTTGAACCTTTCCTCCGGAGGATAGTACATCTCCTCGAGAACTGCTGCCGTAGTCTCTTCCCGCGGATCAATCCTTTCATTCCAGTTGATCACGTTTGGTTCCATTACATTGCCTTCCCTGTCCACCATGAAGTAATCCCTGTCTGGCACCCCGGCATTGCCCAGATTTGTACGGAGAATGGAATCGCGGACATAGTATACAAACTGACGGTATTTATTGTTGGTTATTTCAGTCTGATCCATCCAGAATGCATCGACAGTAACGGTTTTTGAGATTGTGTTCGCAGCGAAGACAGCATCCTGGTCGCTGGGTCCCATCTCGAAGCTCCCGGCAGGAATAAATGCCATCTCGAAAGGTTCTGGCTCAAAAAAGTTCTTCCTCCCTGCAATGCCCGTCAGCTCCCCGGTATTTGATGAGCCGCAGCCACTTAACACAACTATTGTAATCAGAGCTGAAAAAATTACCTTTTTCATATTGGTGTAGGATTATTATTGCAAGTACGTTTATTTCAAAAATTTATTATAAAAACCTGATACTTTTATATCGCATCGGACTCTTGCCCAAACTGATGTCGAAACAATAACTGACCATGAATTCATGAGATCCGCTTGTATTCCTGATAATGTCTGTAATGGGGAAATCATACGCATATCCGATTCTTATTCCATTATACAATTCTATTCCCAGTATTGCTGCAATCGCATCTCCGGGTCTGTAAGAAACGCCGCCCCATATCTTTTTATTGTATCTTATTATGGAAGTTGCTGAAAATTGAAGAACTTTTCCGTCTGTCATTGAATAGAATGAAGGCAGCAGTTCCAGGGACGGACTGGGCAACTGGAGAATGTAACCCGCCGTAAGATAATAATGCCTGCTCAGGAATGTAACTCCTTTGGAAAACCTGATGTTGGGTTGGTTTATATGGGTAACGGATAATCCCGCATAGTACTTTTCGGCTTTGTAGTAAAGGCCAAGCCCTGCATCGAAAGCCAGGCTGCTTTCCTTGCTCTCGGGGATCAGGGGATCGCCCGAGGGAGGAGTGAAAATATCACTTTCGGGGATTCTCCAGGTTGGGTCAAGGGTCATGTTGAACATTCCGGCATTAACCCCTATCCCCAGTGTTCCCTGCCCGAGCTCCATGTGATATGAGTAGCTGAGTGTAAGACTTATATCTCTTTCAAATCCGATCCTGTCACTCCTGACCATCAATCCTGCCCCGCTATTGATCCTGAACGGAGCTATGGGTGCACTGACATTGAAAATGGTGGTTGCAGGAGCCCCCTCAAATCCAACCCATTGCTGCCTGTTGACGGCAGTTGCACATACCATGCCCGAAATGCCGGCAAATCCCGGATTGTAGGTCAGGGTATTGAACATGTAATTGCTGGTCAGGGCATCCTGCTGGGATAATCCGGATGCCTGAAAAAGTACTAAAATCAAAAATATGAAATATAGTTTTTTCAATATGCAAAAGAATGAGATAAGCCCATTTATTGAACCCGTAAAGTAAATAAAATTCTAATATGCAACAAAATCTGGCCTCATATAGTTATAAACTAATTGCATTCTGTTTCAACTTGAATATCATTGCCCGGTGATATTCTTTGCTGAAAAAACAACGCTGAAAAAAAGGATAAATTTTATGATTCAGGATTTAATTCGCTCGACTGCTTTTACCCACCTGTCAGGCAGCTCGTTCTTGTTGGCTTTCAGGTAATCTTCATGGGAGCAGGCTATGTAGGTTTTACCGGAACTTATGTCGGACAGTTCAATCCACCATCGTTCGGTGAAACTGCTTTTTACGAATATAAGATCTTCTTCCAGGCCTTTTACCCTTACATGATATTTTATAAAGCGGCCTGAGTTATTGTCACTAAGGACCGGAGTCTCATACTGCTTCTGCGAAAATCCTTCGAGGAAGAACCATAGTATCTGTGCAGCCAGGCCGGTGGTCTGGCATCTTACGTCAAATTCCGGGTTTACGTCAAAGAGGCCGAAAACTTTCAGCCTGTCAGAAATACCCGCATATCTGGCAAGCAGGCATATCTCTTCACCGTAGAAGCCATTGGGTGAAGGAATTGCGGTTCCCGGGGCGTCTGACTGCCTAACCGAGGAAATGTCAAACAACGCCACTTCAGAGTCCCTGAAAAGAGGTTCGGTAAGATAGATCGCCTGACGCACATCTCCAATCCTTACAAGCTCGGAGTTATTCCTGGTGAAGCGATTCAGAACCTGTTGATCATTAAGATAGGTCTGGTACCCAATATTGATGAAATGTTCCATTGCCCTGTTGTGGCCCCGGGTAATTTCATTAAGGTAACCGGATGAATCGCATACTCCCGTTTTGCCCGAGAAATCGATTCTTGGATCCACGGCGATCATTGTGTACTTCATCTTCAGCAGCGACATTGACCTGTCAATGGCCGGGACCAGGGCGCTGCTGCCACCGGTTATGACGGGAAATATATTCTCGCGGAAAAGAAAAGTGAGAATATCGGTGAGACCTGCAAGGGTGTCATTGAAGGTCATCCCCTGTTTCATGTTCCCAAGGTCGGCGATCCTTATTTTCCCCGGAATTTTGGCCAGGTTGTAAAGCTGCCCCCTTATGGCATCAGGAGCTTTGCCTGAGCCGTGGTTTGGCGAATTCCGTCCATCGGGTACCCCGAAAAGGGCAACCTTGAATCCGCCCCCGGGGCTGATCCGGTTGTTTTCGGTATGGATGGTAATGTTATGCGGAAAGCCTGCATTGGGAACCATGTTCTCAAATTCGGGCCTGTCAATGCTTACGGGATCGAAGTAGTCATTAAGGTCCAGCATCTGTTTCAGGTACTTTTTTGTTTCTTTTCACTTTCCTCTATTATCCTGATACAATCCTCCCTGGTCATTTTTTCAGGATCATTGCCCCTGGGCAACCGGTAATTCTTCCTGTCGCGGGAGAGATAGGGTCCATATCTGCCATTCAGCAAAAGCACATCCCCGAAGTCCTTCAGAACCTTTTTGCTGTCACTTTCGTTCTTCTCCCTGATAATTTCTGCACCTCTTTCGAGAGTAACTGAATATGGGTCATCAACCCCTTTCTTCAGGGAGTAGAATTTGTTCCTGTAACGGATAAATGGGCCGAACCTGCCGGTACCGGCGATCATTTCATCACCTTCGAGGGAGCCCAGCGACCTGGGAAGCCGGAAAAGATTGACAGCCTCCTCCAGGGTTATCGTCTCAAGAAGCTGGTTCTTCATAAGGCCCGCGAACCTGGGTTTTTCACCAGTGTCGGCATCGCCGATCTGGGCAACGGGTCCGAATCTGCCCATCTTCACCGATACCTTCTCACCCGTTTCAGGGTGATTGCCAAGGAGCCGGATACCTTTTTGACGATCCTTTTTTTCCAGCGTGTCGGTCACCTTCTTGTGGAACACAGGATAGAACCTGTCAAGCATTCCGGTCCATTTCAGCCTGCCTTCGGCAATTTTGTCAAACTGTTCCTCGATTCCGGCGGTAAAATTGTAATCGACAATGTCGGGGAAATTTTCAACAAGAAAATCATTGACTATCATCCCTATGTCCTGGGGAAACAGTTTTGATTTCTCTTTGCCTGCGGCCTCCGTACGGTTTGATGATGTGAGCCGGCCTCCGGAAAGTGTGAGTATCTTCAACTGGCGCTTTTCTCCCGGCCGGTCTCCGCGTATGACATATCCCCTGTTCTGAATAGTTGAGATTGTAGGTGCATAGGTGGAAGGGCGCCCGATCCCCAGCTCCTCGAGCTTTTTTACGAGGCTGGCTTCGGTATACCTGGGCAGGGGAGTGGTAAATTTCTGGCTGGCGGTGATAGTGTCATACAGAAGATTCATCCCTTTCTCCACTCTGGGCAATATGTGTTTTTCATCATCCCCGTTTTCAGTATCAGTTGATTCAGAATAGACTTTCAGGAATCCGTCGAATTTTATCACCTCGCCTGTGGCAGTAAAAGTAACAGGTGAATTGTTCATTCCGATAAGTATGGTGGTACGTTCAACTTCGGCATCGGACATCTGCGATGCGATGGTCCTTTTCCAGATAAGCTCATAAAGTTTTTTTTCATTCTGGCTGCCGGTTATTGTCAAAGCGTCGGGATATGCGGGGCGAATGGCTTCATGAGCTTCCTGGGCAGTTTTGGATCTGGTCTTGAACTGCCGGGTCTTTGAATATTTTTCTCCGTATTCTGCAATTATCAGCTCCTTCGATTTTGCAAGGGCCAGCCTGGAGAGGTTCGTGGAATCGGTCCTCATGTATGTTATTTTCCCGGCTTCATAAAGCTTCTGGGCAACTGTCATGGTCTGTGCGACTGAAAACCCAAGTTTCCTGTATGCCTCCTGCTGAAGGGTTGATGTTGTAAACGGAGGTGCGGGCGATCTTTTACCCGGCTTGACGGTAATTTCCGAAACCCTGAATTCAGCCGGTTTGCAGTGTTCAAGAAACGCTTCTGCCTCCTTTTCATCATGGAACTTCCTTGAAGCTTCGGCCCTGATGAAATTGTTTTCCTGAACTTCTGAGGCTTCAGGATAAAATGATCCTGTTACGCGGAAGGAAGATTCCGTTTTGAAGGATATGATCTCCCTTTCCCTCTCTACAATCAGTCTCACTGCCACCGATTGCACCCGTCCGGCAGAAAGGGCCGGCTGAACCTTTTTCCACAGCACAGGGGAAATCTCAAAGCCGACTATCCTGTCAAGAATGCGCCTCGCCTGCTGGGAATTGACAAGATTCATGTCAATCTGCCGGGGATTCAGAACGGCATTGGATATTGCATCTTTTGTTATTTCATGGAATACGATTCTTCTGGTTGAAGCAAGATCAAGACCGAGAACTGACGCCAGATGCCAGGCTATCGCCTCTCCCTCCCGGTCCTCGTCGGATGCGAGCCAGATGATTTTGGACTCACCTGCTGCCTTGCGCAGATCACTTACAACCTTTGCCTTTTCCTTGGGTATTTCGTATTCGGGTGAAAAATTGTTTTTAATATCGATTCCCAGATTTTTCTTTGCAAGATCTCTTATATGACCGAAGCTGGAAACAACACGGAAATCTTTTCCCAGGAATTTCTCTAATGTTTTTGCTTTCGCCGGCGACTCCACAATTACCAGATTTTCTATCATTACCGGTATGGTTTTTTCTGTTAAAAACACGACAAAGTAAATCATTTAGGGGGCAAACTTCAAAATTTACCGTCAAGATTCTTTTATAATTGCTATTTTTGGGGCAAATTAAAGTGGAATGAAAAGCACAAACCCCGGCCGAAAATATGTTGTCTGGTTCTGGTGTTTGTTTACCGTGCCTTTTATTGTAATATTCCTGTTGTTCCTTCTTATTTCCAGGGGAAAGCTTGGGCCCATGCCGTCATTCAGGGAACTGGAGAGCCCCGAGTATTACCTGGCGGCAGAGGTCTTTTCAGAGGACGGGGTTCTTCTGGGCAAGATAAGCATTGAGAACAGGACCTGGACGGAGTACAGGGATCTGTCGCCTTATCTGGTGGATGCGCTCATTGCAACCGAGGATATCAGGTACTACCGTCATTCCGGCATTGATGTACGGGGGCTCGGCCGCACCGTCGTCCGGACCATTATGCTCGGACAGAATACAGGGGGGGGGAGCACAATAACCCAGCAGCTTGCAAAGCAGCTGTATCCGAGGGATACGGCAAAAATATCGGCCCTGGTAAAAAATATCAGGCTTGGAGTGTCAAAGTTCAAGGAATGGCAGACCGCAGTTAAACTTGAACGAAGTTATACAAAAGAGGAGATCATTACAATGTATCTCAATAAATTCGATTTTCTGTATAATGCCATCGGGATCAGGTCGGCTGCAAAGGTCTACTTCAATACCACGCCCGATTCCCTGAACCTTCAGGAGGCTGCGGTGCTGGTGGGCATGCTCAAGAATTCAGCAAGGTATAATCCGGTAAGAAATTATGACATGATGCTGCAGCGGAGGAACGTGGTTCTGTCGCAGCTTGCAAAGTATGGCTATATCAATCCCGCAATAATAGACTCGGTAAAGCAGCTTCCCATCGAAACCGATTTCCGTCCTGAAGATCATAATACCGGGCTGGCAACATATCTCAGGGAATACCTGAGAAACATCATGCGCCGGCCCGAACCGGACATTAACAGGTATGAGCGAGAGTCTTCATACCGGGATGCATTATGGGAATGGGAAAACAATCCGCTCTATGGCTGGTGCAACAAAAACCGCAAACCCGACGGTTCAAATTATGATATTTACAGGGACGGCCTGAGGATTTATACGACATTAAACTCGCGGATGCAGCAGTATGCCGAGGAAGCATTGAGGGAACATCTCTCGAAGGATGTGCAGCCGGGGTTTTACAGGCGGGCCAGGTCCTTCAGAAATCCTCCCTATTCGAACGATATCTCAAAAAGAGAGGTCGATGAGTTGATAATGAGATCTTTAAAAGAGAGTGACAGGTATTATGTTATGAAAGCACGGGGCGTTCCCGAAGATTCAATAATGCTTGCATTCAATACTCCCGTGAAAATGAGGGTGTTTTCGTGGAAGGGAGAAAGGGATACCGTTATGACGCCTTATGATTCGGTGCGTTATTATAAATATTTCATCCGTTCCTCCTTTCTTGTTGAGGATCCTCACACAGGATATGTGAAAGCATATGTGGGGGGCCCTGATTTCAGGTATTTCAAGTGGGATGCGGTTACGCAGCAGAGAAAACAGGTGGGGAGTACGATAAAGCCCTTTTTGTACACCATTGCGATGCAAAATGGATATTCCCCATGCTATGAGGTGGAAAACATTCCCCGTTCATTCGATATCCCCGGTGATTCCGTTCCGTGGATCCCCAGAAGCTCGGGGCCAAAAGAATATCATGGCAAGATGGTTACCCTCAAATGGGGGCTGGCTCAGTCTGAAAACTATATATCGGCCTGGCTTATGGAGCAGTTCAGCCCTTCGGCTGTCACTGATCTTATGAAAAGAATGGGGGTCAGAAGCTTTATTGATCCGGTGCCCTCAATATTCCTTGGCACTTCGGATATCAAGCTTGAAGAAATGGTGGGAGCCTATGGAACCTATGCCAACAAAGGTGTGTATATAAGACCGATGTATGTTACCAGGATAGAGGATAAGAACGGGAATGTCATTTCACGGTTCACCCCGATGATTGAGGAGGTTCTGAGTGAGGATCAGGCTTATCTCATGCTCGATCTCCTGCGGGGTGTGGTTCTCACCGGATCGGGTAACAGGATCAGGAGGGTCTATAACCTGATGAATCAGATTGGAGGGAAGACCGGAACAACCCAGAATCATTCCAACGGCTGGTTCATGGGCATTACTCCCGATCTTGTCGGAGGGGTTTGGAGCGGCTGGGAAGATCAGGCGATCCATTTCGAGACCCTCGGTGAAGGACAGGGTGCAAATATGGCTCTTCCGATCTTTGCACTGTTCCTGAAAAAAGTCTATGCCGACCCTCAGTTTGGTATTCTGGAAGCAAATGAATTTGAACGTCCTGCCAATTTCAACATTGAACTGGATTGTGATAAAGTGAAAAGGGAAAGTTCCAGGCGGCTTAATTATAAAAGGGAAAGATACTGAATCACCGCTGAGCCGGGAAAAGCTGTTGCCTGCTCCCGGATCCCGGATCTCCGCCGGCCCGACCGGCAGCCTGTCAGCTGAAAAGCAATCTGATCAGGGCCTCTACCTTACCCGCAGTTACAACCTCGATCTCACTGTTCCTGTGTTCAATGTTCCTGTGAAAACCTGAGACACAGATTTTCCTGAATCCCATTTTTGATGCTTCCCTGATGCGCTGGTCAATTCTTGAAACGGGTCTTATCTCGCCCGACAGCCCTATCTCGCCCGCGAAACAAATATCCCTGCCCAGGGGGACATCGAGATTGGAGGAAAGGATCGCACTTATTATAGCCATATCGATTGCGGGATCAACAACTTTGATGCCTCCTGTTATGTTGAGGAACACGTCCTTGACCGCCAGCCTGAAGCCGGCCCTTTTTTCAAGCACCGCAAGGAGCATGTTCAGCCTCCGTATATCAAATCCCGTAGAGCTTCGTTGCGGGGTGCCGTATACAGCCGAACTTACCAGGGCCTGAGTTTCGATCAGGAAGGGCCGCAATCCGTCGACTGTGGCAGCTATTGCAATTCCGCTCAGCGGTTCATCGTGCTGGTTAATAAACATTTCTGAAGGATTTGCCACCCCTCTCAATCCGCTCTCCATCATTTCAAATATTCCGAGTTCCGAGGTTGATCCGAATCTGTTCTTGACTGACCGGAGAATGCGGTATACAAAATTACTGTCACCTTCAAAATACAATACAACATCCACAATATGTTCAAGGATCTTTGGCCCGGCAAGAGTGCCGTCTTTGGTAATATGTCCTATAATAAAAACGGGAATGCCGGAGATCTTGGAATATTTGAGCAGCTGGGCAGCGCTCTCCCTTACCTGCGACACTGAGCCGGCTGATGATTCCAGCATGCCGGTTCTGACGGTCTGTATAGAGTCGATGATTATCAGGCCCGGTTTGAGGTTTTCAGCATGGACAAGTATGTTTTCAAGATCTGTTTCGCCAAAAATATAGCATTCCGAACCGCTGCCCTTAAGCCGTTTTGCCCGGAGACTGATTTGCTCCTCGCTTTCTTCGCCAGAGACATAAAGAACACTTTTCCCCTTTATAGACAGGGCAAGCTGGAGGGCAAGGGTTGATTTCCCTACCCCGGGTTCACCGCCCAGCAATATAAGAGAACCGGCAACCATTCCACCTCCAAGGATCCTGTCGAGGTCATTTATTCCTGTTTTGCTTCTGTTCTTCTCATCTGAAATGATGTTGTCGAGAAGCTCGGGCTTCCTTTTCTCAAGCCCCGAAGTTATTATGCTGTTGCGGGAGGATGCCGGAACGACCACCTCCTCATGATAGGTGTTCCATTCCTTGCATGAAGGACATCTGCCTATCCATTTTGGAGATTCTGAACCGCAGTTCTGACATATGAAAATAGTTTTGGTTCTGACCATGATCCTTCTTTTTTACCTGCAGAGGCTGATGGTAAATATACTGATAATCCAGGGCTTTTCTTCAATGCGCTTTTCAGCAAGTTTCAAATGGCGACACCTTTACGGCCCCGGAGCGAGCCGGCAGGAACTCAGCCTTCCCTGTCCCTGTGGCGGATCCCGGAGATCATGAAAAATGATATTGTTCCTATGATAACAACAAAAATCAGCTGTGATTCGTGGGTCAGGAATGCATACACAAGTCCGTCTTCGATTTTCACGCCCTTGACAAATGCAAGCCCTCTTGACACTATATAGTGGAACGCTCCGAGCCCGCTTTGCACCGGTGCCGACATTGCCAGCCCTCCGATAACCAGCAGGAAAATACTGTCACTGAAGGTCAGATGGGATGTGGAGTCGATTGCATAGACGACGATCCATGTCATCAGTGTGTAGTTGAACCAGATAAAAACAGTGTGAAAAATAAATTCCCATTTGTTTTTAAGGTTTGTTATGGTTTTCAATCCGTTTACAAATCCTTTCACCGTGTCGATTATTTTGGCAAAGAACCTGATTCTGCGCAATCTGTGCCGGAATCTTATCATGAAAAAAAAGACAAGAACCATGGTGAGAATTAAAATGAGCCAGACCAGCCATGTAAACCCAAACATTGAAAAGACCTTTTGCTGCAGCGGAACCAGGATGCTTACCCTGAGGAACTGGTTTATCTGTAATCCCCTCTGCATGACAAGAACGACTGTTATTAAAAGCAGTGAAATGAGGTCGATGGTGCGTTCGATCACAACTGTTCCGAAAAGCTGGTCAACAGGTATCTTTTCTTTTTTACCAAGGGCAACGCACCGGGTTATTTCTCCAAGCCGGGGCAGGGCAAGATTTGCAAGGTAACCTGTCATGAGTGAAAAGAAACTGTTTTTAAACGATGGTCTGTAACCCAGTGGGAATATAAGGAGCATCCACCTTCTCGTTCTGCTCAGATAGGCAAAAAAGCCGAAAATGACCGAAAGAATTACCCATTTGTAATCGGCATCGTGAAGGCCGGCAATAAGCTTGCGGGTTTCAACATTGCGGAATGCCAGCCACAGCAGGATTATTCCGATAACAAGAAATAGAAGGAACTTGATGGTTTGAATTAAGGTTTTTCTCAATTCAGATCAGTTTATTGGTTTGAGTGTCGGGGAAAATGATTGCTGGCCTGAAAGAACCTGCTTCCCCGGATTCCACGAAAGCAAATGACATTATTATTACCACATCGCCCACAACAACCTTCCTGGCTGCAGGGCCGTTGAGGCAGATCATTCCCGAACCCCTTTCCCCCCTGATTACATATGTTTCGAGGCGTTCACCGTTGTTGATGTTGAGAACCTGGACCTTTTCGTTTTCAATGATTCCCGATGCATCCATCAGATCTTCATCAATCGACACGCTTCCAATATAATGCAGATTTGCTTCCGTTACGGTTACTTTATGGATTTTTGATTTCAGGACCTCTATAAACATCTTTTCCGGTGAATTGATTAAGGAGCAAATTTAATCATCTTTTTCAGGTGATTACAATTGAATTTCAATATTATCAATGAGCCTGATGTTTCCTGCCATCACGGCAATGCAACCGAAATAGCGGCTTCCTTTCCTGATCTCCGATTTGTTTTTTACCGGAACAAGTTCAATGTCGTCGGCAATTTCAAAATACTCCACTGCAAAGCCCGGGATCTTTTCGATCATCTCCTTCACGTCTTTCTTTAATCCTGCTATCTCCTTTTTCCTGAACATCTCCGAGGCTGCAGCAAGTGCTTTGAAAATCGTCCCTGCATTCTTTCTGATTTCCGGATCAAGCAGGCGGTTCCTGCTGCTCATTGCAAGTCCGTCAGCTTCCCTTATTATCGGGCATCCCACAATCCTGACCCTGTTTCCTGTCTGTCGCACCAGCTCCCTGATTACTGCCAGCTGCTGAAAATCCTTTTGTCCGAAAAAGGCAATGTCGGGCCTTACAATCGCAAAAAGCCTGCTGACAACCTGTGCAACACCATTGAAATGACCGGGCCTGTGCAGTGCCTCCATGACATTGTCGAGGTTGCCGAAGTGAAATTGCCTTGTATCTTTTTCAGGGTAGATCTCCCTGTCGGAAGGAGTAAAAACTATATCATCAGCTCTGAGATGAATTTTAAGAAGGTCAAGATCTTCTTCCAGGGTCCTGGGATAGTTTTCAAGATCTTTCGGGTCATTGAACTGAGCAGGGTTGACATAAATGCTGGTAATCACCAGGGGAGCCTCATCAGCTGCTTTGCTTACAAGTGACAGGTGGCCGGCATGAAGGGCTCCCATGGTAGGAACAAATCCTACCGGGGAAAGTAATGATCTGCTTACTGCTCTTTCCAGTTCTGCTGTCTTGCTGATTACTTTCATAAACTGCTGAATATTTTGCAAACCTAAGTTAAAATTGACAATTATCTTCCCATTTTAACATTATTAAAATTAATCCGGTGCATTGTACCTGACATTGCATGTTGATAATTTTGTCATTTTTTATTATTATCTTTGCACTTTGAATACGATATGGTATATCGAGGCAGGTAAATGGAAAGCAAGAAGGTATTATTCATTTCGCAGGAGATCACTCCATACTTGGCTGAAACAAAACTATCAAAGATCGGAAGGTATCTTCCCCAGTACATTCAGGAAAAAGGTAAGGAGATACGGACCTTTATGCCGAAGTTTGGAAGCATTAATGAGCGCAGAAACCAGCTTCATGAGGTGATCCGGCTTTCAGGGATGAATCTTATAATCGATGACACCGATCATCCGCTTATTATTAAGGTTGCTTCGATCCAGTCTGCAAGAATGCAGGTTTATTTTATTGACAACGACGATTATTTCCAGCGCAAGTATACTGTTGCCGATTCAACGGGCAGGGAATTTGAGGATAACGATGAAAGGGCACTTTTTTTTGCCAGGGGCGTAATAGAGACTGTAAAGAAGCTGCGCTGGGCCCCCGATATTGTACATTGCCATGGATGGATGACATCACTGATCCCTGTATACCTGAAAAGCATTTACAGCGATGATCCCCTGTTCCATGATTACAAGATCGTCTATTCGGTTTACAATAACGGTTTTAAAACTCCCTTCAGGCCGACTTTTGCCGATAAGCTGAGATTTGACGGAGTGGACGGAGAAAACCTGAAGCTGGTGAAAAATCCGGATTTCATCAATGTTTCCAAACTTGCAATTAAATACTCAGACGCCATAATTATAGGAAGCGAGGAGATCAATCCCGAGCTCTACCAGCACATAAGAACAGTAAATAAGCCGCTCCTGGATTTCCATGATGAATCGACCTACATCGATGCATACAATGATTTCTACGATAAGATACTCTCCTGATTTTTTAACTTAATCCCGGGATCCGGTTTCCATTCACAATATTTTTCACTTTTTTTTGTTCTTTATTCAATTAGTATTTAGGGAAATAAGCCCGGCGTGGCCTGATTCGGGTCATCCCTGGTCCGGCGCGGGTTCCTTAATGTTCCTTTGCAATTTGAGAAATTAAGTGCGGAACAATGGCAATGCGGTGTTGATCAGCCGGGACACCGTGCAAGGCCGGAGGCCGTAGAATAATATTAAAAATCCGGAAAAATGAATCTGTCTGACGATTACAGGAATCTCTCGGCCGCAGAGACAGAGCAGCTTAAAGCCAACGGCTGTTCAAGCAGCGACTGGACAAAAGTGACGGTTAAGGAAGGATTCGATCCTTCGAGATGCGTCAATGTTGCCTTTTCAGGTTTCAACAAGCTGGGATCCTTCAGGGAATCCTGCACCGATGAGGCTGGAATTACATACAGATGCGGCATTTACAATGCAACGATTCACAATTGTACAATCGGATCTGATACTCTTGTACACAATATCGGTGATTATCTGGCAAACTACCGGATTGATGACAGGGTCATAATCAGGAACTGCGGAAAGCTGAATACTGAAGGTGTCACATCCTTCGGCAACGGCACCGAAGTTGCGGTTTTGAATGAAACGGGGGGGCGTTCGGTTAAGATCTGGGACAGGCTCTCTGCCCATGAAGCTTACATAATTGCCCTTTACAGGCACAGGATAAAGGCTGTCAGGAAAATTGAGGAAATGGTCTCCGAATACTCCCGGTCAGTCAGTTCTGATACCGGTTATATAGGCCAAGGTTCGAGAATAGTTAATTGCCAGAATATTACCAATGTGAAGGTCGGGCCGCACAGCCGCATCGAAGGTGTTATAAGCCTTCATGACGGATCTGTCAACAGTTGCAGTGAAGATCCGGTTTATATCGGCCCCGGGGTTATTATGGAACATTTCATTGTTAGTTCGGGATCGGTTGTTACCGAATCGACCCTGATCGATAAGTGTTTCATTGGCCAGGGATGCGTTCTGGGTAAACACTATTCGGCCGAAAACTCACTGTTCTTCGCCAACTGCGGGGGCTATCATGGTGAGGCGTGCTCAATATTTGCGGGCCCGTATACTGTTACGCATCATAAATCAACCCTGCTGATTGCAGGAATATTTTCCTTCATGAATGCCGGAAGCGGATCGAACCAGAGCAATCACATGTACAAGCTTGGTCCCATACACCACGGGATAATGGAAAGGGGTTCGAAGACAACCAGCGATTCCTACCTGCTTTGGCCGGCCCGCATCGGACCCTATACTCTTGTTATGGGCAGACACTACAGAAACATGGATACTTCATCGTTGCCGTTTTCATACCTTATTGAAAGAAACGATGAAAGCATTCTTGTTCCGGGAATCAATCTGCGAAGCGTGGGAACTATCAGGGATGCCCAGAAATGGCCGTTGCGCGACAGAAGAAAAGATCCGGTGAAACTCGACCAGGTGAATTTTAATCTTCTCAGTCCATACACTATCAGGAAAATGATCGAAGGAAGGAGTCTTCTGACCAGGCTCAGATCTGTTTCCGGATCAGTTTCGGCATCATATACATATAATAACATGATGATAAAGGAAGCTTCCCTTGAACGCGGGATCGAATTGTATCAGACGGGTATCAACAAATTCCTGGGAAACTCGATAATCAACAGGCTCGAGGGCGGTGAGATCAAATCGAACGAGGAACTCCGGAGAAGGCTGGCTCCCGGTCAGGAGACAGGCAGGGGTGAATGGGTTGATCTTGCCGGCCTGATAGCCCCGAAGCAGGTAGTTACAAAACTGCTGGATGATATAGAGTCGGATAAAATCAATTCGATTGAGTCAGTTGCGGAAGGTTTTATATCGATGCACAGATCCTATTATGACTGGGAATGGACGTGGGCTTGTGAACGCATTGAGGAAGAAGAGGGCAAGCCTGTTGCTTCATTCACTCCGGAGGATGTAATAAGACTTGTCGAACGATGGAAGAAAAGTGTCATTGCCCTTGACAAACTGCTGTATGAAGATGCGCGGAAGGAGTTTACCATTTCTTCCATGACCGGATTCGGAATAGACGGTGACGAAGAGATCAGGAAACTCGATTTTGAACAGGTGCGTGGCGATTTCGACTCAAACAGCGTAGTTGCAGCCATACAGGAACATATTAAGCAGAAGAGTTCCCTCGGCGACAGGCTTATTGAGCGTATGAGGCGTATCAGCAGCTAGCCGGGACTATCTTCCCGAATACATCCGGTCATAATATTTTTCATAGTCACCCGACAACACCCTTTCGAGCCACGCAGTGTTGGAAAGGTACCAGTCAACTGTTTTCC
The DNA here is from genome assembly GCA_964435015.1 of uncultured Rikenellaceae bacterium. Classification (GTDB taxonomy): domain Bacteria; phylum Bacteroidota; class Bacteroidia; order Bacteroidales; family VadinHA17; genus LD21. Next base: position 67,673 of record CAYSXP010000010.1, read on the forward strand.
CGAGGCCTTCTGAGAAATCAGGAATGGGCGACCAGCCAAATTCATGCTGCAGCTTGGATGAATCGATGGCATATCTGAGATCGTGCCCCGGCCTGTCCCTGACATAGGTTATCAGCTTTTCCGCGGTTCCTTCCGGCCTTCCCAGCTTTTGGTCCATGATCCTGCAGAGCAGCTTTATCAGATCAATGTTTCTCCACTCGTTATTGCCGCCGATATTGTATGTTTCACCTGGAACGCCCCTGTGGAAAATAAGATCGATTGCTGACGCATGATCTTCCACATACAGCCAGTCGCGGATATTCTCACCCTTTCCATATACAGGCACCGGTTTATTGTTTCTTATATTGTTGATGGCCAGAGGGATGAGTTTCTCGGGGAACTGGTTGGGTCCGTAATTATTTGAACAGTTGGATATTACCACAGGGATACCAAAGGTGTGCCAGTAAGCCCTGACAAGATGATCCGAACTGGCTTTTGATGCGGAATAAGGGCTTCTGGGATCATAGGGGGTCTCTTCCGTAAACAATCCCTCTTTTCCCAGTGAACCGTATACTTCATCGGTTGAGATATGATAGAACAGTTTTCCGGCAAAGTCATTCTTCCAGTTGGCCATTGCTGCATTGAGGAGGTTTACTGTTCCTACGATATTGGTATGCACAAATTCGTCAGGAGAGGATATTGATCTGTCTACATGCGATTCCGCGGCGAGATGTACGACTCCGTCAAACCCGTATTTTTCAAAAAGAGCTGCAACTGCCTTTTTATCGACGATATCAGCCTTTTCAAAAATGTAATTCTCATGCTTCTCAATATCGGATAGATTGTCGAGGTTTCCCGCGTATGTCAGTTTGTCGGCGTTGACAATCCTGTATCCGGGGTAATTTGTTATGAATCTCCTTACGACGTGCGATCCTATAAAACCTGCACCGCCGGTAATAAGTATGTTTTTTTCCGTTTTCATCTCTTGTTTCTTATATGTTTTTCCCATTTCCATGCGGTCTCCATTGATTCATCCAGGGAGCTCATGGTTTTCCATCCGAGTTCCCTGTTGGCGTATGACGGGTCGGCCCATATTTTCACGATATCACCCGGCCTTCTTCCGGTAACTCTGAATTTCACTCTGACACCCGTTGCCCTTTCAAAGGCATTTATCGCTTCGAAAACCGATACTCCGGTGCCGGTTCCAAGGTTGAAGACCTCATATTCTGATTTGTTCCTTTTTTCAATCAGCCTCCTGACTGCAGTCACATGCGCCCTGGCCAGATCGACTACGTGGAGGTAATCACGGATGCATGAACCGTCAGGCGTGTCATAATCATCGCCGAAGACCTTCAGCTCTTCCCTCAGGCCGTAGGCAGTCTGGGTAATGTATGGCACCAGGTTCTCGGGTACACCCCGGGGCAGCTCACCAATAAGTGCCGAGGGATGGGCCCCGATAGGGTTGAAGTACCTCAGCGCAATGGCCCTGAGTTCATTTCCTGAGGCCACCGTGTCCCTGATGATCTCTTCACATATCTGTTTCGTGTTTCCATAAGGGGATACAGCAGGCTGCATAGGGGCATCCTCTGTAACAGGAAGCTTTTCCGGCTGCCCGTAAACAGTACACGATGATGAGAAGACAAAATCGGGGATCCCGTATTGCTTCATCAGGTCAAGCAGATTGATGAGTGAAAGCAGATTGTTCCTGTAATAATCCAGGGGCTTTTTCACTGATTCACCAACAGCCTTGTAAGCAGCAAAATGGATAACTGCCGAAAGATTTTCGTATTTTCCGAAGAAGGAATTCAGCCTTTCCCTGTCGCAGAGATCAAAAACTTCAAGCTGAGGTTTTACGCCTGTTATCTGTGCAATTCTGTCAGCCACTTCAGCTTCGGAATTGTAAAGATTGTCGGCAATAACCACCCCGAATCCCTCATTTATCAGCTCGACGACAGTGTGGGACCCTATATATCCGGTCCCTCCGGTAACAAGGATTTTTTCTTTCATTAAAGACTCCAGTAAGTATGATTTTTAATTTTTCCCCTTAGTACACCTTTTACGTCAACCACAATTCCGTTTCCGTTCAGCAGTGCTGCAAAATAGCTTTCATCGAGGTTTATATATTCCTTGTGGTTCACTGCCAGAATAACCGCGTCATATCTGCCTTCGGGAGTTCTTCTGAGGTCAAGTCCGTACTCTTCCTTAACCTCATGCTGACTGGCTTTTGGATCAATAATGTCAATGGCGACTCCAAAATCATCCATCTCCTTAATAACGTCAATCACTTTCGAGTTCCTGATATCGGTAACGTCTTCCTTGAATGTAATTCCCATTATCAGAACCCTGGAATGGTTCGGGTTCTTTTCTGCGGCAATTATTCTTTTTACGGTCTGACGTCCGATATATCTGCCCATACAGTCATTTGTGTAGCGACCCGAATCGATCATTTGCGGATGATAACCCAGTGATTTTGCCTTATATGACAGGTAGTAGGGATCGACCCCAATGCAATGTCCGCCAACCAGGCCGGGGTAGAATTTAATAAAGTTCCATTTTGTTCCGGCTGCTTCCAGTACTTCGTATGTATTTACCCCGAGGCGGTTGAAAATAATGGACAGCTCATTCATAAAAGCTATGTTTATGTCGCGCTGGGTATTTTCAATGATCTTTGCCGATTCGGCAACTTTTATTGAACTTGCCCTGTAAACTCCGGCTTCAATGATAAGTTCATAGATTCTTGCAATATTTTCCGCTGATTCGGCATCACAGCCGCTGGTAACTTTTACTATTTTGGTAAGAGTATGGTTCTGGTCTCCCGGATTTATTCTTTCCGGTGAAAAGCCTACCTTGAAATCCTTCATGTATCTGAGCCCCGAGTATCTCTCAAGCACCGGAACGCAGTCTTCTTCCGTGCACCCCGGGTACACTGTCGATTCATAAACCACGTAATCTCCCTTTTTCAGTATTCTTCCTGCAGTTTCGCTGGCCCTGAGAACCGGGCCGAGATCAGGAAGATTATAGGCATTAATTGGTGTAGGTACGGCAATGATGTGAAATGATGCCTCCTTAAGGTCATCAGGATCACTGGTGAACAGTATGTCGGCATTACTGAAAGCCTCTGCTTTAAGTTCATTGCTGGGGTCGATGTTTTTTTTCATAAGTTCGACCCTCCCGGAGTTGATGTCGAATCCAACGACCCTGATCTTTTTTGCAAATTCAAGGGCAATTGGCAAACCAACATATCCCAGACCGATCAAAGAAAGTTTTGTCTCCTTTTTTAGTAGTTTATCGTACATTTAGAGATTATTTTGTTTAAGCAGTAATGGATGGTATTCTCCTACAAGACCTACGGGCTTTGAGTTACGTATGGTAAAAGCAGTTATTATCGACTGTCGCGACTCATTCAGTCCGAAGCCCCTGCCGGCAAGTATTTCCCGGTAAGTGGCTGTATGCAGATCACCGAATCCTTCGCTGAACTCTATTTCTTCACCTTCAACCGTAATTGATCTGTAGGTCCGCTTTCCCGACTCTTTCGCCTCTGCGGGTAAATCGTTATGGTCGATACTCAGGAACCATCTTATCCGGGCCTTTTCCAGCTCAATATAGCCGGCAGCCTTATTGGGTTCAGATAAATGTACAATTGTCCTTGTGGTATCGCCAAAGATCCAGCTGAGCATGTCAAAGAAGTGAATCCCGATGTTTGTGGCGACTCCTCCGGATTTCTGGATATCACCTTTCCATGAGATGTGGTACCAGTTACCCCGGCTTGTAATATACGACAGATCAATATCATAAATTTTGTCTTTCGGGCCTTTAAGGATCTTTTCCCTTAGCTCGGCTATTTTTGGATGCAGGCGCAATTGCAGTACGGTGTATATTTTGCGTCCGGTTTCTTTTTCAATCTCCTGGAGGGCATCAATGTTCCAGGGGTTCAGAACAAGGGGCTTCTCGCAGATGGCGACGGCCTGATGGCGGAGAGCAAAACGAATGTGTGAATCGTGCAGGTAATTCGGAGAACAGATACTTACATAATCAATTTTTGTGCCTGCCCTTTTAAGCTTGTCAAGATGCCTGTCGAACCTCTCAAATTCCACAAAAAAGTCACTCTGCGGAAAGTAGCTGTCAAGAAGTCCTACGCAGTCGAACTTGTCGAGACTGGCAAGAAGATTGTTTCCCGTGTCCCTGATAGCCTTCAGGTGGCGGATGGCGACAAAACCGGCCACGCCAATAAGTCCAAAATTCCTGGGAGTTGTTTCCATGAGTTATATAGTTCCCGCAGGGGGAGCCTGTTTTAGGTTAATTTTCGATACCATACCATCTTTCAGGATGTACTTCTCACCGCTTTCGGGACATGCTGCAGTGCCGGTTTCATCAAAATCCAGCCTGTGCCCGTATTCACTCATCCAGCCTTTTTGTCTTGCAGGATTGCCCATAACAAGTGCATAGGCTGCAACATCCCTGGTAACAACAGCGCCGGCGCCGATAAATGCAAATCTTCCAATTCTGTTTCCGCAGACAATGGTTGCATTGGCCCCTATTGTTGCTCCCTTTTCCACAATAGTCTGAACATACTGATCCTTTCTTGCAACTGCACTTCTGGGATTAACTATGTTTGTGAAGACCGCCGACGGTCCGAGAAACACATCATCTTCACAAATAACCCCGGTATATACTGAAATATTGTTCTGCACCTTGACATTTCTACCGAGCCTGACCCCCGGTGAAATGACCACGTTCTGCCCAATATTGCAGTTGTCTCCTATTTCCGCTCCTGACATTATATGACTGAAATGCCAGATCTTTGTCCCTCCGCCAATTTTGCAGCCTTCATCAATTACAGCTGTCTCATGGGCAAAATACTCATTTTCCATATTCAGTTGTTTCAAAAAATTCCAGAACACATCGGGAGATATGGTCGAGCTGTTCCAGATCCATTTCAGTGTGCACCGGGAGTGAAAGCACCTCCCTGCAAAGGGAGGCTGTTACCGGGAAGTCATGCTCTCCATGGCCCAGAAAGCGGTAAGCTTCCTGCATATGTAGCGGTCCGGGATAATATATCATTGTGGGTATGCGCCTTTCGGCGAGGTACTTTTTCAGATCGTCCCTTTTTCCGTTCCGTACTTTTATCGTATACTGGTGGAAGATATGCGACGAAAAACTGCTTCTGGCCGGTACGGTGATGCCCGGGCATTCTGAAAAGGCATTGTCATAATAATCGGCAACCTGCCTCCTGGCGTCATTGTACCTGTCGAGGTGCTTCAGTTTCACCCTTAATATTGCTGCCTGAAGGGTATCAAGCCTGGAATTGATTCCGACCGTATTGTAATGATACCTGATCTTCATGCCGTGGTTGGCAATGCTTCTTATTTTCACTGCCAGTTCCTCATCATCGGTGAACAATGCGCCGCCGTCGCCGTAACAACCCAGATTCTTGGAAGGGAAGAAGGAAGTAGTGCCAATGGTTCCGATAGTACCCGCTTTTTTGACATTGCCGCCGCTGAACATAAAACCGGCGCCTGTTGCCTGTGCAGCATCTTCAACTACAAAAAGGCCATGGTCGGCTGCAATGCTTAATATGCTTTCCATGTCGGCGCATTGCCCGAACAGATGTACCGGGACAATGGCCCTTGTTGCTGGTGTTACGACTTTCCTGATTGCTTCAGGGGAAATATTGAAGGTTCCCGGATCCGGATCAACAATAACCGGTTTCAGACCGAGAAGGGAAAGAACCTCAATTGTCGCAATAAAGGTAAAATCGGTACTTATTACTTCATCCCCGGGCTTCAGCCCCAGCGACATCATGGCAAGCTGAAGTGCATCGGTACCATTCGCGCAGGAGATGACATGCCCGGCTCCGGAATACTCTTTCAACTCATCTTCAAACATTCTGACCTCAGGGCCCCTTATAAAAGCTGTTGATTGCAGGACTGCCTGAATGGCTCCATCCACTTCAGCCTTTATGTTTTCATACTGGGCCCTCAGATCGACCATCTGAATTTCACGCATTGCCAACGTTTTTTTTTAACGTACGAATATAATATTTTTTTCAGTGGCAATCGGTTGAAACTGATTCCCGCCTTCGTTGCAGGATCATATTTGAAAACTCAATGAAAAATGGTTCAAACCGTGTTAATAACATGCGGGGTTTTTATTAGGATGGTCAGGGGTAATAGTCTTAATTTTATCCTCGCAGAAAAAAGGAAAATTGGATATAAAAGCATTCATAAGGGAGTTGTTGTTCGGTTACGACTGCGTCATTGTTCCGGGCTTCGGAGGATTTATCGGCAATTATTCTCCGGCCAGGATCGACCGGACCACAGGCACATTCAGGCCTCCTGTAAGGCAGATAACCTTCAACAGGAACCTCGATCACAATGACGGTCTTCTGGTTGGCAGGATTTCCATGGCAGCCGGGCTGAATTACGGCGACTCGAGGCGAAATGTTGAGGATTTTGTCAGCGATATAAGGAAAAGGCTGGCAAAAGGCGAAAGGGTGGTATTTGATCACCTTGGGGCATTTACCCTCAATCATGAAAACAGTATCCAGTTTGAACCCGAGGCCAATTTGAATTATTGCCTCGGCTCCTATGGTCTTGAGTCGTTTCATATGAGTCATCATAAAGGGTATGATGTCAGAAAACGCGTCAACCGGCATATTGACCGTGATCCTGTCAGAAGCGCCTCACTGCGGAAGAACCTGGTGCGAGCCGCCATCATGATTCCGATCGTTGCACTTCTGGTCATCGTTCCACTTAAAGATCAGTACAACAGGAAAAGCGGGATTGAATCTGTAACACTGAATCCCCTGGTTACGGCTGAGTTTGAGAATAACAGAAATGCCATCGACAACGACCTTTCAGCGCATACTGCTGCAGTGGAGCAGGTGTCTGCGGATATCCCCGGGGATGAAAAAGTTTCTGATAAAGAAGGAGCGATTGCCGAAGCTCCCGAAACTGAGGCAGAGCAGAATGTTTACTACATAATAACAGGCAGTTTCAAATCGGAAGAAAATGCCCTTTCCCACATTGACATGCTCAGGGAGGAAGGATTCGATCCGGAGATTATAAGGGCTTCCAACGGCTTTTTAAGGGTAAATGCAATGAAATGCAGCAATATAGGAATAGCGATGTCCAAAAAAGACAGTCTTTCAAGGAAATTCCCCGGTGTCTGGATAACTAAAAAGAAGCCTATTTGATTATACTCCCGTTGCCGGTTTTTTCTGCCGGTGATACCAGAACCATTTTCCCGCTGCTGTCTTCAGCCATCAGTATCATCCCCCTGGATTCAATTCCCTTTATTTTCCTGGGTTCCAGGTTGGCAACGATGGAAATCTGTTTTCCTACAAGTTCACCGGGCTGAAATTGTTCGGCTATTCCGGAAACAATGGTGCGGATATCGATGCCGGTATCTATCGTGAGTTTCAGCAGCTTTGTCGTGCGCGATACTTTCTCGGCCTCAAGTACGGTGGCGGTCCTGATGTCGATACGCGAAAAAAGGTCGAAGGTAACAGCTTCCTTCGGCGGCATTACGGAAGGGCCGGTTTTGTCATTGGCCTTCTTCGTTGCCCGAAGCTTGTTTATCTGCTTCTCAATAATCTCATCCTCGATTTTTTCAAAAAGAAGTCCGGGCTTTTTTATTTTATGTCCGGCAGGAACAAGATCGCTTCTGCCCGCTTCTGACCAGCTGTACTTTCCGCAGTTCAGCCACCCCCTGAGCTTCTCTGTGGTAAAAGGCAGAAATGGTTCGAGGATTATTGTAAGGTTGGCAGTTATCTGCAGTGCAGTATTGATAATGGTTTTAACTTTTTCAGGATCCGACTTATGGATCTTCCATGGTTCTGTATCTGCAAGGTACTTGTTGCCGAGCCTGGCCAGATTCATAGCTTCCCTGAGTGCATCCCTGAACCTGAATGATTCAAGGCTGGATTCAATATTGTTCCTGATGCGGCCCATCTCCGAAAGGGCACTCTCCCCGTTTTCGTCTGCAGTGCCGCGGGCCGGCACGATGCCGCCGAAATAATTGTTCGTCAGTACCAGAGTGCGGTTTACGAAATTCCCCAGTATGGCAACCAGTTCATTATTGTTTCTGGCCTGAAAGTCATTCCACATGAAATCACTGTCTTTTGTTTCAGGTGCGTTTGCACAGAGGGTGTATCGCAGCACATCCTGTTTGCCGGGGAACTCCTCAAGATATTCATGGAGCCACACTGCCCAGTTGCGTGAAGTTGAAATCTTGTCATTTTCAAGATTGAGGAACTCATTTGCCGGTACATTTTCAGGAAGGATGAATGATCCTTCTGCCTTAAGCATGGCAGGGAAAATGATGCAATGGAAAACAATATTGTCTTTTCCGATAAAGTGGACCATTTTTGTCTCAGGGTCTTTCCAGTATTTTTCCCATTCAGGGGTAAGCTCCCTGGTTGCAGAGATATAACCTATAGGGGCATCGAACCAGACATACAGAACCTTTCCCCCTGCTCCTTCGACCGGAACGGGAATGCCCCAGTCGAGATCGCGGCTCACGGCCCTTGGCTGGAGGCCCTGGTCGAGCCATGACCTGCACTGTCCGTATACATTGGCCTTCCATTCCTTGTGTCCCTCGAGGATCCACTCCCTGAGCCATCCTTCATACCTGTCGAGAGGAAGGTACCAGTGGAGTGTTTCCCTGAGTACAGGTTTGCTGCCGCTTATTGTGGAGTGAGGATTGATAAGCTCGGTTGGGCTCAGTGATGTCCCGCATTTCTCGCACTGGTCGCCATAGGCATTTTCATTGCCGCACTGGGGGCAGGTCCCGACAATGTACCTGTCGGCCAGGAAACAGCCTGCCTCTTCATCGTAATACTGTTCCGACACCTTCTCAGTGAATTCGCCCTTGTTGTACAGGTTGAGGAAGAATTCAGAGGCAGTGTCATAGTGTACCTTGTTTGAAGTACGCGAATAGATGTCAAAGGCGATTCCAAAATCCTCAAAGGACTTTTTGTTGAGCTCATGATACCTGTCGACAACCTCCTTCGGCGTTATACCCTCGGTCCGGGCCTTGAGGGTTATGGGTACGCCATGTTCATCGGAGGCGCATATTGATATAACATCCTGACCCTTTAGCCTGAGATACCTGGTATATATGTCTGAAGGAACATAAACACCTGCCAGATGGCCGATGTGGAGCGGTCCGTTGGCATAGGGGAGGGCTGAAGTAACCAGGTGCCTTTTAAAACTTTTCATTTGCAGGAAAAATTATGAATCATCAAATGCAACCTGTGTTTTAAAACGGAATTGTGGCATTTCTCCGTTTTAAAAACGCGTCAGGTCTCATTATCCGGATAATAAATGATTATTTCAAAAAATTGTACAAAGATAATGTTTATTTCAGGAGTTGGATCAGGTGCTTTTATGAGTTATTTTTGCCATTGGATAGGGTTTTATTATGCAATTGAAGAAAATTGAGCCTCCGCTGCTGAAAAAGGGTGATAGAGTTGCCATAATATCGCCTGCCTGGGCCATTGACGGGGACAAGGTCAGCAAAGCCGCAGCCTTTCTGGAAGGATGGGGGCTTAAGGTGGTGCCGGGCAGGAATCTGCTTAAGAGATGGGGGCCTTATGCCGGCACGGATGAGGAAAGGATCAGTGATCTTCAGGCTGCGATTGATGATCCCGGGATAAAGGCAGTTTTCTGTTCGAGGGGAGGATATGGAACCTTGCGGATCATCGGAAGGACGGATTTCTCACGGTTGGGAAAAACCCCGAAATGGTTTGTCGGATTCAGCGACATTACCGTTATTCACATGTGGCTCAATGAAATTTGCGGAGTAATCTCGGTTCACGGCGAGATGCCGCTCAATTATTCCGGCATTGAGAAGACGGAGGAGACTTTTGCCTCATTGCATAATATATTGTTCGGAGGCAGCGCAACGATTAACTGGACTGGAAGAACCTACAGGTTCAGGGAGGTTGCCGGAGAGGTGACCGGAGGTAATTTATCATTGATTTACAGTCTTATCGGCACCAGGGCGGAGCCGAGGACCAGAGGCAGGATCCTGTTTATAGAAGACACGGGGGAGTACCTGTACCACCTCGACAGGATGATTTCGTCGCTGAAGCTTGCGGGCAAGCTGGGCAGTATTGCCGGTTTGATTGTAGGCGGGCTTGACAGGATGGAGGACACAAAGATACCATGGGGCATGGCGCCTGAGGAAATAATCATGAATGCTGTGGACGGGTACGGTTTTCCGGTTGTTTTTGATTTTCCTGCCGGCCACATACCTGATAACAGGGCGTTTTATATTGGAAAGAAGGCAAGGATCACTTCCGACGGAAAAAGCGTGTCGCTGACGTATATCTGAGCGGAAAAAGCTGATTCCGGCTTTTCTGCAAACGGGAAGGCAGGTACTCCGCCCTCAGTGAAGATTGACGGATCCCCTTTCCCGGATCAGCTCCATGCACTAGAATGCTGAAATAAGAAGATTAAGGTCTTTGGATATCATTCCGAACTTCTGCCCGAGGGTTTCATTTGTAAGAATACCGTTGAAAAGGTATACTCCGTTGCGGATGCCCGGATCATTCTTGAGCAGCTGCGTTATTCCGCCCGATTCTGCAAAATCCTGAAAAAGCGGATTGAAAATATTGCTCAGGGCGATTGAAGCAGTACGTGCCATTCTTGAAGGCAGGTTCCATGCGGAAAAATGGATAACCCCATGTTTCTCATACACCGGATCATTAAGCGGCCTGCATTCGGTTGTTTCTATACAGCCGCCGCGATCGATGCTGAGGTCGACTACGACCGCTCCTTTTTTCATGGTTTTAACCATTTCTTCAGTGATGTAATACCTCGGGCGCAGGTCTTCCAGCTCTATGGCACCGATAAGGACATCGGCCGATTTGAGTACTTTTTTAAGAACCTGGGGATGTAATACTGATGTCTGAAGCCTTTGGCCGATTTTGTTCTGGAATTTTTTCAGATTAAATAGCGACTTGTCGAAGATCCTTACCTGTGAGCCAAGGCCCAGGGCCGCCCGGGCTGCATATTCCCCGGCAGTGTTGGCGCCAAGGATAACAACCTCCGTTGGGGTGACTCCGGTTATCCCGCCCAGGAGAACCCCCTTGCCTCCGAGGTGGTTGCTTAGGTAATCTGATGCAACAAGTATTGAAGTCACTCCGCTTATCTCGCTCATCAATTCCACAACAGGCATAACGCCATTGCTGTCTCTGATTTTTTCCAGTGCCACGGCTGTAACCTTTTTCCGGATTAGTTTTTCCAGTATCTCCTCGCTGAGTGCGAGAACATTCAGGAACGACATAACCAGCTGGTCACCTTTAAGATAGTCGACATCCTGAAGGGTGAACGGGGCAATCTTGATCACTGCGTCAGCGCTGAAGACCCGGGCAGGGGAGTCGGTAAGTACGGCTCCGTTTTCACTGTAATCCTTGTCTGTATAATTGGCACCGGCACCGGCACCTTTCTGAACAATGACTTCATTGTCATTTTCCACGAGAATATTTACAGCTTCAGGGGTAAGGGCAACTCTTTTTTCATCATGCTTCCTGTCGCATGGTATTCCGATGGTTATCCGCCTGTGCCTGACGGCCGTTTCAAGCTGCTCCTCCTTCGGCATCAATGAAGTGTCGCCAAAACTGATCCTGCCGCTTTTGTTTTTAGTGTTCATCATGGATGAGAGGGTTATTTCATCAAAGTTAAAAAAATTGAAACAAGGAGCAAAATCAGTTCATTTCACGGCAGTTCAAGTATCCTTTGTTCATGTTCCCCGACGGTTATCCTGATTCTTACAGTTTCGGGAGGGAGGATTTCTTCTATCTGCTCCGGCCATTCAATAAAACAGTAGGCACCGCTGTCAAAATACTCTTCTATCCCGAAGTCATATGCTTCCCCGGTTTTTTTTATCCGGTAGAAATCCATGTGATACAGGGTGGTACCCGACAGGGTTTTATACTCGTTTACAAGAGTGAATGTCGGGCTGCTTATCAGATCAGTTGCCTTCAGTGCCAGGCAGACAGCTTTTATTATTGTTGTTTTACCTGCACCCATTGTTCCGTAGAATGCAAGGATCCTTTTGCCCCTCGTATGTTCAAGCAGTTTTTTTGCAGCACTCTGAAGATGTCTCCTGCTCTCAATGGTTATTTTCATCGGCGGCCCTCCCGGCTGTTATGAAACTGGCTCCAGGCAGGCCACGGGAAGCATTATCTCCTGCATGGAGATGCCGCCGTGCTGGAAAGTATCCTTGTAGTAGCCTGCATAATAGTTGAAGTTGTTCTGGTAAACCAGGTAGTCTTTGTTAAGGGCAAAAATATACTTTGATGTTATATTCGTTTTTGGCAATCCGGCTTTTTCAGGAAATCGTACCTCAAAAACTTCCCTGGGGTTGTAATCGAGATTTCTTCCCATCTTATACCTGAGGTTAAATGAGGTTTTCCGGTCACCTATCACCTTTACCGGATTTTGGACCCTGATGGTTCCATGATCGGTGCTGAATATGATTCTGACATTCTGGGACGAGAGCGACACAAGAAGTTCAAAAAGAGGGGAATGAACAAACCAGGACCTGGTAAGGCTCCGGTAGGCTCTTTCATCATTTGCCAGTTCCTTGATAAAACCTATTTCTGTCCTGGCATGCGACAGCATGTCGACAAAGTTATAGACAAGTATATTTATATCATTATCCATAAGCTGCCTGAGCTTGTCATTAACCCTTCTTCCCTCGAGGTTGCTGCTTATCTTGTTATATGACCATTTGTACCTGAATCCTTTCCTGGTAAGCTGATATTTGAAAAGTTCCTCCTCGTAATTGTTCTTTCCTTCATCCTGATCGTCGTCTACCCAGAAATCTGGTAATATGGCAGCTATTGCCGAAGGCATCAGCCCTGCAAAAATTGCATTCCGGCTGAATTGCGTGGCAGAAGGAAGGATACTGAAATAAATATCCTCATCGATAATCCTGAACAGTCCCGATAATTCGGCGGAAATGGTTTTCCACTGGTCAAAGCGGAGGTTGTCGATCAGAATGAAAAAAAGCGGCCTGCCCTGCTCTACATTCGGGAATATCTTTTTTGTAAACAGCATGGGTGAAAGGACCGGTTTGTCGCTGGCATCCGGATCAAGCCACGACAGGTAATTATTGGTTATGTATCGTATAAATGCATTGTTTGCATCATTCTCCTGCATACGCAGGATTTCGCTCATTCCCGGATCGGTTGATTTCTCAAGTTCAGATTCCCAGAATGTTATTTTCCTGTACAGCTCGGCCCAGTCGGTGTGGGTCTGAGCTGAGGAAATCATGTTTCCGATCCGGCTGAATTCCTCGCGGTAATTGTTTGTGGTTTTTTCAGTGACCAGTCTCCTTTGTTCGGTGATCCTTTTTATTGCAAGCAGGATCTGATTCGGCTTCACGGGTTTGATGAGATAATCGGCAATTTCCGATCCGATGGCAGCCTCCATAATACCTTCCTCCTCGTGCTTGGTGATCATTACCACCGGTATATCGGTTCGTATCTCCTTAATGAGCCTGAGAGTCTCTATTCCGCTGATACCAGGCATATTCTCATCCAGGAAAATGAGATCGTAGGTATTTTGCTTAACAAGGTCAAGCGTGTCGGTTCCGTTTGAACAGGTGTCAATTTCATAGCCCTTGTCTTTCAGAAAGAAGATATGCGGCTTTAACGCTTCAATTTCATCGTCGGTCCACAAAATTCGGATCTTTCTCATGGCGCTCTTCCTCCGGAATAATTGTCCCTGAAGAAGATAAAGTACCGCTCAGGATTCTTGTCTTCTCCAAGTATCTTTAGGTTTGTACTGTTTATCAGGAAGGTCATGTACCTGGACGAAGCAATATTCCTGATGATGGCTGCCGCATCAAACGAATTGAAATACCTCCGGGCCTCATTGTTGTTCCTGAATCCCGATACGGTGATCATCAGGTATTTATTACCGACCAGCGTCCCTTCTGTTCTGTAGTTTTCATTTGTAAAATTATCAATATTATGGCTTATAATATCAAATGCGGCCTGATTTAAATTAAAAGCCGGATTTGTGATAACAAGGGCGAAAGTCAGGATGGGAATTGTATCAAGCACATACAGTTCAGTTGCTATTTCCTTGTCTTCCTTCATTTTAAGTTCCGGGCGCTCCTGGTTAAGGTGCGACAGCAGTTCTTCAGCTCTTTTGCTTTCGGGCGTTCCCGGCCATGATTTCACAATTATGCCCAGTTCGGTCCTTAAGGCTCTTTCGTCACTTATCCTTGCCGTGGAATAAGCTCTTAGGAGCATTGCCCTGGGGGCCATATCATCGCGTGGGAATTTTTTCAGGATGGAATCGCAGATGCCGGCGGCCATGGTGAAGTTTTCATGGGTGTAGGCATCAAAGGCATTATTGTAAAGCCTCTCCACCTCTTTGATGGCAGCCAGTTTGTTGTTGTAATAGTCAGGGTCTGAAAGGATCTTTGCAAACTCGCTCGCGGGATATTTTTGCAGTAATCGTTGCCGGTATGTTTCCGATTTCTGGCTGTTCACATCCTTGTTTATCCCATAAAGCTCGTAAAGTGCTTCAGGAACGAGTTCGTGATCGGGGAACCGGGAAATAAGCGTTTCAAATGATTGTACAGAGTGTTGCCTGTCGGCGATTCTTTCGATGAAGAGCCGTCCGGAATTGAAGTAGGCATTTGCTATTTTCTGGTTGGAATTGTTAAGCAATGAGTCGTTCAGCGGAAGGTTTTTAAGATAGAACTCAGGCTTCCTGTAGTCGTTGACAGCCTTGGTTGTATCAGGTTTTTTCAGGCCGTTATCTTCCTGGCCTGAGGTCATTTGCTGTACGTTCACCCTTGCCTTGTTCATCCTTCGCCAGTTATCCTCGAGCCTGCGATCGCCCCATCTTCTCCTGAATTCGGTCCTTCCAAAGGTAAGGGCGGCCTGATTGTAGAAGTACCATCTGCCTTCCTGGTTAATGTTGTCTTCAAATCTCCTCTGGTTTTCATAAAACTGACCTATGTTGTATCTGTCGGCATATTCCGAGGTTCTGCCTTCAGTTTCAGCCCTGGTTATTTTTTCAATTATGCCTGCAATAAGGGCATCCCGCTGTGCCTGTGGCATAGCCGCCACGTTCTGGAGGCTGTCTTCAGTACTGATAACTGTAAGTTCGGCAACAAGGACGTCGAGATCCCTTGATTTTGTCTGGAGCTCCCTGTAATCGGGATATTTCTGGTCGAGAAAGAAGACAGCGCTGTCGTAATATTTTCCGGCAGGGATAAAATCTGATTTCCCGAAAAAGTAATCGGCCAGGGCGAGATAGGATTTCCCTTTCTGGTTGTTGTTACCGGTATTTGATGCCGCTGATTTCCTGTAGGCCCTGATTGCTTCTGCATCGTTGCCCTGTTTCAGCTTCAGGTTGCCGAGGGCGTAGTAGATCTGATCGTGAAAATCAGTGTTCTTGACATCCTTCAGCATCTTTTCAAGCTCCCTGCCTATCTCATGCTGATTACCCGCATCGACATCAAATACTCCGGCAATGTTGATACGGGCATTAAATTCCACATCATATGGCGGGTTCATTTTAACAACGGCCCTGTAATATGAAGTGGCTTTTTCCCCTTCACCAAGCCGTTCATAAAGCTGGGCCAGCAGGTATGTAAGCCTGTATTTCTGCCTCTTGCCGCTTGAGTTTTTTATTGATTCGGTAAGCGGAGCGACAGCCTCAGAATAGTTTTTTTGCCTTATGAATAAATCTGCCATTGTTGAATAATACATGGCCTTCCACGGTTTTGGCGATGAGGAGGTGATTTCAGTCTCCCTGAGGAGCCTCAGGGAGCTGTTGTAGTCGCCTGTTTCATTGCTTATCCTCGCGAGCCAGATTGCTGATTCAGTTTTTATCCCCGGGTCATTGGCCTCGGCAATGCAGTAATTAAATACAGAAGCAGCTTCGTTGTATTCATGTTTGTAAAAACGGGCTTTCCCGATCAGGAAGTAGCTGTCGTCAACCCAGTCGTTGAATTCCTTCTTCTCAAGCAGTGATTTTTCGTTTTCCGACAGGTTCTTCCTGTTGTCCGATTCGGGTCTGGCCGTTATGGATTTCAGGGAAATCAGTTTGGATGCTTTTTGTATAGCCCGGTCCATATCTGAGGAACAAAGCTGTACAACTGACGGATCGCTGAATTCAAAAACCTTCAGGAGTTCAGAGAAATCATCTTTGTAGCTCCGGTTAATCTTTGCAAGGCCGGCTTTAAAGCTCTCGTAACCGTTGAAATAAATATTATATCGTGAAGTCAGCCCCTGATAGAACCTTGTAGTGGCGGTGTTTTTTTCAACGGAGCAGCCCGTTAGGATCATAAATAATCCCGACAATACCAGATATTTATATGAACTGTTTCCCGGATACAAAAAATGACTTTTAACACTATAAACTTAAGGTAACCGTGTATAGTATCCAAAGGTAGTTAAAATTGGAACGACCTTTACTATCAGACTGAAATAACCTTCTTTACTTCGGGAACTTCTTGTATTACAGCCTGTTCAACACCTGCCTTGAGAGTCTGGAGGCTGAAGGGGCATCCGTGGCATGCGCCTTTCAGTCTGACCTTTACAACCATGTCATCGGTGATCTCCATAAGTTCAATGTCACCGCCATCATTCTGAAGATATGGCCTCACTCTGTTCAGGGCTTTGACCACACGTTCCTTTATTGCATTTGAATTTTCCATGTAACAGTATTATTTTTTAGTAACTGATTACTTTCAGCTTCTGGGTTGCTGCCTGCGCGGTTAATGATTCAACCCGTTTGCCGCCTTTGCCTGAGTGATATCAGGTGACATTCACTTTAACCGTCGGTTTCTGGTTTCTGTTCCTCAGTTCCACTTTTTCCACTACCTGGTCTGCCAGCAGCTTGAAGGCCTGAGCTGAAATGGTGTCGCCCAGGGCAGCAGGATCACCCTTGTCGCTTCCCTCACAAATACTTTGTACCAATGGTATCTGGCCAAGCAGCGGCACATTCATTTTTCCGGCGAGTTTTCTGCCGCCATCCTTTCCGAAAATATGGTATTTATTATCCGGAAGTTCTGCAGGTGTGAACCATGACATGTTCTCAACCAGTCCGAGAACGGGAACATTGATCCTGTCGCTGCGGAACATCGATATCCCCTTGATGGCATCGGCAAGCGCCACCTCCTGTGGAGTTGTGACTATAATTGCGCCTGTTACTGCCACTTCCTGAACCAGGGTCAGATGTATGTCACTTGTACCCGGGGGAAGGTCGATAAACAGGAAGTCGAGGCTGCCCCATTCCCCCTGAGCCATCAGCTGTTTAAGAAAGCTCGATGCCATAGGCCCCCTCCACACAAGCGCGTCAGCCGGATCAACAAAAAATCCGGGCGAAAGTATTTTCATTCCATATTTGCTGAGCGGAACAATATAATCCGTGTCATTTTTTCTTATTACTTCGGGCCTGTACTTCTCGGCATTAAGCATTTTTGGAACCGAGGGCCCGAAAACATCGGCATCGAGCAGGCCAACGCTGAATCCCTTCCCTGCAACCGCTATTGCCAGGTTGACAGCAATAGTTGTCTTGCCCACTCCGCCTTTACCCGACGATACGGCTACAATGTTTACTACACCTGGCAGAAGACCGTCATTTTGTTTCTCAGGCTCATGAACAGCTGCCCTGGGCTGGATAGTGATATTGCTTACAACGGCATCCTTTCCGAGATCTTCCTTGATTGCCCTCACAATTGAGCTTTTAACCGACGATATAAAGGGATCATTTGATTTTTCCGGTTTGAGAGTTATGGAAATACCTTCTTTGCCGCTTTCAATTTCAGCGACTATTCCAAGCGACACTATATCCTTTCCTTTTTCAGGGTGGATCACTTTGGTAAGAGCTTTTAGAATCAGTTCTTTTCTGAACATAATATTATCAGCCTGTTGTTTTTATTTGAGTCAAATTTTAATAAGGTGCAATTTTACAATTTTTCCGCAGGATTTCAAAAAATCAGGTAAGTTCGGATGACGGATCCCAGAATTTCTCCTTGAAATTCAGGATAATATCATTTTCAATGATCATTCCTTCATTTTCAAGCAGCTGTCTCATTGTTGAAGAATTGCCGAAGTGAAGCTTTCCGGTCAGCATTCCGTTGCGGTTAACAACACGGTGGGCCGGAATATAACGGGAGCTTCCTCCTGATGCATTCAGCGCCCATCCCACCATCCGGGCCGACCTTCCCGTAGCAAGGAACCGGGCAATTGCGCCATAGGTTGTCACCCTTCCCGGAGGAATGAGCCTGGTTACCTCATAAACGCCGGAGAAGAAATCACTATTGACTTGTTTCATGCCACTCATCGTTCAGTATTGCCTTTTTATTCATTTTGAAGGTCAGATAACAGATATTCAGTCCCTTATCCAGAAATATGTTTTCATAATGGGTTCTCAGGGAGAGGATTTTTTCAGGAATCATATCATTTTTCCCGTCGGCGGCAATGTAGGGGAGGAAACTGAAAAACTGCAGGTCGCCGTCATGGTTTCCCCCATACATGTTCCCGGTGGATTTAAGGATCTCCAGTCCGCTGTTTTTCACAAGTTTTTCAGTATAATGGAACAGTTCGGCATTGTCGGTTTTGAGATGGATCAGGCCTCCGTCCTTCATGAGGAACCGGTATTTATTCAGGAACCATGGGCTGGTAAGTCTTTTGTTTGAGTTTCTTTTCCTGTTGTGTGGATCAGGAAACACTATCCAGATCTCATCAACTTCATTTTCCGTGAAGAATGATCCTATGAATTCAATTCTTGTTCTGAGAAAAGCAGTATTTCTTAGTTCTTTTTCACTGGCGGTTTTGGCGCCCCGCCACATCCTGGCTCCCTTTATGTCGATTCCGATGTAATTTCTTTCAGGAAATATCGCGGCAAGGCCCAGGGTATATTCTCCTTTACCGCATGCCAGCTCGAGTACAACAGGATTTTTATTGGCAAATATTCTTTCGCGCCATCTGCCCTTTATGGTGTGATCTTCACTGCTTACCTGGCCGGCCGCGGGCTGGATCACATTTCCGAATGTTCCCAGTTCTGCCCATCTGGCAAGTTTATTTTTTCCCACTGTATCGATCAGGTTTATGTATCTTTTCAATCCTTGCGCCAAAGTCATAAACGCCCCTGAGTTCCCTTATGCGCATTCCATGAGTGACCCTTACATGGTAGTTGCCTTTTACGGGAAAGAATACATTGGTTTTGAACGGAAGCAGGAGTTCTTTTATGTCCCCGAATCCTTTTCCATACCATTTCCCCTTCTCGTCAGCAAGATAATACTGCAGGGTGTCGGTGATGCTTTTTTCATCGGGCGAGGTTGTTGTAACAAAAAGATAAATGTTCCTGTAGGGGTATGAGGTTCCGGTTCGGATGGTGAAGAAGAAGTTGTTTGCCGTAACTGTGTCATTGACAGGAATGTCAAATTCAAAGGCATTTTCAAGATTCCATATTCCCGATGGCATTTTTGAGGAATCGGTAAAAACGGTATTGCTTGTGCAGGATGCAGTTATGATCAGGAGAAGGATGGCTCCTGCAAAGGAATATTTATTTCCTCGCATTTGGTTTTTTGTTTTTTCTTTTCCGGGAGAACTGCCTGCGATGGGTGTTTTTGGTTTCGGCGGGATCGAACCGTGTGATACTGTTGTCCATAAGGAGATCTTTGGAAAGTGAATCAGGGCTGTGGAATTCATCAGTGATCAGCAGTTTGTCGGGTTTCTTTCCGTTCCTGTTCATCATTTGTATTTCCCTGACCCTTGATATGGGAACTGCGGTCATGTTTGCCGGGGAATGGGGATCTGATGAATACCAGTAAATATTCTTATGGACCTCCATTTTCTGGAAATATGCGGATGAATTTGCCAGTTCAAGGGGAACATCCCTGGGCGGGAAATGTTTCTGGGCGTCGAGGTAGCAGTCGAATTCGAAGTTAAGGCAGCATTTCAGCTTACTGCATTGCCCGGCGAGCTTCTGTGGATTCAGTGACAGTTCCTGGTATTTTGCATGGGTAGTGGTAACCGACATGAAGTTGGTTATATGTGTTGAGCAGCACAGTTCTCTTCCGCAAGCCCCAATGCCGCCTATTCTTCCGGCTTCCTGCCGTGCACCGATCTGGCGCATTTCGATCCTGACCCTGAACTCCTCGGCCAGAACCTTTATAAGCTGCCTGAAGTCAACCCTTTCATCAGCAATGTAGTAAAATATGGCTTTTGTTTTATCGCCCTGGTACTCAACATCACCGATCTTCATGTTCATTTTGAGCTCTTCCGAGATTTGCCTCGATCTCAGCATCGTGGGTATTTCAAGCTGTTTTGCCTCCTCCCATTTAACAATATCAACAGGTTTTGCCTTGCGGTAAACTTTCTTCAGTTCGTCAGCTGACGGGAGGATCTTAAACTTTTTAAGCCGTTCATTTATCAGCGGGCCCACCATTGATACCCTTCCTATGTCATGCCCCGGAGATGCTTCAACGGCAACAATGTCACCAATCTCGAGCCTGAGGTTGTTTATGTTTTTATAAAAACCCTTTCTTGTATTTTTGAATCTCACCTCAACCAGATCATATTCAGTCTGATCATATGGAATATCACTTAGCCAGTTGAATGAGTCAAGCTTATTGCAGCCGGGTTTGTATTTTATGTCGGGCAGATGGATCTCTTCGCCATGCTGTCCGGATAATTCTTCGCTCTCCATCATCGGGATGGGTTAAATAGAATAATTCAATCCTGCAAAAGTAATAAATCCCGTCGTTTTTATCAAGCACTGTTATTATGGTTTGATAAGGCGTGTCAGCTTAAGTGCGAGGTCGAGGAATATTATTTTTGCATTTCCGTTTGCCTCCACGTGTGAATGAGCCAGATTCAGTTCCTGTGAGAAGTCATATGCATTTTTCTGGTTGATGAACGGATGGAACTTTGATGAAAATGCTGCCTCATCGCCCGTGAGGTATACGATGTTGTTTTTTTCCTGGCCAAGGGTAAGCATAAAATTTTCCCTGACCAGCCTCAGGGCAAAGGAAATGAAATTCTTTTGCGGCTCCCTGCCGATGGCAGCAATTTCTTCCGACCAGGAAATGATTGAGATAATATCTCTTTTCCATGCAAATCGCATAAGGCTTTTAAAGCGGTCGAGGTTGAGAAGGGTTGTATCCTGGCTTTTATACATCCCGACCGCTCTCACAATATTTCCGTTTGCGACCCTGGCAATGTCAGTTGCCGGTTTTTCACCGGGTCCGAAGCTTGCCTGAAGATAACCTGCAATATCGGATGACCTGAATGAAGGCACCTTAATCATCTGGCATCGTGAGGCAATCGTTGAAATAATCTTGTCGGGCTCTTCGGAAACCAGGAAAAACAGTGTTTTCTCGGGAGGCTCCTCGATCAACTTAAGCAGTTTGTTTGCAGTGGCTATATGCATTTTCTCAGGCAGCCAGAGAATCAGTATTTTATAATCCGATTCAAAGGTCTTGAGCATTAACTTTCTGATAATCTCCGAAGCTTCCGATGCAAAAATCAAGCCCTGGGCATTTCCCACCTCAATAAAATCGAGCCAGTTGTTAAGTGAGAAGAAAGGCGACTGTTTGACAAAATCCCTCCATTGCACAATGTAATTGTCGCTTACCTGCTCCTTTGTCTTTTTATCCTTTATAACCGGAAACACAAAATGAAGGTCGGGGTGGATCAGTTTTTCATATTTTGAACATGATTTGCATTTCCCGCATGAATCGGAGGGCAGCCTGTTTTCGCAGCTGATGTACTGGGCATAGGCCAGGGAAACGGCAAAACTGCCGCAGCCTTCGGGCCCTGCAAAGAGCTGTGCATGGCCCACCCTGCCCTGATTCACCGTTTTTACCAGTTTGGCAATAATTTCCTGCTGCCCGGGGATATCTGAAAACCTCATAGCCGGATTTAATTTTTTACATGCAGTAATGTGAGAACATTATTTCCCGCTGAAGACAATGAGCCTGATTCAATTATATGATTGCTTCCCAACATAAACCGGGTCACTGCATTTTCCTCAAATTTAATGAATCTTTTGCAACCAGGAAATCTGTTGACCCGGTCACCGGTTCATTGCTTCACCCTTGTTTCAACTTCCCGGGCCCGTGGTAAAAAGCATTCAGGCAGGGATAAAATCAATGAATCGGAATGATTTTATTACAGCAAAACCTGAACCGGGGCAGAAGATATTTCCAAAAAAAATGTAGGTTTGCATAAGGAAAAAACAAAATTAAAATACTCTATTTATGAAAATGATTCAGGACTTTGATTTTAAAGGCATAAAGGCAATTGTAAGGGTTGACTTCAATGTTCCTCTTGACAAGAAGACTCTTGTTGTCACCGACGACACAAGGATCAGGGGTGCCATTCCGACTATCAGGAAGATTACCGGTGACGGGGGTTGCGTAATACTGATGTCACACCTGGGAAGGCCCGAGGGGAGGGTGGAAAAGTATTCCCTGAAGCCTGTTATTCCGGTTCTTGAAAAGCATCTCGGGCAGGCTGTAAAGTTTGCGGACGACTGCCTGGGTGAATCAGCTGTTTCAATGTCGGCGGCGCTTAAACCCGGAGAGGTTTTGCTTTTGGAAAATGTAAGGTTTTATCCTGAGGAGGAAGGAAAGCCGATATTGCCTGAAACGGCCACTGATGAAGAGAAAAAAGCTGCCAAGGCCGAACTTAAGCTGAAACAGAAAGAGATGGCAAGGAAACTTGCCGGATATGCCGATGTGTATGTCAATGATGCTTTTGGCACTGCCCACCGGGCACACGGTTCTACTGCAGTCATCGCCGGCTTTTTCCCGAAGGAAAAAATAATGTTCGGATTTCTCATCAACAGCGAGCTTGCCGCAATGGACAAGGTCCTTAATAATGCCGGGCACCCTTTTACGGCAATCATGGGAGGAGCAAAAGTCTCGGACAAGATCCTGCTTATTGAGAATCTGCTTAACAGGGTCGATAATCTGATTATAGGGGGCGGAATGACATATACATTTATCAAAGCACAGGGCGGAAGAATTGGAAAATCCCTGTGCGAGGAGGATAAGCTCGAACTTGCCCTGAAGATTATTGAAAAGGCCAGGGAAAAGAAGGTGAACCTGTACCTGCCGGTCGACAGTGTTAACGGCGACAGGTTTGACAATGAGGCCAATGTAAAGGTTACCGCGATTGATGCCGTTGATGATGACTGGATGGGGCTCGACATAGGAGAGAGAACCATCGAGGAATTTTCGGGGGTTATAGGGAAATCGAAGACGATATTGTGGAACGGCCCCATGGGAGTGTTTGAAATGGAGAAGTTTTCAAAGGGAACCTCAGCCATAGCACAGGCAATAGCATCGGCAACATCCAAAGGGGCATTCAGCCTTATCGGGGGCGGCGACTCGGTTGCAGCAATTAACAGGAACGGACTTGCCGGCCAGGTCAGCTATGTTTCCACCGGCGGAGGAGCCATGCTTGAATACATGGAGGGCAAGAAGCTCCCGGGAATTGAGGCAATCAGGGGAGAGTAGGACGGAATATCTGTCTTGTGAACATTTAGTCACCCGTTTGGGTTATATTTGCACCAGTTATGAGAAGGTTGCTGGCAATATCAGTAATCTTCCTGTCTCTGTTTACAGGTTGCAGGAAGGAAAACGGATCCGCAAATTCCGGGACCAGTACCATTTACAACACACTTTATGGAACCGGACCCTATTATGCCCTTGGTTTTTCATTTTCCCTGGGCAGGGAGCTGTCGACCCTTGGTGATCCTAAACCGGATATCACTCTTATTGCAGATGCCGATATTGACGGAACGATCCGCAGGCTTTTGCTTCAGACTGAAAATTTCAAAAGCTCCTTTTACATGTATGGACAGTATCCGGATGCTGCCGGTGCATCAGCTGCTTTCACGAATCTTGTAACAGCTTCCGTACCCGCATGGGAGGAGTGGGGAGAAAATATTGCAGCAAACCAGATCTGGATTTTCAGAACCAGCTCGGAGCATTATGCGAAGTTCAGGATAATAAACACCGTTGCCGGGAAGAGCGGAGGAACAGCTTATGCCGAATGTACGTTTGAATGGGTGTACCAGCCTGACGGGACCCTTACTTTCCCCGCCAAATGAAATTTGATCATCCTGATAGAATCTTCAGTTTAAAAACCAAAGAGGAATTCAGGCAGACAGCCCTGGAAATATTTCAGTTTCAGGCAGTCAATAATCGTGTATACAACCTGTTCCTGAAAAACCTGCGAAGAGACTACAGGCTTATCAGGCATCTGGAAGAAATTCCCTTTTTGCCGGCCGGATTTTTTCGCAGCCAGAAAGTTATCATTGAAAACGCAGGAGTTGAAGCGGTTTTTGAAAGCAGTACCACAACAGGTTCATCCCCTGCCCGGCATTATGTTCATGATCTCGGTATATATGAAACGAGCTTTCTGAAGGCCTTCGGGCTGTTTTACGGAGATCCTGCCCGGTATATTATAACTGCACTTCTGCCGTCGTACCATGAGCGGGGTAATTCATCGCTTGTCTATATGATGGACAGAATCATAAAGGCAAGCAATCATCCCCTGAGCGGCTTTTACCACAACGATATGCCCCGGCTGCTGACGAGCCTCGATAAAGCTGCGGCAGAAGGCAGGAAGGCAATACTTGCAGGGGTAAGCTTTGCCCTTCTTGATCTCTCCGAAGGGTATTCTCCCGACCTGTCGGGAATTATTGTAATGGAAACCGGAGGGATGAAGGGAAGAAGAAAAGAGATGACGAGGGAAGAACTACACGGGATCCTCAGGCGCAGCTTTAATATCGGTTCGGTTCATTCGGAATATGGGATGACCGAGATGATGAGCCAGGCCTATTCGGGAGGTGATGGTGTTTTCCATTCACCTCCGTGGATGAAGGCCCTGATAAGGGATCCGCGTGATCCGCTTTCAGTCATTGACGAAAGGATGACCACAGGCGGGCTTAATATTATTGATCTGGCCAATATTTATTCCTGTTCCTTTATTGCAACCGATGATCTTGGAAGGCTTTGCGGGGACGAAGGCTTCGAGGTTCTGGGAAGGTTCGACGGAAGCGATATACGCGGCTGCAACCTGATGGTTGATTAATGGTTTATTGTGAATAAATTAACAGATGGCTTTCCGGGTTCGTCCGGGGTCATCCGATTACAAATGGATAATCCGTTTCCTTGCAGCACTGTCATATACTGCAAGTACAATTTCAACTGCTTTCCGGGCCTCAAGGGCATCAATAGCTGGCTGGCGTCCGGTTTCAATCGCCTCGGTAATATCCAGGAACTGTCTTATGTGGCCTTCATCGCTGATCGCTTTTGGATCGGAAACTCCTCCGCCTGAGGTGTTGATGCCCGAGAAACGGTCCCTTATCAGCTGATCATCAGGTTCTTCTTCAGCAAACTCCCAGGTTTTGACAATTTCCTCTTCAAGAACAACAGAGCCCTTTGTTCCCAGTATTTCTGTCTTTCTGAAGAATCCCGGGTTCACCGCCGTTGAAGCCTCTATGACACCGAGGGCACCGTTGGTGAATTTAAGGGCTGCCACTGCGGTATCTTCGATCTCTATATCCTCATGCCCGGGGGAGGAGGTGAATGCACACACCGATTCAACCCTGCCCATGAACCATTGAAGCAGATCGACGGAATGAATGCCCTGGTTCATGACGGCCCCTCCGCCGCCATCCCTGATGCTGCCCCGCCATTTTACCTCATCGTAGTAGGCCTGGCTCCTGTACCATTTAATATATACGTCGCCGAGCACAAATTTGCCGAAGCGTCCGGCATCGATTGCTTTCCTGAGTTCTTTGTTCACGTCTGAAAATCTCATGGGAAAGATTCCCGAGATAATGACATTGTTTTTAATCCCCGCCTCAATGATCTTGTCACAACGTTCAAGAGTTATTTCAAGGGGCTTTTCAATGATACAGTGCTTACCCTCGCTTATTGCCCTGAGCGACGGTTCAAGATGATGGCCGGAAGGAGTGCAGATGCATACGATATCAATGTCAGGATCACTGCAAAGGTCATCAGGGCTTTCAAACACCCTGCAGCCATATTTTTGTCCGAATGATGACCTTCTTTCCGGATGAGTATCGTATACCCCTGCCGGGCCGGTGCCGTTTATAGCCTTTATGGCCCTGGCGTGAACATCAGCAATTCCCCCGGCACCAATTATACCAAAACCATGTTTCATCTGCATGTCAGTTTTAAATAGTTGAAATCATCCGGGTCTCATCGGCGAATGATCATTTTCCGCACCCTTCGAATCTGAATCCGGATCGGGAAAGGAGGTGTTTGCCGGTTTACCGGAGGGTAGGATAAAATGCATTTTCCATGTGATCAATCTCTGATTTGTCCCCATTGACTATAATTGTTATTATATCGAACCGGCTCTCTTTTTTAATACCATATATTCTGATGTAATTATCGGCAGCCAATATTATTGTCCTTTGCTTCTGGCTGGTGACTGCACCGGCCGGTCTGAGAAATACATCGCTTGTGCGGGTCTTGACTTCCACAAACACGATGAAATCCTTGTTCTCAGCAACAATGTCAAGCTCTGTTTTGCCTGACTTCCAGTTCCGGTGCCTTATGGTATATCCTGATTTTTTCAGATGTTCTTCGGCCAGGTGTTCGCCATCTTTTCCCAGGTTGTGTGAATCTGCCATAATGAAACTGTTTAAGCTTTCAGTTTATATTTCAACAAGCTTGTTTTTTATGGCGAAAAGGATAAGGCTGGCGGTATTCTTTGAGTTGGTCTTTCCAAGAAGATTTGCCCTGTGTTTATCGACCGTCCTTTTGCTGATGAAGAGAGCCTCTGCTATCTCCTGATTTGAGAGACCCTCGCATATTTTAACAAGGATTTCTTTTTCCCTTTTTGAAAGATTGGCGGTTTTGTTCTCATTTTCACGGTGCTTGATCTTCTGGATTACATGGTACAGCAGTTCCTGCGAGAAATAACTGCCTCCTTTGCGGACCGTGACAATCGCCTCCTTGACCTCGGATATATCGGAATCCTTGAGTATAAAGCCTTTTGCTCCAGCGTCCACCATTTTGTAGTAGTACTCTTCCTCCCCGTACATTGAAAGGGCGATAATATCCAGGTCGGGACGCAGTTTCAGTCCCCTCCTTGTGGCTTCTATGCCATCCATCTCGGGCATGTTGATATCCATCAGGGCAACATCGGCCCCGATGTCCCTGATGATATTGAGGAATTCCCGGCCGTTTGAAGCTTCTCCTGCAACCTCGAAATCGGGAAAGGCGTTTAAAAGGATCTTTAATCCGTTCCGGAACAGCTGATGGTCATCTGCAATGATGATTCTGATCTTGTCCATGTGTCAGGTTCTTAAGTACAGACTTATTCAATGATCTTGATAAGAGCGCTGGTACCTTTACCGTGGGTGCTTTCAAGAATAAAAACACCATCGATCGATTTGACGCGTGTTTCAATATTTGCCAGCCCCATCCCCTTCCCATCTTCCTGATTGAGGGAGCTGGTGTCGAAGCCCCGGCCATTATCATTAAACTGCAATGTAATAAATTTTTCATGTTTGTTCAGCTCGATTTCTATCCTTGAAGCCCCTGAATGGCGGATCGAATTATTTATAAGCTCACATGCTGCCCGGTAGAGCACCACCTCCTTCTCATCCTCGAGCCTGTATTTATCCATGTTTGACTTGAAATCGACCTCAATCACCCTGGTCTGGTTAATTTTCATGGTAAATGCACTGAGAGCGCTTGACAGTCCGAAATTTGAAAGAACATGGGGGCTCAGGTTGTTTGAGATGTCTTTTATGGTATTGATGGCTTCATTTATAAGATGGTTGGTATTGTTCAGAATGGTGTTTCCAGGTTTGTCCTCAATCCTTTCGCCCAGAGCCGACATCGACATTTTGATTGTAGACAGCAATGGACCCAGGCCGTCGTGAAGATCGTTGGCGAAACGCTTCCTTTCGTTTTCCTCGGTGATGATAATAGCATTTATTACCCTTTTCTCGGCCCTGGCACGGTCAGTTTCAGCACGCTTCAGAAAAAAAAACAGCTCGCGTATCAGAATGACTCCTGCAATAATCATAAACGAGATCAGCACACCTATCCATTCGTCTATCATCTGCCATGTATAGGAAGGCGTACCCCTGAAGAACTCGAAGAACTGAATGATTTTCCGTACGGCCATAAAGACGAACGACAGGGAAAGAAGTATCCAGGAAAGTCTGTATTTAGTTAGCTTTACGAATCTGAGAGCAATTATTGCAGCTGCTATCTGCAGAATTATTGAGATTACAAGGGCTACAAGTCTGACCATTGCATAAATGTATGGATTATTACACAAAAGTAGAAGTAATTTTAGATTTGCGCATGACCGGTTCCGGGGTGTTCCGGGAAAATCAATAAGGGATCAGGCAATTGAATCAGGCAGGTTGCATGACCGTACTTCCTGCAGGCACTTTCAGTAAAATAAGCCGGTATGATCTGGATCATCTTTGCCTTATAAGCTTTTTATTACCTTTACTTTTAAATTTCAGTTATGCGTTTGTTATATAACCTGGGTATTCTCGTTTATGGGGCTGCTGCCGCAGTGATGTCATTTTTTGATGAGAGGGCCAGACTATGGGTAAATGGAAGGAAAGGCTGGAAAGGTTACCTGCGGCAGCGGATCGTTGCCGGGGAAAAGTATGTCTGGGTTCATTGTGCATCCCTGGGTGAGTTTGAGCAGGGGCGTCCGGTAATTGAGGCGATCAGGAAGAATATGGCCGGGCACAGGGTCCTTCTGACCTTTTTTTCCCCATCGGGGTATGAAATAAGGAAAAACTATCCCGGAGCGGATATTGTATGCTATCTGCCGCTTGATACTCCGTGGAATGCAGGCTCCTTTGTTTCGATAGCTTCCCCTTCGATGGCAGTTTTCGTGAAGTACGAGTTCTGGGACAACTTCACCCTCATATTGCAAAAAAAAGGTGTTCCCCTTTACCTGGTATCCGGAATATTCAGGCCAGGGCAGCATTTTTTCAGGTGGTACGGGGCGTTTTTCAGAAAGATCCTGTTCAGGTTCTCGCACATTTTTGTACAGGATGACCGGTCGTTTGAACTTCTGCATAGCATTGGCCTTCAGAATGTTTCTCTTGCGGGGGATACCAGGTTCGACAGGGTGGTGGAAATAGCAGGGTCAGCCAGGGAAATACCACTGCTTGATAAATTCCGGGGCGGTGAGAGACTGTTTCTTGCAGGCAGCAGCTGGAAGCCGGATGAGGAGATAATTTCAGGATATGTGAACCGTGATCCCATGAAAATGAAATGGGTTTTTGCACCTCATGAGGTTAATGAATCAAATATATGCCGGCTGGAAGCCTTGTTCAGTACAACTGTTGTGAGATTCTCCCGGCTTACCGAAGATAATTCAGATTCCAGGGTATTGATAATTGACAATATCGGAATGTTGTCTTCCGCATACAGATATGCATATATTGCAGCGATAGGAGGAGGTTTCGGGAGAGGCATTCATAATATTCTCGAAGCGGCCTGCTGGGGTGTCCCTGTGATTTTTGGCCCCAATTACAGAAACTTCAGGGAGGCAGTTGATTTAGTCAGTCGGGGCGGGGCAGGTTGTTTCAGAACATTTGGGGAATTTTCGGATATGGCTGACAGATGGCTGTCGGATGAGGATTTTTACCTGAAGGCTGCAAAAACCGCATCTGATTATGTTAAGCAGAGTGCAGGTGCCACACAGGTTATAATGTCAAAAATCAGTGCAAAATAAATTAACAATAACGGCTCATACTTGTTTAATCATCAGACTGGCGCCATTTAAAAATCATTACCTGGAAAAATTATATTTCAACTGTACGTTTAACAAGGTTTAATTAAATATCAGTTCAATAGTACAAATAAATTCAGTAGTCTTGCAATATTATTTCCATACCTTAAATCTCGATTTATGAAAAAGATTATTAAAGCAGTATTTCGGGTTGTCTTTTTCCTTATGATACCTGTATTTATTTATGGTCAGGGAGCGACAACATCCGGACTGAGCGGCCGGGTAACCGACAGTTCCGGTCAGCCTCTGCCGGGAGCAGCCATTGTGGCGGTCCATGTTCCTTCAGGCACCCAGTATGCATCTGTTGCCGACAATGCAGGCAATTACAGGATCCAGAACATGCGTGTTGGCGGTCCTTATTCAATAAGGGTGACTTTTATCGGCTATTCGACCAGCAATTATACTGATGTAATCCTCAGGCTGGGTGAAAGCTATGTTCAGAACGCAGAACTTTCGGTAGCGACAACCACATTGCAGGAAGTTGTTGTTACCTCGGGGCTCCGCAATTCCATCCTCAGTTCGGAACGGACCGGCACCCAGACAAATGTCAGCAGCCGCGATCTGGCAAACCTGCCTTCGATCAGCAGGAGTATCACCGATTTTTCAAAATACATTCCGCAATCGCAGGGTAACTCGATAGCTGGTCGCGACGGGCGCTTCAATACCATAACGGTTGACGGCTCCGCATTCAACAATAACTTCGGATTGAGCAGCAATCCGCTTCCCGGAGGCAGTGCCCAGCCGATATCCCTCGATGCACTGGAGGAAATATCGGTAAATGTCGCTCCCTATGACGTACGGATGTCACAGTTCACCGGTGCGAGCATAAATGCGGTTACCCGCAGCGGCGACAATACTTTCAAGGCATCAGTATATACGTATCAGCGCCCGAAATCATTTACCGGGAATACGGTCGACGGCAAAAAGGTTGCAAATGCCAATACCAGGCAGCTTCAGAATTACGGATTCAGGGTAGGCGGCCCCCTGATAAAGAACAAGCTTTTCTTCTTCGTGAGCGGAGAATATGAAAAGGAAATTATCCCCGGGGTAAGCTGGATGCCGAGCCAGAACGGGGTTGCAAATTCAGATCTTAAAATCTCCCGTACGCGGGAATCAGATATGGTGCTGGTAAGGAATCACCTGATGACTAATTATAATTATGATCCGGGAAAGTACAAGAACTTTGATCCTTTCATGAATAAGAACACCAAGATCCTTGCCCGGCTCGACTGGAACATTAACAAGAATCACAAGTTCACATTCAGGTACAATGACGTTATAGGAACATCCGATTCGGAGACCAATTCCACCAGCGGTCCGCCAAACAATTCCAGGGGATCGGGAAGGATAAGCAACCAGTCACTTGCGTTTTCAAATTCCTTCTATGGATTCAGGAACACGGTACGTTCGGTCACGGGAGAGCTTAACAGCACTCTTGGTTCGAGAATATCAAACAAGTTCCTTGCAAGCTATACCTATATAGAGGATAAACGTACAAGCCCTTCCAAATTCTTCCCGTTTGTTGATATCTGGCAGGATGGCGACCAGTACATGTCGTTCGGGTATGAGCTGTTCTCCTTCAATAACAGGGTGGCCAATAAAACACTCAGCTTAACCGACAATGTAACCATCAATCTTAATAAGCATACCGTAACGACCGGACTTGCATACGACAATCTGTATTTCTATAATTCCTATATACGGGAAGGAACAAGCTATTACCGTTATCCTTCGGTTGACGCATTTATTAACGGCGAGGATCCGACAGGTTTCGGCGTTACCTATGGTTATAAGGGCAATGATGCGCCGGGCGCTGAACTTACTTTCGGCATGGCTGCAGTATACCTGCAGGATGAATGGCAGATAACGCCAAAACTCAAAACAACCCTGGGTTTCCGCCTGGAACTCCCGGTATATCTCAATGAGCTTGATAATAACCCGGCAATATCGGCACTCACCTTTATTGACGGCAGGAAGATGGACGTAGGAGCATGGCCGGAAGTTAAACCGCTGTTTTCTCCCCGTTTCGGATTCAACTATGATGTGATGGGCGACCGCTCGCTGCAGGTCAGGGGAGGTTCAGGAGTATTCACGGGAATGCTTCCTTTTGTGTGGTTTACCAACCAGCCAACCAATTCGGGAATGATCCAGTCTCCTGAAATCGGCTGGGGACCGGGTAATGTCAATCTTGCCGGATTTCAGTTCAACCCTGATTACAAGGCTTTAATTGCCGGCAATCCCGGCTTGTTCCCCCAGACTCCGGGCGTCCTTCCAACCGGTGCATCCCTTGCACAGGTCGGGAAGGATTTCAGGTTGCCGCAGATATGGAGGTCGAACCTGGGCGTGGATGTTGAGCTCCCATGGAACATGGTATTAACCGGAGAGGTAGTTTTCTCAAAGGATATCAACGCAATAACCCAGTTCAACATCAATGAGGCAGCCCCGGCAGGAAAAATGACAGGTGCCGATAACAGGCCGTTCTGGACCGATTCCAGGGTGAACAGTACGGTCGGAACTGCCATGGAGCTTTCAAACACCAGCGAGGGATACCAGCTGTCATTAACGGGTATGCTGACTAAAAACTTCAGTCACGGCCTTTCAGGAATGTTTGCCTATACATATACCATGGCCAAGGACGTAACTGCCAATCCTGGTTCGGCTGCGGCCTCAGCATGGGTCGGAAATTCTGCCGTGGGCAGCCTTAATGATCCGGGGCTCAGTTACTCAAACTTTGCCACGCCGCATAAGCTCGTGGGAAATGTTTCATACAGGATTGAATATGCCAACAGCCTTGCAACCACAATATCACTGGTTTATCAGGGATATCAGACAGGCAGGTGGTCGTATATTTATTCCAATGACCTGAATGGCGACGGAAATACGGCTGACCTGATGTACATCCCGGCAACAGCCGGAGGCATCCAGTTCTCAACTTACAAGGAAATGACACCTGAGCAACAGAGGGACGCATTCTGGAACTATGTGAACAGCAATAAGTATTTAAGGGAACACAAGGGCCGTTATGTTGAAAGATATGGCGATCTGAGGCCATGGATGCATCGTTTCGATCTCAAGTTGCTTCAGGACGTCTTTTCCGATTTTGGCACCGCCAGGCGTTATACCCTGCAGTTCAGCCTGGATATCCTGAATTTCGGGAACATGCTGAACGATTCATGGGGGACGTATGTTTATAATCCTCTTGCAAGCTATGAAAATGTCAGGCCCCTGGCCGTCGCAACCAAAGGCACGGCAACCACGGAACCGGTCTTCAGGCTTAACGCAAATTCACTGGATGACTTCAAGGCCAAAACAACCCTGTCGAAGGATTTAAGCACTTCAAACACATGGGGTTGCCTGCTGGGAGCAAGACTTATATTCTGAAAGCAGGACTTTATTTCCGGGAAAGGCTGTATTAAAAGCTTTGTCTGACAGAAAAGCTGTTAACGCATTTCAGGAGGGTGCAAGAGCTGAATGTTGAAATTCTGCCTTTGCACCCTTTCCATTAGCTACCGGCGGTATTCGTTCCTTCATTAGTTACAATGCTATTCCGACCCCGGCTGTTTAAAACTCCTGCCTGTCCCGGGCCGTTACTGGCGGCTTTTTTCCCTCCGTCCGGAGCACCTTTAGTAACCTTCAGATATATAAAGGTTTTAGCCGGGTGAAAGCCTGCCGGAGGAGGCCCTGTATTGTTAAGTAGTTCACAATCAGCGGCTAAGTGTGAAGTTAATAACTCAGTTGCCAAATGTTGATAAACTTAAAATTTTTGTCTTGCATCAAGAAATATGCTTGTCTAATTTAGCAAATACCCGCTTAAAAAATCAGTGGTCATTTAATCGCAACAGAATCAAAGGTTAAAAGAATTTTATTATCTATTATGGGAGAGTTATTTGTCCGGGAGCCAGCTGTGATATCCGAAAAGCTTAATGAAGTGCCTGTTTCAGAACCAGGAAAAGATGATATGGTAAAAGAGAAGGAAAAGTTGCCAGAAAAGAAAGCGGTGAAGATTACATATACTCATGATGAGGCAGTTGAGGCCAGCATCGGGTATTTTAACGGGGATGAGCTTGCTGCAAGGGTCTGGGCCAACAAATATGCGTTGAAGGATTCTTTCGGGAACCTCTACGAAAAAACACCGGATGATATGCACAGAAGGCTGGCAAAGGAAATTCACAGGATAGAAAGGAAATACAAGAATCCCCTTCCTGAGGAACTTATCTACAATGTTCTTAAGGATTTCAGATACATTGTTCCCCAGGGCGGACCGATGACAGGTATTGGCAATAATTTTCAGATTGCCTCCCTGTCGAATTGTTTTGTAATTGGCAACGGGGGGGACTCGGACTCTTACGGAGGGATAATGAAGATCGACCAGGAGCAGGTTCAGCTCATGAAACGCAGGGGAGGGGTTGGCCACGATCTGTCGCACATACGGCCAAAGGGAACTCCTGTTCTCAACAGTGCCCTGACCTCAACCGGGGTTGTTCCGTTCATGGAAAGATATTCAAACTCAACACGGGAAGTAGCACAGGAC
This sequence comes from uncultured Rikenellaceae bacterium, assembly GCA_964435015.1. Taxonomy (GTDB): domain Bacteria; phylum Bacteroidota; class Bacteroidia; order Bacteroidales; family VadinHA17; genus LD21. The sequence continues at coordinate 101,995 of CAYSXP010000010.1, forward strand.
GGACGCAGGGGTGCACTTATGCTTTCTATCTCCATTAAGCATCCTGACAGTGGCAAGTTCATAGATGCAAAGCTTGAGAGCGGAAAAGTGACCGGCGCCAATGTATCGGTAAAGCTGACCGATGACTTTATGCGGGCCGTTGAGAATAAAACCCCATTCAGGCAGCAATACCCCATCAGTTCGAACAATCCGAAGTTTATCAAGGAGATAGATGCAGTGGAGCTGTGGAACAAGATAATACACAATGCATGGAAATCTGCTGAACCCGGAGTGCTGTTCTGGGACACCATCATAAGGGAGAGTGTTCCTGATTGCTATGCGGATCTGGGCTATGCATCGGCTTCAACCAATCCATGCGGTGAGATTCCGCTTTGTCCCTATGATTCCTGCAGGCTCCTTGCAATAAATCTTTACAGTTATGTTGAAAACCCTTTTACAAAGGAGGCTTCATTCAACTTCGAACTTTACAGGGAACATGTGGGTCTGGCGCAGAGGATGATGGATGACATAATTGATCTGGAGCTTGAAAAGATCGACTCAATACTTGACAAAATAGAGGCAGATCCGGAATCGGATGAGCTGAAGCTGGTTGAAAAGAATCTGTGGAGGAACATCAGGAGCAAATCTGAAGAAGGAAGGAGGACAGGGATCGGGATAACTGCCGAAGGAGATATGCTTGCGGCCCTCGGACTGAAATACGGAAGCGACGAGGCAACGGATTTCTCGGTGGAAGTTCATAAAACCCTGGCTCTTGAGGCATACAAATCATCCACCTATCTGGCAAGGGAAAGGGGTCCCTTCCTCATTTACGATGCAGAAAGGGAAAAGGAGAACCCTTTCATCCTGAGAATGAAAGAAGCCGATCCCGTGATGTACGGCAACATGGTGAAATTCGGACGGAGAAATATAGCCCTTCTGACCATAGCACCCACAGGCACCACGAGCCTCATGACCCAGACCACCTCCGGGATCGAGCCTGTTTTTGCAACATGTTACAAGCGCAGGCGGAAAGTCAATCCCAATGACAAGGGTGTAAAAATTTCTTTCAGGGATGAAGTTGGCGACTCATGGGAGGAATTCAATGTTTTTCATCATAAATTCGTCGACTGGCTCAGGCTTAACGGGTATGATCCCGGGGCCGTAACCGGAATGACCGATGAGGAAATATCGGCAATAATAGCTAAATCCCCTTATTCCCAGGCCACTGCAAATGATGTCGACTGGATTGCCAAGGTCAGGATGCAGGGTGCGATTCAGAAATGGGTCGACCATTCAATAAGCGTTACAATAAACCTTCCTGCCGATGTGAAGGAGGAGCTGGTGAGCGAATTGTATCTGACAGCCTGGAAATCGGGATGCAAGGGAGCCACCGTTTATCGCGACGGGTCACGAAGCGGAGTGCTTATTGCCGGCCGGAATGAGATCCGCACCGAAAGGCCAAAGCGCCCAAAAGCACTCGACTGCGACGTGATAAGATTTAATTTCAATGAGGAGAAGTGGGTAGCCTTTGTTGGCCTGAGGGATGGCAGGCCATATGAAATCTTCACCGGCCTTGCCGACGAGGAGATATTTCCTATCCCGAAGACCATCATCAAGGGAAAAATTATCAAGGTCAAACTTGATGACGGCAAGACTCGTTATGACTTCCAATACACCGACAAATACGGATACAGGAAAACGATCGAGGGCCTTTCCCATATGTTCAAACCTGAATTCTGGAATTACGCCAAGCTCATCTCCGGTGTTTTGCGGCATGAGATGCCCATCCAGGATGTGGTTAACCTGGTGCAGTCGCTAAAACTCGACAGCGAATCAATCAACAACTGGAAAAACGGAGTTGAGAGAGCCCTGAAGAAATATATTCCAAACGGGACGAAAGCCAAGGGTAAATGCGCTGAATGCGGATCTGACAACCTGGTCTATGAAGAAGGCTGCCTGATCTGCAAGGACTGCGGATCTTCAAAATGCGGATGACATTAATTCCTTACAGCTCTTATAAGCCCCCTGCGGAGCCAGGGGGCTTTTAATTTCTTGTCATAGTAGTTTATCATATATCCCCCTGATACTGAAACACTGAATCCATGATCCCGGAGCAGCCGGGTAAATTCGGCCTCATCGTCGTTTTTATGATAGGTGCATATTGCGATCCTGAGGGGAGTATCCGATTCAAGCAGCGAGCGGCAGCCTTCCAGCACCTTTCTCTCATAACCGTCAACATCGATCTTTAAAAATGTGATGTCATTGCGTGTCGTGAAAAATGTGTCGAGCCTGATGTGCCTTTCATCATCAAATCCGGCGACATATTTCGGGATGATCTCAACTTTCTCTTTCCACGCGGCAAAAGTGGCGCCCAGGGCCTCAATCCACCCGCGGTCGTACTCGAAAATATATATCCTTCTTACCTGGTCAACCACAGACAGCGAGAAATTACCTTCAGCCGCACCGATATCGGCTACAACGTCTTCAGGGCCCGGACTGAAATCGGATGAGATATACCTGTGAGGGCTTTCCGGATCCTGTTCTTTCAAAAGCTCCGTGTAACTTGTCCGTATCCTTTTTTCATTCCATCTCCTCATGAAATACAGCTTTTTACCTTCATGCAGTACGTATTTCATTCCGAGGGCCGGATCAGAAAAGACCCTGATCTGATCAGGCCTGTAGTTTTCCTGAAAAGGATAGGGGAAGATTGAAACCTGGTTCTCCCTGAGGTAGTTTATAACTGCCTTCTGGTCATCATTAAGACCATTCTCAGGCAATGATCCGGGGCGGCCAAGTATTTTCCTCCGGATTTTCCTTTTAAGTAAGTTGGTCCTTATCGGTTTGGGAACCACTATGCGGTAAACGGTGAAAAGAATTTTATTCATCAGCTTAATTACTTAATAACACCAAGCGCTCTTCCGGTCTTTTCAAAAGCTGCTACAGCTTTCCCGATATGCTCAGGTTCGTGTGCGGCAGAAAGCTGAACCCTTATCCTTGCCTGCCCTTTCGGCACAACGGGGTATGAAAAGCCTGTCACATAGATCCCTTCATCCAGCAACATAGCTGCAAAATCCTGTGAGAGCCTTGCATCATAAAGCATTACAGCACATATTGCAGACATTGTGGGTTTGATATCAAATCCAAGGCCGGCCATTCTGCTGACAAAATACTCCGAGTTCCTGTGCAGGCGGTCCTGGAGCTCATTGGTCGCGGTCATCATTTCAATCATCCGGATGCCCGCTGCAGCCACAAGAGGCGGAATTGAATTTGAAAAAAGGTAAGGTCGCGATCTTTGTCTCAGCAGCTCAATTATCTCTTTCCTGCCGGTTGTGAACCCTCCTATTGCGCCTCCAAACGCTTTTCCAAGCGTCCCGGTAATGATCTCAATTTTTCCTCTTAGGTTGAAGAGTTCCGTTACTCCCCGTCCGGTCTTTCCCACCACACCTGCTGAATGTGATTCATCGGCCATTATCATTGCATCGTATTTGCCGGCCAGTTCTGCAATCCGGTCGAGAGGTGCAACGTTGCCATCCATCGAAAAGACACCGTCTGTGACAATGAGCCTGAATCTCATATCTCTGGCAAGCTTCAGCTGCTTTTCCAGGTCATTCATGTCGGCATTTTCATACCGGAATCTCTGGGCTTTGCAGAGGCGCACCCCGTCGATTATAGATGCATGATTGAGGGAATCGGAGATTATTGCATCGCGGTCGGTGAGAAGCGGTTCAAAAACACCTCCGTTGGCATCGAAGCAGGCTGCATAAAGAATTGTATCCTCCGTGCCGAAAAATCCGGCGATTTTACTCTCGAACCTTTTGTGCAGGTCGGTGGTTCCGCAGATGAACCTTACCGACGACATCCCGTAACCATGGCTGTCAAGGGCCGATTTGGCAGCCTCAATAAGCTTACTGTCGTTTGACAGCCCCAGATAATTGTTGGCACAGAAGTTAAGCACCCGCTGCCCGGTATCAAGCACAATCTCAGCTCCCTGGGGAGATGTTATGATGCGTTCGGTTTTATACAGGCCGGCTTCACTGATTTCACTGAGTGTGGCCTTTAAATGCTCCTGGAAATTCTTGTACATGCTTTTTGTCTGTTGGTTAAACGCTTTTGTTGATATTTGCCGGACAATCTTGGTACCATACGAAGGCAGAAATATTTAATATTATGAATATCTGTGTCATATCTTTAGATCCTGGTGTGATTTCCTGCAGAAGCAACAGGGTTCATAAAATTTTCTCAAAGGAAATCAATTACATGGACATATCCCAGTCGAGTATCACCTTGCCGCAGTTGCCTTTTTCCATCACGTCGAATCCCTTCTGAAAATCGTCGATACTGAAATGATGCGTGATTACCGGATCAAGATCAATTCCTCCGATTATCATCTGTTCCATTTTGTACCATGTTTCCCACATTTCCCTTCCGTAGATCCCCTTGAGGGTAATGGCCCTGAAGATAATATCGCTCCATGGCACCTGGAAATCTGAAGGCAGAATACCAAGAAGTGAAATGCTTGAACCGTTGTACATGTTTTCAATCATTTCAATAAATGCTTTTGGTGATCCCGACATTTCCAGGCCGACATCGAATCCCCTCATCCCGAGCTTTCTGACTGCGTCGGATATTTTTTCTCCCCTGGAGGGATTTACAGTAAGGGTGGCCCCCATTTTCTTTGCTATTTCAAGCCGGTAGTCGCTCAGGTCGCTTGCCACAATGAACCGGGCACCGGAAAATTTTGCAATGGCCACGGCCATGCTGCCTATCAGACCGGCTCCGGTTATCAGTACATCCTCTCCCAGCAGGGGGAACGAAAGCGCGGTATGGGTGGCGTTGCCGAAGGGATCCATTATTGCTGCCCAGTCGTCGGGGATCCTCGGATCGAGAGGGACGATGTTAGATGAAGGGATCCTGACATATTCGGCGAATGATCCGTCGATATTGACCCCAATGCCCAGGGTGTTTTCGCATACATGTTCTTTTCCGCGCCTGCAGTTCCTGCAATGCCCGCATGCAAGATGACCCTCGCCCGTCACCCTGTCGCCCGGCCTGAATAATCTGACACCTGCCCCCGTCTTCTCAATGTATCCCATGTACTCATGACCGATGATCATGGGTGTTTTAATAGTTCTGGCGGCCCACTGGTCCCAGTTGTAGATGTGAAGGTCCGTTCCGCAGATTGCCGACTTTCTGACCCTGATAATTACGTCGTTCACACCGGGTTCGGGGATGGGAACTTCCTGCATCCAGATACCTTTCTCCGGCATGGCCTTAACTAAAGCTTTCATTGTTTTCATCAGCAGGTATTTTAATTTTCACTGGTCAGATGCAAATGCCATGATATGGATAAAGCGTTCAGGCCTGTGTTTCATGATCCATGGCTGTATGATCATCCATTACTGATTGGCAGTTACTAAATTAATAAATTTCCGGCTTTGAAAAGCTGATTTTCCGGATAGTGTTATTTTATGTGGTTTAATTATCTTTACATAGGTTAAAATGAATACAAATGACAATGAATAAGATACGGGTGAGGTTTGCACCCAGTCCCACGGGTCCGCTTCATATCGGGGGAGTCAGGACGGCTCTTTACAATTATCTTTTTGCAAAAAAGCATAACGGCACCTTTATTCTCAGGATTGAAGACACCGATCAGTCGAGATATGTTGACGGAGCAGAGGATTATATAATTCAGGCGCTCAGGTGGTGCGGTATATTAATTGATGAAGGCATATATGAGGGTGGCGGTTTCGGGCCTTACAGGCAGAGTGAACGAAAACACCTGTACAGGGAGTATGCCGACATGCTTTTTGACCGGGGGCATGCATATTATGCATTTGATACGCCCGAAGATCTTGAAAGGATGCGTATTGAAGCTGAAGAAAAGGGTGAAACCTTCATATACAATTCGACGGTTAGGGGCAGGCTCAATAATTCAATATCCCTTGATCCGGTTGAATGGAATGCCAGGCTTGACAGGGGAGATCCTTTCGTTATCCGGTTTAAAATGCCACAGGATGAAGAAATACATTTTGATGATCAGATCAGGGGCCGCATAGTTGTTAATTCAGGCACCCTTGACGACAAGGTATTGTTCAAATCGGACGGGATGCCGACTTATCATCTTGCCAATGTTGTTGACGATCATCTGATGAAGATCAGTCACGTCATCAGGGGCGAGGAATGGCTTCCTTCGCTTCCGCTTCATGTTATGCTGTACCGTGCCTTTGGCTGGGAAGCACCGCTGTTTGCACATCTGCCTTTGCTTCTGAAGCCCGACGGCAGGGGCAAGCTCAGCAAACGCGATGGCGACAAGATGGGATTCCCCGTTTTCCCGCTTTTCTGGCCATACGGCGAAACCGCCAGGGGCTACAGGGAAGACGGGTATTACCCGGAAGCATTTGTAAATATGCTGGCTCTGCTGGGATGGAATCCGGGTACCGATCAGGAAGTATTTTCGATGGGCGAGCTCATCAATTCTTTTTCCCTTGAGCGGGTTGGAAAATCAGGCATGAGGTTTGATCCGGAAAAAGCCAGGTGGTTCAACCATATATACCTTCAGAAAAGGTCGAACAATCAGCTGGCCCTGGAATTCAGGGAGTTTCTCAGGGCCAGGAATCATCATGCCGATATAGTGAGGCTCGAGATACTGGTGGGCCTGGTTAAGGAAAGGGTAAGCTTTGTGAAGGATTTGTGGGACCAGACTGATTTTTTCTTCATGGCCCCCGAATTTTATGATCCTGAAGCTGTCAGGAAAAGATGGACGGAAAGCACCCCAAAGATGCTCAGGGAATTGATAGCCGTGCTCCAGGCCACGGCTGACTTTTCACCTGCCGGAACCGAAGCATCTGTCAGCAGCTGGATCAGTAGCAGCGGATACGGTACGGGAGCTGTCATGAATGCGTTTCGCCTCGTGATTGTCGGTGCCCTGCGTGGTCCCCATGTATACGACATCATCAGCTGGATAGGCAGGGAGGAAACAATCAACAGGATTGAAAGGGGACTTTCCGTAATTGGCACTCAGAAGCAATGAACCTTCCCCGGCCAGGCGACTTTATTGATATTCATACCCATGGAGCCTCTCCTTCACCGGGAATATTCAGGGTGGAGGTACTTATGGCCCATGAGGCGATTCTTCCCGTTGAGCAGAATGGGATTGCCTATGCGGCAGGAATTCATCCGTGGCACCTTGATGAGGCTGGCAGGAGCAGGTTTGCTGAATTCATCCGGAGTGCGGCCCGGCATCCTGCAGTGATCGCTATCGGGGAGGCCGGTTTTGACAGGCTCAGGGGGCCTTCAATGGAACTTCAGCGCGAGGTGTTTGATGAGCAGGTGAAAATTGCCGGACAGTACGGGAAGCCTGTGGTAATACATTGTGTGAGAGCCTGGGACGAACTGCTTGCGGCACACAGGAGGCTCAAACCCACAACAAACTGGCTGGTCCATGGCTTCAGGGGCAAGAAGGAACTTGCCTCGCAGCTTATGGAGAGGGGTTTTTACATCTCAATCTGGTTTGAGTTCGCATTGCGGCCCGAATCGGCCGGACTGATAAGGTTTATACCTTCCGGGCGGCTTTTCCTGGAGACGGATGGCGCCGGCACCGACATCAGGGATATCTACAGAAAAGCCGCAACCGATCTTGGCCTTTCCACGGATGAGCTGAAAACCATCATGTTTAATAATTACATGCAATTTTTCGGGGCCGGCACCTGATCACAAGTTGCCGTTCCCGGACGGAATATCCGGAACATCAATATATTTGCCCTGCAACACGATTAGAAATGCATAAATGAACCTTGTATGGAAACCTGGCTGAGGGGAACGGAACTGCTTCTGGGTTCGGAGAAGGTTGAGAGGCTGAAAGCCTCCAGTGTGCTCATCGTCGGCCTTGGGGGTGTCGGGGCCTATGCTGCTGAAATGATATGCAGGGCCGGGACAGGCAGGATTACAATTGTTGACGGGGACACAATACATCCTCAGAACCGTAACAGGCAGCTTCTTGCGCTTACCGGCACCGAAGGGTTGCCAAAGGCTTACCTGATGGGGGCCAGGCTAAGGGAAATAAATCCGGAGCTTGATCTGACCTTAATACAGGAATATATAAGGAATGAAAGGATGGAAGAGATCCTCGACCGCGGATTTGATTATGTTGTGGATGCAATCGACACTCTTTCACCCAAGGTTTATCTCATATTCAATTCACTGAAAAGAGGTTTTCCCGTTGTAAGTTCAATGGGGGCGGGCGGCAGGTCCGATCCTCTGAGGATAATGGTAAATGACATCTCGGAGACTTCAGGCTGCAGTCTTGCCCGGATACTCAGGAAACGCCTTCACCGTCTTGGTGTGAGAAGCGGGTTCACTGCAGTTTATTCACCTGAACCGGTTGACAGGGAAAGAGTGATGCCTGTTACCGGGGAAATGAATAAAGCTTCAGTTGTAGGTACAATATCGTATATGCCGCCGGCTTTTGGGATAACATGTGCATCGGTTGTGATACGCGATCTGGCAGGTATTCCCAGGCAGAATTCCGGAGGTCAGGCGCCGGCTCCGGAATTTTTCCGGAAAAGATAATAGGCTGGAATGCCCGCCAGTACCGTCAGGATGGCAACCGACGATTCCATCGGCCTCTCCATAAAAGAAAGCATGAGGATCAGGGATCCTGCCAGGAGATAGATTATCTGGGTGAAGGGAAATCCCTTCAGTCGGATGGCATCAGTGTTGTTTTTTCTCAGTTTCCATACTCCGGCCACAGCCATAAGCGGGAAAATGCCCAGGGCAAACCCCATGTATGTGAGGACCTGTTCAAACGTTCCTGAGAAGGCAAGTATGATTGCAATAAGTCCCTGGAGCATGATTGAGTTTGAGGGCACATGGAATTTTTTGTGAATTCTGGAGGCCAGCGGAAAGAAGAGGCCGTCTTTTGACATCGAGTAATAGACCCGCGGGCCTATTATAATAAAGGCGCTCAGGGATGAAAACAGTGCAAAGGCGATCAACACCGAGAACAGCACCTCTGCCGGTTTGCCAAAAAGGTTGCCCATTGCGAGTCCTCCCACGGAGATCACTCCTTTCATTTCCTCCGGGTTGATCCCATAAATATAGAGAATATTTATTCCGATATACAGGATAGTCACTATTCCGGTGCCGAGTATCAGGGAACGGGGCAGAGTCCTTCCCGGGTTCCTGATCTCTGCTCCGAGATATGTAGAAGCGTTCCATCCGCTGTAGGCAAACATGATCCACATCAGTGAGAGCCCCATGGTTTTCCATCCTGCAAGGCCAGGCGGGATAGTTCCGCCGCTTGAAAAGTTGGAAAAGTCGCCCCGGCCGGATGTGAATCCTGCTGTTAATAAAATGACAACAAGCAGTACTTTCAGGATGGTAAGGACATTCTGGATCTTTGCCCCGTATTTGAATCCTGTATAATGGATCAGGGTAAAGATCAGGATAACGGATACCGACAGTATTTTTTTTGTCATTTCCGGCTGAATCATGGTTGAATCCTGTATCCAGACGGAAAATCCGGGCAGGGCCCTTGTGAAATACTCGCTGAAGCCCAGGGCCGAGGCAGCAATCGGTGCCGAGAACCCTACAACGAACGATACCCATCCGCTGAGAAAACCAAACATGGGATGGTAAAGCCTCGACAGAAACAGATATTCGCCCCCGGCCCCCGGCATGGCTGCGCCAAGCTCACCGTACGAAAAGGCGCCGCACAGAGCAATAAATCCTCCGGCGGCCCACAGCAGAAGCATTATTACCGGATCGTGCAGGCCCGACAGAAGCAGCCCTGACGTTGTGAAAATTCCGGCACCGATCATATTGGCTATGACGATATTGGTAGCAGGGAACAATCCAAGCTTTCTCTCAAGTGAATTATCCGTCGTCATCAGATTATTTATTTCCCGGATGTCTTGTAACTTATGGACACTCCTCCGCCTGCATTGTTAACCGTGGTCCGGTAGTTCGGGAGGCTCTTCACGTAATCCAGAAAAATGGCGGTACCGCTTGATGAGCCGTAACTTCCGCGAACTCTTTCGGAGATATTATGTGCGGTAAAACAACCGCCAACTTCAAGTTTGGGGTCTATAATAATAAAGTAATTTTTATACCAGTTCTTGTCGGCATCACTGAAAACAAAATCAAACGGACCCTTTAGCTCCTTAACAAGATCATGGGCGTTGGCAAGCCTCGCATCGATATAATCCGAAAGCCCTGCCTGTTTGAAATTCTCGAGGGCTGTTCTGTGTCTTCTCTCATCAATATCGATGGTGATGAGCCTGCCTCCTGTTTTGCTGAGCGCCCATGCGATCCATATTGCCGAGTGCCCGGTCGATGTCCCGATCTCCAGAGCCGATTTGTAATTTCCCTTCAGCACCAGGTCATGAAGCAGCTGACCATCCACCCAGGGTACATTCATATCATACCAGTGCCGGGAATGTTCATTGAGGAACTTCTTTACTTTCTCATCAAGCGACGGGTCAGCTTTACCTGACTGGGCCTGTGCCGGAATACTTATCAGGCAGATGAAAAAACAGAACAGAATCGATTTCGGTATTTTTTTCATTTAGACCTTATTAGAAATTCTTTAAAGATCAGAAGATCAGTCATGAACAAAGCTTTTTTCAATGAACGAAAACAACTGACCGCATCTGTAATTCTTTCCTCCGATTGGAAATTTAATCAAAGCTATTAATAAATCGCATTTACCGGCAGTTTTTTCACTCAGTGCTGATACTTTTTACGGGTTAACAATATAATAATTATTGTCAATTTGTTGACTGATCTTTTAAAATTGCCTAACTTGTAAGGATAATTACCTGATATTTAACCAAACAAGTTAGAGTATGAGAATCCTAATTGCGGGATTGATTGCATTTGTTATATGGTCATTCTTTTCAACATGGCTTTATACCGATGTATTAAGGCATGCTGCAAGAAAACCGGAACCAGTGCCGGCGGTCCCAGTTCCGAAAATCAGTGTGGCTGACTCATTGCTTGAGATCAATGCCATGATGCCAAAAGATCTTGTGATCTGTTTTGAGTTTGATAAATTCAGACTCGCACCCACTCCCCAGTTTGAGTCAGGCCTTGCTGAATTCAAAAGCTGGCTCGACAAGTATCCTGAATCAGCGCTCGTTGTAACCGGACACACGGATCTTGTCGGCGAAAAGGAATATAACCAGAAGCTTGGCATGGAAAGAGCACAGGCAATGCAGAAATATCTTGAGAGCAAAGGCTTTCCTTCTTCCCGGATGAAAGTTGATTCCAGGGGCGAAGATGAACCTGTGGCCGGGTATATAAGAGCCGAAGATCGTGCGAAAAACAGGAGAGCAGTAATTTCAATAAAAAAATAATATCATGGGATCATTAATAATATTTCAGATTATGTCAGTTACCGCAGCAGTAATCCTCATTGTCGCACTTCTGATCGTGGCAGGACTAATCGGCTACCTTACAGCCTGGTTCTATGCAAAATCAGTGTACACCCCGGTTATTGAAAAGCTTGAAGATGAGAAAGTTCAGCTCAACAGGGAGATTTCAGAATTAAAGGATGATATAAGCAAGCTGGAAGCAAAAGTATCCGGCCTGAACGAAAAGATTTCGGGTCTCGAAAAGAAAGCTGCGGACAGGGAAAAGGAGATCTCTGACAGGGTTAATGAGATCAATGAGCTGAAGAAGAAGATCAGGGAACAGGATTGATGACCGGACCGGCCAAAAACCCCGGAAGGTCCGGGGTATAGGGCTTAGGAATCCATATTCCGTAAAATCATTGTGTCCGGAAGTGACTTCCGTGGTCAGGCTTTTGATTTTTTCTCACTCCCCGATTGAGGAATGATGTTCCTGAAGCGACCTGACGGAACAGGCGCCGTTCATGTTTGCAACAACAATATTGGCAGGAGGGAAAAGCCCCGGCTTTCTCTCCGGTTTTTCTTCAGCCATTGCAGGGATTTATTTTGCAGATCTTTTATAACTTATCGACACTCCCCCTCCGGCACTGTTAACGGTTGTTTCATAGTTTTTAAGGCTCCTTACATATTCCAGAAAGGAAGCCTGCCCTCCGTAGCCCCGGCCCCTTTCATAAATATTGTGGGCGGTGAAACAGCCTCCGGCCTTTAATTTGGGATCTGAGTCGATGAAATAATTCCTGTACCAGTCTTTGTCGGCATCGCTGAAGACAAAATCAAAAGGCCCTTTCAGTTCCCTGACAAGCTTATGGGCATCACCAAGCCGGGCATCTATGTACTCAGATAAGCCTGCCTTGCGGAAGTTATCCAGAGCCTCCATGTGCCTCTGCTCATCGATCTCTATTGTAATAAGCTTTCCTCCTGTCTTGCTGAGAGCCCAGGCTATCCATATTCCCGAATGACCCGTGGAGGTCCCTATCTCAAGAGCCGAGGTATAGTTGCCCTTTATTATAATATCGAAAAGCAACTGACCATCGACAGACGGAACATTCATATCATACCATCTTCCCGATCTTTCGCTCAGGAACTTTTTCACTTTCAGGTCAAGCTCACTTTCGTACGCCGATACCTGCGAATAGGCTGAACCTGTTATCATGACGATGATAAGTAAAACCAAAGGTATCTGTTTCATGATTTTTTCTCTGCTCATCTTGATTTCGTAAACTATGTCAATAATTAATGACAACCAAACATTATTCTTTATTCCGGGCAATGTATCATTTCCAATTAATAATTCTGTTATGAATCTTTTTTAACTTTCGGTGAATTATCCTGTTCAGATTCCCAAAAACCCCAAAAATATGGACAAACAGCGCTACTTCAGCAATACAAACCTTATTATCGGATTGCTGGCACTTCTGAATGTGTTCATCCATTTATACTTTTCTTTTAACCTGGAGTACCACCGTGATGAACTTCTCTATTTCTCACTCGGAAGGAATCCTGATTTTGGCTATGCCACTGTTCCTCCGATGATTGGATGGATAGCCTGGCTCATGCAGGGTGTTTTCGGGAATTCCCTTTTTGCGGTGAGGGTATTTCCCGCTCTTATGAGCGCAGTTATGGTTATCCTTGTCTCCGAGACAGCCAGGGAACTGGGAGGATCATCGTATGCAAGGATTCTGTCGGCAGCCGGAGCTGTGATTTCCATTTCAGGATTAAGAACTTTCCTTTTGTTCCAGCCGGTTCACATTGACCTTATAATGTGGACCCTGATGTTGTACCTGGTTGTCAGGTATGTGAACAGCGGATCGGACAGGTTCCTGATTCTTCTGGGAATTGCTGCGGGAGCGACCCTGCTTAATAAATATCTCGCAGGACTGCTGTTGGTCTGCCTGATTGTGGTAATTCCCTTTACAAGGTATAAAAGCATCTTCGGAAAACGGAGCTTTCTGATCGCTGCTGCCTGCGGATTACTTGTCTTTTCTCCGAACCTTATCTGGCAGATCGTAAATGGTTTGCCGGTCATTGAGCATCTTGCCGAACTTAAGCGGACTCAGCTGGTCAATGTCGACCGTGTGGCCTTTCTGATCGAACAGCTTGCTATGCCCGGTATAGCATCACTGCTGACTGTCGCCGGGCTGATCTATATGTTCTTTTCACCACGGATGAGAGATTACCGTTTCATGGCATTTGTTGCTGTGCTGGTTATCCTGATACTGATGCTTCTTCAGGGTAAAAGCTATTATACTCAGGGTATCTTCCCTTTCCTTATAGCCGCCGGGGCCGTTTTCTGGGAAAAAACGCTAAGAAAAGCCTGGCTGAAGACCGTTTTCGTAATAATGATGATTGTAATGACCTTGCCGGGGGTTCCGATAGGGATCCCTGTCTGGAAGACAGAAGGCCTTATCAGCTATTTCGACATGCTTAAGGACAGGTACGGTATGGATTTCATTTGCAGGTTTGAGGATAATTCTATCCATTCGCTTCCGCAGGATTATGCCGACATGCTTGGCTGGGAGGAGCTTGCTGCCATAACTGCTGAAGCCTGGCAGGCAATTCCCGATAAGGAGGCTGCCTTTATTTATGCCGAGAACTATGGTCAGGCAGGTGCAATAAACGTTATAGGGAAAAAATACGGACTGCCCGATCCGGTATGCTTCAGCGAAAGTTTTAAGTACTGGCTTCCCGGAGAATTCAATCCTGATATCAGGTATGTCTTATATATCAATACTTCGTTAAATATTAATATAATTGTTTGAATGTCAATAAAATAGTTAA
>CAYSXP010000011.1:0-113687 GCA_964435015.1 uncultured Rikenellaceae bacterium
TTTAAGCCACTCACCCATCTCTCCTTTTTTTCTGATGGCTGCCAGTTTAGTCCCGGGCAATCGGGACTGGTTTTACCAACCATGTCATTATTATCCGGCCCCGGGATTGAAAGCCCCCGGAATAAACCTGAGCCGGGCGCGACAAAAATAGGAAATCAGCAATAAAGTGCAAAATTAAAACACAATAATTATGTTTTCCTGAGGAGCACCACATTTTCAACATGATGTGTCTGAGGAAACATATCCACAGGTTGAATACGGGTCACCATGTATTTCCTGTTCATGATCTGAATATCCCTTGCCTGGGTTGATGGATTGCAGCTTATGTAAACAATCTTTTCAGGGCCGGCATCGATTATTGCATTAACAACCTTTTCATCCATGCCTGCCCTGGGGGGGTCGGTAATCACAACATCAGGCCGGCCATTTTCGGCAAAGAACTGCCCGGTCAGCAAAGATTTTATATCACCATGAAAAAAACTGACATTGTCGAGCCTGTTGAACGCTGCATTATACCGTGCATCGCTGACAGATTCCCCAACATTGTCAATACCGATGACCCTTCCGGCCTGTCCGGCAACGAAACACGCAATGGTCCCGGTTCCTGAATAAAGATCATACACAGTTTCAGTTCCCTGAAGCCCTGCAAAATCCCTTGCAATTCCATAAAGCTGCAAAGCCTGCCTGGAATTTGTCTGGTAAAAAGATACCGGTCCGATCCGGAACTGCAGGTTTTCCATCCGTTCTGCAAGATGATCCTCGCCCATGTACAATACGGGCTTCAGGCCGGTAAGGGAGTCATTCTTCTTCGGGTTGATAATATAAAACAACGAGGTGATTTCCGGAAACCCGGAAACAAGGTGATCAAGCAAACCTTCCCTCCTTTCCCGGTCCTCATAGAAGAATATCACTATTACCATTACGTCTCCCTCCTGATTGTTGCGGACGATCATATTTCTAAGGAATCCTGTCTGCTCCCTATTATTGAAAAAGGTCATCCTGTCCTTATGAGCGTACTCTCTTACCGCATTTCTGATCAGATTTGAGGGTTCCGGCTGTAAATGGCATTCCCTGATGTCAAGCACCTTGTCAAACAATCCGGGAATATGGAATCCTATTGCATCCTCTCCGGCAAATTCATTGTCTGATGCTATTTCCTCCCGGGTGAGCCACCTTTTATCTGAAAAGGAAAACTCCAGCTTGTTTCTGTATCTGAACTGATCAGCAGAACCTGCTATCGGGCCGATATCAGCCACATGAATTTTTCCGATCCTCTCCAGGTTGTCCGCCACCTGCTTCTGCTTATGGAAAAGCTGAAGCCGGTAAGGAAGATGCTGCCATCTGCAGCCTCCGCATATGCCAAAATGAATGCACACGGGAGCCACCCTGTCGGGAGAATATTCCCTGAATCTTACGACCCTGCCTTCAAGATACTTTTTTCGTTTCCTGACAACCTGAATATCAACAACATCACCCGGGATCAGCATTGGCACAAACACAACCATGTTCTCAACCCTGGCCACTGCATTCCCTTCGGCCCCGATATCCGTGATTCTGACATTTTCCAGTATCGGGTGATCTTTTTTTCTGCCCACAGCCCTTTACTGTAAAGTTCAATTATCCCGATAAGAAATCTTCTTATCCTTTATTTTCCCCAGGAACGTCAATCCTTTTACCAGGAACGGAACGTAAGCAGCGCTATGATCCAGTCCCGGAATCATTTCTTTTTTACAGATCCCTGCCGGGGTTCCCTGCAGGATCATTTTTTCATAAATTATCTCTGTTGACAACGGATCAACACTTGTGTCCTCTCCTCCGTGAATAAATAATACCGGAATCTCCGTTTTCCATGCCTGAACACTGTTTTCTTCAAGAGCCTGCCTTAATGAAGAATAATCAGGAGATGTTTCGAATCCCTCAATAAGATCCTTATTTACAAGCTCAGGTATTGAAAATGTCAGCTGTGCATTAATTTGTGCGGAAGTATGCCTGCCATCAAAGAGGGTTCCAATCCTTGAAGAATATGGTTCGTTGAATATCTCCTGCATTTTGTTATCAACCAGTCCATAAACTCCGTATGCATAAGCGATGTATCCCAGGTATACCGGCATTGCGAAGGTTTGAGATCCCAGTATATCGCTGAAGATCTTCTTCAAATCGTATGGACCGGCACCGCAAACACTGCCTGACAGATTAAATTCATTCCTGAAATTCAGTTCCAGCGCCTTATGCAGATTAAGGGTTGCCCACCCTCCCTGCGAATAGCCCATCAGGTAATACTCGTTTTTCAGGCTGATTCCCGGGAATTCATTTCCAATTGCTTCCTTCGCTGCAAAAAGCATATCTATGATTGATTGAACCGTGGGAGCGGCAATAAGATAAGGATGAGCTATTCCGGCTGATTCCCCAAATCCGGGATAGTCCGGAATCACCACCACATATCCCATGCTTGCGACTGCTTCAATGATCTGAATCAACGGATTGTAAGGGCTCTCACTCGGGGCCCACATGTTAACGGTATTGGTCCCGTTCTGGAAACAAACCACCGGAAATTCCCCGCTGCTGCCAGGGACACACCACAGGCCCGAGGCTTTGATCGTTTTTCCTGAAACATGTGTAGAGTATACGATCTTATATATATTCACATCATACTTAACCGACTGTTTCAGGGCAATTATTTCGGGAATTTCTGAAGGGATCAGGTTAACCAGACTGACAATTTGTTGCCTTGTATATGAGATCCTGAGCTCCTTCGAAACATAAAAATCATAATCAGGGATTTCTTCCCTTGTGCACGAGCCGGCAAGAAACAAAAGGAAAGTAATGATTGCCAGGGCTTTTTTATTAAATCTGGTTCTTTTCAAAGCTATTCACCTGTTTATATCAACTGCAGAGGTCAGTCAAAAATTACAGCTGCAAATATAACTCTTCTCATTTTAAACACCGCTTCAGAAGCTTTCAGAGTTTTTCTATCTTTGCGGCGAAATGTGAATTTATGGTTTCTGTCCAGGATATTTCAGTCTCGTTCGGAAGTTTTGATTTGCTCACCAATGTCTCTTTCCTGATAAATGATCAGGATCGCATCGGGCTCACGGGCAAAAACGGAGCCGGGAAATCCACACTTCTTAAAATCATTGCAGGGCTCCAGAGTCCTTCATCCGGGATTGTCGACATGTCAAGGGATGTGAGCATCGGCTTCCTTCCCCAGCAAATGGCCGTCAGTGATTCCACCACTGTTTTCAATGAAACGGTATCAGCTTTTTCGGATATTCTTTCCCTGTCGGGAGAAATTGAAGCCTGCAGTGCCGAGATTGCCAGAAGGACCGACTTTGAATCGGCGGAATATCTAAGGTTATGCGACCGCCTTACGGAAACTGAGGAAAGGTTCAGGCTTCTTGGGGGAACAAGTTATCTGGCTGAAACAGAACAAACACTTTCAGGGCTGGGATTCGAAAGGGAAGAATTCAGCCGTCCCACAAGTGAATTGAGCGGCGGATGGAGGATGAGAATTGAGCTTGCAAAGCTGATCCTGAAAAAACCATCGCTGTTCCTTCTTGATGAGCCGACGAACCATCTTGATATTGAATCGATACAATGGCTCGAATCATATCTCGGCAATTATCCCGGTGCTGTGATGATGGTCTCGCACGACAAGGCATTCCTGGATAACATAACAAAAAGGACCATAGAGATTTCCCTTGGCCGGATTTATGATTACAGGGCTTCCTGGTCAAAATATATTGTGCTGAGATCTGAGAGGAGGGAGCAGCAGATCGCTGCCTACAGGAATCAGCAGAAAATGATAGAGGATACCGAGAAGTTCATTGAAAGATTCAGATACAAGGCAACCAAGGCAATCCAGGTCCAGTCAAAAATCAAGCAGCTCGGAAAGATTGAAAGGATAGAAGTTGATGAAGAAGACTCAAGTGCGATAAACTTTAGTTTTCCTCCAGCCCCCCGTTCCGGCACGGTAGTTGTCATGGCAGGGAACCTGTCGAAGGATTTCGGCCACGTGAAAGTTCTTCGCAATGTGGGATTAACCATAACCAGAGGCGAGAAAGTAGCCTTTGTCGGCCGGAATGGCGAAGGAAAAACCACCTTCTCCCGAATAATCACCGGCGAGCTTGACTATGAAGGGACCATGAGAATAGGTCACAATGTCAGAACGGGGTATTTTGCACAGAACCAGGACGAGCTGATGGAGGGTAACAGAACCGTTTTCGAAACGGTCGATGCCGTGGCAAAAGGAGAAATACGGTCACGGCTCCGGGATATGCTCGGTTCATTTCTTTTCAGGGGCGATGACATTGACAAGAAAGTCAAAGTATTGTCAGGTGGTGAGCGCTCACGGCTGGCGCTGGTGAAGCTGTTGCTTGAGCCATACAACCTCCTTGTCCTTGATGAGCCTACAAACCATCTCGACATGCGTTCGAAAGATATCCTGAAAAAGGCCCTGCTGAAATATGATGGCACGTTAATTGTTGTTTCCCACGACAGGGATTTTCTCGACGGACTTGTAACAAAAGTCTTTGAATTCAGGCACAACAGGATAAAAGAAACCATTGGCGGCATCTATGACTTCCTCAGGAAGAAGAGGATTGAGAATCTGAGAGACATTGAGGCAAGGGACAGGTCGCAGGAAAAAACCAATAACAGGGAACTGACATCCGGCAAACAGAAATATCTTGAAAGGAAGGAGCTTGAGAAAAGGTTCAGAAAACTAAGGCGTAAGCTGGAGGATTCGGAACAGGCAATTGAAAGAATGGAGAGGGAACTTGCGGAAATGGATATCAGGTTGATGAGCATATCTCATCCGGTTGAGAGTGAAGATATTTACAGGGAATACGAAAGCCTTAAGCTCCGGTTGAACAGGGAAATGGAAAGCTGGGCTCTTTTTTCCCATGATATTGATGAATTCATGAAAAGCAGCAGCAATGGCTTTGAGCAAGCTTGAAAAAGAGTACCATATTCATGTTTATGAAGCAGGGCCCGACGGAAAATTGAATTTATATTCACTGTTTGATTATTTTCAGGATATTGCTTCCGAACATGCAGTGAAGCTCGGATACGGAAGGGACGACCTGCTTGAGCAGAATAATTTCTGGGTTCTCTCCAGGATCTATGCCGAAATAGCGGAAATGCCGGAGTGGGGAGAAAAAATAACGGTAACGACATGGCCCCGGGGTGTTGACAGATTATTTGCACTGCGGGATTATACCGTCAGGAACCAGGAAGGCAGGCATATATCTTCTGCAACCTCTTCGTGGCTGATAATCGACAGGGTCTCAAAAAAGATAAAAAGACCTGATAATACCTTAAGCACCTTCAAGGCTGAAGCAGAATTCCGGAACCCGCTGCCGAGGAATGCCATTAAGCTGGATCCGGTTGAAAAGGGATCTGAAGCAGCGGCACTTTTCAGGGTGCGGGTAAGCGATCTGGATGTGAATCTTCATACGAATAATGTAAACTATCTGAAATGGGTTATTGACACCCACAGCCAGGAGTTTATTCTGGACAACAACCCTGTTTTCGTTGAAATAAACTATCTTGCCGAATCATGCTTTGATGATGAGATCATCATAAGAATGTCTGAAAAGGACGGAGAAGATATTCTGACTGATTATTCAATTTCAAGGAACACAGATGATACTGAACTATCCAGGGTAAGGTTGAGGTGGAAAAAAACAGTTAACCGGAAAACAGAAAAAACATGAAGCGGATCAGTTTCTTCCCTGGCGATTTGGCATCCCTTACGGCAGTGCTTTTTGCAGCAGTGATCGTGGCATCATGCGGAACTTCGCAAAAGGCGGTTGTTGATTCCAAAGATCTGTCATATTTGTACAATCCCACAAAGAGTCCTATCAAACCACGCTATAACGTTGTAAACCGTGGTGATGAAAACTCAGTACTGTCAGTGAAGTTTTTTGCGGCTGAGCTTTTCTTTTCCGAAGCCAATCCACAAGGTGTTCCCATGGCACAGCTCGTCATATCAGCCAGGCTGCACAATGTGACCGCAGGCGGGATCCTGGCTGACACTGCTTATACCAGCCTTAACATTGTTAAAAAGGAATCAGTGCCTGAGTATGTTTTCAGGATCCCGTTCAGGGTTGAACCGGGGAATGAATACATGGCTGAAGTAAAAATACTTGACAAGCTCAGGATGCAGATTGTACAGGCATTTGTACCATTCAACACACTTTCAGAATATAACCGGTACAATTTCACTGCCCGGGGTTATTTTATGAAGAACGAGCTTTTCAATCCGGTTGTCAGGGAGAACGAGTTCGTTGACCTGGTGTATACCGGGAGAAAACCCGACAGCCTTTACATATCCTATTACAAACCTCTCGGTGAAATTCCCTACCCTCCATCAATGATGCTTCCGGAAAGAATTGTCGATTACGGGCCCGAAAGGGTTGCCGCTCTCCCCTATTCTGATACTCTTCCGATGATGTTCAGAACTGAAGGCATTTATTTTTGTTCAACCGACAGACAGGTAAACGAAGGTTTTACCTTCTTCAATTTCGGCAACACCTTCCCGGCAATGACTCAGGCTGAGGTTATGATAGAACCACTGGCTTATCTTGCATCCGAAGAAGAGATGACCAGGATGAGGAGTGCACCAGGACCAAAGGCTGCGCTGGATGAATTCTGGATCAGCTGCGGCGGGAATGTCGAAAAAGCCAGGGAACTGTTAAGGATCTACTATACCAGGGTTCTTTATTCAAATTATTACTTTACCTCATACAAGGAAGGATGGAGGACCGAAAGGGGAATGATCTATACCATTTACGGACCTCCCGACAAAGTCTATAAAACAGCGGAGGGGGAACGGTGGGGATACCGTAAACCGGTATTAAGATCATCATGGGGAGGAAGATACCATCTCAGGGAAGAATATTTGTTTTTCAACTTCAGATACAGATCAAATCAATTTACCGACAATGATTACTACCTTCTCCGCAGCGAAACTCTTGTAACCTACTGGGACAGGGCTATTGCCAACTGGAGGAAAGGTATTGTTTTCCGTCTCGATAATCCTGAAGATATTTAACTGTGATGGCAGGTGAAACTGAGTATATCTTTGGCCTCAGGGCCGTGATCGAAGCTGTCAGATCAGGAAGGCAGCTCGACCGGCTCCTTTTAAAGCATGGCCTTCAGGGCTCGCTCTACCATGAGCTTATGACTGAGCTGAGGATCAGGAACATTCCATACCAGATAGTACCCCAGGAAAGAATTGACCTTGTGACGAGAAAAAATCACCAGGGAGTATTGGCCTGGCTTTCTCTCATTGAATATCAGTCTATTGCAAACATCCTGCCATTCATATATGAAAAGGGGGAGGATCCGCTCATCATCGTACTCGACGGTATCTCAGATGTAAGGAATTTTGGTGCAATAATCAGGACAGCCGAATGCATGGGAGTTCATGCAGCCATTATTCCCGAAAAAGGTTCCGCCCGGATCACCGCAGATGCGGTTAAAACCTCGGCAGGTGCACTTCATTTTTTCCCGGTATGCAGGGAAAAGAGCATTTTAAAGTCAATCGGGTACCTTAAAGATTCGGGGCTGAGGATATTTGCAGCCACGGAAAAAAGCGGAACCGATCTTTCGCGTGCCGGTCTGGCCGGGCCCTCTGCCCTGGTACTCGGTTCTGAAGAAAGAGGCGTCAGCAGGGAATTATTGTCGGTGTCGGACCTGCAGGTTAAAATTCCGATGGAAGGCAGAATAGGATCCCTGAATGTATCAGTGGCGGCAGGTATTTTTCTGCATGAAATAAAAAGGCAAAGAGGTATCTGACTAGGAAATTATCCCCAGTATCCTTTCATCAAGTTTTTCCTGATCCGATTTGAATGATTCCAGTCCGGCAAGCGTAAGAAGAGTGTCAGGTGCAATGCGCTGCTCCTTAATTTTACCGGCCCACCTGGAAAAGACCGGTATTTTGCCGTCTGAAGCGAGGAAGGCTCTCTCATCCCTTGAAAGTGAAGGAAACAGATCCATGCATCCCTCCTCATGGGCAGCATGTACCAGTTCAGATCCGGATGAGGGTGGCGCAGATGACATTCTTTCAGCAAAAGAAAGAACATTATCATCAACTTCCCAGAATTTTTCCACAAAGGCTTCCGCGGCTGACGGATATATGCTCACGTCATAGTTCTCATGCATCCTCGACGTGAATTTACCACTTAGTGCTGACCTTCCAGCTTTGGCAACTTTGGGCGGCATTGTAAACACATCTGTCCCTGCAAGCATTTCCAGCTGATTATAATGCCTGAGGCTGGCTGCAATAAGCCTGGTAGGCCACGGGTTTTTTGCAGAGAGTCCGGTTACCCAGTTCTGCGAGGATACCACCGCCCTCTCTCCCGCCCCTGATCCGTCTCCAAGCTTATTATCCGTCATAAAGGCGCCAACCCTGCCGAGAAAAACATTTAGGTAATCGGGCCTGGCAATCATTGTGACGATTACATTCTGCCTTGCACTGAATTCAAGGGTGAAATTCACCTTCACCCCCGAATCCTTAAGATGTCGTGCCCCTATGAGTCCCTCGGCAGTAAAGGGCACTTTGATTATGAACTGCTCCGGACATATCTCATGGTATCTCTTTCCATAATACTCAATGGCTTTAATGTCATGGGCAGTATCGGTATGAAGTTCCACACTAACCAGTCCGCCGAACCTGGAGGCTAATCTCAATCCATGCCGGGCATTCAGAATAAAAGCAATCTCCTTCACCTTTTCCTTCAGCGGTAATTCCCTGACTATGCTTTTGGCCTCTGAAATAAAAACATCATATATCCCCTTTTGTATCTCATTGTTAAGCAGCGTGTTGTTTGTTGTGAGCGCGCTCATTTCCGAGGTCCAGTTTGCCTCTGCTTCTTCAATGTCGCCGGTGTCGAGCCAAAGCTCGGTACCAGCCTCCCTCAGGGCTGTCCAGAACTGGTCATTTTTGCCGTTCACATGTTTCTCGTTAAGATTCTTCCATACGAAATCGCTAATTCTGGTATTAAGGTCAGCCATGGGTTATTATTTTGAAGTTATATATTTGCACGATCATTTTGTTTTGACCATAACCAAACATCGTTCCCTGAAGCCAGCTGAAAAAGCCTCAGTCCGAACTCATCCATTACAGCCATGAAATGCTCAAATATTTCCGACTGTACATGCTCGAAGGGGATCAGTGAGCTGGTGCTGCAGAATGCAAGCACCTGAAGGGGAAGGCCGTTCGCTTCCGGATCGCGGTGCCTGACAATCAGGGTCTCATCCTTGTCGATCAGGGGATGTGACCTCAGGTATGATTCTGCGTAGAACCTGAACAATCCGAGATTGGTCATCTCCGGATCGTTGAGAAGCGGGATCAAATCTTCACCGGTCCCCGGATCCTTTTTCATCAATTCCGTTCCATCCCTGAAAAAGTATTTCTTAAGAGATGGCTTGTTCCTGATCTTTTCTCTCAAATCATTATCCGCGAAAACAATGCTCCTTATATCCAGATAAAGGGATCTCTTTATTTGTCTTGTTCCCGATTCCGTCATCCCCTTCCAGTTCTGAAAGGATTCATCTACAAGTGAATATGCAGGAACGGTTATGATTGTCTTGTCAAAATTCTGCACTTTTACCGTTGTGAGCGTTATATCCTGAACATTTCCGTCAACGCCGCGCGATGGAATGGTGATCCAGTCCCCGACCTTCACCATGTTATTGCCTGACAGCTGAATGCTGGCCACAAGGCCGAGGATGGCATCCTTGAAGATCAGCATCAGCACTGCTGCCATTGCACCCAGGCCGGCAATAATGGTGCTGACCTCCTTTTTGAAAACTGCCGATATGATTATCAGCATTGCCACAATCACCACAATGATCTTGACAAGCTGTACATAACCCTTTATGTGGCGGTGCCTTGCAACCGGCAGGGTAAGATATATCCTGTGCCATGCCTCAATAAACGAATTGACCACCACCATGCCGACCACAACCATATAGATATAGGTCAGACCCTGAATCGCAAGCATCCATTCCGGATACATCCTGAGGGCCCATCCGGCCATTGACCATATCACAAGTGCAGGCACAAAATGAGACAGCCTCGTGAAAACTTTCTGCTCCAGGAAAATATCATCCCATTCCGATGCGGTCCTTTTAACAATCTTTGTTACAACTTTTTTGATAATGGCCCTGGCAACCAGGTTTGAAAGCCAGCTCAGAAGAATGACAATCAGCACAAGGCCCGCGGTACTCAGTACAGAAGCATGATCATACCTGATCCCCGCACTTATTAAAAGCTCTTTCAGCCATATTGCAGGGTCATTGGGAAAACTCATGAAGAATACTTTTAATTACCGGATGCAAAATTAACAAATTATTGATCCCCGTCATTCTTTATTTTATGCTTTGCACCGACGGATCGGGCATATGAAAAAACAACCGGCCCCCTGGAAGGAGCCGGTTGTTCAGTTAAAGGAATTTAGGGCCGGAGGCTGATAAAAGCAACGGAGAAAAAAGATATTGCACCAGGTCTGCTGCGAAACAATCAGGAAAGTTTTCTGCATTAAGTGATACCTGCTGCAGTATCACTCAGAATACCGTTCCGGTCTGGTCTTACTTGTTTTTCCTGTCGATGATATAGAAAAAAACCAGGCTGAGGCCTCCGAAAAGGAATATCATGGAAGGATAATTGGCGCCCTCATTGAGCACTCCTGCATCCGACATTACCGCAGCAGCGATAATTCCTGCGCCAATCCCCATAAAAAGCATACCGGTTTTCAGAGTAAACCGGCTCCAGTTGATCTGGCCTTTCTTATCCTTGCCCGGATAAAAGAGATTCGCATCGGCCCCTTTCTCGATAAGAGCCATCCGCTCCTTGTTGCGGGTAGTATAATACATGTACATTATTCCGAAAACTGCAGCAAAAAAACTTACCATAATGAAAATTGGTTCCATAAAAAATTGATTTTAGTTAATACTTTTTGTCACTTTAGACACTGAATGACTTATTAAGGTTACATACTTTCACAAAATTTATTCTCATTAAAAATATACTCTTCGAGTAACCATTCTTAATTTTAAGCGTCTAAAAAGGCGATGGATCACAGTGACGATATATTTTATATCAGTGAAGTACTTCGCGGCAATACTGCATTATATTCGCAACTAATTGACAAGTATAAAGATAAGGTATTTAACCTGGCATTCAGGATATGTTCAAACCGTGAAGAGGCGGAAGAGATTGCCCAGGATGCATTTCTTAAAGCCTACAGGTCGCTAAAGGATTTTAAGGGGAAGAGCAGCTTCAGCACATGGATCTACCGTATTGTCTGCAACACTGCTATTTCTCTTGTAAGATCAAAAAGAAAAGGAATTGTTTCGCTCGGCGATCTCCCTCCCGGCATTGCGGATTTAGCTGAATATTCAGATGCAGGAGAAGATGAGGAAGCAGATTACAGAAATTATGTGGTTAACTTTGCCCTTCAAAGGATTTCCGGGGAAGAAAGAGGACTCATTACTTTATATTATTTTTATGATCTTGATCATGAGGAGATCTCAAAGATAACCGGTATCAAAAAAGCGAATATAAAAGTAAAGATGCTCAGGGCCCGAAGGAAAATTGCAGATATCATCAGGAAAGTTGAAAAAGAGAATGTCATATACAATGAAAAATCAGGATCATTCTGAAGAAAGTCTCATCAGGAGCTATTTTAATCCCGCAATGATTGCGAAGGCTCCACGGGGATTTACCGATAAAACCATTGCAAGGATAGAGATTGAAAGTAAGAAAGCAAATCCCATGAAGGATTTCTGGCGAGCAAAAAAGGTTCCTGTAATTGCCGGTGCTTTAATATTCATTCTGATTTCAGCCGCATTTCTTGTTCCGGAAGGGCAAACCGGAAGATTCGGTTCAGTTGTAATGGATTATGCCGGGAACTTCGATCTTTCTTTTTCATTCCTCAAAAGCCTGAAGCTCCCTGAATTGCCAGGCTGGCTCATTTATTCAATCATGGGTACCGTTCTGATGATTGCTGCTGATATTGCATTTGCCACGTTTTTTGAAGAAAGGGACAGATGAAAAGGCGAAAGCCCCTTTTATTGCAGAACCCGTACACTGACACAATAATGCAAAATAAAACCGGTCCTTAACCGGCAACCGAACAGAATAAGTCATGTATGCTACTGATCCGGAAGTTGCTGAATTCATTAAACATTCACAACCCTTGAATTGAGCCCCTTGGCATTCAATGATTTTGACATCACCTGCAGTACCTCCCTGATGCCTGATTTTATTTCACAGCTCCCTTTCAGATGAACAATAAGTGCACATTGTTCAGCCTGTACCGCATCATGGCCGCAAACCTCAACAAGCGACCTGATAACATGATCGAACGTATTGATCTCATCATTGTACAGGACCAGGGAGTAGTTGTCATTGCTGCCCTTCAGCTTGTCACTTTTTCTTAATAACCTCTCTTTCATCTGATTTTATCAAAAAGTTGTTTTGCTGTTTCCATGGGTATCTCCTTATTTCCCAGATAAGCTGCCACCCTTGCTTCACGGTATCCGTTGCGCACCAGCAGCCCCGCATAGTCGGAAGCACTTTCAAAAGTAATAAATTTTCCTATGAGATATACAAATGATCCGTCATCTGCCGATAATATTTCCAGTCCCCGTCCTGCAGAAAGTTTCCTGAATCCCTCTACAGCATCATCCTTAAGTGGCTTCACAGACCTTGTAACTTCCACCCTGTACGAAAGCGTGGGAGGGCCCTTCTCTTCCGTATTTTTCATTGCGGGGACCTGCAATTCATACAAAGGCTTATCTCCCCATTCCCTCTCAAGCAGAGCGGCCCTGTCAACGGAGACTGCCTTGCCGTCGAGTACGGCATTGAGAAAGGAATCCCTGAAGCCGGCCTGTTTGACCAGAAGCAATGCCCTGTTTGCATCAGCTGATTTACGAAACAATCCTGCATAATATTTAATTGCTGCCGACCCTGGTACTGTTAATCCGATAACAGGTGAAATCCCCCTGAAAACCGATGGATTAACAGGCTTGCTGAATACAGCAAGCTGAATCCTGTAAATCAATCCCTGAGGCAGATCCGGATCAACCTGTATTTTTTGCCGTGCCCTGACCGCCGGATCGGATATGATCTCAAATTCCGATAAAACAGCAACTCTCCTCACCCTGTCAGTCTCAGTGCCGCGATTGTTTTCCGGTCGGGCATCGATCTCCCCTGCTCCTGCTCCTGCTCCTGCTCCTGCTCCTGCTACTGCTCCCGCAGGCTGGTCCGCCATGCCGATTTCCGGTTTTGCAGCCACTGACGGGGCAGGAAAAGTATCTTTTTTCAAATCATGGCCGGAACCGGAATTACTGAATCGTTCATTTGCCAGTTTCTGATATCCCGCTGATTCCGATTCCAGTTCATCAATTCTGATTTTGCCCTGGGGCCTGAGTGACTCAGGCAGCGACCTGAGCTCTTCCCTGCGCGCTGCAGCAAGTCTGTTCAGGGAGTCGGCCTTTACCTGATACATGAGTCCTTCTGACAGCATCCTGTCATATTCATCGGGCAGACCCTCTCTCAGGGGCCTGCTTCCCGCACCTGCCTGCTTCTCCCTGTCTTTGATTGTTCCTTCAGGCACCTCATCTGAATTTTCAAAGGAATCGGCAAACAATATTTCTGATTCCTTCACCTGCCCTTTTCCGGCCCTGGCCTCATCCCTGAATTCAGAAACCTTCATTTCCCTGGCTTCTTTCCTTCCCGCTTTATCTGCAAAATGATCATATGACCTGACCGCTTCAGGGAATTTGCCTGACATCTGCTGCACCCTGCCAAGGTAAAACCATGCATCAGCAGGTATGGCCTTAATGTCAAGCGAGCCGCCCACAGCTTCCTGGATCAATGATTCAGCTTTTGCAAAATCCCTTTTCAGTTCTATCAGGCAGCGGGCGGTGTAGTACTTGTACAGGGGATCTTTTGAATATGTTGCTGTCAGTATGGAAAATTCCCGGCAGGCCTGCTCATACGAACCGGCATTGAATTTCCCAATGGCGCTTTCACGCAATGACTTTTTCTGATTGCTTTGTGCATGCAGGTTTCCATGCAACAAAACGGTCACTGCAAAAACCAGATACACGGCAAAAATATGTCCGGGCTTTGTTCCCATTATGGGTGTTTCAATTATTTAACTAATAATCATTTAATTAACAAATCCTTCAGACTGATTCCGGGCAACCATTGTTCATAATAATTGTTAAGATCTTAGTCAGAAAACAATTCAAACTTCGTAAATTTAACCCTAATTACAAAATCCATATCACATGTCAGAGCTTAGAGAAGGAATGAAGGCACCCTTGTTCGAGGGGACGGATCAGCACGGCAAAACAATAAGGCTGTCTGACCTTGCAGGCAAAAGGGTGATACTCTACTTCTATCCCAGGGACAATACTCCGGGATGTACTGCCGAGGCATGCAACCTCCGTGACAACCACATCGATCTGATTAAAAAGGGGTTTTCGGTAATAGGAGTAAGTGCTGACAGTGAAAAATCGCACAGGGGCTTTGCAGAAAAATATTCACTGCCATTTCCGCTTATTGCTGATACCTCAAAGAAAATACTTAACGATTATGGTGTTTTCGGTGAGAAGAAGCTCTACGGGAAAAGCTTCATGGGCATACAGAGAACCACGTTCATAATAAATGAAAGCGGTATCATCGAAAAGATTGTTTCGAAGGTTGACACCAAAAATCATGCAGAACAGATATTTAAATTATACCAACAATAAAACCATTACAATGAGTACTGAACGAAAGGAAATCAATAAAGAAAAGCTTAAGGCCCTTGAGGTCACCATCGGGAAGATAGAAAAGGATTTCGGCAAGGGCACAATCATGAAACTGGGGGATCATGCAATTGAGGATATACAGGTTATTTCCACGGGGTCGATAGGGCTGGATGCGGCACTTGGGATAGGAGGACTTCCGAGGGGCCGTGTGATTGAGATTTATGGTCCGGAAGCATCGGGCAAAACCACCCTGGCCGTTCATGCAATTGCCGAAGCACAGAAGAACGGCGGAATAGCAGCCATAATTGATGCTGAACATACCTTCGACAGGAACTATGCGGAAAAACTTGGCGTGGATATCGGAAATCTGCTGATCTCACAACCTGACAACGGTGAACAGGCTCTGGAAATCACAGATAACCTTATACGTTCAGGGGCGCTAGACATCATTGTAATAGACTCGGTTGCCGCCCTCACCCCAAAAGCTGAAATCGAAGGGGAAATGGGAGATTCGAAAATGGGGCTTCAGGCCAGGCTGATGTCTCAGGCTCTGAGAAAGCTTACTGCAAATATCAGCAAAACAAATACCTCCTGTGTTTTCATCAACCAGCTGAGGGAAAAGATAGGCGTCATGTTCGGCAATCCCGAAACAACAACCGGAGGAAACGCGCTTAAATTCTATGCTTCAGTCAGGATCGACATCCGAAGAACAAATCAGTTAAAGGAGGGAGAAGAAATTATCGGAAGCCGTACAAGGGTTAAGATCGTAAAGAACAAACTTGCGCCTCCGTTCAAGAAAGCAGATTTTGATATTCTGTACGGTGAAGGAATCTCGCAGCTTGGCGAAATAATCGACCTTGGAGTTGATTTTGATATTATTAAGAAGTCCGGCTCATGGTTCAGCTATGGTGACACAAAGCTGGGGCAGGGCCGCGAGGCCGTCAAGCAGATAATCAGGGACAATCCGGAATTGTTCGAGGAACTGAGAGCAAAAATCACCGAGGTGCTGAGGAAGAATTAATCTCATATAATACCGAAAAATGAAAAGATCTCTTTCCCTCATGATGATTTTTATCATCATGATCATGATTTCATGCAGCAAAAAGGCTCCTGTAGCCACGAGGCAGATCACTGATGAGAAGATTGTCCTCAGCCCTGAGGAAAAAGCAAAAGGTGTAATGACGCCGGAAATCCTGTGGAAATTCAGGCGGCTGGGTACCGCTGCCCTTTCACCCGACGGATCAGCGGTGGTTTATACTGTTACCGGCATCGATCTTCAGAGTGAGGGCAGGCAAACCAATATTTATAGAATAACTTCCGGGGGAGGAGAAGCAGTTAAATTAACCACTGAAGGCGGAAGCTCCCCTCAATGGTTCGACCACGGGAAAAAAATTGCATTTGCCAGGGGGGGAGATCTGTATACAATGAACAGCGACGGCTCTGACCAGAAAAAGGCCGCAGGCTTATCCAATTTTGAAATTTTCAGTATCTCCCCTACTGATGACAGGATAATGTTCACACGAAGGGTAAAGCTCGACCAGACAGCAAACGAGAAACACGGCCTGCCCAAAGCAAAGGTAAGGATAACAGATGACCTGATGTACAGGCACTGGGATTCCTGGAGCGACTATTCCTACAGCCATGTGTTCGTGGCATCATTCAACGGCGCTTCAGTAACCGGAGAAAAGGATATTATGGAAGGCCAGAAATTTGAATCTCCGTTGTCGCCCTTTTTTGATGAAGCAGAAATATCATGGAGCCCCGATGGGAAATATATTGCATACACTACAAAGAGGCTGAGGGGAAAAGAAGATGCCCTGAGTACGAATTCAGATATTTTCCTTTACGACATTTCAACCGGCAATGAAATAAACATCTCAGCCGGGAACATGGGATATGACAGGAATCCCGTCTTCTCGCCCGATGGTTCGAAGATAGCGTACCAGAGCATGGAACGTGACGGTTACGAGTCAGACCTTGACAGGTTGTTTGTTTATGACCTTCCGACCGGAAAAAGGTTATGGATAACAGAAGGCTGGACCTATGACGTTTCGGGGATAAACTGGTCGGATGATTCCACCCTGTTCTTTTCCTGTGCCCATCTCGGCACTGCAAAGATATTCCGCACAGCCCTCACTGACAGGGATATTGCAGAGGTTACTGACGGAAAATGCGATCTCACCCCGTTGTCACTGAAGTCAGGAATACTTGTTGCCCGGCAGAATTCAATGTCAATGGCACCCGAGCTGGCAGCCGTGGATCTGAACACGGGCGGGGTCAGGCAGATAAGTTTCATCAACCGCGACATTTATGAATCGATCAGGATGGGGGAAGTTGCTGAAAAGTATATAAAAACAAAAGACAAAAAGGATCTTCAGATGTGGGTAATTTATCCTCCTGATTTTGATCCGTCAAAGAAGTATCCTGCCCTGCTTTTCTGTGAGGGCGGTCCGCAGAGTGCGCTAACGCAGTTCTGGTCATACAGGTGGAATTTCCAGATGATGGCTGCAAAAGGCTACATTGTGTACGCACCCAACAGGAGGGGTGTGGCAGGTTTCGGGCAGGAATGGAAAGAGCAGATTTCCGGTGATTACGGGGGGCTGAACATGCAGGATTATCTTGATGCCACCGATGCCATGGCGGGAGAGCCATGCGTCGATGCCTCCAGGATGGGTGCGGTGGGAGCCAGCTATGGAGGATATTCGGTTTTTTACCTCGCCGGTATCCATGAAAAGAGATTTAAGGCATTCATATCGCACTGCGGCATATTCAATTTTGTAAGTGAATACGGATCGACCGAGGAAATGTGGTTTGTCAACAAGGATTATGAAGGACCTTACTGGGAAAACCATAAAAGCTACAAATTCTCACCTCACCTTCTTGTTAAAAACTGGGACACTCCAATCATGATAATTACCGGTGCAAATGACTTCAGGATCCCATACACACAGAGCCTGGAAGCATTTCAGGCGGCGAGGCTTCGCAATATACCGGCCAGGCTGCTCTTTTTCGAAGACGAAAGCCACTGGGTTCTAAAACCACAAAATGCAGTGATATGGCAACGTGAATTCTTTGAATGGCTCGACGCCTGGCTGAAATGAATCTCATCGCGGCCCCTCTGCTGAACCGGCGGGGTAAAAACAATCAATTGCCAGGGGGGAGCGAAAACAGCCTTACTATCATTTCCGCCTTTTCCTCCCCCGGCAGTTCACCGTCAATCCAGTGGATCTTTATTCCCCTCCTCTCCATTCCCCTGAACCATGTCATCTGACGCTTGGCATACCGGTGTATCGCCGTTTCAAGGTCTTTATACATTTCATCGAAATTCAGCCGC
The DNA here is from genome assembly GCA_964435015.1 of uncultured Rikenellaceae bacterium. Lineage (GTDB taxonomy): Bacteria > Bacteroidota > Bacteroidia > Bacteroidales > VadinHA17 > LD21. The sequence continues at coordinate 18,107 of CAYSXP010000011.1, forward strand.
CCCGTAACATACAAGGTTATGTATTTGTATTCAAGGCCATAATAAATCAGCGATTCAGGAGAGAGGCCGCTCTCCAGCAGCTCCTGCACCTCCCTCACCATACCTGCCTCAAAACGCTGCCGCAGCCGTTCCGAGATCAGGGCCCTTCTTCTTTCCCTGCTGTAAAGGATACCTGTTATAAGCGGATTGAATTTCGGGAAAGCCATTTTATTTTCTTTCCTGATTCCCGCATAATGTTCTATCTCTATTGCCCTGATTACCCTTTTCCTGGTATCAAGGTCGGTGACATTATGCAGCTTTTTGTATGATGCCAGTATTCCTTTCAGCTCATCCATGCTCTTTCTCTCCAGAACCGATCTCAGTCCATCATCAGGCTGAACCTCTGCAAGATTGTATCGCGAGACAATACTGTCGAGGTACATACCTGAACCTCCGCAAACAACCGGTAATTTTTTCCTGTGTGAGACATCCCTGAAAACATCCAGAAAATCACGCTGGAACTCAAACACATTGTATTTATATCCGGGATCGGCAACATCTATCAGATGACATGGTATTTTTTTCCCGTCAACAACATAGTCGCCGTAATCTTTTCCCGATCCAAGGTCCATCCTCCTGTAAACCTGGCGCGAATCGGCACTTATAATCTCTCCGTCAAGCCGCGATGCAAGGTCAGCGGCCAGCGAAGTTTTCCCCGAAGCTGTCGGGCCCGTAACAACGAGCAGATCATAATAAGATGTCTCACCCCCGTTCATTCCTGCATCAATAAGTTTTTAGAGTCATCATACCATAAAAATACTTAATTTTGCGGCACTAAAACCTGATTAGCGATGGATTTCAAATTCCTTTGGAACAGGATCAGGGATCTGATCCTTGATCCGGAAAAAGCATGGCGCATCATCTCAGCCGAGACCAGTCCTGCCGGTTTTATCAGGAATTACTTTTTCCTGCCTCTTGTCATCCTTGCGTCTTTATCAGCGTTCGTCGGTTCGCTGCTCTTCACAAATACCGGAATATCAGCAGTCTATTCCGTTCTTGCCGGCATAAAATACCTGATCCTGTATACCACGGTAATATATGCCACAACATTCATTTTCCACAAAATCGCCATATTCCTGAATCTCAGTAATGATCTGAAAACCTCCTTCATGATAATTGTCTATTCTGCTGCACCATTAATGCTGTGCCAGATTGTAAGCAGGCTTTTCGAGTCATTTATTTTCATTAATATCCTTGCCCTTTACGGGCTGTATCTCTTCTGGCTGGGGACAGAAAGATTACTGAATCCTCCCGAAAAGCTGAAAACGCAGCTGCTGCTGTCAGCGGCCGTAGTATTCACCGGTCTTTTCATAATCGTTGACTGGCTTCTTACAAGGCTCGCCGACCGGGTTTACTTTTCATTCTTTGCCTGATGGCTTCTATGAAAGGCGGAATTTCCGATATTACAATAAAAAACAAGAAAGCTCAGCATGATTATGAGTTTCTTGAAAAGTATATTGCAGGCATCAGGTTAACCGGGACCGAAATCAAGTCGATCAGAGAGGGGAAAGCTGCATTGACTGATTCGTACTGTGTTTTCAGGGAAGGGGAATTGTTTATCAAAGGGATGCACATTGCCGAGTATTGGTGGGGAAATCTGAATAATCATGATCCCCTGCGGGAAAGAAAACTGCTTCTGACAAAACGCGAGCTTAAGAAAATTGCAAGAAAAGTTGATAAAACAGGGCTCACCGTAATTGTCACGAAGGTTTTCCTGAATGAAAGAGGTCTGGCAAAGGCAGAAATTGCCGTCTCCCGTGGCAGGAAGGAGTATGATAAGAGAGAGGTACTGAAACGCAGGGACAGTGATCTTGAAATGGCCCGTTTCCGTAAAAAGTGATCAGAAATTCGGACTGAGAAGATATCTCGAATAAAAGCTGGTGATATTGTCAACAGCTTCCGCTGCTGTATCCACAAGTGTAAACAGTTCCAGATCACCCGGGGAGATATTGTGTTCCTCGGCCAGCATCTCTGATTTTATCCAGTTAATGAGGCCGGTCCAGTATTTTTTACCGACAAGTATTATGGGGAATCTGCCGATTTTTTTTGTCTGAATGAGGGTAATTGCTTCAAACAATTCGTCAAATGTGCCAAAGCCTCCGGGCAGAACGATGAATCCCTGTGCATATTTCATGAACATCACTTTTCTCACGAAGAAGTGGTCGAAAGTTATTAGTTTATCAGAATCGATATACTGGTTTGCCTGCTGCTCAAACGGCAGATCTATATTTATACCGACTGACTTGCCATTGCCCCTGCGGGCACCCTTGTTGGCTGCTTCCATGATGCCGGGGCCGCCTCCGGTAATCACCCCATAACCATTTCTGGTAAGCATGAATGCTATTTCTTCTGCAAGCCTGTAATATTTGTCATTGTGATGTGTTCTGGCTGATCCGAAGATGGAAACACACGGACCGATCCTGGCAAGCTTCTCAAATCCTTCCACGAGTTCTGAAATTATCTTGAATACCCGCCATGAATCGGTAATGTGGATCTCATTCCAGGTTTTCTGCTCAAAGGCATCCTTTATCAGGTCTGCTGGTTTCTCCATAATGCTTCCTTGTAATAAACTTTTCAAATATATATAATTCTACGCTTTAAGTTCCGATCTCAGAAACAATCCCGTATAGCTGCCGTTGAATCCGGCAAGCATCTCCGGAGTTCCTGAAAAAACTATTTCCCCTCCGTCATTTCCTCCCTCCCTGCCAAGGTCAACAATGTAGTCAGCCATTTTGATCACATCCATATTATGTTCTATGACAATAACGGTATTACCCCTTTCGACGAGCTTGCCGAGCACTTCGAGAAGAACCCGGATGTCTTCAAAATGCAGGCCCGTGGTCGGTTCATCAAGGATGTAAAGCGTTTTTCCAGTGTCGCGCCTGGCCAGTTCAGTGGCCAGTTTGACTCTTTGGGCCTCGCCTCCCGACAGTGTTGTGGATTGCTGTCCGAGCCTTATATATCCGAGCCCGACATCCTGAAGTGTTTTTATTTTTTGATAAATTGACGGAACATTCGAAAAAAAGCCGACTGCCTTGTTTACTGTCATGTCAAGAACATCGCTTATCGACTTTCCCTTGTATTTTACCTCCAGGGTTTCCCTGTTATACCGTTTTCCGTTGCATTCGGTGCAGTGTACATACACATCGGGAAGGAAATTCATCTCTATCGTTTTCACACCCGCACCCTCGCAGCCTTCACATCTGCCTCCCCTGACATTGAATGAAAAGCGTCCCGCTCCGAAACCACGGATCTTTGCTTCGGTTGTTTGTTCAAACAGTTTCCTGATATCGGTAAACACTCCCGTATATGTTGCAGGATTCGAACGCGGGGTTTTTCCTATCGGCGACTGGTCAACCTCGATCACCTTATCGAGGTGTTCAAGGCCAGATATATCACGGTAAGGCAACGGGGTTCTGCCCGAGTTATGTAATCTCCTTGCAAGTGCCGGGTGGAGGGTCTGGTTGATCAGTGATGATTTTCCGCTTCCTGACACTCCGGTTATGCAAATAAAGGTTCCCAGCGGGAGCATTAAATCAACGTTTTTAAGATTATGGCCCGTCGCACCCGTCATTACAAGAAACCTGCCGTTTCCCTTCCTGCGGTTTGCAGGGACGGTGATTCTCTTCCGGCTGCTCAGGTACCCGGCAGTAAGTGTATCTGAGTTTCTTATCTCATCAGGGGTGCCGCGGGCAACAACATTCCCCCCGTGACGGCCGGCACCGGGGCCCATGTCGATAATATGATCGGCTGAAAGTATCATCTCCCTGTCATGCTCCACAACAATAACAGTGTTGCCTGCATCCCTCAAATGCTTCAGTGAAGTGATAAGCCTTCTGTTATCCCTCTGATGAAGCCCGATGCTCGGCTCATCCAGTATATAAAGGACATTCACCAGTTTCGACCCTATCTGGGTCGCAAGCCTTATCCGCTGGCTTTCACCTCCCGACAGTGTTCTTGCCCCCCTGTTGAGCGACAGATAATCGAGTCCCACATCCAGCAGGAACCCAAGCCTCGACCTGATCTCCTTAAGCACCTCGGCGGATATCAGTTTTTGTTTTTCCGTCATTTTCCCTTCCGCATCCCCAAGGAAGGAAAACAGTTCCCGGATACCCATGGAAGCCAGTTCACCGATATTTTTCCCCGCTATCCTGAAAAACAGAGCTTCTTTTTTCAGCCTGGTACCGCTGCATTCCGGGCATGTTTCATACTGAACGTACTGGTCGCGTTTCCGGGTACCATTGTTCCTGCCATTGATATTTTCAATGTTGCCAATATAATTAACAACACCTTCAAATGTCAGGAAATAATTTGAAGTCATACCCAGCGGGGTATTGGACAATTTAAGCACCTCATCGGAGCCGTACAGGACCTTGTTCAGTGCATCCCCGGGGATATCCCTGACAGGGGTGTCGAGTGTAAAGCCGTTTTTCGCGGCTATTGCCTCTATTTGCCAGAAGATCCATGTGTTTTTATATTTCCCGAGGGGTTCGATGCCTCCCTTTCTTATGCTGAGGCCAGGATCGGGAATAAGCTTTTTTATATCTATGCCGGAAATTTCACCCAGCCCGTTACAGTGCGGGCAGGCGCCCTGGGGGGAGTTGAATGAGAATGTGTGGGGAGCCGGTTCATTGTATGATATGCCCGTAACCGGACACATCAGGTGACGGCTGAAGTACCTGGGTTCAGGCTTTTCCTGATCTATCAGCATCATTACACCCTCACCCTGATCAAGTGACATCAGAACTGAATCAACCAGGCGTTTTTCATTGACGCTCCCTACCCTGAACTTGTCGATCACCAGTTCAATATAGTGGATCCTGAACCTGTCGAGCTTTAATCCATGGGTGATTTCCCTGATTTCACCGTCGATCCTTACGTGAAGGAATCCTTTCCGCCTTAGCTGTTCGAAAAGTTCCTTGTAATGACCTTTCCTGCCTTTTACGACGGGAGCCAGAAAGTAAACCTTGCGATCGTCAAACCGGCTTTTTATAAGGTCGATCACCTGCTCATCGGTATATTTAACCATTTTCTCCCCCGAGGCCCATGAGTAAGCCTCACCGGCACGGGCATACAACAGGCGTAGAAAATCGTAAATCTCGGTGATCGTACCCACAGTCGACCTGGGATTCTTGTTTGTGGTTTTCTGCTCAATTGAGATAACGGGGCTCAATCCGGTGATCCTGTCAACGTCGGGACGTTCCATTCCGCCCAGGAACTGCCGGGCATATGCCGAAAGGGTCTCCATGTAACGCCTCTGTCCTTCAGCGTAGATTGTGTCAAAAGCCAGGGATGATTTTCCGCTCCCGCTGAGCCCTGTTATAACAACAAGCTTATTCCGCGGAATCACCACGTCTACATTCTGCAGATTATGGACCCTTGCTCCCTGTACCTCAATAATGTCCTTCATTTCAACCCTTATCTCACAAGATATCAGTAATCTGAATCAATCCTTTCAATTGAACGCATACCCTCAACCGGAAGCTTAATATAATATTCCTTCCGCGGCAACGGGGAAAAATACGGTTTACGGAGCCATGGATTAAGGAACTTTATGATCTTGTAATTGGTACCGTGCTTCCTCGCAAACTCAGAAATATCCTGAATTGCGGAATCAACCCTGACAATATTGCAGTTCAGTTCCGGATAGAGTTCGTCTTCCCTGATATTAAATCCATAGCGCTGAGGATCAGTGATAATAAGTTTATAGGCCACTGCCCTGAAAATATACCTGGCAGTTTCCTCCGTCAGCAGAAGGTCATAGTAATTATTTTCCTTCTGGATCCTTATCTGCTCATCAATCGCGGCCCTGCCTCCGTTATAAGATGCGGCTGCAAGGGTCCAGTTTCCGTATTTCTCATACGACTTAAGAATGAAGTCGCATGCAAACTGCGTTGATTTTTCTATATGGTAGCGTTCATCAACAACAGCACCGATTTCAAGCCCGGCTTCCCTGCCGGTTTCCGGCATAATCTGCCAGAAACCTGTTGCACCCCTGGGGGATACCACATTCATATACTCGCTCTCCGCTGCAACAAGATACTTGAAGTCGCCAGGGACCCTGTTCTTTTCGAGTATCTTCTCAATAACAGGCAGGTAGCGCTTTGCCCTTTTTATTATCATAATGGTTGATGAATGCCTGTAAGCACTGGTCAGTATCTCCCTTTCAAGGCTTTCCCTGGTATCGAAATTCTCAAGTGGCATTCTTTCTCCTGCGAAAGTCACACTGGCGGGGAGGGTAAAGGATGTGTTATACCAGATCGTATCATGAAGAGGATTTTCCGCTTCAGTCTTTCTGAAACTGATGACATTCCTGTTTGATGCAGAGCCGGCGAAAATAAAACCTATTACAATGAACGAGGTTACTGTTATTATCCTTTTCGTGCTTAACATGAAGATCCTTCCTTTATCTGTATTGGTTAATTTTACAATTGTCAATGCAAATAATTAATATACAGGCACTATATACATTTTCATCATTCTGTTTTCCTGTAAGAGGCAAATAAAGTGCAAAAGTAACATTTTTAACCCTTATTATGATGCAGGGATACTGTTAAAGATTTAAAATACAGGGATAAAATTCTGATAAGGCTTGGAATTCAGAATCTAGAACCGGTATGAGAGACCTGAGAATAAGCCAAAGGAATATGGATGGGTTTTGACAGCCTGAGTCTGGCTGAACGGATTCAGGTAATATCTGAATGTGGGTTCGAGGTTGAGGGAAACCTTCCTTGAAAGGTTGTATTCCACTCCCATTCCCAGTGAACTGCTTACCATAAGCGGGTTAAGCCCGTCAGTTTCACCCACCTGGTATTTGCTGCCGTTTACATAGGTGTATACTGAATTATTGATCAGCATGTTATACGATAAACCTCCAATCAGGTTAAAGTCCAGATCCCTGTCAATGAGCTTGTATCTTAGGACAAGGGGCATTTCAATATAGCTGAATGTCTGGTGCAATGTGTTGTTGAGATACAAAAGGCTGGCTTTGGCCGGGTCAAAAAAGTCATTGGTAAATTTCGTAATTACCCTTTCTCCGCCGTTGTCAAGAAGAAAAACATCCCTGTTTTCGGTATAAATCATTCCGCCTGATGTAAGTACCTCGAAGTTATGATGGCTCTTTGCATTGTCAAACTGCCTGAATCCGGCGTAGGAGTAAATATTTTCAATTTCCTGGCCGACGGAAGTGTAGTAGAGGCCTGATTGTATGCTCAGCCTGTCATTTATCCGGTAGGCGAATCCGATGCCTCCCGAATATGACATCCTGGGCTTTTCGGAAGAACTTATCTGACCTGAGATTTCATCGCCTCCATATCCCGGTTTGACATAATAGGATGGTGATGCAATTGCAGTCAATGACCATCTGGCTTTAACGGTTCCGGCGGGATCATTTGACAGGCCCACGATGATACCAGGGGCATCACTGTAATCATAAACAGTCTGAAGATCTGTAATCCTGATTATATTATTATCGACAGGCCAGGGCAGATTGAACCCCGGGGACCGGTTGGTGTTCAGCGGAATACCGGCAATCTCTGTGCTGCTTTCCCGGGCCCGGGCCGCTTCTGTCTCAGGAATACCGCTGGCGGGGGTCAGCACAGTACCGCCCTTCGGATTGTATACTGCCGTTTCCCGGATGATTAATACCGGGGGAAAATTATCGATCCGCACCCTGGTCGATTCTTCATCCCTGACAATAAAAGAATTCTGCAGTGAGGTTGATATTTCCCTGCTCCATTTGTATGCCAGGAAACTGATGGATACCAGCACGGCAATCAGAGCAGCGCTCCGCAGCAGGATATAAGGTTTCTGCCTTTTTCTTATGACCGGATAGATATTGTTCCATGTTCCCACCGGAGGGAGGATCTCAAGGTCGCTGAGTCCCTTCCTGAAAAGAAGATCGATATCTGCTTTCTTCTCAACCATTGACCGCTTTTTTGTTCAATCCGGTATATAAACTCACTTTTTTCTGAAGGATCAGCCTTGCCCTTGAAAGGTTGGATTTTGAAGTGCCCTCTGTGATCTTCATCATTTTACTTATCTCCTTATGGGCATATCCCTCAATGGCATAAAGGTTAAAAACCATCCTGTACTTGGGTGGCAGCTCCCTTATGATGTTGAGCAGATCAATTGCCTCAAGCCCTGAATAGTCATCATTTCCGGGATCCGCATCTGGCTCAGGAATCAGGTCAATGTCATCAACCCTGTACAAATTATGCCTGCTCCGGTATTTTTCAAGTGCGGTATTGACAATTATTCTGCGCATCCAGCCTTCAAAAGAACCTTCATGCTTGAAATTAATGAGATTTTCAAAAATCTTTATAAATCCGTCCTGAAGAATATCTCTTGCTTCCTCCTCGTTGTCCGAATACTGAAGGCATACTGCATAAAGCCTGGCTGCATGCCTTCTGTAAAGGAGCTCCTGATCCCTCCTGTTTCCGGCAATACAACCTTTAATTATATTTATTGTTTCAGGCAAGGTATTATACCCTTAAAGCATATAAAAATAATTAAAAATACTCTGAATTGCCAGAAATATCTTAAAAGAATGATGCATTTTTCATGAAATTGGTTGCGTGAAGTGTTATTTAAACAAAACGAACCAATGGATGAACTCCAGTAAAGGACTGTCAATTCGTCATTTACCAACACCTGATCAGGTTATGCTCCGGTCCTTTCTGCCTGACCCCGGATTTTCAGAGATGTATGACCTCATTATAGGCAGCAGCTGCGGCTTCTGCAATAGCTTCGGACATTGTGGGGTGAGGATGAACTGATTTCATAAGCTCATGCGCGGTTGTTTCGAGTTTTCTGGCAACGACAATTTCCGAGATCATTTCGGTAACATTTGCGCCGATCATATGAGCGCCAAGCAATTCCCCGTAAGCAGAATCAAATACAAGCTTGACAAAGCCCTCTTTCTGCCCGGCAGCGCTGGCCTTTCCTGAAGCTGTGAAAGGAAATTTCCCGACCCTGATATCAAAGCCTGCTTCTTTTGCTGCCGCCTCGGTGTAACCGCAGGATGCTATTTCAGGGCTGGTATAGGTACAGGCAGGAATATTCCTGTAATCGAGGGGTTCCGGATCGAGTCCGGCTATCTTTTCAGCGCAGATAATCCCTTCGGCTGAGGCAACATGAGCCAGGGCGGGTCCGTGCACTATGTCGCCAATGGCGAATACTCCGGGGGCCGAGGTTCTGTAGTACTCATCCACTACAACCTTACCCCTGTCTGTTCCAACGCCTGCGGTTTCAAGCCCCAGGTTATCAATATTCGGGGTAATCCCTACCGCTGAAAAAATGACATCCGTTTCAACCGTCTCTTCACCCCTGGGGGTTCTGATCCTCGCAAGGCACTTTTCACCCTCAACTTCCGCCGATTCCACCGATGAGCCCGTCATGATCTTCATTCCCATCTTTTTGAATGATCTCTCGAGATATTTCGAGACCTCTTCATCTTCATTGGGCACAATTCTCGGAAGGAACTCAACAAGGGTCACTTCGGTCCCCAGCGTCTGGTAAAAACATGCGAACTCGCTCCCGATTGCGCCTGACCCTACGATAACCATCGATCCGGGCTGGCTGTCAGGCGACATGGCCTCCCTGTATCCGATTATCCTTCTGCCGTCCTGCTTCAACCCCGGCAGTTCCTTCGACCTTGCACCGGTTGCCAGGATAATGTTCCGGGCGGAGTATTGCTTCTTTTCCCCGGCTGCATCTGTCACTTCCACGATCCCGTTTCCGGCAAGGCGACCGGTTCCGGTGATCTGATCTATTTTATTCTTCCTGAAAAGGAACTGCACGCCCTTGCTCATCCCTTCAGCCACTGCCCTGCTCCTCGCTATTATTGCCCGGAAATCGGGTTTCACCGCTCCTTCGGCTATTATCCCGTAATCAGCAGGATGCCTGAGATACTCGTACACCTGGGCACTTTTCAACAGGGCTTTCGTGGGTATGCAGCCCCAGTTCAGACAAACTCCGCCTACTTCGGCCCTTTCAACAACAGCTACTTTCATCTTGAGTTGTGAAGCCCTGATTGAGGCAACATAGCCGCCCGGTCCGCTCCCGATAACAATAAGGTCATATTCCATTGCAATCTGTTTTTTGTCAGTGATTAAAATTTATTTTCCGAATTTTATATCTGATTGATATATGTCATAATAATAATTGATATTTACATACGCATCAATTGATTTATATCAATTCGGTATAATATTTCTCAATATAAAAATCAATCTCCCGAATAACTCCACGCACTACCTTCCGGTCCGTGGTATCATTTTCGCACACCGGCAGCCGCAATGAAACCGGAGGAATGAAGTTTGCATCGCAGCCCGGCATCCCGTCAAACTGGCATCCCGGATTCATGATGCAGGCCGTGTTTTGTCAACGACCTTCAGCATGAGCTTCACCATCACCCACAAAACAACCAGTGTGAAAATAATTGTAGCGCCAACCGGGATACCTGCATAATATGAAATGGCATATCCTGATGCTGTTCCGATAAAGCCTGCAACAACCGAAAGAAACACTATCGTGAAATAGTCCCTTGAAACAAGCATTGCAATATTCGGGGGGATGGTCAGAAGGGATATAACCAGCACCACTCCTGCCATTCTGATATTCAGAACAATGGTAAGGGCAATAAGGGATGTGGTTATATATTTGAAAACATTTACATATTTTGAATATGTTCTTGCAAAAATTTCATCGAATGAGATATAAAGAATTGTTCTGTAGAAGAATCCGAAGTAGAAAATTAGTATCACCGACATTGTTCCCAGGGCAATCAGGTCGCCGTATGTTACCGTCAGGATGCTTCCGAAGAGATAGCTGAGCAGGTTCGGGGAATAGCCGGGGGTGAGGTAGATGAAGATTATACCGGTCGCCATTCCGAAGGCCCAGAGAATACCAATTGCCGAATCCTCTCTTATTTTCTGCCTCACCGACAGGTATTCAACGCCGAGTGCAGAAATGACGCTGAAAACGGCTGCTCCGACAATGGGGCTGATGCCCGCAAAATACCCGATTCCTATTCCGCCGAAGGATGCATGGGTAATACCTCCGCTCAGGAAAACCATTCGCCGGGAAACGACATAGGTTCCGGCGAGTCCGGCGGTAATGCTTGCGAAGATCGCCCCCAGCAGGCCCTTGATAACAAATTCATATTGAAAAATACTTCCTTCCGCCATTCAGTGTGTTTTAAGGACCGTATGCGGAACCGTCCCGTGAGTAATGAGCTGGATGGGGCAGCCATAGGCAAGGAGCTGCTCGTTTGATATTTCCGATGACGGGTGGTAATGAAGATGCCGGTTCACGCATGCAAATGATTTAATGTGAGCAGAAATGGTTCCTATGTCGTGTGAAACCATAAGAATTGCCATACGCTGGTTAAGGTACCTGAGCTTTTCATAAAAATCATGTTCAAAATTGGCATCGACAAAATTACCCGGTTCATCGAGAAGCAGGAGTTTAGGATCGCCAATTATGGCACGTCCCAGGAGGACCCGCTGCAACTGTCCGCCCGACAGCCGGCTGAGCGACGACCCTGTCAGATCCTTCAGTCCAAGCTCCTCGATCACCTTGTCGGCCTTATTCCTGTCAGCCCTGTTCATTCTTGAAACCAGTCCTTTCCTGATCATCAGTCCGGACAACACAACATCCTTCACTGTGACCGGAAAGTTGCCGTCGCCTGTTGATATCTGCGGCAGGTAGCCAATATTGTTGCTGTTCTTCAGGTCGCCGCTGAAAATGAGTTCCCCCGCTACCGGTCTGACCAGTCCGAGGATAACTTTCAGCAGGGTGGTCTTCCCTCCCCCGTTGGGTCCGATAACCCCGATAAAATCATTGCCGCAAACCCTGAAATTTATATCCTGAAGTACCGGCCCCGCGCCATAGGATACTGAAAGTGATTTCATTTCAAACAAACAGGATGCCATACACAAGTCAGTTTATTTCTGCCCAAAACTTTCCTTCAGCACTTCAATTAATTCCATTTCAAATGAATACCAGTCCTCCGACAGAGGGTCGATTACTGCGATCTCTGCTCCTGTTTCGGAAGCAATAGCCCTTGCGTTCCTTGTATCATATTCTTTCTGAACCATTATTACTTTCAGTCCATTGCTCCTGGCACGGTCGATCAGGTATTTTACCCTGGCCGGCGATGGCTCCTTGCCTTCAAACTCAACCGGAATTTCCTCAAACCCGTAATCGCGGGCAAGGTAACCCAGGTTCGGGTGATAAATAATGAACTCTTTCCTTCCCGGAGATGAGGAAAGCTCATTCATTGCCGAATCGATAACCTTAATTTTTGCGGCAAGGTCCGTATATCTTTTTTCATAAATCTCCCGGTTGCCGGGATTGAGGCCCGCAATAAACTCCCTGAGCGAATACGATATTTTCAATGCACATTCAGGCGACACCCAGTAATGAGGATCCGCGCCTTCCAGGTGCTCTCTTTCATGCCGGTGCTCCGGTTTTATGGGTTCAATTGCTTCTCCGAGCGAAATGGTTTTCATTTTCCTGTTCATTTCATAGAACCGGTCAAGCCATGTTATTTCAAAACCCAGGAATCCGTTGCTTATATATGCAACCGATTTTTTCAGTTTGCTTATCTGGTCGGGATAAGGTTCATAGATATGAGGGTTTGAGCCTGGCGGCACCATAACATTGACACTGTATTCATTTCCGGCTATCGCCTCAACAAAGTATTTGAAAGGTCCTATACTGACAGTCAGTGTTTTCTCTTCCTGCACGGCTCCTCTTTTTCCGCATGATACAGCAAGCAGCAGAAGAATAAAAGCAGGAATATTTCTCATCCGCGGGATTATTACGTTTATTACAAATTTAACATATAACCTGACAAAAGGTTTAGGTGCCGTAAATAAAATAATATTTGTAGTTTTGGATTCTATTAAAAAAAACTATCTGCCTGATTAAAATCAAGAACATAATGAAAATGCGATCAAGAACTACTTTCGTTTTAGTTGTTATATGGCTGTCAATGCTTCCGGTGTTTTCCCAGGACAAGTATTCCGATTTCAGTACCCTCGCCAGGCGTATTAATACGCTGAAGGACAAATATCCGCAGCTTTGCACCGTACAGTCGCTCGTAAAGACTGCCGGAGGCAGGGAGATATGGCTCCTGACCGCCGGCACCGGCAACAGGGATGAAAAACCCGGCATTGTAATCTGCGGCGGCATTGAAGGGAACCATCTCCTGGGGCAGGAACTGGCACTGGGATTTGCAGAAAGGCTTCTTGAGAACTCGGCCGGAGCCGGGGTTAAAAGCCTGCTGGGAAAGGTTACATTTTATGTAATGCCGAATCTGTCGCCCGATGCCACTCAGCAGTACTTCTCTGACATCAGGTATGAGAGAGTTGCAAATGCAAGGCCGGTCGATGATGACCGGGATTTTCTCAACGGTGAGGATCCCTTTGAGGACCTTAATAACGACGGGCTGATAACCCTGATGAGGATACACGATCCTGCCGGCACATATATTGAAAACAGCAGGGATAACAGGCTTCTGGTTCCGGCAGACCTGTCGAAAGGCGAAAAAGGCAAATATCTTGTTTACAGTGAAGGGACAGATAACGACGATGACGGGCTCTTCAACGAAGATGGTGAAGGCGGGGTGAATTTCAACAACAACCTCACCTATAAGTATGAGCATTTTGGTAAAAACGCCGGGCTCTATCCGGTATCGGAACCTGAGACGAAGGCTGTTCTTGATTTTCTTTTTGACCGGTACAATGTTTTTGCGGTTTTTGCCTTCGGGCCCCAGGACAATCTCGGTCAGCCAATGAAATCGCCGGAGCCAAGGGATGCTGACATGAAAAACAAGACGAATGCCGGTGAAGAAAGGAGCTTCATGCCAAGGCCGGTATCCTTAACGTCTGTGCTCAAATCTGATGAACTGATCAATATTATGATCTCAGACAAGTACCATGAGATCACGGGGGCCAAAGGAGCGCCTGCCGCCGCGGCAGCCCCTGGAAATTTCATGGAATGGGCATATTACCATTATGGGCGCTATAGCTTCAGTACTCCCGGATGGTGGTTTCCCATTGACAAATCAGAAACACGCGAAGAGGCATTTCTGAAATTTGCAGAGAAGACCGGCATGAATGATGTGTTTGTTCCCTGGTCGGAGATCAGTCATCCAGGCTTTCCCGGCAAAAAGGTGGAAGTAGGAGGCATCAGGCCTTTTGTGATGAATAATCCTCCGGCCGATACCCTGGGTGATCTTATCGGGGCTCACTATAAATTCCTGGTGGCTGTATCCTCGATGCACCCTGAACTGGAATTCCTTGATATCAAATCGGAAAATGCCGGTGATAATATCTTCAGATTATCCCTGAAAGTGCATAACAAGGGGCTTTTTGCCACCTGCGCTGAAACCGGTGACGCCAGTATATGGACACGAATAATGAGGATCGTCATTACACCCGCCAAAAACCAGACCATCCTCAGCGGCCTGAAAACACAGAGGATAACGCGGTTGCAGGGAGGCGAAACAGCTGAATTCAGCTGGCTCATTTCAGGCAGGGGCAGCACGGGAGTTAGTGCAGGCGCTGCCAACACAGGGATCATCAGCACATCAGTCGACTTAAGGTAATCTACAAACAAATAATAATGACTAGAAGATCAGCAACACCGATACTATTCCTGGCAATGTCTGTTTTGTTCCAGGCCAGGGCCCAGAATGCCGAAATGTTCTTTAAGGCAGCAGGATCGCCATCCAATCCGAAAGTATCAACATCATGGAATAAATACTTTACGTATGAAGGCATCATGGATTTTTGCCGGAAGCTTGCAAAGGAGCATCCCGATCTGGTCACCCTTGAAACTGCCGGCAAGTCATATAAGGGAAGGGATATTATTGCCATTGTGATATCGGAAAAGAAGGGTCAGAGCGCTGACAGGAAGCCCGGGTTCTATATTGACGGCAACATTCATTCAAATGAAATACAGGGATCGGATATGGCTCTATATACCGCATGGTACCTGTGTGAGATGTACAAGACCAACTCATTCATCAATCAGTTGCTGAAAGACAAGGTTTTCTACATTCTGCCAACGATCAATCCCGATGCAAGGCAATACTTCATGGATGAACCCAACTCCACCCATTCCCCGCGTTCGGGCCTCGTTCCTTTCGACAATGACCGCGACGGGCTGTATGATGAGGACGGGTACGATGACCTGAACAACGACGGGGTTATGTGCATGATGCGCAGAAAGAACCCGGAAGGCAGGTATATCGCCGATCTGAAGGATCCGCGCAGGATGATCATGGTTAAGCCGGGTGAAAAGGGGGAATATGAGCTGCTTGGCCTTGAAGGCATTGACAACGATAATGACGGGCTGATCAACGAAGACGGCATCGGAGGTTACGATCCCAACCGCGATTACGGGTTCAACTGGGAACCCAACATTGTGCAGTGGGGAGCAGGAAAGTACCCGTTTTCGTTCCCCGAGAACCAGGCTGTTAGGGACTTCAGCCTGAAACATCGCAACATTACAGGCGCACAGTCATTTCATAATACCGGTGGTATGATCCTGAGGGGTCCGTCGGCCAGGGACACGGGCACCGAGGTTTTCACCAGGGCCGATGAAATGGTAATCACCACTATCGGGAAGAAAGGTGAAAAAATCATCCCCGGATACAGTCTGCTGACCATCTGGAAGGACCTCTATCCGGTATACGGAGGTGAGCTCGACTGGTGGTACGGCGCAATCGGGAGCTATATCTTTTCCAATGAGCTTTGGACCCAGAGCATGATGTTCAACGACACATCAAACGTCGATGAATATGAATTCGACAGGCTTCTTCTCTTTGAAGATGCCTTTATCCCATGGAAGGAAGCCGATCATCCTGTTTACGGTAAGATAGAGATCGGCGGATTCGACAAAAATTTCGGACGGATCCATCCGGGATTCCTCCTTGAAAGCGATGCACACCGGAATGCTGCTTTCTGTATATACAATGCATGGACAATGCCCAAACTGGAAGTTTCATCGGTCACTGTCAGAAATCTCGCCGGCGGACTGAAGGAGGTGACCGCCACTGTTGCGAACACCCAGCTGATGCCGACGCATTCCGGAACCAACCTTAAATACAAAATCGATCCTCCGGATTATATATACCTTGATGGCGGCAAAGTTATTGCAGGGATGATCGTAACGGACATTGACCGCAACATTACAGTTGAGCAGAAGAAGGATCCTCAGCGGATGGAAGTTTCAAATATTGAAGGATACGGCAGGGTCCGCGTCAGGTGGATCGTAAAGGGCGGCAGCAGATATACCGTAAGGGTGGAAAGCGTTAAAGGGGGTCACGCTTCGGGGCAGGCGGAATAGAATCAATGCCATTGTCAGTTGCCGCCTGTGGAAAGCAGCAGGCAGCCAGAATTTTTCCGGGGAAAATGCAGAGGGGAACAACCCGGCAGCGGGATCCATAAGTTAGCGGCAGTGCCCGGTTACCTTCATGGTGATCTTCTTTGCCCCCCCATGCAGCTTCAGGTAATTCCGGCTGAAGCCCCGAAACATGTTATCAGGCAGGGGCCGCCGGCAGGGAAGGCACATCACAGGTACCCGTGCAGCGCTGAGATTAATAAAAAAGGTGTCCCGTTGAGACACCTTCGCCTGGCGGGAATAAAACCTAATAAGTCAGAAGGGATATTCTGAAAAACCCCGTAGCCTTGCTGGCATTTACCTGAAATTTCCAGACCCCTGTCTTATCCTGATTTTCCTCGTCAGAAACTTTAAATGACTTCTTCCAGTTAAGATTTCCAAACTCATCGATGGCAATATCAGAGTAAGTTTTGCCGTTTGGCATTGTTATCTTAATCCGTATCTCTCCTGCCCGGCAGTCGCCATTTACCGCCATTACAACCGTACCGGATGACGGGTCGACATCATAGGTGTAATCGTTTGAAAAGGATTTTTCCTTAATGGTCCTGGATAATTCCCACGCGCTTTTTTCAGCATTGGGACCCGGCAGTTTACCGGGGAAGAAATCGCTTTCAGGGGTAAAAACAAAGGGAGCTCCGGGATTATCAAAGTCGTGCCATACGAAGGGCCTGTTTCTAAAATGATCAAAGTCCCTGAAGATATATCTGTATTTCTTCATATCCCCAAACTGTTCCAGGGCTTTTTTAAGAGTTTCATCCAAAGCCTCGTCAGGTATCTCAACATCACCCTCTTCAGGTTCCCGGAGCTTTTTCAGTTCTTCTGCTGACTTTTTCTGCTCCGCTATTGCCTTTTTATGGGCATCGATCTCTTCCTGCATCCTTAGTTCACGCTCCATGTCCTCCTTCGACCTTGCCTGTCCTGCTGCCGGTGATGAAATGGTCGCTGATACCAGGAACAATACTGTTAAAAACAAAACTGATCTTTTCATGGCTGCCTGTTTTCTGTTTCAGTTTCAAATTTAAAACCCGGAATACAGCCGCATTGTTAATGCGGGGTTAATGCCGGGTTAATGTATGTTCAGCCTGTACGGGTTAATTGTAATTTGAATATTTTTGAGAACCAAACCAGTAATGATGAAATCCAGGAACACCATACTCCTTCCCGGAATAATATCGATCATAATACTGATATCTGCCCAGATCATCATTGTAAGCGGTATCTGGAGGCAGAAGGATGAAATGTTCAATTTAAGGTACAGGATTTACTCCCGTGACGCACTTGAGTTCATGGACAGGAACTGGGGTACTGACGGTTTCGACACTGCCCGGCTTCTTATAGACAGCTTTTCGGCAAAAACAGCATCTGAACTTGCAGGAATAACAAATGATTCACTTCCTGAGGCAAGAAAAAAAGATGTACTGTATTTTGTCACCAAAGTTCTCACCCAGGAGCAGGACCTTTCCGGATTCCTGTCAGCTTACTTTGAAAGACAGGGGATTGAGAAGGAATTCAACTACAATATCAAGATCAACTACCTTGAACTTATTTACAATGACAGGAGGATACCGATTTACATAAATCCCGGGCAGCCCGGCAGCGGAACTCAGAAAGCAGTCAATCAGGAACGGCGGAACAGGCACGGGGTCACATCAGAGATTCTTGTCAGGGGCGACAGGTGGGAAAACAACAACTTCCGACTTGATTTTGAGTACTATATCGACATAAGGGACAAGCAGAGGCTCGTTCTCAGGGAGACATCCCTGTCGCTTATTCTCAGCATATTCAGCATTCTTGCAGTGGTTGCTCTTTTTATGAAAACCTACAGGAACCTGATTATGGAGAAAAGGCTTTCAGGCCTGAAGACCGATTTCATAAACAACATGACACATGAGCTCAAGACCCCTCTTTCAACCATAACTGTTGCCGGGAAAACTCTTGAAATACCCCGGGTTATTAATGATGAGAAAAGGATCATGGACATAGCAAAAGTTATCGGGAAGCAGAGTGTTCATCTTAACCAGCTGATAAACATGATACTTGAAATCAGCATGTGGGAAAGGACCCAGTTTGAGATTGAAAAAAAGAATGTAAGGCTGGAGGACATAATGAGGGAAATAGTGGATTGTTTCAAGAACGGCAGCGGCCAGGGTGCCGCGATAAGCGAAAGCTATGATTTCAGCCGGGCGCGCATTGAGCTTGACCCGGTTTATTTTACCACTCTGATCAACAATCTTCTCTCGAATGCTGTAAAGTATTCGGAAAAGGAACCGGAAATAGAAGTCAGGGGGTTTACCGGCAGCAATAATGCAGTAATCATGATTTCCGACAATGGCATCGGCATTTCCAGGGCCGACCAGAAACATATTTTTGAGAAGTTCTACAGGGCCGGTTCAGGCAACATACACAAATACAAGGGCCTCGGACTGGGTCTGTACTATGTGAAAAAGATCGCCGAGGCGCATGGAGGAAATGTATCAGTAAGCAGCAAAACCGGAAAAGGCAGTACTTTTACGGTAACTATACCATATAATATCCAAAATACTTCATTTGATGAGAGTTTTATTAGCCGAGGATGACAGGGATTTTGGAAATATCCTGTCACAATATCTTGCAATAAGCGGCTTTGAAGTCACCCTGGCAAAGGACGGGAAGGAGGCGATTGCCCTGTTCAGAAGAGCCAGGCCCGATATCTGCGTGCTTGACGTAATGATGCCGGAGATGGACGGTTTTTCCCTTGGAGAGCAGATAAAACAGATTCAGCCGGAGCTGCCGGTGATATTCCTGACGGCCAGAAGCCTGAGGGAAGATATTATAAAGGGCCTTAAGATCGGGGCAGATGACTACATAACCAAACCATTCGATCCTGAAATACTGGTTCTCAGGATCAACAATATCCTGAAAAGGGTGTATTCAGCGGTGAATGACGAATTCAGCATCTCTGCAACTGTTCTGAAATTCAACACCCTTGAGCTGATTTCCGGAGGCAGGAGGGAAAAGCTTACGCTCAAGGAAGCCCAGCTTCTCAGATACTTCATTATCAACAGGAACAAAGTGCTGGCAAGAGAGGATATACTCACCGAGATATGGGGAGAGGATGATTATTTCCTCGGAAGGAGCATGGATGTTTTTATCAGCCGCCTGAGGAAATACATTTCAGGCGACAGGAACATAGATATCCGGACAATACGGGGCACAGGCTTTATCATGGAGGAAGCCGGACCAGGTGAGCCTTCAGGGGAAGAGTCTTAAAATACTCCTTTACTGCTTATTGCCGAGTATCTCACTGACCTTGTTATAAAGATCATTTCCGGTAAGGTTCCGGGCAATAATTATTCCGTTGCCGTCGAGAAGGAAATTTGCCGGGATTGAATTTACCACATAGAGCCTTGCAGCAGCGTTGTTCCAGTACTGCAGATCGGAAACATGTGTCCAGGCAAGCTTGTCGTCTGCAATGGCCTTCAGCCATTCCTCCCTGTCACGGTCGAGGGAAACCCCAAGGATGTCAAAACCCTTTTTGTGGAATTCATTGTAGATCCTTACAACATTCGGGTTTTCCCTGCGGCAGGGACCGCACCATCCTGCCCAGAAATCAACAAGAAGGAGCCTGGGGCCGATTTTTGACGAAAGGCTCACGGGGTTCCCTTTGGGGTCGTTAAGTGTAAAATCAGGAGCCTTCTGCCCGATTGAAACCGGTTTCATCAATGCAACCTGTTCTGTTAATTCCTTAACAGCAGGAGTATTCTTCAATGTAGTGTCAAAGGCATTTATCAGCGATTCAAGCTCAGCCGCCTCCATCTCGCGGCTCAGCCCTGCCAGGATCGAAGGAGACACAAATGAGGAAGGATTGTTCTTCACGAAATCTTTCTGCAGACGGATCATCGATTCCTGGAGGGACAGTATTTCATGCTCAAGTGTCCTCAACCTGGCAGTGTCATTTTCCTGGAACGCGGCCTGGTAATCATTGTATGCCTTTGAATATTGATCATTCAGTGCTTTGTTTGAGTCTACAAACCCTCTGTACTCATCCTGGGTCTTTGATCCTGTGATTTTTGCACTGAACAGCGAGTCAAGCTTTCCCTTAATCTCAATATCTGAGTTCTCAAGATAGAATGTTGTCCTCATCCTGCTGTCCTTAACTGCAAGCAGAACCATCTCCGGGTATTTCACCGGACCTCCCTGCATTTTGAAATTACCATTTTTTGATACAGCCGAATCGATTGTCACAAGTTTTCCGTCAGCCCTTTTTTGAAGGAGGAAAGTAACATTATCGGCACCTTCAATCTTTCCGGTGATCTTGTATTGGGGCCCGGATGAACAGGAAACCACTATGATCGCTGAAATCAGGAATGCATATGCTTTTTTCATTTTCGTATCTTTTTTCAGTTTATAAAAATTGAGCAAAGATAGATAATATTGTTTATTATGCTTGTTTACCATGATATTTATCAAGCAGGGCAAACGCCGCCTTGTGCGATGTGATTTTTCCTTCGTAAAGCTGTTTCTCAATTTCTTTAAGAAGGAATCTGACTTTTTTATTGCAATAGAATGAACTGGTAAGGCTTTCAGAGATTATTGAATGCATCAGTGCCACTTCCTGCTCTTTGCGAAGTTTTTCAAAACAACCTGTGGATTTGGTGTATCTGACATATTCCATTATATTGTCCCATAACTCGGTGATGCCTGTATTCTGATGTGCGGAGCAGGTCATTACTTTAGGTTTCCATCCTGAAGCCCGTGACGGAAAAAGGTTCATTGCATTCTGAAAAGATATCCTTGCACTTTCAGCGCTGACCCTGTTGGAACCGTCAGCTTTAGTCACTGCAATACCATCGGCCATCTCCATTATTCCTCTTTTAATTCCCTGCAGTTCATCACCTCCCGATGCAGGCAGAAGAAGCAGGAAGTAATCGACCATTATACGTACGGCTGTTTCCGATTGCCCGACTCCAACCGTTTCGACGATAATAGTATCAAAGCCTGCGGCTTCACACAGGATTATTGTCTCTCTTGTTTTGTCTGCGACTCCTCCGGAGGTTCCGGCCGAAGGGGATGGTCTGATATATGCATTTTCCTGTACGCTGAGCTTTCCCATTCTCGTTTTATCGCCCAGGATGCTCCCTCCGGTTTGCATGCTGCTCGGGTCGATTGCCAGTACAGCTGTCTTTCTGCCCAGGCTTGTCAGATGTAATCCGAATGACTCAATGAAGTTGCTTTTGCCCACACCCGGTGCGCCGGTTATTCCTATCCTTACCGACGGGGAACCCAGGGGAAGGCATTTGTCAATTATCTGCCGGGCTGTATCCGCATGACGGGGAAGCGTACTTTCTATATATGTTATTGCCTGGCTCAGGATGGTCCTGTTGCCTGACACTATCCCCTCAACAAATTCATCGGCCGAGTATTTCTTTTTATTCTTTTTGCCGCCTGCAGTCAGGGCAACAGGGTTAACATCCGGCTGACGGGGCATGGCCGGACGAACCTTTGCTGCATTGTTGAAATCCTCCATGTTTTCCATCGTTCCCAAGCCTTTCGTGCAAAAATAAGCAAAGGGTGCCATTTTTCTGACGGCACCCTCCGTAATTCAGATATTTTCCCCGCTGATTCCCTATTTGCTGGCGGCAACTTCCGGAGATACATCGGCGGTAACCATCAGCATCACTTCGGAATTTTTGGGATCGTTGGTGTATACATATATTGCTTTTGTAACCTTTCCCTTGTAACCACCCGAGTTAAAGGTGGCTTTGATCGAGCCTGTTTCACCGGGCCTGATCCCCTGTCCCTGTATTCCCTGCTGTACTGCGGTACAACCGCACGATGACCTGATGTGCCTTATGATAAGATCCTTCTTCCCAAGGTTGGTGAATTTGTATTCAACCTCATTTTGGGTGGAACCAGCTATCTTCCCAAGGTCAACTGTGGTCTTTTCAGGTTTAAATACGGGTGCATTCTCCAGTTCCTCCCTGGACAAGCCGGAAAAATCCTCGACAAGGTTAGCTGATACATAGTAATATACATTATCCTGAAGTACCCCGTTGGTTTTAACCCTGACCATATTGCTTACATTTCCCCATGTCTGGTTCTTTGTGGCATCGTAGGTGCCCTCAACTATTCCCTTCTCACCCGCCCTGAGAGTTTCCGGTTTAACTTTAAGTGAAAGATGCTCGGGCACCCCTTCAAATTCAACTTTGACAGGCGAATTTGAAGTATTGATCAGCTGCATCACCCGGATCTTCTTTTCGGTTTTCCTGACATTGGTGAATGCCAGGTGATTACTTTCAAACCTGACTGATCCGACAGGAAAAGTAAAAAGCTCCTCCAGTGTTTTTTCACGCGGTATCACTTCCCCCTTCAGCACAATAACCACCACTTCGGGTTTTGAATTTGAATAAACCGACAGGGTCTTGTTGAAGGGACCCGGTCTGTTTGCCGGATCATAGATAGCAGTTATGATACCTGAGCCTTTCGGAGGTATGGGTGTTTTTGTCCATTCAGGCAATGTGCACCCGCACGAAGCAACAATGTTCTGAATTACCAGCGGCTGGTTCCCTGAATTCATCACAACGAATTCATACTTCTGCCGCCCGGCTTCCTCCCTGAACTTCCCAAAGTCGTGCTCTGTACCGGATATTCTCATCACCGGCTGACCCCACAGGAAAATACCGCAAGATGTCAACGCTAATAAAAAAAACAACTTTTTCATTATGAAAACTATTTTGATTTAAATGATCTTATAACTGTTTCTCCGCAAAACGGGCTTCCATGCATCCTTGTATTTTCCCTTTCCCGCAAAATCCCCCTGCTTCTGCTGCATTTTAAAAACATAATGATTTTATTTCAGAAATTATTCATCCTGGTTTTTCCTGTTAGGGGCAACCGGTGATTTAAAATATCTGATCAATTTAAAAACAGACATTGCAGTAATTTTATTGCCCGGAACAACAAAAACCGGACCAAATCCAGGATCTGGTTTTTCTCAACGTAAAAATAAGAAAGTTTGATATTATTCTTAATATTAATGAAGAATATCTTAGTTTTGTCCTCTGCCGGAAATCATTTGGAATAAAATTTGAAGCTAAAACCGTTTTGCGGAGCGAGATTTTTCGAGATGAAAAACACCTGGAGACTTATTTTTGCCCTTGCAGTTTTGCTTTCTTTCTCCAGGGCGGAAGGACAGTTCTATAACGGACTCCAAATGCCCTTTGGGAAAAACAGGGTACAGTACTATAATTATTACTGGTCATATTACAGGTTCGGGGATTTTGACTGCTATTTTAACGAGTTTGGTAATGAACTTGCCCAATATACTGCTGCCTGCGCCACAAAAAAGCTTGAAGAGATAGAAGATTATTTTGATTATAACCTGGAAAAAAGAATCATCTTTATCATTCACAATAAGGCCAACGAATACAGGCAATCCAATATCGGTCTTGTAACCTTTGACGAGGACAGCTACAACACCGGTGGTTTTACCAGGATAATCAAGAACAAGGTGATGCTTTATTACGAGGGAGATCATATCAGTTACCAGAAACAGATTGCCGAATCAATAACAGAAGTCATAATAAATGAAATGCTGTACAATGCTGATTTTCGCGACCGCATTTCAAGCTCCTCCCTGATCACCATGCCCGACTGGTTTCTGAAGGGACTGTCGCGCTATGTTGCATTCGGATGGGACTATGAAACCGAAAACATGGTAAGGGATGGAATTAAATCGGGGAAATACCGGAAAATAAGCCATCTTGAGTCCGAAGATGCTCTTGCAGCAGGCCAGTCTTTCTGGAGATTCATTGCCAGGAAATACGGCGACGCCATGATCCCGAACATATTGTATCTCACTAAAATATACAAGAATATCGATGATGGTTTCCTGTATGTCCTGGGCATTAAGCTCAAAGATCTCCTGAAGGAGTGGAAACAATATTATACCGATGAGTATTCTTCGGGAAGCAATCTGCCTGAAGATGACAATACCACCATCAGGAAATCAAGAAAAGAGCAGATCTACCAGCAGGTAAAGGTCAGTCCCGACGGGAGATACCTGGCATATGTAACAAACGACTGGGGGCGGAAAAAGATTTTTCTGTATGAACAGGCCTCAGGGAAGAACAAAGCCATTTTCAGGATTGAACCCAAATACGAGCACCAGACCGACAACACATATCCTGTTATCGGATGGCACCCGTCAGGCAGAATACTTACATTCATTAATGAGGAAAAGGCCGGGATGGTAATATATTTTTACCGCGTCGATGAGAAAAAAACAGAGGCCAGGAACCTGCTTTATTTTGACAAGGTCATGAGCTTTTCATACTCTCCTGACGGTTCGCGCCTTGTATTATCGGCTGTAAAGGATGGCATGACTGATATCTTTATCCACACCATAGCCTCAGGAGTAAATGACCAGATAACCAGGGATGTTGCCGATGATCTCGATCCTTCCTTTCTGAAGGACCGGCCCGGGGAAATCATATTTTCATCGAACCGCTTGTCGGACACTCTTGTAAACGACGCCAATGCGTTTGAAAAAACAGCCATGGTGTTCGACCTGTTCACTTACAACGTGGAAAAGAAGAACAATATACTTGTCAGGCTGCCGGAAGGCCGGTATTCAAGCAGGTACGTAGCTGAACCGATCGCCGGGGACAGGATTTCGTACCTTGGCGACAACACCGGAATAATGAACAGGTATACCGCCGTTTTTGACAGTACGGTAAGCTATATTGATACTACAACTCACTACAGGTATTTCATGAAATCAACGCCTGTCAGCAATTATGACAGGAACATACTCAACCAATCAGTTTCAAATGCTTCGGACATTTACGGAGAAGTTGTGTACAAGAACAGGAAATATAACCTGAAAAGGAGCTCCCTGACAGCTTCGCCTCCTGTGCCGGAGAACGAAATGACCCTGACACCTTTCAGGAAAGAGCGGAACAGGTTCTTTCATAAGGCTGACAGCATAGAAACAATAAGAAAATGGCTCCTGGCTGAGGACAGGAAAAGAAGGGATACCTTGAAAAAACCTCTTTACGAGTATTATATCAAGGACGAGCCGATAGATATCAATCATTATATTTTCGAAAAGGAAAAGCAGAATTATTACGAACAGCTCTGGCGCAAGGACTATATGGACATAGACCTCGACACCGGCAGGCTGGCCCTTCCTCTCATAAGGATTTATGAGACATCCTTTTACAATAATTACATTGCCAATCAGATTGATTTTACCTTTCTAAACAACTCGTACCAGGTTTTTAACGGAGGTGCACCCTATTTTAATCCGGGAATAAATCTTCTCACCCGCTTCGGAATACTTGACCTGTTCGAAGATTACAGACTCACGGCCGGCTTCAGGTTCTCGGGCAATTTCGACAGCAATGAGTATCTGCTCAGCTTTGAAAGCCTGAAAGGCAAATTCGACAAACAGATTACATTCCACCGGCAGGCTTATTTCAGTACAAACAATATTGATCTGTTTAAAACCCATACCCACAATCTATATCTTTCCGTTGCGAAACCCCTGACACCAGTACTCGCTTTAAAGGGCAGCCTGTTATACAGGTACGACAGGCATGTAACACTCGCCCGCGATCTGGCCTCCCTGGGTTCTGAAACAATCACAAGACACTGGGCCAGCCTGAAAGGCGAAATTATTTTCGACAATACCCGGAAAAGGGGGATCAATATTTACTACGGAACCAGATTCAAGGTTTTTGCAGAATATTACCGGCAGCTTGCAAGCAGGAATTCAGACATGTTTGTTCTTGGGGCCGATTTCAGAAAATACACAAAAATTCACAGGGAGCTGATCTGGGCAAACCGTTTTGCAGCAAGCACCTCATTCGGTCCCACAAAACTGGTGTATTATCTTGGCGGCGTGGATAACTGGATGGGATACCTTTTCAATAAGGGCGAGATGTTCGACAAAAGCATTCCGGTAAGCAACCTTGAAAATTACGGATTTCAGGCACTTGCCACCAACATGAGGGGATTCAGGCAGAACATCCGCAACGGGACCAACTTTGCCGTGATCAACAGTGAGATCCGCTGGCCATTTATCAGGTATTTTGCAGGTCATCCGCTCCGGTCCAATTTCCTGAACAGCCTGCAGCTTGTAGGGTTTGGCGACGCCGGTACGGCCTGGACCGGAGCCGACCCATGGTCGGGCATGAATTCATGGGATAAGGAAACTTACCGGAACGGACCAATTACAGTTGTTCTTGATTCAAACAGACAACCCATTGTTTATGGTTTCGGCTGGGGTCTGAGGGCCCAGCTTCTCGGCTATTTCATAAGAGCAGACTGGGCAAGGGGAATTGAAAACGGCTACCTTCTTCCCCGGATATTCTATCTGTCATTCAGCCTTGATTTCTGATTCACAAAAACAGCATATTGATTACCGGCCGGATTAAAAGACAGGCCCGTTAAACAGGCACTATCAGGGCAGGCCCGAAGAAAATCGGTAATTATTGCAAAGATCCTTCTTCATTTGGAAAATTTGGAATACTTTTGCAGCGCTTATGTTTTAATTTAACCAAAAAAGTATAAAGATGGCTTACGTAATCAATGATGATTGTACAGCTTGCGGAACATGCATAGATGAGTGTCCGGTTGAGGCAATATCAGAAGGTGATATCTATAAAATTGATCCGGATATCTGCACGGATTGCGGTGCATGTGCAGATGTGTGCCCGGTTGAGGCAATTCATCCTGCCGAATAGCTGAACAATCAGGAAACTTAAAGGGAGGTGCCTTAAAAGGGCACCTTTTTTTATTGCGGGCTGTACCTTGCTTTTTCCAGTATCTCCTGAACGTCGGTTTCTGCCATAAGATCTTTCAATGATACCGCAGGATTTTTCCGCATATATGACTCAATGATCCTGAATCCGGTCCAAACTGCCGCCCTTCCCGGCGACTGATTTGTAAAATAGCTCGTAAAAGGTGCTTCTCCGGTCAGCTTCCTTACAACAAACCTGTCGGTCTTGAACAGCAGGTCATTTTCAACAAGGTATTGCCACATCCTGGCTTCATTGTTCCTGCAGAATTGCATCTGCCCCGGGGTGAACCTGAAAACAGTTTCATCTGACAAATCAGGCAGCATGCATTTTTCAAAATATTTCAGCTTACCCTCATGCAATATTTCGGCGAGAACATTATCCGTTTCATAACCGGCTGATTCAAAATCCCATTCCGACGAAGCCCAGCCATACATACAATCAGGAACAATATTTTCAGGGGTCATCCTGGCAGCCATGTAACCGTATATCTCAAGCAGGGGATAAAATTTGCAGCCGGGCCCGAGATACCTGTCGAGTCCTATCCCGAGAACAGAATCACCGGTAATAATGCTGTTGTTGAATCCGGTAATACAGGTATATACAGTAGGTACAACCCGGTCAGGGAAATAATGGAGGTAATGCCTGAATGCTTCCATCAGTCCCTTCTCTATTTCAGTAACATCAGGGTAAAGCTGCCTGGTCATTCCATATACTTCATAGTTCTGTTTATCGGTACAAAACCGGAAAAGAAAATCAGGAAAAGCCGGACTGTTAACATCTCCGGTATTAATGACATAGCTGAAAAGCTGAAGAAAATGACCGTATTTTTGTTTTAATGCGGGAACCTTCAGCGGAATCGAATCAGGGTCGAGGGTGAAGAGATCATCTTCCAGGCGCTTAATCACTATTTCGGCTTTGATGCCGGAAGTATTTACCCTGTACGGATTTTTTTTGCAGGAGAGGCCTGAAACGGAAATAAGGCCAATGACCAGGATCAGTTTAAAATATCTCATTATTGTTATTGAGTCTGAAATCTTGTGTGAAACATTTCGGGAACATAACTCCGGTTTCGTCTCCAAAAATAATGATCCGTAAGACGGGAAACAATATATTCCGCCCTGAATGTGTGTAATCCTGTACCTTTGTTATTTCCTGAATAGTGAGGGGATCATTCTGCCTGTCCAGCATGAAGGGGTTTTACACCTGAACAGATGCGCAATCACGAATGCTGAGTTTACGGTGTTGTTCGGCCCGGTTATTTCACGGTCTTTAATTACTCCACGCCCCGTCAGGCTCCAGGGAACCTCCATTTCAGCCGGTGTGACGCCTCCATGGCCCTTGTTCACGCCCCCATGATCAGAAGTAAATATGAAATGTGTGCTGTTGTACATACCTTCAGCTTCCATTTTTGCAATCAGTCTGCCAATCTCAGTATCGGCCTCCTCTATTGATCTGATGTATTCAGGCGACATCCACCCATACCTGTGTCCGCTTGCATCTGTGTGAACCGTATACAGGAACACGAAAGTCGGTTTTCCCTTGTTTTTTCTGATAAATTCAAAAGCCCGGTCAAAATTCCCTGTATAGGCATCATTCTCCAGGAAGCTCACATCATCGAGATAATCGCGGTTATATGGATAAATAAGATTTTCCCAGTTATAATAAAAACCAATTTGTATCCCGCGAACCTGCTCCTTCAGTATTTTAAATACAGATGGATAATATCCCTTATCGTCTTTTTCCACCGCGGGTAAAACATGCTTGTCAATGGTCCATCCGTTATCTGTTACACCATGCTGCTCCGGCCCGCTCCCTGTCAGATGGCTCGTCCAGTTTGGAAGGGTTACGGAGGGCATTACCACCCTGGTCCTTAATGAATATGACCCTTCATGCATTAATCTGTCAATGTTGGGTGTGCCGGCCTTCTGAAGCCCTTCAATACCAATGCCGTCCAAAGCAATAAAAACAATACGCCCGGGGCCGTTTTTCGCATATGCACTATTAAACACGAAAAGAAATGCCAGAATGAGATTTCCCATAAATTTCCACATGACTGTTACAGGTTTTAATTAATACTGACCGCTTTACAAAAAGCGGGAAATTAATCCGGAATCATCTGGTGATCACATTCTTTTAAGAACTGACCAACAGTATATCAACGTTTACAATATACAAAATTGTTCCCGGCAGGAATGCATCCTGCAAAGAAATCTGCACTGGCAGGCGAAACAACAGGGATTCAGGCGCAGCCGGACCTGTATGTTCCATTCCGGCTGCCTTTTCTTAACCGGAAATTCTCCTCTCACAGAAGATTCATTTCATGGAACTGTGCGAATTTCTGAAATCGGGAATACATATAATATTTCCTGCATCTGGCCCGTTTAATAAATAATATTATTTCATTTGCAAAGAGATAAGGGAGATTTCTGAAAATCCTGAAAAGAGTAAGATGTGGCAGCTGAAAAACATAAGAGTAGGCAATATTTAATTCTTTACTTATGAGAAAAACTTCATTATTGATTTTTGTTCTGATGTGCTTCCTTTCATACAATGTCAAAGCACAGTTTGTTGCCGGTGCCACCCTTGGTCTTCAGGTACCCGTCGGCGATTTTGGGGATGGGGCAAAAGCAGGGGTTGGTATTAATCTCTCCGGGCATTACATGCTGAAGGAAAATATGGCAGTCGGCTTGAATATTGGCTTCAACCGGTTCGGAGGACAAGACTTCGGTTTCGGCGATGAGGATTACAATTACTCGTATTCGATGATCCCGGTCACGGGGCTTTTCGAATATCATTTTTCAGCCGGCAGTATTAAACCTTATGCCGGGCTGGAGCTGGGCCTGTACAATTTTGGATACAGGGTAAAATACGGGGGAGAGGTCGAAAGAGACGGCGAGTCCTATTTTGGACTGGCTCCCGCAGCCGGAGTTTTATACAACATCAACGAGAACCTTATTCTCTGCGCAAACTTAAAGCTGAATAATGTATTTGCCGAGGGAGACAATCTTACCTGGATAGGCATCAATGCGGGAGTGAGAATACCTTTTTAACTGATACTCCGTAATACTCACGGCTGAAGGCGACGGACCGCCTTTATCCGTGACACACAAATAAGAGCGGTGACCAGGCAGTCGCCGCTCTTTTATTTGAAGAAATGCCTGAAAACACACAGTCTGATTGATCCCAACCCATCTTTACTGAACCGGGCCCGTCTGATAATAATACCTTTCAAGACGGGAACCCTCATAAACTTATCCCAATATTTTTTAATTTTGAAATACTGTAAAAACAGGCACCATAAAAAATATTAATCTGAAAGGTGCAGTAACAGGAGGGTCTACAAGAACAAACAGAATATGAAGATTTCCATTGCACAACTGAATTATCATATCGGCAACTTTGAAAAGAACAGGAACCTCATATTCAAAGCAATTGACAAAGCCAGGAATGAGGGCTCCGATCTGGTTGTCTTTTCTGAACTTTGCGTGCCCGGATATCCGCCCCTCGATCTGCTCAACCATATCGATTTCATCGAGAAATGCAATCGCACTGTTAATGAAATAACAGATCATTGCAGGGGTATCGCTGCCATTGTCGGGACACCGGTTCGCAACAACAAATCCGGGGGCAGGAAGCTTCATAACTCTGCCCTGATTCTGTCGGACGGAAAAATAATTTTTTCTGCAAATAAATCTCTTCTCCCCACCTATGATGTATTTGACGAATACAGGTATTTTGAACCCGGAAGGGAATTCGGGGTCTTCAGTTTCAAGGGGATAAAAATTGCTCTTACAATCTGCGAGGATCTGTGGGATGATCATCCTCCCGGTAACTGGCCGGATAAATCGGGGATCTATCCGGTCTCCCCGATGGAAGAGCTGTCGGTTTTCAACCCCGACCTGGTTATAAACCTGTCGGCCTCGCCGTTCTCATATACGAATGTTGATACCAGAAGGAATATTTTTATTGCCAAGGCGCTTAAGTATAAGATACCCGTTATTTCAGTCAACCAGACAGGAGCGAATACCGGACTGATCTTTGACGGTGCCTCGGTTGCAGTAAACCGCAGGGGTCAGGTATTCCGTCAGCTGGGTTACTTCGAGGAGGCAGTGGAGTCTTTCTGTCTGGATGACCTTGATTCGGAGCCGGACCTTTCGGCGGTTAGTAAAGCTGAACCTGCAGCCCTGATGCACAAAGCCCTGATAACCGGAATACACGATTATTTTGCAAAGACCGGTTTTAGAAAAGCCATATTGGGTTTGTCGGGAGGGCTCGATTCGGCTGTATGTCTCTGCCTGGCAGCAGAGGCGCTTGGGCCTGAAAACGTACTGGCCCTGCTGATGCCTTCACGCTATTCACCTGAAAGCTCCGTGAATGACTCTGTTGTTCTAGCCGAAAAACTGGGTGTTAAATACCAGCTTATCAGCATTGAGGAGCCCTTCCGGGCATTCGAAAGGACCCTGGAAGGTCCTTTTAAAGGATTGAAAACTGATGTTACCGAAGAAAACATACAGGCAAGGATCAGGGCGGTCCTGCTGATGGCTTATTCCAACAAGTTCGGTTACCTGCTCCTGAACACATCCAATAAAAGCGAGGCGGCTGTCGGTTACGGAACGCTTTACGGTGACATGGCAGGTGGATTGTCGGTGATAGGTGATGTTTACAAATCGGATGTTTACAAACTTGCCGCCCACATAAACAGAAACGGTGAAACAATTCCTGAAACCATTATAAGAAAACCTCCCTCGGCAGAACTTAAACCCGGCCAGCTTGATACGGATTCACTTCCTGAATATGATATTCTCGATCTGATTCTTTACCGGCACATTGAACTTGAAAAACCCGCTGATGAGATTGTGGCTGATGGATGGGACCGCAGCCTTGTTGAAAAAGTGATAAGAATGATCAATGCAAGCGAATACAAGCGTTATCAGGCCCCTCCTGTACTTCGTATCTCGTCGAAAGCTTTCGGTGACGGCAGGAAAATGCCCCTGGCAGCCAGGTACTGAAGGAAGCCGGATCATCCTGCAGGGAGCATGGAGGATGAAGTAACAGGTTTGCCCGATCCGGTGTCAGTATCTCTATTCCCTGTAAAAGACCCTTTTCACCCTGGCGGGTATTGAGGTAAGTATCTCATATGGGATTGTGCCGCAAAGCCGGGCAATTTCACCGATGGTGATATTCTCACCAAAGATCTCCGCTTCGCAGCCTTCATCGATATCAGAATCCGTTATATCGGCCATGCACATGTCCATGCAAATATTTCCTGTCAGCGGATACCTCCTGCCTTTGATAAAAACAGCTCCCTGCCCGTTACCCAGCCGCCTGTTAAGTCCGTCCGCATATCCCACCGGCAGGATGGCAATTATTCTCTCCCTTCCTGAGACCGATGCGCATCCGTAGCCGACCGGCTCTCCCGGCGATATTCTTTTAACCTGCGATATTGCCGTCATGAACCGGCCGGCCGGCCTCAGATCCACGCCCTCGTGACTGCCTGCCCCGTATATGCCGATGCCCGGCCTTACCATATCATACTGGTATTGGGGGAACCTGATGATCCCTGAAGTATTTAAAAGATGCCTGAGGAACGAATAACCCAGTACTGACCTGATCTTCCCAGAGGCCTGTTCAAAAAGATGTGCCTGGCGGTGTGAGAATTCGTCGAGTGCCGGATCTTCAGAGCCTGCCAGGTGAGAAAAAACAGATGCAACCTTAACACAGTCCGTTTCCTTCAGGGCCGAAGCCAGCCGGTCAGTCTCAGAAACCAGGAACCCAAGACGATGCATGCCAGTATCTATTTTTATGTGAACAGGGTATTGGAACAATCCGTGCCTTGATGCAGATTCCCGGAATTTCTCAAGCGATGAAAAACTGAATATCTCAGGTTCAAGATTATATCTGATCATCAAGTCATACGATGCCGGATCAGGGTTCATTACCATGATGGGGAGCGACACCCCGGCATTTCGCAGTTCAGCGCCCTCATCGGTATATGCTACTGCCAGGCAGCTTACCCTGTTGTACTCAAGAATTCCGGCAATCTCGGCAGAACCCGCACCATAGGCAAACGCCTTTACCATTGCCATGATCCGCGTCCCCGGACTGAGCAATCGCCTGATCTCGCTCAGATTATGGGCAATTGCATCAAGGCTCACCTCGAGCACCGTAATATGGGCCTGCAGTTCCAGAAGCCTTGCAATCTTCTCAAGTTCAAACATCCTGGCTCCCTTGATAAGGATGACCGAGTCCCTGAAATCGCGGCTGCTGAATTGACTTTCAAAGTCACCGGTCGACATATAAAATCCCGATCCGGCTTTAAAAAACCTGCTGCAACGCACGAGCGAAGGACCAATGCCAATAAATCTGTCGACTCCTGATTTCCTGACCAGGTCAGCCGTCTCTCCGTAAAGTTCTTCCTCGTTGCGGCTGCTCTGAACGAAATCCGACAGGATAAGGGTGAAGGTCCTTCCGTTCTGCGACTTCATGAATTCCAGCGCCATACCCAGGGAGCCGGGATCGGAATTATAATAATCCTCGATAAGGACGCAGTTATTTATGCCA
Source organism: uncultured Rikenellaceae bacterium (assembly GCA_964435015.1). Taxonomy (GTDB): domain Bacteria; phylum Bacteroidota; class Bacteroidia; order Bacteroidales; family VadinHA17; genus LD21. The sequence goes on from CAYSXP010000011.1 coordinate 51,907, forward strand.
CCTTTGATTTCCATCCTCATGGCCACCGCGGGAAGTTCGGAAAGGCCCTTTCTGATGATCGCGTGGTCAATTCCCATTGCAAGGCATGCGGAAGCAACCGTAACCGCATTCTCGACCGAAGCCCGGTCGCTGAAAGGGATCTCATAAATTTCCGTGCTTCCATAATAACTGATCTCCAGGGAGGTGCGTCCTTTGCCATAACAGCTGCTCCTTGCGAAAACAGCTGCCCCCTCATCATGAAAGGACCAGCCGATCAGCTTTTTCCCTGATAAATTCCCGTCCTCATGTATCAGTTCGCTGATCATTTCATGGTCAGCACAATAGATTATCATTGAGCAGTCCGCGAAAAGCCTGAGTTTTTCCATGGCTTTTTCCCTGTTGCCGCTGAAATTACTGCTGTGGGACTCTCCGATGTTTGTGATAATGCCAATCCCGGGCTGAATAATCTCCCGGAGTTTCTCCATCTCGCCCGGCATGGAAATTCCGGCTTCAAAAATCGCATAACTGAATTTTTCGTCCATTTTCCATACCGACAGGGGCACACCGATCTGTGAATTATAGCTTTTAGGGCTTCTCACCACTGCCTCGGTCCGGCCAAGTAAGTCAGCCAGCCATTCCTTTACTATTGTTTTTCCGGTACTGCCGGTAACCGCAATCACCGGAATACTGTACCGTGATCTTTTAAATGCCGCCAGCTTCTGAAGACCGTCCACAGTATCGTGAAGCAATATGAATGAGGCATCCGGGTAATCCTCCCTGTTCTCCGGGAGCCTGCTGACAAGAAACACCCTTATACCCTTTCTGAAAAGGGAATCTATGAACAGGTGCCCGTCATGATTTTTCCCTTTTATGGCGATAAAGGCAACATCTCCGGTAAAACCGGCCTGCCTGCTGTCAGTGGAAAGGTCGGTTATATTGCTGCCGGCTGGTCCATAAAGCGACCCTCCGGTAATTTGTGCGATATCTGATGAGGAAACGCTGAACACCTTAAAATTTTTTCATACTCTTATTGAAACAATTTCTGCAAAGGGGCTCATATTTATCCTTCTCACCCAGCAATACCACCTGGGCCTCCTCTGATTTCCGGAATGAGTATTGTGCGAGGTTTCCGCAACGCATGCAGATTGCATGCAACTTTGTAACATACTCTGCAATTGCAAGGAGTGCGGGCATCGGACCAAAGGGGTTTCCCATGAAATCCATATCGAGGCCCGCTGCGATAATCCTCGCGCCATTATTGGCAAGGGCACTGCAGACATCAGCAATTGACTTGTCGAAAAACTGAGCCTCATCGATCCCGATCACATCAGCATCGCCTGCAAGCAGGAGTATTGAAGAGGCATTGTCTGTCAGGGTCGATACAATGGATTTTTTATCGTGCGAAACAACTCTCGTATCTGAATACCTTTTATCAAGCAGGGGTTTGAAGATTTCCACCCGCAATCCGGCAAACTGTGCCCTTCGCAGACGCCTGATCAGTTCCTCGGTTTTTCCGGAAAACATCGAACCGGTAATTACCTCAATTGATCCCCGCCTGTCGCTCCTCCTGATTGAATTTTCAAGGAATTCCATATTCGTAAACCTGTTTCCGGATGCTAAATGTAATCCAATTACGTTATGACTTGTGGAATAATACTTACTTTTGCAAAGTAAGAAAAATGGTTCATTAAAATAACTGTTGAAAGCATGGATTTAAAGACCACCTTTGATATAATAATCAAAGACCTGAACGATATACGGGAGATTGTTGACGATCTGAAGCAGTATCAGGGGGTTCCTGCCATAGAAATTGAGCTTGCAAAGTCAAAATGCAGAAGTGTTATCGAAATAATCTCGTTTCTGAGGAACAATGATTCTCCTCCTGTTGAACGGAAACATGACATGCCTGAAAAGAAGGAGGAGTACAGGTCAGATAAGAAAGAACCCATTCCGGAAGTAAGCAAACCGGCAGAAATACAATCTGCCGGGCCTGTTGTTCATGAACCTGTGAAAATCGATGCCCCTCAGGTAAAAGCCGCATCCGGTACGGAAGTTACCGGCCTGGCAGAACCGGCTCCGTCGCCCAGGGCTGCTGAGTTTACAATAATTGCCGACCAGTTTGCCAACAGGCCGGAAAGTTTCCATGAAAAGCTTGGAGGTATGAAGCCTGAAGATGACGTTCTGGAAATAATCAAAACCAAGCCTGTCTCCAGCCTTTCAGAAGCAATAGGTATAAATGACAAATACCTTTTCATAAAAGAAATATTCAAGGGCGACCATGAAGCATATAACCAGGTGCTTTCAGAACTTGAATCAGCGGGGTGCCTCGATGATGCAAAAACAATCATAATGAGCCGCGCCGGAGACAACAAGGAAAACGAAGCATTCAGGATGTTCATCAGCATATTGAAACGCAAGTTCCCTTCCAATGAGTAAACTCATCCTGGTCCCTACTCCGATAGGTAATCTCAGGGATATAACATACAGGGCTGTCGAGGTCCTGCGGGAAGCTGATCTTATCCTGGCGGAAGACACAAGGCAGACGGGGAAGCTCTTGGCCGCCTACAATATCAGGACGCCGCTTCAATCACATCACATGTTCAATGAGCACAGGAGTGTGGAGGCAGTAAGTGAAAGGATATTGTCAGGTTCGACGGTTGCGCTTGTCAGTGACGCCGGTACCCCCGGGATCTCTGATCCTGGTTTTCTGCTGGTGAGGAAGTGCCTTGAAAAAGGGATCGGGGTGGAAACCCTTCCCGGCCCCACAGCTATTGTTCCGGCTCTTCTGAATTCAGGACTGCCCTGCGACAGGTTTTGCTTTGAGGGCTTTCTGCCGCCCAGGAAGGGAAGGAACAAAAAACTTGAGATGCTTGCACAGGAGCCAAGAACAATGGTATTTTACGAATCCCCGTTCCGGCTCATAAAGACACTAGCCGATTTGGCGGTATTCTTCGGCCCCGACCGTGAAGCCTCTGTCTCACGTGAGTTAACAAAGATCCATGAAGAAACCATAAGGGGCTCATTGTCGTCACTTTCCGAGCATTTCAGGGGAAAGGCGCCAAAAGGAGAGATAGTAATGGTTGTTGCCGGCAGGAAGCTATGATTCACAATATCCCAAGGCTGATACTCCATGCAGGGAAGGTCTTTGCCGCCATCATCCTGGCCGGAGTTTCATTTGTTTCAATTAATGCCCAGATACTGAAGGGGAAGATCACTGACAGGTCAGGAGAGCCTGTGCGGTATGCAACCGTCTTTATTCAGGAACTGAAGCACGGAACAACATCCAATCCGAAAGGCGATTATGAGATCAAACTTCCCGATGGCAAATACTCAGTCATATACCAGAGCCTTGGTTTTGAACCCTTCATGTCAGCGGTAACCATCAGGGGAGATACTCTTGTAAGTAACGTGGTGCTGATTGAACAGTATTATCAGATACCTGAAGTGCTGATCACGGAAAAAGGCGAGGATCCGGCATATTATATCATGAGAAGGGTCATAGGCCTTGCCCCGTACCATCTGAATCACGTCAGCAGGTACAAGGCAGAAGTATACCTTAAGGGGAACCTGCACATAAAAAAGATACCAAGGATCGTTCAGAGAGCCATGAAGACAGATGCCCGTAAAAGAGCTTCAGGTTCTGAAGATGCGCCGGTCACTGTCAGGGAGGGTGATTCCTTCTTCCTCGAGTCATTCAATGAGATTGATTTCAGCGCACCCGATAATTATGTGCAGAGGGTAATCTCAATCGAATCAAACTTCCCTGGCCAGGACGATGATATATCACCTATGGATTATATTAAGGCAAGTTTCTATCAGCCGGTCATTGCCCGGATCGCAATATCTCCCCTTTCGCCATCGGCATTCTCATATTACCGATTCAGATATCTTGGATCTTCACTCCAGGGTAATTACAGTGTGAGCAAAATCGAAGTGACGCCAAAGCATAAGAGCCCGCAGCTTTTCCAGGGAAGCCTATTCATCGTTGATGATGTATGGTGCCTTCACAGTGTGGATCTTACCAATGAGAACATGGCAGGAAAAATTCGTATCAGGGAAGTGCATGTTCCTGTTCAGGACGAGATATGGATGCCGGTGAGTCATTATTTTGAAATGAATATGGGGATTATGGGTTTCAGGGCTGATGTTAACTACACAAGCTCCGTCAAATATCTGAATGTTGAGGCAAACACTGCCCTCAAAAAGCCAGATCCCCTGACAGGGACATATTCAGGCCAAACCGCAGTTCCCGACACACTGATGACGAAATCAAGGAAAAAAATCGAAGAGATCCTTCAGAAGGAAAAAATGTCGAACCGGGATATGATCAGGCTTGCTGACCTGATGAACCGGGAATCTTCTGCAAGTTTAAGGGACACGGTTGTGAAAAGCCTGGAAATAAAGGAGAAAACACAATATATTATTGAAAAAGATGCCGGGAAAAAGGACAGTGCCTTCTGGGCGGGCATCAGGCCCATCCCCCTGTCGGAGACTGAATTGAAAACGCTGGGTACAAAACCCGGCAGCGGCAGGATAATAGAGGCAGCCGGCGATTCGTCAGGCTTTGCTGAACAAAAGAAACGAAGCCCGTTTATCCGCAGCCTTAAGCATATCGCATTTGGCCACACCTGGGCCGATACCACTGGCTGGCGGATTTCCGGCGGCGGTTTGATAAATGCCAGATGTTCAGGCTTTAACACAGTTGACGGATTTATCATTGGAACCGACATAAGAATAACAAAAGAGCTCAGGAACAAATGGCTATTTTCCCTTTACCCTGAAATAAGGTATGCTTTCAGCAGGGAGAAGCTGATGGGCAGAGCCAACATGAATATTAATTCGGGAGGGATGAAGCCTGTGAGAATCTTCATGCAGTCGGGAATTACCAGCAGGGATATAAGTACCGGAGGAGGAATACCGCCTTTGCTGAACAGTGCAACTTCGCTGCTGCTTAAAAAGAATTACCTCAAGCTTTATGAAAGCCGGTATCTTAACCTCGGCCTTGATTTTGAGATAATAAACGGACTTAATGTTGAGCTGAAGTCAGGCATTGATAACAGGCACATACTCGAAAACACTACCGGCTTCACCCTTTTCAGGTCATCGCGCGAATATACCGGCAATGTTCCCGACAACAGGTATCTTGTCAGCGAAGGACCTTCCTCATATCCGTTCAACGATCAGAAACAGGTCAGCTTTTCTGCAAAAGTCACGGTTGTGCCATATCAGAAATACAGGATTGTTAAAGGAAACAAATTACCGGAAGGCTCGCAATGGCCGACATTCAGGTTTTACTGGGAACACCTTGTGAATTCAGGTTCATCTGCGGAAGGCAGTCGTTCCCATTTCAACATGCTGAAATTCGAAGCATCCCAGAAACTTAATCCGGGGGCATACAGGGAACTTGGATGGTTGTTCAGGACAGGTGGTTACACTGACAACAGGGGGATATCTTTTTTTGACTTCTTCCATTTCAACAGCCAGTCATTTCCTCTTTTGGTCTACAACCATGATGACGCTTTCATGATTCCCAGGTACTACACCCTGAGTACCCCGGAATTTTTCGCCGAGGCTCATCTGAAATATACATCGCCCTATCTTCTGGTGAAGTACTTGCCGGTGCTTAACAAAACACTTATGAGAGAGAACCTGATATTTTCATATCTCGGATCGCGTTATAACAGCAGCTATACCGAAGTGGGTTACAGCATGAGCGAGATTTTCCTCCTGGCTGAGCTGGGAATATATGCAGGGTTCGAGGACCTCAGGTACAAATTCACCGGAATAAAGATATCCTTCCGGTTTAACTGATCAGAAAAGGAACGGGCTGATGTAAAGTCAATCTCAGCGGCCCTTCCCATCCTGTAAGAAAATTAGCTGTTTCTTACATGAAAGGCGGTTCATTCAGCAGGTCAGCCTCATGGTTAAAATCATTGATCGATCGGTTCCGGTTGAGGTCATGATTCATTTTTGATCCGACTGTAAAACTTTGCGAGCCTTCCCTGATGTCGGCCGCCAAATCGGATTCAAAATCCTCTATATCTACAAATTGTGCCTTTTCTTCACGGAACCTGAGTCTGACATCGTCGACGGGGCCGTTCCTGTTTTTGGCCAGTATGATCTCGGCTATTCCCCTGGTTGATGAACCGTCTTCAAAAGTGAGCATTCCGAATTTTTCCTGCCTGTGTATAAACACCACCATGTCAGCATCCTGCTCGATGGCACCCGATTCGCGAAGGTCAGAAAGAAGAGGGCGCTTTGAGCCGCCTCTTATCTCTACCGAACGGTTAAGCTGTGAAAGGGCAAGTATAGGCACATTAAGTTCCTTTGCTATGCTTTTAAGCGAGCGCGAGATACTGCTGACTTCCTGTTCCCTGCTTCCCGCATTATCCGGCCCCGACATAAGCTGAAGATAATCAACTATCACAATATCCAGCTTCTGTTGTGCCATAAGCCTCCGGCATTTTGCCCTGAGTTCGAAGATTGAAATGGCGGGAGTATCATCTATGAAGACCGGAGCCTGAATCAGCTTTTTAATCCTGCTGTCGAGCTGCTTCCATTCCTCCTCCGAAAGACGGCCGTTTTTTATTTTCTCTCCCGGAATATCCGTTTCAGCAATTATCAGCCGGTTAACCAACTGTATTGATGACATTTCACAGGAAAATATGGCCACCTTCTTGCCGTGATCAATGGCCATGTTTCGCGCCATCGACAGGGCAAATGCAGTTTTTCCCATCGAAGGGCGGGCGGCAATGATAATAAGTTCAGATTTCTGCCATCCTGAGGTAAGCCTGTCAAGCTTCGTAAACCCCGATGGTATCCCCACCAGGGCATCCTCGCGCTTACCGGCTTCTTCAATCTCCCTGATTGCATCTCTGATAACCAGGTTGATCGGCGATACTTCGCGCTTGATGTTTCCCTCGGCAATCTGGAAAAGCGCATTTTCGGAATAATCAAGGAGATCGGTTACGTCATATGAATCATCGAACGAGCGCACCTGTATCTCCGTCGATACCCGTATAAGTTCGCGCTGGATGTATTTTTGTGCCACTATCCTTGCATGATAATCAACATGTGCGGCTGATACAACCTTTGACGTGAGCTGTGTGAGATACACCGGCCCTCCGACACTGTCCAGCTCGTTCGTGGCCCTTAACTCCTCCGTAACTGTGTACAGGTCGACAGGATGCTCACGCATAGACAGATCTGAAACCGCCTTGAAAATTTTCTGATGAGCTTCCTTGTAGAAACTTTCTGGTTTCAGAATATCGAGGATGGTTATAACGGCTTCCTTTTCAAGCATAATTGCGCCAATGACGGCTTCTTCCATATCAATGGCCTGAGGGGGGACCCTGCCAAAATCGGGCAAAGCGCCGATTACAGGTCCGGTTAAGGTCTTTTGTTTTGCCATTTACATTATAGTGCTGATTAACAAATACTTGAATGGCTTGAAATAATTATTTTCAGGGTAGACCAAAGGTAATTATTACTATTATTCAATTGCCGGCGGGGGCGTTTTTTCTTACAAACATATTTGTGTTAAAAACTTGTTGAAAAGCAAAAATTCAAGTGATCTTCGCATTATTCCAAACCATATGGTATTTTTACAGTAAATATCCTGAAATGGTCATTTTTCCTAAAGCAAAAATAAATCTGGGATTGAGGATCACTGCCCGGAGGCCTGATGGTTTTCATGATATAGAAACCGTTTTTTATCCTGTGAGCCTTTGCGATATCCTGGAACTTGCCATAAACAATGATGAACAGGGAGGGGATATTTTTTCGCTTACCGGGACCAGGCTCGACGGGGAACAAGACAACAACCTGGTGATCAGGGCTGTCAGGAAACTCAGGGAATCATACAGTCTTCCTCCGCTGAAAATCCATCTCCACAAGGTCATTCCTCCCGGCGCGGGCCTTGGAGGGGGGTCATCAGATGCCGCAGGTGCCCTTAAGACGATGAACAGGATATTTGAACTGGCATTGAGTGCACAGGAACTTAAAAGCATTGCCCTGGAACTGGGGAGTGACTGTCCGTTCTTCATCGATTGTCAGCCGGCCTTTGCAACGGGAAGGGGAGAAATACTGAAACACGTGGATCCCGTTCTTGAAGGACTGCACATTATCCTTGTAAATCCCGGGATCAGGATAAGCACCAGGGAAGCATATGGGAGATGCACCCCTTCGGAGGCAGGGGTCACCCTTTCCGAACTGATTCATTATCCTGTTGCAGAATGGAGGTCACATATAATTAACGATTTTGAAAAAACTGTTTTTGAACAATATCCGCAAATCGGCATAATCAAAAAGATCCTGTATAACCACGGGGCGCTTTTCAGCTCAATGTCGGGAAGCGGGTCAGCCGTATACGGTATATATGCAGGCAAGCCCGAAGTTCCGGAAATACTCAGGGACCATGTAATCTACAACGGTATCCTGTAGGCGTCTGTGGGATTTGCAATCAGACCGGGTCTGAATCCTGCCGTGGCAGCAGTTATTGTATCTGTTTTATTTCAGTTCAATCAGAACAAGGCCTTTTGTAACTTTATCGCCCTTTTTTACTCCTATCTTCTTTATTGTGCCATCAGCCGGACACTTCAGTCTATTCTGCATCTTCATGGCCTCAAGTATCAGCAGTTCATCGCCTTTTTGAACTTTCTGACCCTCTTCAACCAAAATATCAACTATGGTTCCCGGAATAAAGCTGCGGACCATTCGCGGATCCGGAGGCTGGTAAGGTTTTCTGTTCAGGAACCTGGTGCTCAGCCGGGTAATGTACCTGGTTGAGTTAATATTAAGTATGCCGGACCTTTCATCCTTATCTGCCGGTTGTTTCATGTCGGTTAAAGGTAATTTTTTCATAAGGGGGGCAGGCCGTGTTTTTTTTCCGGAAGGGAAACAGCCTTGTTTTCCGAAACCTGCATTGCATGCATTAGGAACCGTCTTGTTTCCGATGGTTCAATTACAGCATCAATGTATCCTCTCGAAGCAGCAACGTAGGGGTTGGCAAACCTGGTCTTATATTCATCAACTTTTTGTTTTCTGGTCCGGTCGGGGTCATCTGACGACATTATCTCTTTTCTGAAAATAATATTGGCAGCTCCCTCCGGGCCCATAACAGCTATTTCAGCAGTGGGCCAGGCGAATACAAAGTCGGCCCTGAGGTGCCGCGAACTCATGGCTATGTAGCCGCCGCCATAAGCTTTTCTCAGTATTACAGTCAGCTTGGGGACGGTGGCTTCGCTGTATGCATATAGTACTTTTGCTCCGTGCCTTATCACACCCGCATGTTCCTGATCAACGCCGGGAAGATAACCGGGAAGGTCAACCAGGGTTATTATCGGAATATTGAAGGCGTCACAGTAGCGTATGAACCTTGCCGCCTTGTCGGATGAGTCTACATCCAGAACCCCTGCCATCTCAAGGGGCTGATTTGCCACAAAGCCTGTTGTCCGGCCCCCCATCCGGCCGAAGCCGATCACAATGTTCCTTGCATAATTCTCCATGATTTCAAAGAAGTCGGATTTGTCGACGACCGCCCTGACAACATCCCTTACATCATAGGGAAGGGTCGGATCATCGGGCACTATTCCGTTCAGATCATATTTATCAAGGGGCTCATGAGTTTCGGAAACACCTGCTTTCCGGCTGTTGTTCCGTGGGATGAATGATATGAGCCGCTTTATCTGGTCAAAGCATTCATCCTCATTTTTTGCAAAGAAGTGGGCATTGCCGGTAACCTCGCTCTGCACCCTGGCCCCGCCAAGTTCTTCCATTGATATCACTTCGCCAAGGACTGTCCTGATCACTTCCGGCCCTGTGATGAACATTTTGGAAATATTGTCGACCACGAAAACAAAATCAGTCAGGGCGGGGGAATAGACTGCACCGCCCGCACACGGACCCAGAATCACCGATATCTGGGGAATCACACCGCTTGAAATAGTGTTCCGGAAAAATATCTCCCCATATCCGGCAAGGGAATTGACGCCTTCCTGGATTCTGGCTCCGCCCGAATCATTGATGCCTATAAGCGGCATTCTCATCTTCAGGGCATGATCCATTATCTTCGTAATTTTTCGTGAATGCATCAGTCCGAGTGATCCGCCTGCAACAGTGAAGTCCTGCGCAAAAATCGCAACAGGTGCCCCGCAGATGGTCCCCGAGCCAATTATCACGCCATCACTGGGAAGAGATTTGTTCTCCATGTCAAAGCCGCGTGCATCATGTTCAACGAAAAGATCATATTCATTGAATGAATTTTTATCAAGAAGAGCCATAATACGCTCTCTTGCAGTACGTTTCCCCATGGCCTTCTGCTTTTCAATAGCCTGTACGCCCCCGCCCAGAAGTGCCTTTTTGCGTTTCTCCTGCAATTCACGGATCTTCTTTTCAACTGCCATATCTTTCTAAATTTTAATAAACTGCCGGCTGCTCCTTCCGGAATGAAAGCAAGGTACAAAAATAACAGGTTACAGCCGGGTTTTGCAATAATGAATGCCCGTTAATTTTTTTACATACCTGTGTTTGCAGATTTTTCGGACCCGGCTGCACAATCACACACAGGAATTGCATATATCCATAACCGTCATTACTTGGGTGCCATCCTGTACAGAAAGAAAGCAACAAAAGCATACATGATGTTCGGGATCCACATGGCAAGCATTGGTTCGAGGTTCCCTTTTATCGAGAACTGCGATGCAAACTGCATAAAGAGAATATATGAAAAGCTCAGGCCAAGGCCTATCCCGATATTCTTGCCGATCCCTCCCCTTACCTTGCGCGAAGACAGGGAAACGCCAATCAGTGTGAGGATGAACACCGCAAAGGGATTTGCAATCCTTTTATGCTTTTCGATGAGAAACACTTTCAGTTCATCCGATCCCTGAAGCCGCAGCTGGTCGATATAGTCATTCAGCTCCCGGTAGGTCATCGTCCCCTCAAATCCCGGCACCCTCGAGAAATCGTTTGGTTTAATTGTCAGGGTGGTATCAATCCTGTCCCCTTTAAGGATCTTTTCCTCGTATCCGTCGATTTTCCTTATATAATAAGTCATTACACTCCATTTGTTTGCTGCCGTATCATATCTGACCATATTGCCGTTCAGCTTGGATTGGAGCCTGCCGGAATCATCAAACTGTTCAAGGGTAAAATTGCGGCCCGTAAGGCTTATCGGGTTGAACGATTCAAGGTAGATATACACATTCCTGAATACCTGCCTGTGAATATTCATCACGGGCATTCTCCTGGCAGAAGGCCTGTAATACCTGTCTTCGAAAACCATGCGCTTTGAATTTGCCTGCGGGATAACAAAATTGGTAAGGAGAAATATAAAAACGGCAATGATGAATGATGCCAGGAAGTAGGGGTACATCATCCTCCGGAAACTCATGCCGCTGTTCAGGATTGCAATGATTTCGGTATTTGCGGCCATTTTTGAGGTAAAGAAAATAACCGCGATAAATACAAAAAGAGGAGCGAAAAGAGTGGAGAAATACGGAATATAGTTAAGATAATAATCAAAGATGATTGCGCGTGCCGGAGCCTCCCTTTCCATGAAGTTATCGATCTTCTCCGCAAAATCAAACACAACAGCTATTGTAATAATCAGGAAAAGGCAAAAGAGGAAGGTTCCCAGGAACTTTCTGAAAATATAGCGGTCAATGATTTTTATGCTAAAAAATCCTATAACCGCACTGAAAGTTTTTTTACCATTGAATTCTTCCATCTTCTGAAATTACCTTCTTCAATTTTCATTCTTGCCTCCTTCACAAGTTTCATGTAAAATGCAAGATTATGAATACTTGCGATCTGGGCTCCAAGAATTTCCCCTGAAATAATGAGATGGCGCAGGTATGCCTTTGAGTAATGGCGGCTTATCCGGCTGGGGCCGTCATTGTCGATGGGACTGAAATCATCCATCCATTTCCGGTTCCGGATATTAATCACTCCCTCTCCCGTGAAAAGCATGCCGTTACGGCCGTTACGGGTAGGCATCACGCAATCGAACATGTCAACCCCTCTTGCAATTGCCTCGAGAATGTTTACCGGGGTACCCACACCCATCAGGTATCTGGGTTTCTCCACCGGGAGGATCCCGTTGACAATTTCCAGGATTCTGTACATCTCTTCAGCCGGTTCGCCGACTGAAAGTCCTCCTATTGCGTTTCCGGAGAGTGATACCGAGGCGATCTTTTCAGCTGAAATCTTCCTCAGGTCATCAAAAATGCTTCCCTGCACAATCGGGAAGAGATACTGGCCGGCTCCCCACAGGGGTTCTGTCTGATTGTATCGCAAAACAGCGCGGTCGAGCCAGTTGTGGGTAAGCTCCAGTGATTTTTTTGCATATCCGTAATCGCAGGGGAACGGGGCGCACTCATCAAGGGCCATTATTATATCGGCGCCTATGATCCTCTGTATATCAATGGTATTTTCAGGTGAAAAAACATGTTTTGATCCGTCGATATGCGATCTGAAAATTGCACCTTCCTCAGTAAGCTTTCTGTTCCCGGCAAGGGAGAACACCTGGTAGCCGCCGCTGTCAGTCAGGATCGGCTTCTTCCACCCCATGAACTCATGAAGCCCGCGGCAGCCTTTGAAAATGTCGGTCCCCGGCCGCAGGTAAAGATGATATGTGTTACCCAGGATTATTTCCGCTCCTATCTCTTCAACCAGGTCCTGCTGCAATATACCCTTTACTGTTCCGGCTGTCCCCACCGGCATAAATACAGGCGTCGGAACATCACCACGGGAAGTTCTGAGAATCCCTGCCCTGGCGTTCGTATCCATGTCCCTGCTCTGTACTTCAAACAATAACATCCTGCTGTTTTGGAACGACAAAGGTAACTCATTAGTGATGCCCCGTAAAATTAAAGTCAACAATTTTTGAAACCGGTCAATGTTTTTTGCCCATATTCAGCAACTCTCTTTCTGCATTCAGATTATCTTATTAATATTGTCTCAATATTCTGGAACCAGATGCTGATGCGGGAAAACTTAATCTTCAACATCGTTTTTATTGTATTTCTTTTATCTGCCGCTACTCAGTTATTTTATTATGTTTTTTTTTACCTTACTGCGGGGCTGTACCGGAAAGTTGTTCATTCCCATGATTCCAAACCTGTTTCGGTAATAATCTGCGCCAGGAACGAAGAGAAAAACCTGGGGCAGTTCCTCACATCGGTCCTCAATCAGGATTATCCCGATTTTGAAGTGATTGTGGTAAATGATTGCAGTGAAGATAATTCCTACCGTGTCCTTGGAGAACTTCTTCCGCGATATCCTCATCTGAAGGTCAGCAACATAACCAAAGATCCCAAATTCACCCACAACAAGAAATTTGCACAGTTCATCGGTATAAAAGCTGCGAAAAATGAACTTTTGCTTTTTACCGATGCCGACTGCCGGCCTGAATCCGACCAGTGGATCAGGGGCATGGTTGCCGGCTTCGATGAAAAAACCGATTTTATACTGGGTTATGGCGGCTATGCATCAGGGAAAGGGATACTCAACAAGTATATCCGCTACGATTCCATGATGATTGCCCTCCAGTATACAGGGATGGCCCTTCGCGGCATGCCATATATGGGAGTGGGCCGGAACCTGGCTTACAGGCGGTCGGTGTTTTTCAGGAACAAAGGTTTTGGTTCTCATTTTCATCTTATGTCGGGCGACGATGACCTGTTCGTTAACAAACATGCCCGCGGGCAAAATACAAAAGTTGAAATAAGCCGGGAAACACATACCAGGTCAGTCTCTTCCGCGTCATTTGCCGAATTCTTCCGTCAGAAAAGAAGACATCTTACAACGGCTCCTCACTACAGGCTCCGCGACAGGATCATACTTATTGCCGAACCGGCAACGCGATCATTGTTTTACATTTCATTCATCATCCTCCTCTCCGTTACTCACCTCTGGCCCTATGCAGCTGCAGTTTATGCGGCAAGGCTGATTGTGCAATCAACAGCGTTTAAATTTGCCGTGAAGCAGTTTAATGAACCCGGCATGTTAAAATATTCCTTATTTTTCGATATATTTTCACCATTTCTGAACTTAACGTTTTACTTGAGCAATTATCTGCAGAGCCCCGGAAAAAACCAATGGAAGTAGCTTCAAACGAATTATCAGAAAAGGCAAAGAACGATCTGCTTTTTGTCAATATGGCAAGAAATGGCAATGAAAAGGCTTTTGCAACCCTGATGGACCGCTACCGCGATTCGATCTACTATATGCTCCTGAAGATGGTAAACAATATCGCCGATGCTGAAGATCTTACCATTGAAGCATTCGGCAAGGCATTCCGTAACCTGGAGTCCTATACGCCCGAATTTGCCTTCAGCACATGGCTGTTTAAGATAGCCACCAACAACTGCATTGATTTCATCAGAAAGAAACATACATTTCCGTCTGCCGTCGCCCAGGCACAGGACGATCTTGAATCAATTACCAGGAACATACAGTCGGATCTTCCCGACCCCGAAGAAGCCCTGATAAACGATCAGAAGATAGCCGTGCTGCGAAGCGTTGTCAACCAGCTTAAACCCCGGTACAGGCAGCTTATTGAACTGAGATACTACAAGGAGTACTCATACGAGGAAATAGCTTCCGAACTGAATCTTCCGCTGGGAACCGTCAAAGCCCAGCTTTTCAGGGCCAAAACCCTGCTTTACAATATCTTCATCAAAACAGGCAACAGATAGTGATCCGGGAGATAATCCGATATTTTCCTTTCATCACGGGAATCCAGATTGACAGGTTCAGCCAGCTCGTGGGAATTTATGAATACTGGAACAGCAGGATAAACCTGATATCCCGTAAGGATATGGGGAACTTTTATATCCATCATGTCCTGCATTCCCTGTCAATCGCGAAAATAACCGGGTTCCGCGAAGGAACCAGGATCCTCGATGTGGGAACAGGAGGAGGGTTCCCCGGTATTCCACTGGCAATAATGTTCAATGATTGTGAATTCTTTTTACTTGATTCCATTGAGAAAAAGACGAAAGCAGTGACAGCGATTGCCGAAACACTTGGTCTTAAAAACGTTACAGTTATCAGGAAAAGGGCAGAGGAAGAAAAGGAACGATTTGACTTTGTTGTCAGCAGGGCAGTGATGGATATTTCCGGATTTGTTAACCTGGTCAGTAAAAATATCGACCCTGGCGGCAGAAATACCCTTGATAACGGTATAATTTATCTTAAGGGAGGTGAAACTGATAAGGAGACCAGACCATTCAGGAATAAGGTTAAGATATGGGAAATAGGAAAGTTCTTTGCCGAAACTTATTTTGAAACAAAAAAGATCATTTATATCCCGGTATTTTAATGCAATAAAAACCGCGGCGTTGTATGATTCAAAAAAATGTCTATTTTTGCGCTTTCAAATTACTGTTTAAAATTTAACAATTGTAGTCATGAAAAGGACATTTCAGCCGTCGAGAAGAAAAAGAGCAAACAAGCATGGTTTCAGGGAAAGAATGTCCACTCCGAATGGCAGGAGGGTTTTGGCCGCCCGCAGGGCAAAGGGCAGAAAGAAATTAACCGTTTCCTCTGACTTGAAATTGAAATAATCCGGAATAATATAGCTTTGAGAATGACAGGTGTCCGTTCGGGCACCTTTTTTGTTTTCTCAATTTACCGGTATCAGGGATGAATTTATGATCATGCCGTTAATGCAGCCGGAAAGAAAATGCTAATTTTGCACAATCCTTGAAGCGAATGATTAATCCTGAAAAATACATAAATGATCCTGCGCTGCTGAAGATCGCAGGAAAGGTAGCCGATGAAAAACGCATTACCCCCGGTGAAGGGCTTGTGCTTTATCAAAATGCCGGCTTGCCCCTGCTGGGTCTTCTTGCCGGAATTGTCAGGAGAAGAATAAATGGTGAAAATGCCTTCTTCATCAGGAATTTCCACATAGAACCCACGAACAGGTGCGTTTACAATTGCAGGTTCTGTTCCTACCGCAAGCCTTCAAAGGATCCTGAGGCCTGGGAATTGAGTCATGACCAGATGCTCGAGGCGGTAAAGAGGTTTGATGACAAACAGATAGAGGAAGTTCATATAGTCGGAGGCGTACATCCTGATCATGATCTGCATTATTACGGGGAGCTTATCAGGCAAATCAGGCAATATCGCCCCCGGCTCCATATAAAGGCATTCTCTGCCATTGAACTGGACTATATGATCAGAAAAACCGGATGTTCCCTTGAAGAAGGGCTCAGAATGCTCAGGGAATACGGGCTGGATTCAATACCGGGAGGCGGAGCCGAGATATTTGACGAACAGATAAGGAAGATCATCTGTCCGGAAAAAGCCACGTCCGATTTATGGCTCAGTATTCATGAAGCTGCCCATCTGGCAGGGATACCGTCAAATGCGACAATGCTTTACGGACACATGGAAACTTATTCCCACCGGATTGATCACATGGAGCGGCTTCGTCGTTTACAGGATAAGACACAGGGATTCAATGCGTTTATTCCCCTGAAATTCAAAAAAGAGAATAACCGGATGTCACACCTGGGCGAGGTAAGCATGGCTGAAGACCTGAGGAATTATGCCGTGGCCAGGATCTACCTCGATAATATTCCCCACCTGAAGGCATACTGGCCCATGACCGGGAAAGAGGTTGCGCAGCTCAGCCTTTCATTCGGAACTGATGACCTTGACGGAACAATTGAAGACACAACACGAATTTACTCGATGGCCGGTGCCGGGGAGAAAAATCCCGCAATGTCCACCGGGGAAATATGCAAGCTCATAAATGATGCCGGATTCAGGCCGGTTGAAAGGGATTCGCTCTATAATTTTATAGCTACATTTGCGTTATAAATCTACATCCGGACACGGTATGAATCTCAAGAACTTTATTCTAAGCAAGGCCTTCCTGAAACATCTGGGACTTGCTGCAGTAATTTTTGTTGCCACGGTGATGATAATCCTTATCTGGATGAATTTTTACACGCGCCACGGTCAGAGCAGACCGGTTCCTGATTTTTTCGGCCTCACACGTGAGCAGACGGCACAGCTGGCAAAAAAAAGCAGGCTCCGGTTTCAGATTATCGACTCGGTCTATACCTCTGAGGTGCCTCGCGGCTGTATTGCGGAACAGAATCCCAAACCAGGCTTCAGGGTAAAGAAGTGGAGGAACATAATGCTGACGATCAATGCGTTCAATCCCGAAATGGTTGCCATGCCAAATCTGGTTAACCTGCCCAAGAGGCAGGCCCTTGCCCTTATTGAAAGCTCAGGGCTTGAAATGGGGTCTCCCATTTACATACCCGACATTTCGATAGATGTTGTGATAAAGCAACTTTATAACGGAAAGGAAATAATGGAAGGTGACTCAATTCAAAAAGGATCCGTAATTGACCTGGTCCTGGGCAAGGGATTGAGCAACCAGAGAACGGAGGTGCCCGACCTGATGGGGCTTAATCTTGAAACTGCAAAAAGCAGGATCCTCGGAGCATCCCTCACCCTTGTCACTTCAATTTATGACAATACCATCCTTACAGGTGATGATTCCGCAAGAGCTTTTGTCTACAAACAGAATCCTGAATATAATATCGATGCCACAATACAGCTGGGTTCATCCATGTATCTCTGGCTGACAGTTGATTCAGCCAGACTCCCGTCCGATTCAACCCGCCTTGTATACGACACCATTCCTGAAATACTTTCAGGCCAGTAAGATTAAGCTGATGTTTGTAAAGCGGATCATTCATATTATCCTTCTGGTTTCCTTTCCACTGTTCGGCCAGGCACAGGAGCTGGTAACCGGCCTCCAGGTGAATCGCCTTGTTAAAGGAAACAAGTACCCGTCAGCCGCTGTCAAGGCAGACGGAGATGTCATTGAACTGCCATTCATCGATGACTTCTCCGGGGAGTCATTTATGCCCGATCCCCGGAACTGGAGCGACAATAATGTCTTCATCAACAATACATATACCGACAAGCAGATCACAAAAGGGGTGGCTACCTTTGATGCCCTTGACAGTAACGGACGGCTTTACGAGACAATATCCCCCTCGGGCTTCGAAGCGGACCATCTCACCTCCCGGCCCATTAATCTCAATTTCCGGGAAACGGACAATATATGGATGAGTTTCTTCTATCAGCCCGGCGGCCTTGGAGATATGCCCGAGCAAAAGGACAGCCTGACCCTTCAGTTCTACGCACCCGACGAAGCCAGGTGGTATTCGGTATGGCGGGCAGCAGGAGGTGTCAGGCAGGACAGATTCAAACCTGCCATAATCAGAATTGACAATGAAAGATATTTAAAGAGCGGATTCAGGTTCAGGTTCATCAACCGGGCAAGCCTTAACCCCGATCTCAGCGACCCTTCCATCGCAGGTAACTGCGATCACTGGCACCTTGACTATGTATACATCAACAGGAACCGGAACGGGGCCGACACCATCCCTGCCGATGTCGCATTCACCACACCCCTGAGATCAATGCTCAAGACATATGAAGCCATGCCCTGGAAACAATTCAGACAGGTTTTCCTGCAGGAAATGGGAGCCTCAATACCAATTCATTACCGTAATAACGATATCATTATCAGGAACGTAACCCGGAATTTCACAATTCGCGATGTGTACAGGGGCACGCTTGCTCATTCCTTCTCCGCAGGTGCAAGAAACATCGATCCGCAGACGAGTGCAGATTACAATGCCGGGCTGATTTATACATTTAATACCCCCGGCACCGATTCAGCGCTTTTCCTGGTCACCTCCTACCTGATTACAGACTGGTTCGACCGCAAGGAAAATGACACAATAAAATACAATCAGGTTTTCAGTAATTATTTTGCATACGACGACGGCACATCCGAAGCGGGCTACGGGATAAACGGCCTCGGTTCCAGGAATGCCATGGCAGCCCTCAGGTTCAAGTCATACATGCAGGATACCCTCCGGGCTGTCAGCATTTGCTTTAATGACAGCTATCTGAACAGCAATCTGAGATCATTTGATATCGTTGTATGGAACGACATGAATGACAAGCCGGGGGATATAATCTATTCATTCGAGGGAGTGATGGTTGAACAGGGGAAGGAAATGAACGGATTTTATACATACGTGCTTCCTGACGGTGTTATGGTGGATGATGTGTTTTATGTGGGCTGGAAACAACGTTCGGAGACTTTCCTCAACGCGGGCTTTGATGTCAACACACCTCACAGTGGGCGGCAGTTTTACTGGCTGAACGGCCAATGGTACCAATCCATGGTAAACGGCAGCATAATGATAAGACCCATTACAGGTCCGCCAGTCAAAACAACCTCTTCTGACGATTCAGTTCCCGGGGAAAAGAAATCCGGCCTGAAGATATGGCCGAACCCGGCAAATGATTTTATAAACATCGAATCAGAAGACCTCAGGCTTTCGCGCTCGGCATTCATAACAATAATTGACCTTACCGGCCGGCCGGCAATGAAAGTTCCCTACAACGAAAGAATAGATGTTTCAATGCTTAAAGCCGGCATCTATTCAGTATTGGCAACAATCAACAACCGGCCGGCCGGAGTCGTAAAACTTGTCATATACAGATAGTTTCCGGATGACCGAAGAAGAGATCACCGACCCGCAGGAATTGTTCGAACATTTCAGATATGTTGTCGATCCGGGTCAGTCGCTGCTGAGAATTGACAAATACCTTTCATCAAGAATTGAGAATGCATCGCGCACCAGGATACAGAATGCGGCGAATGCAGGCAATATTCTTGTCAATAATGCCCCGGTCAGGCCAAACTACAAGGTTAAACCCGGTGACACTGTTCAGATAGTTCTCCCGGTCCCTCCCAGGGAAATCGAGCTTATCCCTGAAAACCTGCCAATCAATGTCATTTATGAAGATGATGAAATGATAGTGGTGAACAAGGAGGCTGGCATGGTTGTGCACCCGGCATACGGGAATTATTCAGGAACACTTGTAAATGCCCTGATGTGGCATTTCAGGGATCTGCCCCTGTTCAGTTCGGGGGAACTCCGGCCGGGGCTGGTGCACAGGATCGACAAAAACACTTCGGGCCTTCTTGTGGTGGCCAAGAATGAGCTTGCCCTCAACAGGTTATCAAAGCAGTTCTATGAAAGGACCACTGACCGGAAGTACGTTGCAATAGTATGGGGAGTTCCGCAAACACCTGCAGGCACCATCACCGGTAATGTCGGCAGGAATCTGCGCGACAGGAAGATCATGCAGGTATTTCCTGACGGGAGCCAGGGCAAGCCTGCAATCACGCATTACAGGGTAATTGAGGACTTTGGCTACGTTTCGGTGATTGAATGCAGGCTTGAGACCGGCCGCACTCACCAGATAAGGGTTCATTTCAGCTTCATCCGGCATCCCCTGTTCAATGATGAAGAATACGGCGGGAATGAGATAATTAAAGGAACCACATTCGCAAAATATCAGCAGTTCATAAAAAACTGCTTCAGACTGCTTCCCCGGCAGGCTCTGCATGCAAAAACACTGAGTGTTGACCATCCTGTAACGGGGAAAAGACTGATATTTGACTCCCCCCTGCCTGCCGACATGCAGCAGGTAATTGACAGATGGAGAAACTATGTTTCCGGCAGGGACTGAAGCTGGTCAGGCACCGGGCCTGTGTACCGTTTCTACCAGCTGCCGCCGGCACCTCCGCCGCCGAAGCTTCCTCCCCCGAAACCTCCGAACCCTCCGCCTCCCCTGCTGAACCCGCCGCCACCTGAAAATCCTCCCCAGCTGCCACTGTGAGAACTGCTGCCCGAGTTCATCATTGACAACAGGATCCACAACGGAAGTCCCTTGCGGCTAATATGCTTCTGGTTCGATCCGCCGCTGCTCCGGATGATCATCATGATAACAATAAGGATTATGATGACAATGACCGGCGCCAGGCTTCCATTATTTCCGCTCCGCGATTTTCCATACCTGTCCGGTGGGAACTCTCTGCTGGCCAGTGACATGAGTACGTTTGTTGCCCTGTCAAGGCCGAGATAATAGGCATCTGCCCTGAATGCCGGCAGGATCTCGTTGTCAATGATCCGGGCACAGACAATATCCGGAACAACCCCTTCCAGTCCGTATCCCGGAGCAATAAAAACCTCGCCCCTTGAGCTTTCTGATGTCTTTGCCTTTACCAGGATGAGTATGCCGTTATTCAGGCCTTTCTGCCCTATTCCCCAGTCCTCGGCCAGGCGCTGGGCATAGTCCGACCTGTCGTAGCCATGCAGATCGGTCACGGTGACAACCGCGATCTGCGTGGAAGCGGAGTCATCATAGGCAACAAGCTTCCGTTCAAGAGCATCTGCCTCCCCGACAGTGAGCAGGCCGGCAAAATCATTTACCAGCCTGGGGGGTACCGGCCTGTCGGGAAA
Source organism: uncultured Rikenellaceae bacterium (assembly GCA_964435015.1). Taxonomy (GTDB): domain Bacteria; phylum Bacteroidota; class Bacteroidia; order Bacteroidales; family VadinHA17; genus LD21. The sequence continues at coordinate 73,251 of CAYSXP010000011.1, forward strand.
TTCCCCGGCAGAAATTTCCCGGCAATGCATTATAACCAGGAGCAACAAAAGCTGACCTGCAGGAACCAGGAATCTTCGCTTCTTCATATAACTGCCGGTTGTTCAGGTTCATCAAAGGAGATCTCATCGCTCAGCTCGTTTACATCATCCCGGTTACGTGGGAAATGCTCCCTGAGCTTGTTCCCGGTCATAATTATACCTTTAACAAGGCCCTCCGTGAAATTTCCCTTCCTGAAATGACTGCTGACAACTTCACTGATCTCACTCCAGAAATTTTCAGGAACCCTTGAGTTGATGCCCCAGTCGCCCAATATTGCAAACTCCTTGTTCCTGACCGCAAGGTAAAACAGCACACCGTTATGGTTTTCAGTGGCATGCATTCCTATTCTCCTGAAGATCCAGGAGGCTCTGTCAAGAACATTTCCCCTGAAACCGGTTTCAATATGCACCCTTATTTCACCGGAAGTTTCGTTTTCCGCCTTTCTCACAGCATCACGGATCTGCTCCTGCTGTTCTACTGAGAAGAACGTGGAGGCTTTTATTTCCATTTCTTCCACCTTTATTAAAACTGAACCTGCGGTGCTTTCTCAGCTCCTTCCGCCGCCTCAAAATAGGGTTTGGCATCAAATCCGAATATTCCGGCAAGGAAATTCTGGGGAAATCTTTTTATGTGAGTATTATAGGACCTGGCAACCTCGTTGAATTTTCTCCGTTCCACAGAGATCCTGTTCTCGGTGCCTTCAAGCTCAACCTGCAGGTCACGGAAATTCTGGGTAGCCTTCAGCTCAGGATATTTCTCAACAACAACAAGCAGCCTCGAAAGAGCCGAACTCAGCTCACCCTGTGCTGCCTGAAACTGCCGCATGTTCTCAGCCGTCATATTCGCGGGATCAATGGTAACCTGCGAGGCTTTGGCCCTTGCTTCAATTACCCGTGTAAGAGTCTCCTGCTCAAAACTGGCAGCGCCCTTTACAGTGTTCACGAAATTAGGGATGAGATCAGCCCTGCGCTGATACTGGGTCTCTACATTGCCCCACTGACTTGTTACTCCCTCCTGAAGTGTAACCATCTGATTATACGACTTTGTGACCCACGACACCAGGCCTATTGCCACAAGGACGATGATAATACCAATTATGAGCCAAATCAAACAACCTTTCTTCATTCTGATAGATTTTTTATGTTTAATCAAAGGTAATTATTATTGATAAATAGGATGATACCGGAATTTCAGATTTTTGAAACTTATATTTTTATTTCTTCCCGGGAATTATCACCCAAAGGTAAAATATGTAATTTTACAGCTTATCATTAAAAGATGAGAACTATAGCCATTGTCGCAGGCGGTGACTCTCCCGAGTATGCGATATCAGTAAAGAGTGCAGGCGAGGTTTTTAAAGTCTTATCCGTTGCTTATTCAGCCTATATCATAATGATAAGAGGTTCGGACTGGTACTGGGAAGATGGCAGGGGCCGCTGCCACAGTGTTGACAAGAATGATTTTGCACTCAGGCTGGATGACCGGAAGATCAGGTTCGACGCGGTTTTTATTGCCATTCATGGTTCCCCGGGTGAGAACGGTCTGCTTCAGGGATACTTCGATATGATGCGGATACCATATACAAGCTGCAATCCTTTCTGTTCAGCACTCACTTTCAACAAACAGGCCTGCAAGCTTTATCTGAAAGAGTATGGGATCCCGATGGCGGAATCAATCCTCATCCGCCGCACCGATGAGATTAATCCTGATGAAATTACAAGGATCATCGGCCTTCCGTGTTTCGTCAAGCCCAACGACAGCGGATCAAGTTTTGGGGTATCAAAGGTTAAAACCGCTGATGGGCTGCTGCCGGCAATAATGAAAGCATTCGAAGAGAGTAATGAGGTTATTGCCGAAGCCCTGATGAAAGGCAGGGAAGTGGCATGCGGTGTGGTAAAGACCTCAAAAAAGGCTGTAGTGCTTCCTGTGACAGAGATAATAAGCAAAAATGAATTTTTCGACTTTGAGGCAAAATATACACCGGGCAAATCCGACGAAATAACGCCGGCTGATCTCAGCGAAACGCTTACGGAAAAGATCCGGGAACTTGGCTCAAGGATCTATGATCTGCTCGGGTGCAGGGGGATTGTAAGGGTGGACTTTATTGTCGCAGGTGAAGATCCCCTCTTCCTTGAAATCAACACCGTACCGGGAATGACGAAGGAAAGCCTTGTTCCAAAGCAGGCTGAAGCGGCAGGAATTGAATTGTCTGAGATCTACTCAATGGTAATAGAAGATCTCTTTGTTTAACGGTACAGATAAAGTACATTCTTCACAATCAGCAATCTCATCATTTAATCTGCGCACCCCGCGGGTAATCTTTCATTTTTTCCCCATTGCCATCTTTAACGCGCTGGTTGTTGTGTAGTATTTTGTTATCATTCCGGGCACTTCCCAGTAAGGAAGGCTGCCCTCATTAAGGTAAAGCAGGAATTTGGAGGCTACCTGCCCGAAATGTTCTTCATGCGACACCCTGTATTTATCTGGTATATTGATCTTCAAAGCCGATTTCCCATAAGCCTCAACTTCGAGGCTGTCGTAAGGCAGTGCAGCGAGAACCTCCCTGAGGGCATCAGAAAAACTCCCGATATCCCTGCCCCTGATGTTCTCTGCATAGAGTGTAGGAATGAATTTCTCTTCCCTGCCCTGCCTGATGACAAGATCGCATCCTGAGCCTTTCATCACTGAATAATGTGTATCTCCTCCGCCCGGAGGTGCCTGGTAGCGCCACTCGACTGAAACCTTTGCCCATACACCCTTGATCTGGTATGTCATTTCACCATTGGCAAAAACATTTAGTTTGCCGTCCCTGACATCCTTGAGCAGAAATTCAGGAAAATCGTCAATGCCCGTAACTCCCCTGAACTGTTCTCTTGAAATGACTGTGGGCCATCTTCTTGCCGATGCCATGTTTATATCCGAAGGGTTAAGTATCTGATCGGGGAAGCAGGCCCATTGGATAAGATCTACAAGATGAGTGGTGACATCAACTATTCCGTCGCCCTGCTGCTCAACATCAAAGAACCAGGCCGGACGTATCAGGGGTGTTCCCGAAACAAGTTTCGAGAAATGATGCACACTGATTTTCGATACTGCAGGCTCGTTCCCCGACCCGGTTGCCAGTTTGCCGAACACGGCTTCATTCTGCGACAGGATTTTCTGAAGGATCGAGGTGATTTCAAACCTTTCCGTCATTATGTCATAAAGCAGAACACCCTTTTCCTCTGCAGCCTGAAAAGTTTTTTCGAGTAAGGGAAAGTCTTCTGGCAAAATTATCATAGGCTTGTCAGCCAGTACATTCAGACCTGCATCTATGGACCGCGAAATATATTCGGCTTTCTTTTTGTTGTTGCCTGACAGTACAACCACATTGCCTGACTTCTCCGACAGCATTTTTCCGAAAAAGTCATCGCCCCTGTACACAATTTCATTCCACGATGTCGGATTGTCCGGCCTGCTGTTGTATGATGCTATCCTGTCGAGATGCTGCTTCAGGTCAGGCCCGTCGGGGGCATAAACATGCACATCGGGTGAAACCTGTGGAAACATCGATTTCTGCACCAGTGCAGCATGGAAATGACCCGGATCGACGGTAATGAGCTGCACGGGATATTTAACCTCAGAAGAAGCTTTCGGGCCTTCTCCTTTCTGCCTTTTGGCTCCCCGCGGGCCGCAGGATGATACTATTAGCATGACAGCCAGAATTATTGATAAATACTTGCTCATTGTCGGATTATTTTAAGTAATTATTGTATGTTTAAGCTTAAAGTGACTAAAGTAATTAAAAAGTTTGGAGTGAATCGGTGCAGGAAGCACTTAAAGCAATAAATTTCCCCGGAACCAGCTACTTCAGACAAATCCGGCGCTCCCTACACGACCCCGTCTCTGACCGTTTCCACAAAAGCCCTGATGTTTCCGCTGCTGACTCCCGGCGGCATACCTCCGCCGGCTGACCAGATAATCCGGCTATGGTCAGATATCTCATTCATTGCTGTTTTCACTGCAGCGGCAACATCGTCAGCCGATCCGGCTGCCAGCACATCCCGTGGCGGAATGTTTCCTACAAGAATTGCATCTTTGCCGGCAAGATTTCTGATCTCAGTCATTGAATGATTATATGAGAAATTAAACATATTCACACCCATGTCTGCCAGATGCCTGGCAGTGATCAGTCCGTCGGCATCATTGTGAAGGAACCTGATTTTGAAGCCGGTTGAATCAAAGATCCTTTTAAAGTACGGGATTACATACTCATTGAATTCAGCCTCTCCGACAAAACCTATAATATCATCGAGGATCAGGGCGCCATCGACGGACGGGAAGCATTCTTTCTGCCATGAAAGCCAGTCGCAAATAAAATCAGTGATCCTGTTCAGTAATTTGTGAGTCTTCTCCCGGTCAATTGCCACAGCCATCATCAGCTCAGTGGTTCCCAGCAGGAAGCTGGCGATATTGAATGGTCCGCGTGAAACGGCGAACCTTACCTGATGTCCGGCATTACTGATGGCTTTATCGCAGTTTTTAAGCCTGTTTATCACGAATGGCAGCAGGCCGTCTGTTCTGACATCGGGCCGGGGCAAGCTGCCAGCATCTGATATGTCTGATATTATCTTCTCTGCGTGGGGAAGGCTTTTCCCGGTAAAAATCATCCGTGCTCCAAACGCCGATGGTTCGGTGCACATTCCATATTCCGGCCAGAAACCGGGCAGGAACCAGACTTCAGGAAACCTCTCCACTGCTGCCAGGTTCGATTTAAGCCACAATTCGTCGCACGAGTAATAATCGAGCAATGAGATTCCGTACCATCCCGGTATCCACGGACTGTCGATAATGAAGCCGACGGGCCCGTAAGCCGGGTTTTTGCCATCAAGCAGACCAATCAGGTCATTCCAGCAAGAGTCCTGCATTGTAACAATGTTTTAAGTCATCATCCCTGCGGTTTTCAGTGATTCCTTTGCGGTTGCGGGGCAGGTTCTTTTCCTTCACTCCGGCAGGGGCGGGGACCCCGGGGAGATCCCGGGTCTGATCTGCAATAATTTCAGGGTTTCCATCCTGTAGGAGTCGATAGGGTCGCAGGTGCAGACAAGATTGCGGTCGCCGTAACCGTCATCCACCCTTCCCGCCGATGGCCAGAATTTGTTTTCCGCGACCCATCTGAGGGGAAAGGCAGCTTTTTCCCTTCCGTAAGCATGTTCCCATTTATCTGCTGCAGCAACCCTGAAGGTATGAGGAGCGTTCCGCAACACATTGTCATTTTTGTCGGCCCTGCCCTCATTGATCTCCCTGATCTCCTCCCATATCGATTTCATGGCATCAATGAATTTATCCAGTTCGCGGAGTGATTCAGACTCTGTGGGCTCCACCATCAGGGTTCCATGGACGGGAAATGAAAGAGTTGGTGCATGGAATCCGTAATCCATGAGTCGTTTTGCAATATCTGACTCGGTAATTCCTGTCTCGGCCTTGAAGTTCCTGCAATCGAGGATCATTTCATGTGCTACAAATCCCCTGTCGCCCGTATAAAGAGTCTTGTACCATCCATTAAGGGAGGCTGCAATGTAATTTGCGTTCAGTATGGCCAGGATGGTTGCCCGGGTAAGGCCCTCCGGGCCCATCATCCTGACATAGGCATGGGATATTGTCAGAATATGTGCACTTCCGAAAGGAGCCGAGGCCACCGCCTTTATCCCGCTGGCGCCGCCGGTTTTTACGAGGGGATGTGAAGGAAGAAACTCTGCAAGCTTCTCGTTGACAAGCACAGGTCCCATTCCCGGTCCTCCGCCTCCATGAGGTATTGCAAAGGTCTTGTGAAGGTTCAGGTGACAAAGATCTGCCCCGATAAATCCGGGATTTGTAAGTCCGACCTGTGCATTCATATTGGCTCCGTCCATATAAACCAGGCCTCCGTTCTGATGTATTATCCCGGTCATTTGCACAACTGCTTCTTCAAACACCCCGTGCGTTGAAGGGTAGGTTATCATGATGCCGGCAAGATCTTCGCTGAATCGTTCCGCTTTTGCTTTCAGGTCAGCCAGGCTTATATTGCCGCCCTCATCGCACTCCACCACAACGACCTGCATTCCAGCCATCACAGCACTTGCAGGATTTGTTCCATGCGCAGAGGAAGGAATAAGGACAACGTTCCTGTTGAGTTCACCCCTTTTCCTGAAATACTCGCGCATAATCAGAAGTCCGGTATATTCGCCTGAGGCTCCGGAATTTGGCTGGAAAGTTATAGCTGAGAATCCGGTAATTTCCTTAAGGGCTTCACCCAGTTCGTCCATTACCTGATAGTATCCTTCAGCCTGGCTGGCAGGAACATATGGATGAATGTTGCCGAATTCGGGCCAGCTCATGGCAAACATTGAAGTTGCAGGATTCAGCTTCATGGTGCAGGAACCAAGCGATATCATGCTGTGTGTCAGTGAAAAATCTTTTCTCTCAAGCATCTTGATATATCTCATCATTTCAGTCTCGCTATGGAACCTGTTGAAAACGGATGCTTTGAGAAACTCCGATTTCCTGACAAAAGCTTCATAAGCTGTAGTGCACTTGCATAGCGACCCGGCAGCAAGGGGTTTCATTCCGGCTGCCCTGGCAAAAACGGATGTGACCGTGTTCACCTCCTCAAGAGTGGTTATCTCATCTGTACTGAGCATTATGATGTTGTCTCCGGGGTAATGGAAATTGATCCTGCTTTCCAATGCCAGGCTTCTTATCTTTTCCACCGACGCTTCATCAGGAAGGATTATCCTGAGGGTATCAAAAAAACGGCTATTCACCTGTTTGTATCCAAGGTCCTTCAGTATTCCGTTGATTGTGCATGCCGATCTGCTGATGTGAGAAGCAATGTTTTTCAGTCCCTCAGGTCCGTGGTATTGTGCATACATACCCGACATTGTTGCAAGCAGTGCCTGTGCGGTGCAAATGTTTGATGTTGCTCTTTCGCGCTTGATATGCTGTTCCCTTGTCTGGAGTGCCATTCTCAGGGCATGGTTACCCTGGGCATCCACCGACACCCCGATAATTCTGCCCGGCATGCTGCGCTTCAGTTCATCCTTTGTTGCAAAGAAGCCCGCATGGGGGCCGCCGAAGCTCATCGGCAGGCCAAACCGCTGATTGGAACCGACCACCACATCAGCACCCCATTCACCCGGAGGAATGAGAACGGCAAGGCTCATAAGATCCGCTGCCACGCCAAGAAGCGCTCCGGAGCCATGTACTTTTCCTGCAAATTCCCGGTAATCCTCTATCTGCCCCGATGCTGCCGGATACTGGACAAATGCCCCGAAGAATGATCCGTCGATTGAGATCTCATCGAATCTTCCGGTTACCAGCTCTATCCCGAGAGGTTCCGCCCTGGTTTCAAGAACATCAAGCGTCTGAAGGAAGGTGTCACTGCTTACAAAGAACCTGTTTATTCCCGATCTTACTGCATCCCTTGAACGCGCATTGAACATCATTATCATTGCTTCCGCCGCTGCAGTTGATTCATCGAGAAGCGAAGCGTTGGCGATCTGCATCCCGGTAAGTTCCACAACCATTGTCTGGAAATTCAGGAGGGCTTCCAGCCTCCCCTGTGAAATCTCAGCCTGGTAGGGAGTGTAGGAGGTGTACCATGAGGGGTTTTCCAGAACGTTCCTCACAATAACCGAAGGGGGGGCAACGCCATAGTAACCCTGTCCGATAAAAGACCTGAAAAGTTTGTTTTTTGACCCCAGATGCCTGATATGGTTGAGATATTCATATTCAGTCATCGCTTCAGGAAGTTTCAGGGGATCCTTCAGCCTGATTGAGGCAGGGATTGTCTTGTCAATCAGTTCATCGAGAGAAGCGACTCCGACAGACTCAAGCATGCGGGCTATTTCAGGTCCGCGGGGGCCATTGTGGCGGTTTTCAAATTTTTCTGATAGCATATAACTGGTATTTTGATTATCAGTTTAATGGGCGTTCGAAGGTTATTCCGGACATGAATCAGCGTCTGTAATTAATATTCATTATTAAACCCGCTTGCATGCCATACACAAATACGAATGATTATAATCGCGTTCATTCATGTGTGGTTCCCTGACCGAGGGGTCAGACAGGCATCCGGTCTTTTAAAAATTAATTATATACAGATGAAATCAATCATCAAAACAAAAATCCGGGAACTTTGGTTCATACTTCTTTTTGTTACACGGAGTTCCGGACAAGGATCTCAAATCAATCCTATCGCGAAAATAGCAATAAGTTGCCATTTTAAAAACCAGGCCTGTCAACTGTTGATAAAATAAGGATTTGTCTCTTTTTCAGCTTTAATAGTTGTACACCCGCCATGCCCGGGATAAACAATGGTATCATCGGGAAGTGAAAATAGCTTTTTGCGGATGCTCAACAGGAGTGTTTTAAAATCTCCGCCTTCCAGATCTGTTCTTCCGATACTTCCGGCAAAGAGGGCATCGCCCGTAAAAACGGCTTTCATGTCGCTGCTGTAAAACGCAAGGCTTCCTGAGGAATGCCCCGGAACGTGCAGGGCGGTAAGCCTGATGGGTCCATGGGAAACAACCTGTCCGTCCTCCAGATACTCCGCTGGCTCGGGAGGAAGTTCCATGGTGAGTCCGAAAAGCCGGGCATGCACCGGTGCATCAATCCTGTTATAATCATCATCCCTGCAATATCGGGAACGAATCCCGAATCTTTCAAGCATCAGGCTGTTCCCGAATATATGGTCGAGATGGCAATGAGTGTTCAGCAGCAAAACAGGCTTGAGCCTGTTATCATGAAGGAATGCATCCATTTCATCAAATTCATGCCTGTAGTAGCAGCCACAGTCAATAATTACACAATCACCTGACGAGTCAGCAATTATGTAAGTGTTCACTTCAATCGGATTAAAAACCAGAGTGTATATCTTCACGTTTCAACAATTTTTACATTTCCAGTTCACAAAGCTTGTCAGATGAGCCGGGATGATCACTATCCCAGGCACTCATCGTTATACATTTTCACTAATGAAACCAGGGATCTCACAGGGAAATCAACTTTTAACAATCCCTTTGATCATGGGCACAAATATGAAACAGCCATGTGAGGTATAATCATATGTGTCCTCACCTGTCCGTACAACCAATGTCATGGTCTGAGAAGCAGCCGATCCCAGTGGTATCACGAGTCTGCCCCCTGTCTTAAGCTGGCTGAGCAGTTTATCAGGAACCTCAGGGGCAGCGGCGGTGACAATAATGCTATCGAAAGGACCATACCGGGGCTGTCCTTCATACCCGTCGCCAAGGAAAAAGCTGGCTGAATAGCCCAGGAGTGATAAAGTGCGCTGGGCTTTGAGATGCAGTTCCCTGAACCTCTCAATGGTATAAACCCTGGCTCCCATCTCAGCCAGTATGGCAGTCTGATAACCCGACCCGGTGCCTATCTCCAGTATCTTATCCCTTTTCCTGACCTGCAGAAGAGAAGTCTGAACCGCAACTGTGTATGGCTGGGAAATTGTTTGTCCGGATGAAATGGGGAATGCCTTGTCGGCGTATGCATGGTTGAGAAATGCCGGATCCATGAATGCATGACGGGGTACGGTATTAACGGCCCTTAGCACTTCCTCATCGGTGATTCCCCTGCGCCTGAGCTCATCGATAAGCTTTTTCCTTTTCCCCCTGGCTTCAAATGTGTCTGTCATCCCAAAATCAGATGATTTGTTTCTGTAAAGAAAACAAAAAAAATGATTTTCCCCCAGCAAAGTCAGATACGGAAGATTCATTAAACTCCGGAGGGCCGGGATTGAATCGTTGCATTATCTGTGAAAAACCATGCGGCTCCGGTATTCCCGGAGAATAAGAAAAGCCGACGGACAGGATTCAACGTGTATTAATCCAGGGGAAACCCTGCCAGAGGTTTATATGTCGGCCCGGCCTGATTAAGAATACTTTCAAAAAGAATAACTTCATTAACCCCGACGCTCTGGAATTCAGTATCCCTGAATGTATCAAGAACCCGCCTTAGATTTTCAATGTCCCTGATGGTTTTCAGACGGCCAAGGGTAAGGTGCGGCACAAACGGTTTCCCGTCAAAATCAAGACCTGCGGTATTCAAACATTCAGTAATCAGGGTTCTTAGTCTGATAAGGTCCTCCTGTGGATTTATGCCTGCCCAGATGATTCCTGGATCCCTGAAGTTCCTGAAAATACCGGTTCCCTCGAGGGTGAAGTTAAAATTTCCGAATCCCGTGCATTTTTCTTTGATCATCAGAGTCAGTGGACTGATCTTTGCGGCCGGGGTATCTCCAAGAAATGCCAGGGTGATGTGAATATTCTGAATATCAACCCATCTTATATTTTCATTTCCGAGAAAGGATCTGAGGCTTGCCATCAGCATTTCCATCTCTGCGGTAATCACTACTTTAACGGCAATAAATATTCGCTTCATCATGGTTGGTAAGAGATACTATAATCTGCCGGCCTCGATCTCCTGCAGGATAATTTCCATAACCGCATCCTCGCCGTATGGGTCATATTCTGCCTTAAGGTTGGTCCCAAATATTCTGGCAATGGCCTGCCAGAAGGATGCAGAGAGGTTCCCCCTGTAGTACCTGATCAGTTCATAGGAGGTGTTCCGTGTTTCCCTGTCAATAAGCTTGATCAGAAGCCTGCCCTGGGTAATGGTCATGTTTCGGACATCATCCTCATATTCCCCGAAAACATCCTTTTCAACCTGTCTGAGATATTTCTTTCGCTCCTTTTCGTCGGGGATATTCATTAGTTCATGATTTACCTGTTCAAGTCTGGCGCGCACAACAATTCCGTACGGGTAAATTCTCTTCAGGTTGTAAATAAGTCTTTCATACCTGCGGAAGGGAAATTTCTTCGATGTCGACTGCCTGCCTATGATAACAACCTCCTTCAGGTCAATTTCCGGAAGGCTTTCGCCGTTTCTTTCTTTGGTATGCAGCAGATAAAAGTTACGCGGCAGGGTATCGGTTACGGCAAATGAGGTATCTGTCTGGGCCGATGCTGTTCCCAGGAAAAAAGCAGACAGTACTGACATTATCACAAGTTTCATGTAAATGTGATCTCCCGCAAAGGTATCAAAATACGGGCCATTTGATAAAACATGATTTCAGGTCTGAAATTGCAGGGAAGAATAAAATCTGCTTTTTCATACCGTACAAGTTAAATGAATCAATGCTTTTCCGGGCAATTACCGGAACAATGGCTCACCAGGGAACTCACCGGGCTTTCCCGGGCTGCTCACATATTTTCTCAAATTCATGCCTGGGATTCAGTCAGTCTGGAAAGGACCAGGCTCACACACTTATTTAATTTCCCTAAAATCCCTTTGCATTACTTCCCCAAAAAGCTAAATTTGGCAAAAGCTTAATTCATGGCACTGAAAGTGGAAGATCTTGAAGACCAGTCAAGATACAGGCAATTACTTAAAATACCATACGATGAACTCATTCCATTCATCCTGGATCATCTGCGCAGGAAATCGGGAATGATTGTTTTTTTCTGGTCGGCATGCATAATCACCCTTGGTCTGGCATTAACGGTAAGAGTCAATATCAGTGGCTATTTCCCCTATAAATACCTGTTACTTCATTCAATCCTCGGTCTGATAGTGTTCCCATTACTGTATATTCCGTTTCACGAACTGCTTCATATAGTTCCGTATTATCTGACAGGGGCAAAAAACATACGGGTTGGCATGGACCTGAAGCAGTATATGTTTTATGTCACTGCTCACAGGCATGTGACAACCAGGAAGCAATTCGGCTTTGTTGCCTGGTTCCCTTTCATTGTCACAACTATCGTCCTGATATATCTTGTCCTTTCTGTTCCTGGTTTGTGGAAATGGAGCCTGTCGCTCTTCCTTTTTGTTCATACCACAATGTGTGCAGGCGATTTTGCCATGTTGAATTATTGCTGGATCAACAGGAAAAAAAGGCTTTTCACCTGGGATGATGCGAATGAGAAAATGGCTTACTTTTATGAAGAAATTTAATGAAATGCCTAAGAAAACAATCAGGCACTGAAGGACACTGAGTTGCACGGAGCAGGACACAGGGCACATAAAGTACAACTCTCCGCGGAGCTCCGTGAAGACTCCATGATCCTCTGTGATTGAACCATAATCCGGAAGAAAAACAAACCAAATATCTTTATCAATGAAAAAACTGATTTTATTCCTGTCACTGACAACTGTCATATTCATTACTGGTTTCGGTCAGAGGAAAATCGTAAATGTTCCGGATATTCCGGGGTATGTAACCCTGAAATGTGATTTTCATCTTCACACTGTTTTCTCCGACGGGTCGGTATGGCCGGTCAGCCGCGTGACGGAAGCATACAGGGATGGTCTGGATGCCATCTCAATCACTGATCATATTGAATATCTTCCCAACAGGAATTATATTCCGGTTGATCATAATGCAGCATGGAAGATATCCCAGGGAGCAGCAGCTGAAAGGAACCTGATACTGGTACATGGAGCAGAGATTACCCGCTCCATGCCTCCGGGCCACCTTAATGCCCTGTTTATCACCGATGCCACAGCCCTTGACAGGGACTCCGTGTCTGATGCAGTTGAAGAGGCACTGAAACAGGGGGCATTCATCCAGTGGAACCATCCGGGCTGGAAAGCACAGGAAGCAGACGGGATACCGAAACTTTATCCGATCCATAAGCGCTTTCTTGAGAAGAAATGGATCCACGGAATTGAATTTTTCAATTCCAGTGAGTATTATCCTCTTGTCCTTAAATTCTGCAAAGACAATAATCTTGCAGTGATGGCCAACAGCGACAAGCACGGAAATATCAGCGAGGATTACCCGAAGCCTGAATATCCAAACAGGCCGATGACTCTTGTTTTTGCAAAGGCAAGGACCCATGAGGCCCTGAAGGAAGCTCTTTTTGCGGGGCGGACCCTTGCCTATTTCCAGAATATTGTTGCAGGAAAGGAAGAGTTTGCCGGGCCGTTTTTCCGGCAGTGTATTATTTCATCGAAGCCATATCACCAGAACGACAGGAGCATCTTTTTTGAGATAATCAACCGGTCGGATATTACCTTTTCCCTGGTCAACGGACCTGCGGAAGCACCTGCCTCATTAACTCTTCAGGCTAACTCGGTAACCAGGGTTATGCTTCCCCGAAAATTCACCGGTCCGCTTGTTTACGATGTAAGCAACGTAATGACGGGTGAGAATTCTGTTCTCAGGGCTGAGATTGCATACAGGTAGCTCAGGCATCCTGAAGATAGCCGTTCAATCCTTTTGCTGCCAGTATTGACAAAGCGTCGTCCCAGCTTACATATTTACCGTTTTTCAGTGCTTCAATGATTCGTATTATTGAAAGGGCGACTTCTGCTGTCTGGTCGGGGTTTTTAGCGGACATGAATTCAATTGCATCGTACAGAACAGCATTTACCTCCTCAAATGTTACGTTATCCTGGCTGCCGTAACGCCGGGTACTGTCCTCACGTGCAATGACATCATTAACATGGCTCATAACAAGAAAGGTGGCCCTGCCAATCAGCTTGAGATTACTCGGATTGACATTAGTCATGGTGTTTCCGGTTACCCTGCCAAGCCTTGCCATCATTGCGGTTGAGTGGGCATTAAGCAGCATTTTGAGGGCCATCTGTCTTCTTAATCCGATAGGGTCAGGAAATTCCGGCAGGACAACTGATACCTCCACATCGCCTTTAAACTGATGCCTGTTTGCCGGAGCATTCACATCCGTAACGGAAATGACAGCCACTTTGCCGCCATTTGACCTCACCAACGACCCGAACCGTCCGAATGAGCTGGAAGGATCATCAACCCGGGTTCTCTCATTGTCGACGCATACAATCACTCCGATATCTCCCGGTTTCGGTCCCCGTGTTTTAATATTGGAACCGGAGAAGGACAGGTCATAGAGGTACTGCTGTTCATTCCCCGCCCTGAGAAGGCTTTTCAGAGCAACATCCTTAAGATACGGATCGTCTATTTCCTTTTCAAAGGCTGACTTGTAAAGGGATTCATCAAGACCCCTGAAGTTTCTGCCAAGGAACACCTGCCAGGCATCATCAATGCTTTTACTGTCGGTCCAGACCTGGATCCACGATTTGCGCTCCGGCTCCTCCACTGTATCCAGGGGGAAAAGCCGGAATGTAGGGCTGCGTTCCGTACTGTCAATGAACACAGTAACCATAGCTTCCCTGGCAAAATAAGTTGAAAAGCGCTGGCCGGCATAAGTCGAAGCCTCCAGTTCGGTAAACCGTGCAATATCGGATGCGGCATCATCAACGCTTTTCTTAACTCCTGCGAACGAAAGAAGCCGGGATATCAGATCCGGGCCCTTCGTGAATCCCAGGTCTGAAAGCTCATTTTCATCTAGGAATTCACTCAGTATCCTGTACAATGCCTCCTCGATTACCACGCCGAGGATGAAGGTTTCGCTGGTCGTTGCCTGGAGCCTGGTTGATCCTGTTATTCCCTGGGGGCCCGTGGTGAAATTCAGCCTGGTTATACCTTTGTTTTCAATAACGCTTCTGCTGCGGTCGAAGGGAAGCAGGCGTTCATCGGGGTTATTATATGCAAAAAACAGCTTTTTCGAAGCTTCGTTGCCGGATTCACCGGCAGCATCTCCATATTGGCTCCGGGCAGCAAGTATTGTCCCTATCACGGAAGAGGTTTCGCCACCTTCGGTTACACAAAACACCGCATCTCCTTTTTCTATTCCACGGTCATACAATTGCAGCCTTCCAATAAGCTGCAGGTCCTCAAATCCTTCCAGGGAACTGATAAGAGCTCTGTCGGCCCCTGTCATCTCGCCGATGAGCCTTTCTTCAATATCTGAAGGCAGATGAGTTTGCAGTTTTATCCAGTATTCAGAATGTCTGAGCTTTCTCCAGAATGGTCTCCAGAAAGTACTTTCCATCTGCTTGGCCAGCCTTCCTGTAGCACCGCAGCCGTAGAAATAAATCTTTTTCCCTCCCATGATGGCGCTGTGCATGGCACTAACGGCGTCTTCAAGCAGTTCAGGATGCATGCACAACTCCTCGATTTTTGATGTTACGTCTTCATCGACAGAAAGAAGCATTCTGAGGCCCTTTTCGGTGTCATCCGCAATCACGGAACTGAGAGACAATGTTCTGGGATGCCTTTGTTCAGTCAGTAATGTGAAAAGGTGGAATTGCTTCTTATTCTCTACATAATCAACCGACTGGTCTGAAGGATTAATCCTGAGGTAATCAAGTATCTTGCTCATTTAATTTTTTATTATGATTACACAATCTATATCGTTGCATACCGGTTTCAGCCATTGATATCGGGAAATTTTCAGGGAGGAGCACAGTGCCATTAATTCAAAGGATCCAATAATACTTCAGTCGTTCATCAGAACCTTTCCCTGGCGAGTTTTAGTATATCATCGCCGCTTTTTACAGGCCGTATCCTGAAGCTGTATTCATACCTTTTGTCAGTCAGCCTGTACTTCGGATGGATCTCAGCTCCCCAGGAATCATCCCCGCCAACTCCCATTTGTCCGTAATCTACATTAAGATTCACAAAATCTCCGGGTTTCACATCATTTGTATGAGTATTGGCCGTTTTTGCATCGCTGCGGTATTGTGAGAGCCTGCCGGGCGATTCGAAATCGTCATGAACATTTCTCAGTGCAGCGAAACAGATTAAAGGCAGGCCGCTTACAAGCAGGCCGTTGCCATCCTCATCCGTCAGGGTGAGCCATCTGGTATCGGTTTTATATCCGTTTTCCTGCGGACGGATATAAGGCACATACTGGTCATCAACACTGCTTTCGTAGAGCCCTGTGAAAGCAGAGGTTTTCCTGTCGGAATAGTTCTCATGAGGTCCCCGTCCAAACCATCGGAGATTTGAATAATCCTCAGGTATTCTCATCTGCATTCCCATCCTTGGTATCTCAGGTATTTTATCAGACAGTTTCGAGAACTGGTTTTTCACGATCACGTCAGCTGAGCCCATAATTGTGAAGGCAGAAACATATCCTGCAATTTTATTGCCGCCGGGGCCCGGAATATCATACTCCATCACAACGATCACCTTGTCCATTTCAGGCTGCGTAATATTTACCTTTCTGACTACGGTGTTTTCGCCTGCCTTCTTCCACATACCGAGCTTCATATCCATACCATATCCGTAGTCGTTATCAGTAGGGGGGCGCCAGAAATCAGGTTCGGGACCCTGAATTAATAGTTCCCTGTCATCTGACCTGAATGAGGCAATTCTTCCTTTTTCAAGGTCGAATCTGACATTGAATCCCTCTCCGCTTACAATAAATATTTTACCCTCGGTTTTTGTCTGCAGCACACGCAGCTCATCCTTCTTCCCGTAGAGTGGTTTTCCTTCAAAGGGCAGCAGGAACTGCTCCGAAGCATAAATATGATCTGGCGGGACCAGGTTCCATTCATCACGTCTGGCTGCCATTAAATTCAGGAAATATTCCGTTCCGGGGGCGGGTTCAATATCACCGAACGGGATAGATGCAACAGTGTCTTGATGCGGCTGAAGGTGAGGGAAGGCAAGTTTTCCTGATTTAACAGCGATTCCGTCAGAATAAACTGTCCATAATACAGTAAAGTCAGCGAGGGTAATGAAGTCATATTTATTGGTAATCCTGATACGGCCTGTTTTCAGATCGACAGGTTCGAATCCGATGTACTGATATACCTTCTTTACCTCAGACAGTCCAGGTTTACCTGTCCTGTCGGGCCAGGTTAATCCGTTAATGCAGAAGTTCCCATCGCTCGGGATTCCCTCTTCGCCGTAATCACCTCCATATGCCCAGTATTTAATACCGTTCGCGTCCGTTTTAAGCAGGCCCTGGTCGACCCAGTCCCACACAAATGCTCCCTGCAGCTTAGGATATTTCTCAATCACATCCCAGTAATCCTGAAGGTTTCCGGTTGAATTTCCCATGGAATGAGCATATTCGCACATAATAAGGGGTCTGTCGTTTTTCGGGTCTTTTGCATATTTCTCAATGAATTCAATCTTTGAATACATCGGGCAAACAATATCTGAATGGCGTTCGGGCGCATTTGTCTGGTCGCCCTCGCGTTCATACTGTACGGGGCGTGTGGCATCCCTGTTTTTTGTCCATTTGTAGGTATTTAGAAAATTGTGCCCGTCACCGGATTCATTTCCAAGCGACCATATTATTACCGAGGGGTGATTCTTATCCCTTTCAACCATTCCCTGCATGCGGTCAAGATGGGCAGCTGCCCATTCG
This sequence comes from uncultured Rikenellaceae bacterium, assembly GCA_964435015.1. Taxonomy (GTDB): domain Bacteria; phylum Bacteroidota; class Bacteroidia; order Bacteroidales; family VadinHA17; genus LD21. Next base: position 90,528 of record CAYSXP010000011.1, read on the forward strand.
GGCTTGTCGGCCAGGGTGACATCCTTGTCATAGCCCATACCATGTGATTCTATATCGGCTTCATCAATCAGGTAAAGACCGTATATGTCGCACATGTCGTACCACAGTTCCTGTTGCGGATAATGAGAGGTCCTGACGGCATTGACATTATTGCTTTTCATAACCTGTACATCTTTCAACATGGTTGCCTCATCGATCACATGGCCGGTAACATCGTGATGTTCATGCAGATTAACTCCTTTTAAAGTGACGGGAACGCCATTTACGAGAAGCTGCGAGTTTTTTATTTCGACTTTCCTGAAACCAATCCTGGTACCCACACTCTCCAGTATTTTCCCGGACTGATCTTTCAGGGTAAGTACAAGAGTGTAAAGTTCAGGTGTTTCGGCTGTCCATCTTTTAACTGAAGGAAACTGTCCGGTAAAATCAAGAGATACCTTTCTTCCCTCCATCCTTGTTTTCTTCTCCGATGAATAGATTTCATCAATACCGTCAAAAAGCGATGCTTTCAGGGACAGGTCGCCGGTATTTGATTCTGCTGATTCCAGTTCAACACTGAGTTTCAGGTTTCCGTCCTTATAATTATTTTCAAGATCCGCAACAGCAAAAAAATCAGCAATCCGTGTTTCAGGCCGGGCATGCAGGAAGACGCTGCGCTGGATCCCGCTAAGCCGCCAGAAATCCTGGTCTTCGAGATAACTGCCGTCACTCCACCTGTATACCTCCACGGCAAGTGAATTTTTCCCTTTTCTCAGATATTTTGTGATGTTAAATTCTGCGGGCAGTTTGCTTTCCTCCCTGTATCCCACAAGCTGTTCGTTGACCCATACATAGAAAGCAGAGCTGACTGCGCCGAATTGCAGAAAAACATCCTTTTTTTTCCAGGAAGCAGGAACGGTGAAAGTTCTTTTATAAGATCCCACCGGGTTCCAGCTATGCTCAATATAAGGAGGGTTCTTTTTAAATGGATAGGCAGCATTCACATAGATGGGAACATCATAGCCCTTCATCTGCCAGTTTGATGGCACTTCAATATCATCCCATTTTCTGGTATCAAAGTCATCCTTAAAAAACCAGAAAGGTCGTTTATCGGGAGAATCAGCATAATGGAATTTCCAGATACCGTCGAGCGACAAATAATTGGGAGAAGAGGTGTTTTTACCTTCAATAACGGATTTTTCATCAGGAAAACTGATGAAAGAGGCATGATATGCTTCCCCGTTAATATTAAAGACTTCCGGATTCTCCCAGTCGCGCGGTTCCTTCTCGGTAAAAGGAGTATTTGTGTAATCACTGTACCGTTTACATGAAGACAGAACAAGCAGGACAGCAGCAATGCAAACCATAAATCTCTTCATAAAAGACGGGTGTTATTAAGTTATGTAATAGTCGTCAGTTTTTAACAATGGATCGGGCTTTATGACCAGCATAAACGGATAACATGATACCCGGTCCTCACCTCTTCAATCAAATACCATCAATATTTCCGGCGGTCAGGGACTCACACGGTGAAAGCCGCATTCGCCTGAAATCCGGATCATCTCCCCGTCAGCCTGTAACCCAGCGATAGCTGAAACAGGTTATTCATCCACGGATCAACATATCTTACTTTCGTGGTTGCCGCGGAAACACCCATTATATATCTCAGGGTAATGTTCAGATTATACGGAAGATCAGCCTCTGCGCCAAAAACCAGTCCGAAGTCGAATGTATGGTAATAATCCTTTATGTCAGATTCAATCCCTGTTTTCATATCCTTCTGTTTTGCACCCAGCCTGAAGCCCGCCTGAGGGCCGGCATGGACGTTCAAAAAATCAATGGGCTGGTAACGGATCAGTACCGGAAGGTCAATATAGGTTACAATGTCTTTTGCCTCATCATAATGATCTCTCCAGTGGGATCCCTTACCGGAAACCAGCAATTCAGTCTGCACGGCAACTGATCTCAGAAAAAAAAAGTTGAAAAAACCGCCTGCATTGATGCCTAAAATACCGGAAGTATTAAATTCTGCAGCTTTGTTTGTAGTTGATTGCCCGGCATAATTTATACCTGCCTTTATTCCGTAACCTGATTTCTGTTGTTGTTTCCGGTAGTATTTTGACTGGCCTTCAGCAACAAGGATATTAAAAACTGTCAGGGTCACGGCAAGTAAAAAAGTTAACCTTTTCATCTTTTCGATAATAATAAACAAACTTCAGGCTTCTAAAGTAATAAAATAAAGAATTAAGACAAAAAGCGGGATAAGCAGGGTGTTTCCTGTGGCTTACCAGCCGCAGCTGCTGATTCAGTGCCCTATGATCCGGGATCAGAATAATCCTGAAATACGTCCTGCTGAATCTATATCGACCTTCTCGGCCGAGGGAGAATTCGGAAGGCCCGGCATTCTCATTATAGTTCCGGCAATCGGTACGATAAAACCTGCGCCTGATGAGAGTTCGACTTCTCTTATCTTTACAGTGAACCCCCGGGGCCGGCCGCGTTTAGTCTGATCATCGGAAAGTGATTTTTGTGTTTTGGCTATGCACACGGCCAGGTTGCCGAATCCAATCTGTTCGATCTTGTCGAGCTGGTTTTTAGCCTTCACTGTATATTCAACGTGATCAGCACCATACATTTTTTTGCAGATTGTTTCGATCTTTTTCTCAAATGACCAGTCAAGCTCATATAAAGGGTTATAACCGTCGTTGCCTTCTGAAATCTGTTCGAGCACTTTCCCGGCCAGGTCCTCTGCCCCCTCTCCTCCCCTCAGCCATGATTCATTGGAAGCCACCTTTAGGTGCTGTGATTCGCAGTAGTTTATAAGCAGGCTGAGTTCCTGGTCAGTATCTGACTCAAACTTGTTTATGGCTATTACAGGTCTGAAACCGAAATACCGCATATTTTCAATATGCTTATCGAGATTATCAAAACCATTCTTCAATGCAGCAAGGTCTTCAGTCTGCAATGTTGACAGCCTGGCTCCGCCGTGATATTTGAGTGCCCTTACAGTTGTAACGATTACCACTGCGTCGGTTTTGAGATTACCGGTTCTTGACTTAATATCGAGGAATTTTTCGGCGCCGAGTTCACTGGCAAAACCGGCTTCAGTGACAACATAATCACTGAGCGACATTCCCATTTTTGTTCCGATTATTGAATTGGTACCCTGGGCAATATTTGCAAATGGACCGCCATGAATAATAGCCGGTGTTCCTTCAAGTGTCTGAACAAGATTCGGCTTGATGGCTTCTTTTAGGAGGGCTGCCATGGCCCCATTGGCTTTCAGATCGCGTGCAAAAACAGGTTTTTCGTCAAATGTATAGCCGATAAATATATTCCCAAGACGTTCCTTCAGGTCCGGAAGGCTGCTCGCCATACAGAGAGTGGCCATCACCTCAGAAGCAGCAGTAATATCGAAGCCCGATCTGCGCGGAACACCCTCGGTTATACCGCCTAGGCCAATAACTATATCCCTGAGCGAACGCTCATTCATGTCCATTACCCGTTTCCATTCGATGGTCCTCGGGTCTATTCCAATGTTCCCGTCTTTGGTTTTCAACTGGATATTATTGTCTATAAGCGCGGCCAGAAGATTATGTGCCTTTTCGACTGCTGATATGTCACCGGTAAAATGGAGGTTAATATCTTCCATCGGGATCACCTGGGCATAACCGCCTCCTGCAGCGCCTCCCTTGATTCCGAAGACAGGGCCCAGAGATGGTTCGCGTATTACAACCGTTGTTTTCTTTCCCAGCCTGTTCATGGCCTGTGCAAGACCTATCGAAGTGGTGGTTTTTCCTTCGCCCGGAGGCGTCGGGGTGGTTGCGGTAACAAGTATCAGCCTGGCTTTCTTTACCTTTTCATCATTGATGAATGACAATGGAATCTTGGCCTTGTATTTGCCATATGGTTCGATCTCATTTCCCGGGATCCCGAGAATTTCAGCAATCTCAGCAACAGGTTTAATCCTGGCTGCCTGGGCAATTTCTATATCCTTCTTCATATGCAGCTAATTTTGATTTTATTGATTCATCCAGGAGGGAGAAACAACACCTGATTGAAAATGATCATATATCCTACAGTTCCGTGCCCGGGATCAATCATGCAGATCAAATAATATTCAGTTGTTTAAACTCCTAAATATAGAAAACTTTTCAGCAGTTATGCGCGTCAATCCAAAAAGATTGTCACTTTATCATATATATCACATCGCGACTGTGCCTGACGACCGGCTGTACCAGGCGGAATTATGCATCAGTTTCGATTCTGCTGTTTTTCGAATACTTTTTCCAGAGGTAAAATACCGGTATACCAAGTAAAACAATGATAAGGCCCGGAAATGTATATTTGGGTTTATAGATAAGCAGGACGACCATAATGAAAGTGGTGGCGATAATGTAAACAGCCGGTATAACAGGGTATCCAAAAGTTTTATAAGGCCGTGGCAGATCAGGTTTTTTAATCCTGAGGATGAATATTGCCATGATTGTAAGGATAAAAAACAACAGGACAGCGAATATCACATAATCCAGCAGGTCGCTGTATGTTCCTGAGAGGCAGAGCATGACCGACCATACACCCTGCACTGCAATGGCAAAGCCGGGAACACCATTTTTATTTATCTCTCCCACCTTCCTGAAAAACAGGCCGTCGCAAGCCATGGCATAATAGACTCTCGGCCCCGCAAGAATGAGCCCATGGTTGCATCCGAATGTACTGATCATAATGAATACGGCCATAATTACAGCTGCATAATCGCCAAACACGGCGCTCATGGCTGAGGTAGCCACCCGGTCGTCGGAGGCATACTGGATGCCGCGGCTAAGGATGTCCGTCCCATCGGGAGATCCCGAAAGAGGCAGGATCCTGATGTAAACCAGGTTTGTCAGCAGATAGATGACAGACACAAGTGCCGTTCCAAGCACAAGGCTCAGGGGTACGTTCTGCTTAGGGTTTATAACCTCCCCCGAAATAAAGGTGACGTCATACCACGCATCAGACGAGAACAGGGATCCTACGAGGGCTGTTGCAATTGCAGCAATGAGCGCAAAGCCTGCCAGCGGCATAACCTGGTTACCCGGGCCGGGCTGGCCGGGCTGCCAGAATACCTCCCTGTTGATTTCATGGGAATTTAATCCGCGGGTTGCAAAAAAGCCAATCAGGATAAATCCGAAAAGTGCAATGACTTTTGTTGAAGTAAAAAAGTTCTGAACTGTTTTTCCGGTCACAATCCCAAGGGTATTCAGCCAGGTCAGGAAAACGATCATGGCTATTGCCACGACCATTGTGCTTGTCAGTTTCACGGGACCTGCCGCTGTCAGTATATTGTGGTCGGAAATCCAGGGGAAGAGCACTCCGCTGAATTTTGCAAAGGCTACGGCCACTGCGGCAATGGAACCGCACTGAATAACAAGGAAGGTGGTCCATCCGAACAGGAATCCAACAAGAGGATGGTAGGCTTTCCTGAGATATACATACTGACCTCCCACATCGGGCATCATCGATGCGAGTTCTCCATAACTGGCTGCTGCAATAACCGTCAGCAGGCCGGTGATGACCCAGACCACCAGCAAATAACCGGGTGATCCGACAGTTCTTGCAATATCGGCACTAACAATGAAAATGCCGGAACCGATCATTGCTCCGGCCACTATCGATATCCCGTCAAAAAGAGTTACCCTTTTCTTCAGGAGATGATTCTCATGCTGCATAAATTAAAGCTTTTCAGATATCCGGTGTAAATCAGCACAGGTCAGCGCAATCGGCACCAGCATGATTTTAATTGTCAAATTTTTCTTCCTTCCCGGTCAGTCTTATCCGGCCTGTCAGCACTCCCGTGCATTGAGGATCGAGGTATCCGCTGAATCCCGGCTGCTTGCCCCCTATGGATATCGTAAAATAACCCGGTTCGATTACCCGTTTGTCCTTGTTGTTTATTATTGAAAACTGACGGGGTTCCAATATAAATTCAACTATACGGCTTTCCCCCTTCCTGAGGAATATCCTTTCAAAACCTTCAAGCTGCCGTACTGGTCGAGGTGTAGTTGCCTTAACATCAGCCAGGTATAACTGGACAACTTCTTCGCCGTCCATTATTCCGGTATTGGTAACCTTCACGCTGACCTTAACTTTTTCCCCCGTATTGGCTTTCTGGGGAATTGTAAGGCCGGAATAGGCAAAGCTGGTGTAGCTCAGGCCATATCCGAACGGGTATAATGGTTCGCTGGTAAAAAATCTGTATGTTTTGCCATTCATGTTGTAATCCTCGAATGCAGGTATCTGATCGATTGATTTATAGTACGTCACCGGCAGGCGGCCCGCAGGGTTGCAATCACCGAACAGCACATCAGCAACGGCATTTCCGCCTTCCTGGCCCGGATAGCCGGCAAGGATCACGGCAGCCGCTTTTTCCTGTACACTGTTAACGGCAAGGGCCCCGCCGTTCATCAGAACGACAATCACCGGTTTTCCTGTGGCCGTAACAGCATCGAGGAGTTTTTCCTGTGTATCCGGCAGATTGAGATTTGTGCGGTCACCCCCCAGGAAGCCGTCAATCTTAATGCTCATTTCCTCTCCTTCCAGCCGCTGCGACAATCCCAGAACCAGGATCACAGCATCAGCTTCCTTTGCAGTCCTGACTGCCTCCGCAGTAATATCCGGGCGCGGACGGGCCCACAACAGCTTTATATCCGCATCCCCCTCGTAATTCCTGTAATGCACCTCTATCCGGTACTTCCTGCCTGCTTCCAGATCAGTCATGTATTCCTTGTGAAATGCATGATGCTCACTTTTCTCCGCAATAATTCTTTCCCCGTCAATAAAGATCTCATAAGCTGACGAGCCCCAGCTTCCCAGGCTGTATCTTCCGGTTTCAGGAGGAGTGAGAAATGTTACCCACCTGACGCCGAAATCATCATCAGGAAGATCCGGAGAAGGGGAAAAATGCTCCCAGTAAAAATCTATCCTGTCATCTGTACGCGTAAAAACAGGTTCTCCTTTCATTTCCCTGTTGTTATAATAGAAGCCGGTTGCTCCCTGGTTACCTTCGGGTGTCTGCAGGTAGCGTGAAGGAATGACCTCGAGATTATGTATTCCATCAGCCAGATCGCTTCCCGCTGCATAAAGAATTTTTGTGTCAGGTGTGACTTTATTGCAGATACCCCTGAGAACCGTAACGGGATCTTTGGCAATGCCATTGTAATTTCCGATAAGAGATTCGAAATTATCGGCATTTGGCCCGATAACGGCAAGAGTCCGGATTTCTCGTGCAAGCGGCAGGATATTACCCGAGTTTTTCAGTAGGACGATGGATTTCCGGGCTGCAACTCGTGAAAGTGACTTGTTATAATCTGAGCAGTTGGCAAAAAACGGGATCTGCGCATAAGGTACTTTTTCATCGGGATCAAACATGCCAAGTTTAAATCTGGCGGTAAATACCCGTTTAACGGCGCGGTCAATGTCGCTTTCACTCAGTAAACCCCGCTCGATCGCTTCTGCAAGATGTTTGTAATCGACCCCGCATTCCAGGTCAGTGCCGGCCTTGACAGCCTGTGCTGCAGCTTCGGCAGGATCCTTCGCATACTTGCTGAATATATAGAAATCGGAAACTGCCCAGCAGTCGGATACAAAGTAGCCCTTAAATCCCCATTCATTACGCAGTATGCCGAACAGTTCGGGGCTTGCGCAGCACGGATGATCCCTGAACAGATTATATGCCCCCATTACCGAATATACCCCTGCATCCACCACCAGGGTCCTGAAAGCAGGAAGGTAAGTCTCCCTGAGGTCAGTTTCGCTGACGCTGGCATTGAATGAATGCCTGAGTGGTTCAGGGCCGCTGTGAACCGCATAGTGCTTCGCAGTGGCCACTGTTTTGAGGTACACAGGGTCATCACCCTGCATTCCCCTGACAAACTGCAGCCCCATGCGTCCGGTCAGGTAAGGATCCTCACCATAAGTTTCATGTCCCCTTCCCCATCTCGGGTCACGGAAAATGTTGATATTCGGTGACCAGAATGTTAGACCATGGTAAATACCTGTCTTTCCCCTCCGCTGAAACTCATGGTACTTTGCCCTGGCCTCATCCGAGATGGCATTTGCAACATTGTACATCAGGCCTTCATCCCATGAATTGGCGATGGTTATCGATTGTGGAAAGACAGTGGCAAAGCCCGCCCTTGCAACCCCGTGAAGGGCCTCGTTCCACCAGTTATAGGAAGGAACTCCAAGCCGGGGAATTGCCGGTGCAGTATACAGCAGCTGGTCAGCCTTTTCCTTAAGAGTCATTCGTGAAACCAGGTCGTCAACCCTCTCTTCAACCGTGAGTGCTGTATTACGGAATGGGAACTCCTGGGCTGTACCGGTGGTTAAAAAGGCAACTGAAATTAAAATAACAAGAAAGGGAAGTCTGTTTTTCATTTCAATGATTTTTAAGTTTTCAGTATCAGTCTTCTGTCGTTTGTGCAAATGAAAGTATCAGGGATCGAATTTGTTGCATGCTATGAAGGTTTTGTTTACCTGCTGTTTTCTGAAATCAGACCAAAAAAGCTGTGAAATGTATGAAAAAGAGCCGAATTAATTCCGATCCATCTGCTTATTTTAAATATTTTGCAGAATCATTCAGGGACAGGCCGCACATACCAGTTCACATGACAGGTTTTTTTCATCAATTTCACTGCTATCCGGGAATTGAATTCTTTCACGGCACCAGTACAAATTATCCGGAATGATTTATCCCTGCAGTTTAAATATAATCGTCAGTTAATGCTTTTCACCGGCCCCCTTTAAGCAAACTTATTTCAACATGGTTTTATGGATACAGACAGGCTGATTGCCTTCATTCTTAATAATATACCTGCCCATATTAGCAGGTACGATCACAACGTCGAGGAAATGCTGCTCGTAAGAGAGTTCAGGATTGTCAGCTGACCGGATCATCACTTTTTCGCCATCGACAAGGGTAAGAACATGGAACCTGCCACGGGTGTCATCTTCAATTTTCTTCTCGAATTCAAATCTTCTCAGGCTGAAATAAAGGAGGTCATGCTCCCCGATACCATACTCTGCCCATCCTTCACCTTTTCTGATGATTACCGGTGGTCTTACCAGGTTTTCCCTTACCCATGCTGTTTTTCTTTCCTTTCTCAGAACGCGTTCCCCATGCCAGGTATGTATTGGCCTGGGCCTGCCGTTGAGATCGGGACGCAGATAATCATACAATTTATATGTATACGACCCTACGGTAAGGCTCCCTGTTTCCAGGACAACCTGGTTCCGGCCTGATGCATGTATCGTCCCTGCCGGTAAAAGCACCTGCAGCCCTGGAAATGACTTTACATGGTTTATGTATTTGTCATAATCGATAATGGTGTGCTCTGTTTCCGACTTTTTTACCTCACTGAGGAATTCATCCACGTCGGCATCTTCGCTGAACCCTGCAAATGTCCGGGCCCCATGGCCGGTTGCAACCACGTAGTAGCCCTCATCCTGCCTCCCGTGTTCACCGTAATTTTCTACATTGTATTCGTGTCCGGAATGGACCTGCACCGACATATTTCCGCTGCTGTGCCAGGTGTCGTCGTAGTTAAACCGCACCGGAAAATAACCGTTGAATCTTTCAACACATTCCTTCCCCATCAGGTTCAAGCCTTCCTTCTGAACAAAAGTAAAGAAAGGGAACTCAATACCGGTCTTTCCATAAGCAACCACGATGCTGACTTCCAGCGGGATCAGGTCGTAGGCCCAGGCCACGTTCCGCACCGACCGGGGAAGGTTCCGGAATTTTCTGATAAACTGTCCGCCCCATACACCTTCAAGGTAAACAGGCTTGCATCTCACCGGATACCTCACGAGTGCCGACATTATTGAGTTAAAAGCCAGGCGGGGCATTATCTTCAGGTCTGACAGGTCATTGCCGTCAACATAAAAGTCGATAAGATCATCTGTCAGAAGTTGACCCCGGTGCCTCGATGCAATCTCATAATCAACATAATAACAGCGCCTTATAATCTCATCGATTGCCCTGGGTACAATGTCTCCAAGATTGGTGAACAATCCTTTCCTTGCCCTGAGAATCACGTTTTTGGGTGCAACATCAAAGTAAAAAACACAATCAGACAACTGTCTGACCCGTTGTATGGCACACCCGCATCCATACACCAGGATGACGCTTCTGATGCCGCCGGTACTTTTGTGTGCCACGAGTCTTTGTATTAACTCATCAGCCTTTTGTTCATCCAGAATATCATCATATGTCCCCTTAAACAGTTTTCCGAAAAGGAGGACGGGATCTTTTTCCCTGTCTGCAGGCAGGTTCTCTGCAAACAATTCGTCGAGGAGGCCGGGAGATTTAAAAACGTTCCTGAAGTCCTCAGGGATGACCTTTACAGATACTGATTCCAGGTTTTCCGTTATCAGTTTCAGGCTTTGTTCCCACAAGGCACCTATGTAGCCGTCAAAAACCGCTATGACCGGTCGTTCCTTCTCAATAGTCAGATCCGACAATAATTTAGCGATAAAAGACACCGATTCCCCGGTACCTGAAACAATCAAGCCCGTTGTTTCCTCATCCAGCGTTATCCTGTTGATTGCTTCCTGATCATCAAAGTCAACAGGGTTGAACATAAAGCTCATAATCGTCCAGTTTAATTACCAATGAATAACTGTATCTCAATGTGATATAAAACACCCTGGGAAAGCGCCGGCTGATTTCACCGCCTGATGCTTCCATGCCAGATCCGGCCATAGCGACAGGCCCTTAATGCAATAAACAAATAAAACCCATAATTGACTGAACCGGTCAAATCACGGGCAGATTCCACGGGGCACGGTATTCAGGCACAAGGTAACTATTGGCTTCCGCATCATTGGTGAACCTGGTACCATCCCATATAAGTTTTTTGCCGGTGCGGTAAGCAATATTCCCGAGTGCCGAGAATTTGGCAATATGAGCCCCGGTCTCGATACTTGCATTTGTACTGGGATCACGCCTGGCAATGCAATCAAGGTGGTTTGCAACATGATTTGCCAATCCCTTTCCTGCCCCCTTTCTCAGAGGTACGGCTTCCATCCTTGTTTTTCCGTTTACCTTTTCAGGTATGACCTCCCAGCCGCTGCGGTCGATCACCAGGGTGCCGTTTTCACCGACAAATCCCAGTCCATGATTTCGTCCGTAAGCTCCGTCATCAATGCCGATGGCATGATCCCACAGGACATTGAATCCGTCAAATTCATACAATGTCTGCAAACTGTCGGGAGTTTCACAGGCATCATCGGGATAGCCGTATTTTCCTCCCATTGCCATTATTGATCCGGGAGCGGTAACATTCATTCCATAGAGGGCATAATCTAGAAGGTGAACTCCCCAGTCGGTCATAAGTCCGCCGGCATAATCCCAGAACCACCTGAAGGTAAAATGGAACCTGTTCCGGTTAAACGGGCGTTTGGGAGCCGGACCAAGCCACATGTCATAATCGACGCCTGCAGGCACGGCCTCATCAGGCAAAACAGGGATTGACGGGCACCAGCCCTGGTATGAAAAGACTCTTACAAGCCTGATCTTTCCCAGTTTGCCGGAGCGGATAAAGCCGACCGCTTCCTGCCAGTGGGGGTCGCTTCTTTGCCACTGACCGACCTGAACAATGCTCTTATATTTTTTTGCCGCCTTTACCATAAGATTGCATTCCTCAATGGTCCGTCCGATTGGTTTTTCACAATAAACGTCCTTGCCGGCCTCACATGCTGCAACCATCTGAAGGCAATGCCAGTGGTCGGGAGTACCTACGATCACGAGGTTTATATCCTTGTTATCGATAAGTTTTCTCCAGTCGCGGTAAAGACTGGCCGGCTTTTTCCCGCGTATCTTTTCAACATCGCCCGCTCTCTGGTTAAGCACATTCCCGTCAACGTCGCAAAGGGCAAGGCACTCAACCTGGCTGTGATTGAGAAACTCCTTCAGATTACTGAATCCCATTCCGTTGCATCCGATAAGGCCGATATTGATCCTGTCGGAAGGAGCCGATCGTTCAAATACGGTGGAAAAAGCCGGGGCGATGCCAATACCTGCAGAGGTGATGGCGGTCTTTTTCAGAAACATGCGTCGTGTAGTCATATTTTTTTGATTTGAGGTTTTGATATAGGGCACAGAATTAATGATTCAATATACCTATTTTTTTTCAAATGGTGTTTTAAAAGAGCTATTTAAGTAAGATGGGAAATCATTTATCATGAACCGGAAACTGTAACAAAATTCTCTAATTCGATCCTTTCATCCTTGGTGTGCTTTGTGCTAACCTTTGTGACACTTTGTGGTTCTAATAGTTATGTTTAACCACAAAGGATACACAAAGGTATTCACCAAGTCACACAAAGGAGTCTTGATACAGCATCACCCACTCTCATTCCAGAAGTCTTCGGGACCCCTCAGGGGGACTTAAAACCGACCAGCCTTAATTCCTGTTTTTGATAGTAATTGCCTATCTTTAATTGGTAATACTTCAACCTCAAACCTTACGATCTATGAAGAACTTAACCATAGTTACCGGACTCCTGGTTTTAATTTCCTGCAATCCTCCGAAGAAGCAGGTGGAGAGCAGCTTTATGAAATATGATCCCTTCCCTCTCGAAGTGCCCGAACAGAATTCACTTCTAGCAAGCTGGGAAAAGAAAGTCGTCCTGGAAACAATGAAGATTGATGACATGGAACAGGATGCCGGCTGGCAGGTAACCGGTATCGGCGAGATGAGCTACACCGATGAGCGTGCAAAAGACGGCAAACGTTCACTCAGGTTCAGGACATCCTTACGCGATGAAGACCATTACAGGAAAAACCGCAGCAAATGGGAATCATTTGACGGGGGACAGGGAGGGTCTTCATCATTAAGCCGCCGGTTCAGCAAACCACAGGACTGGTCGGGATACAACAGGCTTTCATTCTGGGTTTATGTTCATCCCACGTCCATGCCGACATACAGTTTTAACATCAGCATAAACAATGACGGCTTTGTTCCGGGTGCGACAACTTCGAGGCGTGATCATTTCATCCACGACCTTAAGCCCGGTGAATGGAACCATGTGATATTCGAGTTTCCGCACCTGCCCCGCAACAAGGTGACGGTTTTCACCATTAACCAGATATTAAGGGGGCACAATCCTGAGGAGGAAGGTATTGTTACATATGATTTTGACAAAATCGAAATACAAAGGGTTGAAGCAGATCAGTATGAGGGATGGAACGTGGCTCCGGGCAAATTTTCATTCAGCCATACGGGCTACAGGCCCGGGGACAACAAGACAGCCTTTGCAGGTGCCGGGGCCGGAAGCGGCTTCCAGATCATGGATCCCGGCAATAATGTGGTATATAATGGAAGTGTCAGAACCATTGAAACAGTGAACGGCACCTTCAGTCTGATTGATTTTTCCGATCTCAGAACGGAAGGCACATACCGTATCAGGAGCGGTTCCCTTGAATCAAATCCGTTTCCTATAGGTGCGGACATCTGGCTCGGGCCCGTTTTCAATGCAATCAACTTCTTTTTTTGTGAACGCTGCGGTTTCCATGTTCCGGGAGTTCACATGGAATGTCACAAGGACTGGCAGGGATTCAGGGGAGATGAAAGAAAGATCATAAACGGAGGCTGGCACGATGCAGGCGATCTGTCGCAGGGTTACTGGCGGACCGCCATGGGCGTTTTTGCGATGCTGAACAATCTGGATGCGTTGGTTCAGAAAGGAACTGATCCTGAACTAACGGATCGTATCAGGAATGAGGCAGCCTGGGGATTGGACTGGCTTCTGAAGACCAGGTTCGGGGATGGTTATCATATGAGCTGGGCGCTCGGCAGGATCTATACCGATAATAAGCCCGGAACAATAGACGACATGGTATCGGAGGCACAGAATGTGCCGTGGGAGAATTTCCTGGCAGCTGCTGTTCTCGGCAGATGTGCAGAAGCATTTAAAAAGCACGACCCCGGTCTTGCCGAAAGAGCCCTCAGGGCAGCGACTGAGGACTGGGAGGCCGCAATTGCATCACCGACTGTCTGGGATCTGACCGGGTACAGGGAAGCTTCATGGGGTGTAATATCTTCAGTGATACTGAACAGAATAACCGGAGAGGAGAAATTTAAAAAACAGGCTTTGCAGCTTTCGGAATTACTTATTAAATGCCAGGAGCAGAGCTTTATTGAGGGTATTCCGATAACCGGTTATTTTTACACCACATCAGAGCGCCGGCAGGTTATTCATAATTACCACGCAGCCTTCGAGGAGGCTCCACTAATAGCATTGTCCCATCTTTGCAAAGCTTACCCCGACGATGAAAAATGGATCGACTGGTACGGAGCAGCCGTTCTCCACAGTGAATTCTTCATGAAAAGGGGAAGTGCGATCGCTGCTCCTTACGATCTGCTTCCGAATTCAGTGTGGAACCGCCGTGAAATCATGGCCGAAAAGGATGAAAAACTCAGGGCCGACCTCCTGCGTCAGTTCAGTGATGGCACCCATCTGTCTGATGAATATGTTCTCCGTACCTTCCCGATATATTTCAATGATCTGTTCCACGGGAACACCAACATAAACCTTTCTTCCGCCTGGGCGCTGGCTGAAGCATCGCAGCTCAGGAATGACAAGGCGGGAATGGAAATTGCGGGAAAACAGCTCCAATGGGTTCTGGGAGCCAATCCTTTCAGCCAGAGCCTGATGTATGGAACTGGCTATGATTTTGCACCGCATTTCGCCTACTGTCTGAAAAATCTTGTCGGCGCACTGCCCGTGGGAATGGACTGCATGTCGGGTGACGAACCTTTCTGGTCGGGAACAAATACTGCAACTTACAAGGAGATATGGGTGGAGCCCGTCAGCAGGTTCCTCGGGGCGGTTTCAGTATATGCAAATTATCCGCCTGAAGATGCCGGAGTGAAACAAAAAAACAGGAATGTTCAGATTAAGACTGAAGCCAGTCAGTCAGACAGCGGGGAAATCATCCTGAAGATCACACTGGAAGGAAAGGGGAAGCATAAAGTTGCAATCAGGACATTCAATGCAAAAGCCGCTGGCAGCCTCCCTGATGTTAATCTGTCAGACGGAAATCCTGCAGTGATCAATGCAACGCTTACTGATATTGACCAGAATAAGCCATACGTGGCAGTGATTCTTATCGATAATGATCCGGACCTGAGGGAGGAAATCGTGGGAGCTTTTGTCAAATCATCTTTCTAGGCAAAAGGGATAAATATCTACAGTCAGGTATTTAAGTTACACTGTTATGGATAATCTGCGGGAACTTTTCCGGTCCCGCAGATTATCCAGATCCACTCTGATTTCTTTCGCTTTCTTTATAATTTCAGCTTTCTGTGGCGGTTGTCTGAAAGCCGGGGTCTGAAATAAGTCCGGGTAGTCAGGAACCGTGAACCGAATAATCCTAAGGATCAGTCTATCAGGGTCTCATCTTTTCGGCATAGATCGCATCGACAAGTCCGTCTTTCCCTGTATCTGACCCTAGCTGCCAGAACATTATTCCTCCCAGTCCAAGATCCTTAACATACCGGGTTTTAAGGCGCACCGACATTGTATCGTCATATGTTATGAATACACTGTCCGTTGCGTTATACAGGTATGGTGCTTTTGCCACAGGGTCCCAGTAGCGGACAAACCCGTTCATATTCTCCATTCCCTCCCTGATCCTGGCATAACTGCCGCGGCCCCTCCAGGCTCCCCTGTTGAGCTGGTACAATCCATTGTTTTCCGGTGGAACTCCCTGCCAGGCCCTTCCCGAAAAATTTGATCCTATAACTATTTGAGCGGGATTTACACCTTTCGCCATCAGAAAGGCAACCATTTTTTCCGTCGAGAAGGGTTTTGTTGAATCTCCTCGTTCAATAATTTTGGCCTCTGCCGGTGTACCTTTGATATCCTCCATTCTGACCAGTCCAAGATTTGTATGATGGGAGGTATAGGGATCACCGCCTCCTGCCAGATCGTAGGACATGACATTGATATAGTTAATGCAGTTCATGACTTTATCAAGTTCGATATAATCGAAGGCTCTTTGCCAGCCGGCTGAAGCAAAAGTAAGAACCTGGCTGTCGCTGATTGTGTTAAGGCCTTTGCGCAGTTCACACATAAGCGCTGTAAAATTCTCCCTGTCTTCAGGGATATATGGATTGCCTATACCGGGCAGGCCGGGATATTCCCAGTCGATATCAAGCCCGTCGAGCTTGTATTGCCTGATAAATTTCACAACACTTTCAACAAACCTGTCGCGACCCTGCTGCGTTCTGGCCATTTCTGAGAATCCTCCCGAACCTGCCCAGCCGCCGCAGGCGATCATGATTTTCAGGTTATTATGCGTTTTCTTCTGTTTAACCAGTTCATTGAGAATAAGTCCCAGTGAGTCTTCCGGAAATTTCATTTCTCCGTCAATGACTTCGGTGAATGAAAAGATGATATGAGTCAGCTTGTCATACGGCAGAATTTCAGGAGTGAAATTTCTCCATCCGGTATAATAATAAGCCATCACTTTAAGTCTGTCATCTTCCTTTTTTACATGAACACCAGTGCAGGAATAAAATATAACGGGAACAACAAGGGAAAAAAGAACCAGTAACTTTTTCATAGCGCAGTGTTTTAAGATTAAGATTATTTTGTATGATTTGATTTCTTTCAATTCCGGGCAATCAGTTTTAAGGAGTTTAATTCACTTTTTAAAATCGAGGTAGTACCAGTAAGTGTTTCTCAGTTCCACGGGGACAGCCGTTCCTGCAGGGAGCTTTTTACCCGACACCGGGACCAATACAGATCCGTATCGTGAAAATCTTGCTTCGGTATCGCTGCTTATGGCAACCAGGTTCAGATCTGAAAACTGACCAAAAACAACTCTGTAAATAACCAATGCCTCTTCTATGTGTCTTGGTATCCTTGAATAATTCAACCCGACAAGGGTCCTGAGGTCGCCAACAACATCCTCCACGTCTTTTTCAAGCATCCTCCACGCCATTTTGTATTCGAATGCTTTTTTATTATGCGGATTAGACTCTGAAAGGGAAATAATGTTCATTTCAGGATTTCTGATCCTTATTATAAAATCGTCGTTTGGTTTCAGTCTGATCTTCTCTCCAAGTTCGGGATCAGATCTTATCAGGCCGGGATCCGAAAGCATTTTTTCAAATTTCATGGCCAGTTTCCTGTAATGAAATGTTTTTTTCAGGACATGAATATATTTAGCCGCTATCTTATAATGTCCGTTGATCAGATTTGTTTTGATAAGCATTTTAATGTTCTCCGGATGAAACCCCTGAACGACCATTGATTCAAAAGCCCAGCGGTGTGCCTCATTGATCAGGCCTATGGAATAGTAGAAATAGACTCCCCTGAAGATTTTGGTCATGCTTATCTGTGAGTTCCAGGGTATGCTGATTGATCCTGTTCCATAATCCTGGGGTCCGAAAAACAACCTGTCACAGAGCAATCCCTTTTCCGACAGTGCAATATTATAATAATATTGTGCAACCGGACTCCTGAGCCGGTGCTTCTCCTGCAACCTGATCACGCCGTTCCAGTCTGCAGAAAAAAACATTCTTTCAATATTAAAGAGTACAGCATTGTCGTGTTTGTAGATTCTTGAAAGCATGAATACTGTTAATAAAATAACAATGCCGGATGAGACAAGCGGAAATAAAGCGGCAAATTCCCTTTTTATCTTAATGTTTCCTGCAGCGAGCACCAGCGCGGGATATAAAACAAAGAAAAGAAGGAACAGCCACAAAAGCCATGGCCGGATAAAATAATCCTTCCCGGGGAGGGGATCATATAACAGGTTTAACCATGGCTGCAGGGATATAATGCTTTTGAAGATCACAAATGTTACTCCTGCAATTAACAGAATTAACATCGTAACCGGAAGTTCTTGTCTGAAAAGATGATAGCTGATGAACATGCCGAGATAAATCAGGGCAAAAGCCCCGGTCAGATAATAAAAGAAAGGGAAAAAAATAAAAACTGTAATCCTGGTGTTCCTTCTGCCCGGAGATATTGTAAATAAAAAATACAATCCGTTTAACAGGAATCCCAGGCTATTGTGTATCAGATAATTCAGATTTGTATGGATCAATATCAGCAGGCAGGCTGCAATTGCTGCCATTAACAACGGAAACAGGTACTTATTAATGAGTACGGCAGCTATCTTACAATATACAAGAGTAATGGCTGCGAGAAAGACAGATACAACTACAGCGCCGTAAAGATTACTGAAAAAACCCTGGGTAATGAAACTTCCGGCATATTCAAGCATTCCGCCCGGTTTTAAGGCGAACCGGCTGAGATAATCAAACGTATAAACAAAAAGAGCCTGGTTTTCCTGGTAAAAGAAAACATAATTGAAAAACAGGCCGAAACAAACGACTGAAAGAATGAAAACAGAAACAGAAAACAAATAAATACCGGACTTCCCGATATTGGAAAGGACTTTTTCATCTTTCTTCCCAACTGGCTGCTTTTTATCAGGGGTTCGCTTTTTCATCCGGCAGATATGATGATATCACAAACTATAATATTACTTTCTCCCTCTCCATCCGGCTTTTACAGCTTCTTTTCCTGAGGCGCGTTCAAAATCACGCGGATCGAATCGTATTTTTCCTTTTACAAATTCAGGCCTGTTTAAAGTTTTTATCAGGTGGCTGTAAAGGGCAGGGTCTTTCTGGGGAAGAACAAACGGTTTTCCGACGGAGTCGGCTGATCCAAACCAGGCAATATAAGGCCGGGCGGTAAGCCCGTCATCTCTTTTGCTGCTGAATACCAGCCATTTTCCGTTTGACGACCAGCTGTGATAGCTTTCGGCAAATTCACTGTTCACACTCATGCGTACAGCCTGGCCGGTCTGAATATTCAGGAGATACAGGTCTGCTTCCCTGTGCCAGATCGAAAAGTTCCCATTATTGTGAAGTGTGAATACAAGATATTTACCATCGGGAGAAACCCGTGGAAAAGAGACGCTTTTGCCGATGGCGCAGGCATCGAAAACGACTTCTGCTTTTCCGAACAAAAATGAATCCCTGTCAAATGATTTTCTCACAAGATCGTACTTAATCCCGTCGGAACCGGAACTGCCGGCATTCTGTCTCGCCCGGCAATAATACAGGAAAAGGCCGTCAGGAGACCATTCCGGGAAAGTCTCCAGATAGCGGATAGTGTCAGTCTCAGCAACAGGTGACATCTCATTATTTTCTGTATCATAAACCACGAGCGATGATGCCAGGTCAGTAACCTCGATATTGGATACCGGCGATGCATGAAAGCTCTGGACAATGCTGTTGGATGAGAAGGCCACAATGGTTCCTTCCGGGTGCCATGCAGGATATACGGCCCCATACTCCATCTCATCTGCTTTCAGGTCTCTCCTCACGATCCTGTTTCCTTCCGAAAAATATGTGCCTCCGACAGATCCCCTGACATGAACCATCAGCTTGTCGGGATTATTACTGCTGAATGAGTGGCAATTAATACAGTTTGTATTAAGCAGCCGGTTATCGACCAGGGGTTTTTCCCTGAAATTCTCAGTGCTTCTTTGTATGATCTCTAGCTGCTTATAGGCTTCATAACCGGGATAAAGCAGCCTGTAGCACAGCCAGGGATCAACCGGATCATTTGTTATATAAAGTTTGATTGGCCGGTACTGACTTGATTCTGATTCATTAATTGCCGTGATCCCAATTGAGATCTCACCGCTGCCGGTATTCTTCAGCATTCTTTTCCATGTCCGCAGGGGAAACTGAACGATGCCTTTCCCGGACCTTAATTTTTTCTCAAAGCCATTTGAGGATTTGATTGAAAGGATGAATGATTTTCCATTCTCCCTGATAATAAAATTCATTGGTGCAATATTAGGGGGGATGGTCACACCCGGGTAATCTGGTTCAATAGCCGGCTCCCGGTCAATTTCATCAATGCCTTCAAAGTCAGTGGTGCAGCCCGCTGTCAGGAACAGCCCAAAAAATAAAGCCAGTTGCAACCCGGTCAGAGCTTTAATCATTCGGCGAATTTTATCCGGTTTTAAATTCCCATGAATTCTTCAGGGTAAAATTATGAATTAATTATCAAAGGACTGATGGTTTTAACAATATTAGCCGTCTGACTTAGCAGTCTGCCAGGCAACCTGGCAGGAAGCCTGCAATAATTTCCGCAGGAAAGTCAGAAATGTCCTTCGCAGAACTGGTATTATCCCTGACAGGGCTATATAACAGAGGAATTTTCATATTTGAACTTACTATCAGACAGGATATGATTTCTAATTAAGCTTTACTGCTCAGCAGTTAAGAAAAAACACAGTGTAAAGAATAAAAAAGGGGTCCTTCGACCCCTTTTAAGTTGTTTAACAGGCAAGTCCAATCATTCAGGGCCGCCATCCCACCAAACCTTGCCAACAAGCCTGTCGGGCTGTGTTGCACCGGCTGCATAGTTGGGATTTCCGGTAGCCTCATAGGCAGGGATGGTAAGTTTGGTCGGGATTTGTCCGTTGGTTGCATTTCCGGGATAATTCGTCGGAACAAGCTGCGGAAAACCTGTTCTCCGGTAATCGGACCATGCATCCCACCAGTTCATCCACTTGCATGCCCACATCTGCTCACCGATCATTTCAAGGGCGGGTTTTGATCCGTACGGATAGGTTGCAAGATAATTCTCAACCCTGGCATCCGTAACCACAAATGACGGATCATAAACCGTGTACATCTGCATTGCCAGTTTCACACCTTTCTCATAGTGTTCTTTGGCTGTTCCGGAAATACCGCTCCCGATTCCTCTTTCCAGAGCTTCGGCCTGAAGGAATTCGGATTCGGCAGCATGCATGACCATATATGGTTCATCATCCTGCATCATCAGCGGGTTCACCGCAGAGAAATGCTCATAGGGGGTTATTGTACCACCCATGTATGCATTTAGCATCGCTCCGTCGAGCCCGTTTGGCAAGCCTCTCTGCTTCAGCGGATCTGTTTCAAGAAAGAGCACCTCGGTTGCTGTCCACTTGATGAGGCCTGCGGTAAAGATCATCAGCCTGGGATCGTCATCGGCCGTGGAATTCTTGTCCGTACCCATGAGCCAGTCGACAAGTGTTTTGCTCAGGAAGGAGCTAGACCACTGTCCGCCGTCGCCGGGGTAGAATCCGCGGGAGATACCGTTCTGGTTTGTCCATTCACTGGGTCCGAGAGCCATTGTGGCAATAACATTGTCAGCATTGTCCGACATCACACCTCCCTGGATCGCCTTGGTAACCCATGTATTGGCCATTGCCGCATCAACATTTGATACTCTCATGGCGAGCCTGAGCATCAGTGAATAGCCGAACTTTTTCCATTTGTCGATATCGCCTTTGAAGTAATAATCTGCCTTTTTGAAACCCTCATCCGGATGAGTCGGACTCATTGCCGTACAAGCTTCATCAAGTTCCTTAAGCAGATCTGCATAGATCGCTTTTTGCTTGTCATACTTGGGCTGGAATATTCCTTCAATGCCCTTGTTGGCTTCAAAATAGGGAATACTGCCATACCAGTCGGTAAGGCGGTGGAAGCAGAGAACTCTCAGTATCCTTGCAGCATGCCGGGTGTTGATCTTACGGCCCTCAAACCAGCCTCCCGGGCCGGTCTGTTTGATTATCTCCGCCGTAACCCTGCCGTCGCCAGCAAAGAAATGGTCCCATGGAGCATTTGACGGTTCCACGTCATTCTCAAGGTATTTATCGCCTACAGATATTGTACCTGTACTTGGGCTGGCAAGCTGCTGAATTGCATGTGCGCACATGCCTATATTGGTTCTCCAGTCTGTGTAGCGGTTATCGCGGAGGCCGTTGTTGGATGCGCTCAGCTCGGCAGCGGTAAGGAAGTAGTTAACATCAATCTGGTTTACCGCATTGGGATTGATGTTCATATCGTGCAGTTTCTCCGTATCACACCCTGCCACAAAAATGAAGATCAGCAGCGCACTTTGTATCAGTCTTAATATATGTTTCATATCTCTCAGTTTTTATAGGTTAGAAAGTCACCCTCAGGTTGAAACCATAAGTGCGGGTCGTTGGCATGCCAAAATAGTCAAGCCCCTGTGCATTGCTGTCGGTGTAGCCGTATTCAGGATCAACATTGTCAATATTTTTGTAGAGTATTGCAAGGTTCCTCCCGACGAATGACACTGCCAGGTTGGTAAACGGGGTTTTGGTCAGCAGTTTGACAGGCAGGCTGTATTCGAGTGATATCTGTCTCAGTTTGATAAATGAGGCGTCGTAAATGAAAGACTCCTGGCAGCGTGCACCCAGATTACCCCAATAATCAGCAGTTTCTTTCTGGTTAAGGGTCTTTGTGAATGCTTCATAGACCGGTTTGCCGTTTGCATCTTCACCGGTTTTTATAACGCCTTTCACAACCTTGCCGCCTTCACGCTGGTCAAGTGTCTGCTTGTGGAGACCAGCCTGTGTCAGACGGACATTGGTACCTGAATAAATGTCGCCGCCGAATTTGAAATCGATAAGGGCATCGAGGCGGATGCGCTTCCAGATTATGGAGTTATTAAGGCCGCCTGTCCAGTCGGCAACGCCGTTTCCAAGTATCTCATAAACATCAGATCTTGCCGGAGAACCGTTTGACTCATAAACCAGATTTCCATGTCCGTCAGTCTTCTGCCTGTATCCGGTGATCATCCCGAAAGGATGTCCGATAATATGTTTGATCATGACAGTCCTGGTACGGGGTTCTTCCACGTTCATCTCGGTAATGCCTTCACTGAGGGAAATGACTTTGTTCCTGTTCCTTGCCAGATTCAGTGATATATCCCATGTTACCGGACCCTGAACAGGAGTAACATTGATCAGAAGCTCTATACCTTTGTTTGAAAGCTGACCGATATTGACCGAGGTTGTAAGGAAGCCCGATGCCCGGGATATCGAGGCAGAAAGGATATCGTCGGTTGTCTTCTGGTTATAGTATGTGAATTCAAGTCCAAGTCTTCCCTGGAAGAACCTCAGGTCGGCCCCGAATTCGAGCTCGGTTGACAAGGCAGGTGAAAGGTTCGGGTTTGGAATGTTGTCGCCTCCGGAGAATCCTGCCATCGGCAGTCCAAGGTGACCCTGGCCAGAAAGTCCGTAGGTAATCCTTGATGAATAGGCACCCACGTTGGCAGTTGCAACCTGTCCCCACGCGGCCCTCA
>CAYSXP010000012.1:0-112080 GCA_964435015.1 uncultured Rikenellaceae bacterium
ATAGTTCGAGTAGTAACTGTATTTCCTCAATGCTTGTGCAAAACTCCTTGGTGTCACTCCACCAACTCCTGTAATAAGTATTTTCATCGCAAAGTTGTATTTATTGAAACTTTTCATTAACTTAAAAAGAATAATCCCATATCATTGCCGGGGATTAGCATTTCCCGGTTTATTCCCGGTGAAGCGTGGCATGCCGATATTTCCGTCATGGGAAATACCCTCGCGTTTTAAAACTTTTATGAATGTACTAATGAGTATTTTAAGGTCCAGAAGGAAAGAGCGGTGTTTCACATACCAGGCATCAAGGGAAAACTTCTCATTCCAGGTTATGGCATTGCGTCCGTTAATCTGTGCCCAGCCGGTAATACCGGGTTTGACGCAGTGTCGCTGAATCTGGTATGCGTCATAAAGGTCAACGTACTCCATTAGCAAAGGCCTGGGCCCTACTAGGCTCATATCACCCTTGAGAACATTGACTAATTCAGGTATCTCATCTATACTCGAATGACGCAGGAAATTCCCGAACTTATTTGTCCGCTTCTCATTTGGCAATAAATTTCCGTTTTCATCCCTGGAATCAGTCATAGTCCTGAATTTATAAATTCTGAATGGCCTACAGTTCTTGCCTGGCCTTAGCTGAGTGAAAAATACCGGCCTGCCAAGTGAAAGCAGAATCAGCAGAACAACGACGGGTATAAGAGGCAGGCAAATCAACAGCAACGTCAATGCCACTAGGAAGTCGAAGATCCTTTTACCCAACAAGTATATTTTCAGCCGCATGAAAGACGGATTAACAATATGATTCCCCGGTTCTGTTGCAGTGATCGCCAGGGGATCTAAAATTTCAGGTTTGAGGAATGCTTATTATGTTTTGGTATTATTCACAACCATTTTTCGTTTACCGGACGCAAGCAGGGGTATTTCGTCAGTAAGCTCAATTTCAATCCTGGCTCCGGGGCCCAGAAAACTAACATAATCATCGATCAGTTCCTTTTCTCTGGAGAATATCTTGTCGTTGCAGTTTAATTTCAGCCGATACTCACCCTGCCCGTTCTGGATAAACTGGAACTGTCTGATTTCAGATGAATATTTCCACATGGTGTTTGTAATGATATGCGGCGACAGCAAATTACCGGATGTGTCGTGAATGAAATCAGCTTTCCTGCCTTCAATTCTGGTAAAGACCGGCCCGGGTTTTCCGCATTCCGACTTTTGTGAAATAACTGCCATATCCCCTGTATCGTATCTTATAAGCGGCATGGCATAATTGAACAGGTCGGTTACAACTATCCGTCCCGCGGCTCCGGGGAGGGCGGGTTCATCACTGTCCTCTTTCAGGGTCTCAAAATGATAACTGGCCGTATTCAGGTGAAATTCATTATTTTCCTCAACACACTGCTGAGCCAGGAACCCGTTTTCCATATTGGAATATCTTGATACGACAGGACAACCGAATTTTTTTGCGAGATTAAGCTTCGCACCGGCCGAAATCGCTTCCGACATGGTCATAATACTCCTGATCCTGATTGCGCCGACTGGGAAAGACTTATTATTTAGAAACCGGCTTATTTCCTCAAAAGCAGATGAATAGCCCAGCACTGACTTATTATTCCTGTCGTGGGCAAGCCTGTTGAGTAAATCAAGAATCGAGCTTTCAGAAAGGTCGCGGATATCATAAGTCAAAATATTCTGGATCTTTTGTGTAAGCAGATTTTTCCTGTTCATGGCATTCCATACCCTGAGGTAATACAAACGCGCTCCAAGATTGTGGCCGGCCATTTCAAGGAAAAGTATGTTGTCAGCCTGGTGTCTTTTTCGCTTGTTGTGATCCTGAAAGACAATAAACGGGGCACCGGTCGAGCCGCTGGTTATGGCTTTGTGAAGTTTTTTTCCAACATAATCTGCCGACAGGAAATCGCCCTGATTTTCGCGGATTATGGTTTTATTGACTACCGGAAATTCATTCAATGCTTTGAAACCGGCGTATCCGGAATAATAAGGTACTGTTTTGGCTGCATGTTTCAGCAAGTTAAAAAGATTTGTCTCCTTTCGCTTTTCAACTGAATTGTTATCATAGTTTTCAAGTCCATGCCCGACTTCCCTGAGGTGTTTTCTTATTTCGCCGCCCTCCAGAAAATCGACAGCCCAAAATACTTTCTTTCTTATTTCCGCTAATGCCTTCATAGCATGAAAAGTTATGTTAGGAACAAGGTTACAGTCATACCGGCTGGAAACATTATAATCTTTTACCAGTTTTCCTATTCTTCCAAAACAAGGAACCATGTTCCCCTTGTGCCGTAACAATACAGCCGGGAATCAGCTCAGTTGTCCTGCGGGAAAGCTTCAGAAATGCCTGGCAATAATATTATAAGAATGATTTACAGTGTAGTTTTCCATCAGGAAGGTAAATCCGTTCTGCCCCATTGTTTTTCGCAGATCACTGTTTTCCAGCAGCTTATTAACATTCTGATCGATAGAATCAAGATCACCGGCTTCTGACCAGAATCCGAAGTTGTTTTCGATCATTATTTCCCTGATATCTGTATTTATGTCGGTCGCAGCAAGTACCGGCATTTTATATTCCATATAATAAAGTAAGCGGGATGGAAAATTGGGAACCTCAAATCTTCTATCGAGAAAGATCATGCCAATGTCGCATGATTTAAGCAACAAATTATATTCATCCTTTGGAAGCTCGCGTATTAAAGCAGCATTGGCCGGTCTCTTTCCGTCAAACCAGGCTTTGATTTTTTTAAACTCAGTTCCATTACCCACAATCAGAAAATAAGCCGCCTTCTTATCTTTCTGTGAATCGATAAAATCCAGGATAAAATCTACGCCCTGCGGTTTTCCCAGGTTTCCCCCGAAGATCAAACAGACGGAATCAGCCGGTATGCCGTATTTTTTCCTTATCCTGTTTCTCTGGTCAGTTGTCAGATAGTCTTCAAACAATTCATGACTGTTGGGATTAATTTCAACCCTGTCGGGATCAATCTCCGGGTTTGCTCTTCTTATAAAATTCATATTCGCCTGCGACATACAGCCGATATGATCTGATAATCTGTAAAGTTTCTTCTCCTTTCGTAAAAAGTATCTGTGCAGAAGGCCTTCTTTTTTAATGAGCCCGAGATCGACCGCATTCTGCGGAAAAATGTCCTTGAGAAGAAGATATGTAACTGTGCCGTATCTTGATTTTAGAAGACTGATCAGACTGAGAAAGGTAATCGGAGGAGTAGAGTATATAACGAGTTCAAATTTCACATCCCTGAAATACTTCCTTATGCCCCAGAGGTACTGGTATCCTAAAAGCTGCATACCGAACCATTTTTCCATCAGGTTTGATTTCTGGATGTTCAGCGTTTTGATTTTAAGAATTGTGACATTTTTACTTGTTTTTATCGAGGACTTATTGCCTGACCGCCTTTCGACCGGAGTAATGATGTACACATTATGACCCTCATTGCTGAATTTGCGCATCAGGTCGGGGTATATTCCCCTGTCTGATATATCATCAATCCGGATAATAGTTAGAAAAAGAATATTCATATTCAGAGTTGAAGCGAAAAAAATGGATGATTAATTTCTGCCTTGTGTTTCGCTGATTATTTCCATTAAACGGACCGAACTGCAGAATTCAATTCCGGGCCATTTATTGATCATTGCCCTTAGCAGGCGTTTTAATGCTTTCATTCCCGTTTTGCGGTTGTTCCCGGATATATGGCCGCAAAAATTTGCCCTGTGAGAACTTATCACAGCGGGTTTGTGCCACCGGAAGGCAGCTTCAATCTGCATCATTGAGTAGTCAACCCAATCCTGCTGCAGGGGCTGAAGAGGTTCAAAAATCACATTGCGCACATTGTAAATCATATTCAGGGCATTTCTCTTTCCGGTGTAATTGAATACATTGATATGCCTACCAAGGCCCTGGTGTTCCTTTTTTACAAAAGACGTATCCAGATACTTAATCCCGTTTTTTTTTAGGATTTCATGAATATACCGGTGTTCCCCGCCTCCGGGGGGATTGAAATGCACAGCGCGGAATCCAAAGACTGCTTCAAAAGCATTCAATCCGTCCTCCACAATAAAACGGAATCTTTCATTTTCCTCAAACCTCCAGAACTCAAACGCGGCTGTAGGGCTGATTGTCGGATAGGCTGCCGGCCGTGAGATACTGGTAAACGACCGGTTTTTAAGCGCAGTGATAAGTTCGTAATCTCTTTCCCTGAGTTTCTCTTCGAACACTTTCAGGTTTAAATGCTCCCTTCCGTGAAACTGGGCCAGAAGAAGTCCTTCTTCAAGGCCCTTCTTCCATAATTGCCATGTTCCCTTATATGAGGACGGGTAGTAGTCTGAGAGTTTTTCATAGGTCCGTGGCAGCAATTCATAATAATAGTTTCTGTAATCATCTTCAGCCATTTTTTCAAAATCAATATTGCAGGGGACAGCGAAGACCGTGAAAACAGCGGGGCTTCCGTTTGAGTCTCTGACTGAACTCAGGGTTTCGTACAGCACTTCAAGGTCTTTGCGGTTTTCAAGTGAGTCAAAAGCATCAAAATGTCCCGGTGTTTTTAGCCCCGCCCGGTCCATATTTTTCCTTGCTTCTTTCGAATCAAGCCGTACGTTCCCGAAATCATCAACTGCAAAAACAACCAGCCTGCGTTTGGTGTGCCAGCCGGGCAGGTTTTTCAGACAATATTTTATGTGATCCTTAATTTTTTGCATAAGATATACTTTAAAAATGCATTGATATCCTGAAGGACAGTTTATTTCTGCAGCAGTCCTGTATAGAGTTCCAGATAATCATTGTATCTGAGGTTTTTATCAAACAGGTCCACTGCCCTCCTGCGGCAATGAGGGCTAAAAGCGCTTTTACCCTTTTTGATGATTTTCATAACGGCCTCCAGAAAATCATGAATTTCACCCTTTCTCACTGTAAATCCGCAATCAGCAGAGATCGTTTCGGTCGATCCTCCAGTATCGTATGTAACAACAGGAGTTCCGCATGCGAGGGCTTCGAGATTAGTTGTCGGGAGATTATCTGCGTAAGTAGGATTAATAAAGCATTCTGCACCTGAGTAAAATGATGCCAGTTCCTCAATGCTTGCTGTTCTGGGAAATCCTTTGATGCCTGCGGGAAGTCCGTCAATCTGCCTATGGGTAAGACCGACGAGTACTATCCCAATATCTGGATCCAATATTTCACGTAAATTTTTAATGTCATCAATTCCCTTGCTTTTTGACCAGATGTTCGCAACTCCCAGAATGTATTTCCGGTTAAGGGTATATTTTGATTTTAATGAGCCTGCCTGGCGCGGTCTGAACACATCAATATCTATTCCGTTGCTGATCCGGGTGATTGTATATTTCTTCAGGAATGATCTCTTCAGGTTCTCAGCCAGCCATACCGAGGGTGAAACAAGTGTAATATTATCAAGTCCTCCGAAAATCCGGCTTTTATCCCTGTAATTCCTTTTGGAATTGTCAATGTAACAGCTTTTGGGATATCCGCGAGGATTCGGGCATTCAAAACACAGTGACTCCCATTTATAGCAGTTCAGATGCTGGAAATGTGCGCAGTGGCCTGTAAACGGCCAGCAATCATGCAAAGTCCAGACGACGGGTTTATTGGTGGACTTGAGATACTTAAACAGGATTTCAATATTGATATAGTATCCGTGGATATTATGTAAATGGACAATATCCGGATTTATGTCTTCAATTTTTTTCACCAGGTTCCTTGTGGCACGGGCCGAGCCAAATCCATGCCGGTCAAACAATCGTGTTTTGGCAAGGTGAAGAGCCAGGTCCGCCTTGTTCCCGGTTCTGATCAGCGTTGACTGACATTCACTTTTTGTTCTGCCGTAGGCAATATAGCTCTGATGATGGTTTTTAATCAGCAGCTTTCCGATATCCTCAGCAATACGCCCATGGCTGCAGGTATTGGCATTTGAATTTATCTGCAGAACAATCATGACCGCCCGGGATTTATTATGTCCATTATTTCGTTTATTCTTTTAATATTATACCTGGGCTGGTATTTTTTCGAAACAGCGGCTGCAAGGTTTCCCAGCCTGTAAATGACTGAGGGATTGCCGCTCAGACAGCCAAGGATTTCTGAAAGCCGTACCGGGTCATTCACCCCGAAAATATATCCGTTTTCACCGTCTGTTATTCTGTCCCTTGCTGACATCACCGCATCGGATGCTATCACCAGCTTGCCAAAAGCCATGGCATCAATCGGAGGGATTCCGAAAGGCTCAAAAACCGATGGGTGGATAAGAATATCGGTTTCGCTCATTTTTTTCAGGTATTCCGGATACTCAACCCAGTATCTGAATTCAACATCGAGGTTCAGTCCATTGAAAAGCCGTTTTTGTTCCTCATATTCCGAACCGCTTCCGATAATGGTGAACCGGAAATTATCCAGCACTGGCTGTCCCAGTAATTTTAAAGCATCGTAAAGGCACCTGTAGCCTTTTCTCTTTTCAAACCTGGTAGTAATCAAAACATTGATCCTGCCGCCATTGCACAGTTTTTCAATCCTCGGGTTATTAATTCCGGTTGGCTCATAATCAGACACATCAGCACTCAGGTAAGGAAAATCCCTGCATTTCGTGCTCTTGATTTTATACCATTCAGTTATGCGCCTTATGCCTTCATGCCCCGTTATCAACAGATAATCAGCCATATGAAGCAATACCCTTTTAAAGAGCCTGTTTAAGCCCTTTCCGGGGGTTTCAGGAACATCCATCCAATATGCATATTTCGTGCGGGAAAGGAAGCAAATAACCGCCAAAAGAACATGAATGCGCGTATACCAGCCGGTAATAATAACAAGGTCACTGCCAAGTGCTTCCCTTACGAGTTTTTTGAGATTGTCTCCGTTCCGGCCATAAACACGGCACGCATGCCTTGCATCAAGGTTCTTCCATGGATATAGTGCAGTAAGCCCCTTATGGTACCAGAAATCCACAAGGTAGCCTTCTTCCGTCAGGCTTTCGTGAAGCCTTATGGAGTGAGGCATTATCCTGGCATTGAAAAACAGTATTTTCTTCCCGCAATCCGGCATTTATCAGTTTTTCAGGGAATCAATCAGATCAACATAATGATGCCTGACTCCGGCCCAGCTGTGAGATTCACGAACCTTAACAGCCTCGTTCATGAAACTTTTTCGCAGGTCGGCATCATTTACCAGCATCATGAGTTTTGACGCAAATCCGCCGATATCTTTTGGCCTGATCAGAAAACCATTCTCTCCATTTTTTATTAGTTCGCGCGGGCCGGAATCGATATCAAAGCTTATACAGGCCAGAGGAGTGGCCATTGCTTCAAGCAGTACATTCGGAAAACCTTCAGACAGGGAGGTGAATGCAAATATGCTGCTTCGTGAAAAATAATCAAAAACATCGGGTTTGTTTCCCTGAATGGTCGCTTTCCCTTCAAGGCCCAGAGATTTAATAAGATCCTTTAAATTCTGTTCCTCCGGGCCCTCCCCCAATATCATCAGTTTCCAGTCAGCAGGATTTACATTGCAGAAGGATCTGATTAAATAATCAAATCCCTTGCCCCTGATAAGGCGTCCGGCCGATATTATGATCTTTTCCCTGGGGTTTTCAATTGACGGCATCCTGCCCAGAACATTTGGAATTACAACTATTCGCGGTTTCTGAAACTGTTTCGACAGTATTCCGGCGGCAAACAGAGTTTGTGCCAATATCACTGCACTTCTGTTGTATCTGTTTTTTCGTATCCACAAGGGAATTCTGAAGCCGTCGATCATTTCGGTTCTTCGCGGGTCGCATCGGATCGCAATAACTACCGGAACTTTGATCCCGGAGACCGCGGTCAGAAAAAAGAACGGGAAGGCTGCGTTTATTATCAGTGAAGGCCGCAAATCCTTTATGTTTTTTCTGATATAGGGGATGAGCCGGAAAAAATACATTGCCTTGCAGAAAAGAGTCTTTTTTGTTTCAAATCGTGGTTCAATAATTCTGATTTTTTCATTTAGTCTGAAGAATATCTCATCTTTTTTCAGTAAAACAATCGTTATACTGTATCCTTCACTGCTTAAGCAGTTTGAAAGCTCTGAAAAATATCTTTCAGTTCCTCCGGGCTTCAAAGTATAATTGATCATCAAAATATTGTTTCTTTCCATCATGTCGCAAATAATCAGGAGGAATGCAGATTCTTTTCATTTAATTCATGTATGACATTCTCGACCATCCATCCGTAGGGATCGAACGTTCCCGGATAATAATTCAGGTTACCGTCCCAATATCCGTGATTAAACTGGTCAGCATCATAACCAAAGGCGTAACTCATTTCAACTATGAGAGGTTCGCCGTTATGCAGTACAAAGTCAAATGCTGCCGATTGAAGATTCAGCTTTTCCGAAACATCGAAGGCAATCCTGATCGCTTTTTCAGGGATTTTTGACATATCATATTCAATAAGGCCCCCGCCCGAAGCCCTGAAATCGCCGGGCCGTACCTTTCGCCTCAGGGCAAAGCATCTGTGATTCACAAAGGTTACTCTTATATCATGGGTGTTGCCTGGTATAAAGTCCTGGAAATAAATATACCCGCATTCCCTTCCGTGTTTTGCGGAGTAAGGTGTCGGATAAACAAACCTGGCGGCTCCTTTCACGACTTCTGAGAAACCAGCCTTCCCGGCATTGAATTTTCTCAAGCGTTCCTTAAAGCTTCTCCAGGCATTGTACTGGGCAAATCCCCGGTTAAATGCCTTATCAATCAGATGAAATGCATTTCGTTTACCCCTCACCAGAACAACATTGTCGGAACCTGATCCGCCCCTCAGTTTAAATACTTTTGGGAAAGTGGTTTCCCTTGCCCATCTCATGGCACTTTCCTTTGAGTAAAACACATAGGAATCAACCATGGGGGCATTGATTGATTCCAGTAAGTACTTTTGACCAAGCTTGTCGTTGAAGTGCCAGCCTGTCCTGAAATCAGGAAACACAACCTTACCCGACATTTCCAATGAATAAAGTAATTGTCTGGCAAAAAGTGCGTCGCTTACACTGGCATGATAGTGATGCCACATAAGTATTTCGCAATCCTTTAACCGGGAAACTATATCATTATCATGGCAGTTTACAATTTTATAATCAATCCCGTTCTGCCGGCAATATTCAATCCAGAACCGGCTGAATGAATTATTACTATGATGGATGGCAATTGTCATCGTTGTTATGAATTAATGTCTGCAGCTTTATTCAGGCACCTTGTTTTCCGGGCAATACCCTACCTGTTTATAACGCATCGCTTACCCTTATCATGGCCCCAAGGTCGGAGGTAGTGAAAAACTCAATATCGGGCCACCGTCTTAGGGCCCGCGATAATAGTTCCTTCAGTAGTTTTAAGGTCCGGTCACGATTGGCCTGGTCGATCAGGCCTGAATAATTTAACCGGTGACTGCTGATAATTACCGGTTTATGCATGCTAAATGCTATTGCCATGTCACGAAGACATCGGGTCACAGGGTCATTGATTCCCAACTTAAGCATCGATGGTTCGAAAAGGGCGTTGCGGACCAGGTACAGCTGGCCAAGATTATTTCGCTTGCCAAGATAATGCGAATGATACCTATACCTGTCATTGTAAAGAGGTTCCCTGATTTTGCGAAGCCCCTGGAAATAGATGATCCCCCTTTGCAATACAGGTTCATTGTAATCGTCACTCCACGTGAAATTGGGCGGGATGAGTGATTCGGACCTGTAGCCGAATAGTTCCCGGAACAGATCCAGGCCGTCGAGAATAATATCCAACTTCTGCTTTTTATCGCCGGGGTTCCTGAAATTTGTTGCCTCCACGTAATAGTTGCCCCTACTTACGGGTCCGTGAGCAATAATCCCGGGCATTCCCATTCTCAGGCTGAAAAGGGCATCCGCATCGCCATTTTGCAATGCAGTCATGAACAAGCTGACATTTAAGTGCTCCCTGGCATGAAACTGGGGGAAAAAGATCTTCTGTGCAATTCCCTGCTGCCAGATTTCGAAGTTGTTGCTGAACTGGGGAAACCGTTTGAATGTACGGGTAACAGGTTCATATGAATACTTCATAAAATTATCTGCCTCAATTCTTTGAAAATCCGGGTTTGCGACCACGCAATTGGCTGTAATAACCGGATGCCTGCCGTTTTTATCCCTGAATTCAGAAAGAAGGCTGAAAAGCAATTCCAGATCGTGCTGGCTAAGGATCGAATCATAGCGCTCATACTCAGTACGGTCAACGTGATAGCCTGCCTTCAGGCATGCCATGTATGCATCCCTTGAGGGCATCCGTATACTTCCCCAGTCATCTGATTCAATCACCACAATTTTGCGGGCTGTTTTCCAGCCAGCCCTGTTGGTAAGGAGACGTGAGGCGATTTGCCTTAACATTAAAATCCCTGTTAATTATTTAACAATGCAATACTCTGACCCTGAATACATCACACATAAATGCCTCTTACCCATCAATCTGCCGGAAAAAACTTTTCCCGGATACGGGACGGAATTGTCGGTTCTCAGTTAAATAATAAAGATGTGAGTGATTACCAGGTTTCCAATGACAGTTGGCGCATGACACCATGATAAATTTTACCATATCCCCTATCCTGTGCCCTTGCCTAAAACAACCTCGAGATCCCTGTAATAAGCGGATAATCATCTTTATAAAAAACTGCAAACAAAGGATTGCCGAAAATCATTGAGAGACTGATAAAGTCAAGGCCGATTCTTAGTGATATTGCACAAAAGAGCAACTGAAAAGGTATTGAAATGAAGCCTAAATAACGAATGAATTCCTTTTGCGGAAAAGATGAAATGAAAATTATGAAAAACGGAAACAGAAATGTGCTTGATACAATTATAAACCTGTCGCCGGAAGGAACCAGGCTGAACAAATTTGAGAAACTGTAAAGAAGGAGGGAAAAACAGAGCAATGTCAACAGGTCTTTTCTGCTTTCAATATGTTTCCTGCAAAAGGAATAAACATATGCTACCAGCAAATAAGAAATCAGTTTAACACCCCTTACATAAAACAGCACATACCAATTGTCTGCCATTGATCCCATTCTGATCTGCTCGGCATACTCAGCATTTGCATATCCGCCGATTCTTGGCTGAAGAAAATCGGGCAGAAAAGTCAGGGCTGATTGCACCCATTGAAGATTAATCTCTGTAATGAAAGCTGTGGCCAGGAAAAAATAGAAATATATATTCAGCCTGTTTCTGAAAACCAGAAACAGCAGCAGGATTCCAATGGCGAAAAGAAAAGAAAAATGGACCAGAACCGATGCAAACGACCATGCCAGCATTTTTCTTTTGCCCTCGAGCAGAAAAGGAAGGGTCCCATACAAAAAAATATGTGCCGCTGTCCACATTCTGAACCCATTGATGTTCCAGACAGGGTTAAGAAGAACAAAGGTCAGTGTGAAAATAAGCACTAGTCCCGGCAGATGGTTTCCTTTTTGTTCAAGGACATACCATAGATTTCTGGAAAAGAAAAATCCGAAAATCAATCCGTAAACCGCAAAAAGTAATGCCGGATCATCTGTTATCCTGGAAACAAAAAAGGTAACAAGCGGCTGAATTATGTCCACCGATCCTGATGATGCAGAATAAAACGAACTCCATAGCAAATCGAGGCTTGTGTCAGAATGTGCAAAATCAGTCAGCATCTGAACATACCTCAGGCAATCGGGAGAGCTTATGCCATCTTTTGGAATAATAAAAAGATAACCAAAAAAGAAGCAAAATATCCAAAGGATGTTTTTCGTCCAAGATCTTTTCCAGTTTTGCAGCGCAATTAAAAGCACTCCAAAGGGCCAGAGAAGAAAGTACAGATAATAATGTATCTCCTGGCGAAGGGTATCTGTACCGACTCTGCCGGAAGGCTTATTTTTTCCGTCGTGCCTTTTGTATGGGTCCGCTTTACTGAAAGAGTTGAGAGATTTATTCATTTACCATTGCTTTCCGGGGATATGTTTTCAGATTATCAGCCCGGGTTTATCAGGCTGCAGAGTTAAATTATCTGACTTCTGCGCCAATACCGGCTTTAATTATTCGGCTAATTAATGATGCACCCGGAACATTCCGGAGCATTGATGCAAAAACAGGCCAGTAGGGAATATTGAATATACTGCCCGTGACCAGTATCAATGCAGCGGTAAACACACCTGTAGCAGCTAATGATATGAAGATATTCAAGTCAAGCCTGTTCAGGATCCAGCTTACCAGGCTGCATATAAGCATCGAATGTAAAAAAGTTCTTATTATCAGTTTAAAAGGAATCACATCCCATATTTTCACCTTTAATATTCTGATTGAATAGTATATTCCGATACAAACCTGCAGAATGACCAGTGTCCGGGACAGAAGGGCATAAGAAACCGGAGATCCCTTAAAATACACCAGTAAAAAACCAAAGGACCAGATTAACACCGACTGGACCAGGAATATCTTTGAATAGATCCTGGTTTTCCCAAGTGCAAATATAACCGACTGAAATACAATTATATTAAAAAAACCTGCAAGGTTCCCAATTATGAAATAACCCGATGACACAATGTACTGTTCACCATAAAGTGCAACTACGAATTTCTTGGCATTCAGAATAAAGAATGTCAGCAGGGGATAAACAAGCATCACTGATTTTTCATTGGCGCTTTTCCAGGTTTGACAGATATTGTTATTTCCGTCAGTTGATTCAATGTATTTTGAAAAGAGGGGTATCAGAACTACTGCATTGGCTTCAACGATCATTGACACAAAGGGCAGGTCAATAAAACCATTTGAGAATTCTGCAAAGACCTCAGTGCCGTAATACCTGCTTATAAAGAACTGGTCTGCGAACCTGATCAGAATTCCATATGCTGTTGCCATCATCAGCGGCAGGCTGTATTTGAAAATATCCCTGTATTTAAATTTTGTCACCTGGGCCGAATGGTTTCTGAAAGGCTTGAAAATAAGATATACAGCCAGGGCGCAAGTCAATAATGAAGCCAGTATCCATCCCTGTATTGCAGTAATATATGTGCCTTTTAACACTATTACAGGAACTGTGATAAGAGCCAGGGTAAAAATGCTTGTAGCTGCCGTATAGATGGCTATAACATGTGTTTTCCTGATTGAGGAATACACTCCATTCAGCCCGTTGGTTGGCAGCATCAGAATTGGCACAACAGAGAACAGCTTCAGTCCTTTTTTCAGATCAGGATTGTTGAAAAGCTCAGCAATTACCGGTGCCAGAAGGAATAATGACACAGAAAAAATGAACCCCAGCAGAACAAATACCCTGATGATTTTAATGATAAAAGCCTTCCCCTGTTCCATTGTCTGTTTCGGCAGGAAGTATGCATAGGCTCCCTGAAGACCGGCTGAAAAAAGTACAAGAAGAGTATTGTAAATATAGAGAATCTGCTTATAGGTGCCGTATTCGGTCTTGCTGAAATACCTCGACAGAATTGCAACACTAATAATTGACAGCGACAAAGCGCTTATCTGACCTGCAACGATCCAGATAGCCTGATTAGTGTTACTTGGTGAGTCTGAATATTTTGAAAATCGCTTTCCCATTGATGTACTGCCTGTTATTTTTGCCGGGAGATTATTTCCCGCCTTGATCGGACCTTTGGTTTCCTGCTGCTGATAACAGTTGATGGTTCCGTTTTAAACTGTGAACATCCAGAACCAGGAGTCCATAAGGGTATCTATAATTATTTTGCAAAGATTTTCTGAAATATTCCTTTTTTCTTATTATAGTATCCATAACCATATCCATACTGCTCGCTGTATGATCTGTTATCATTCAGAACAGTACAAAGGTTTGTCACTTCTTTCTGCTGCAGATCCTTCAATACCAATGCAAAAATGTGCTTTAATGTTTTTCCGTAACGGGTAACCAATACTTTTACATCTGCGTGATTGATAAGAAGGTAAGCATCAGTGACCTGAGCCAGGGGAGTTGTATCCAGGATGATTATGTCGTACATTGTCCTTAGTTCCTTCAGGATCATTTCAGTTTTATCCAGTGCCAGCAATTCAGAGGGGTTGGGTGGCAGTATTCCTGAAAGTAAATAGTCTAAATTCGGATGCGGGGATTTTTTAATAACCTTCGTTACATTCTCCTTATCAATTATACAGGAACTTAATCCTTCCTCAGTATGTTCCTTTTCCTTAAAGTATGTAACGGGTTTCCGGAAGTCAAAATCCATCAGCAATGTTTTTTTCCCGAGCTGGGCGTAACTCATACTGAGATTCAGGGCGGTAAATGACTTTCCTTCGTTTTCAAGGCAGGATGTAATCAGAATGATTTTGTTTTTTCCTCCCCGTACAAAAAAATCAAGGTTTGTTCGCAATACGCGGAATGATTCCGCAATTTCCGAGTTTGGATATTCGAATATTGCATTTACTGTTTTATATTGATTGTGAGCAATCTTACCCAATACGGGTATTTCAGCAATCTGCTCAATATCACTCTGGGTTTGTATGGTATTGTTCAATGCCTTTCTGATCAGCACAAATCCGAATGGAAATGCTATTCCGAGAAAAAGAGCAATCAGATAGTTCATCTTCTTATTTGGAGTAACCGGCACAGTACTCATGAGTTTGGCAGGAGCTATAATAATATCATCGGGAAGATTGGAAGCTTTGGTTATTTTGGCTTCGGCATGCTTTTCCAGCAAATAGCTGTAAATAGCATCATTGAGTCTGTACTTTCTTTCAATATTACCCAGCCGCCGCTGTGTTACGGGAATGCGGTTGATTTCTGTTTCCAGCTTTCTGATTCTCTTGTTCATTTCATCAATAGAGATGCGGGTAGTACTTGACAAAGCCTGGATATTTTCCGAAATAACGCTTTTCAGATTGTCGATCTGAATTCCAAGCTTTTGAACCATAGGGTTTCTGCTCTGGCTGCTTTTTATCAGATTTGAACGCTGTGCTTCTGCAGATATCAGTTCAGATATCAAACTATTCAGCAATTGATCTGAAATGCCAATTGATGCGGGCAGCATTAAATTTGAGAAATTTTCGTTCCTCAGTAATTCAGATACATGATCAAAGTAGTTTTTCCGTGAAATTAATTCTGCCAACTGGTTTTGAAGTTCCTGATACTGGGCAGAAACTCCGGAAGTCTGATCAGAGATGTTGAGGAGCCTGTTTGACACCCTGAACCTCTGCAGGTTATCCTCTGCAATATCCAATGAATCTGATATTTCATTCAGCTGCTTTTCAATATAATCTATTGTAATAGTTGCAAGGTGGTTTTTCCTTTCAAGATTCTGGCTCGAGTATACGTGCATAAGTTCATTGACCAGATCGATCCCTTTTTGGGGGGATTCTGAAAGCAGCGATATATTTATAACAGTTGCCTGCCGGTCAGCTATCGCAAAATCCATTTTGGAGTTTATTTCTCCGCTGATT
The DNA here is from genome assembly GCA_964435015.1 of uncultured Rikenellaceae bacterium. Lineage (GTDB taxonomy): Bacteria > Bacteroidota > Bacteroidia > Bacteroidales > VadinHA17 > LD21. The sequence continues at coordinate 15,428 of CAYSXP010000012.1, forward strand.
GATGGAATTGTGTTAAATTTAAATCCATAGCGTAAATCCGGATCAGTTCTCCGTACAGTGTCCCGTGCTTCCACAATGAGGGCCAGCTCGTCCGACCTGATCATTTCTCCCAGTTTCCCGATGCGTGAGAAATTCCATTTTTTCAGGGTGTATAGCAGCTTATTCTCTTCAAAATCAACAATGGCAACATTTTTGTGTTTTGAAGTGATGGTAAAAGTGCTGTCACTGTTAAAAACTATATCCATTACTACGTTCATGGGCTGGGGATGGTCCGGGAGATAAGAAACTACAAACGGCGCATCCTTGTAAATCTCATAATAATTGAATCTCCCCTCACTGTAATATGAAACAGACAGGTCCAGATTCCATACCGTTCGTTCAATCAGAGGATATGACTTCATGATCCAGAGTTCATTCTGAAAATTCTGATTCCTGCCGAAAAGATTACTGAACAGGAAATCGTTTTCCGATGAAGATGATCCGCCGGCCGGATGGGTATTGGCGCTTTTAATCAGAATTGAAGAAGTAATACTGAATGCGGAAACTGAATAGCGATTCAAAAAGTAAGCGGCAGAAACCGTGATTACCAGGCAAATAATAAAAAACTTGTAATGTTTGATGAATATTTCTGCGAACTTCTTAAAATCGTTTTCGTCGTGCAGATTAATGTTATGCATGGATTTCATTTTAAATAGGATCGGTTGGATTATCTGAATACGTTATAGATCAGCAGGGCGGTTGTCAATGTGGAGAAAACAACGGTGAACGGGAACTGTCTCATTCCCCAGAACTTGTTTGACAGGGGTTTGACATAAACAATATCGTTTGGCCTCAAAAAATAATACTCCGATGTCAGCATTTCTGAATTTGTCAGGTCGAGATTAATCCGGATGTTTTTACTGTTTTCATTTCGCAAAAGAATTACCTTGTTGCGATTACCATATTCTGTAATATCCCCTGCAAGTCCGAGTGCATCATATACGGATAATTTTTCCTGGGAATACGAAAAATGTCCCGGATCCCGCACTTCGCCAATTACTGAAATATACCGGTTTACAAGCTTAACTGATACCATGGGATGGCTCAGAACCATCTTTAATGAGTCCTGTAGAATCCTTCCAACCTCCATCAGAGTCTTGTCCTTTACAAAAATACTTCCAATTACGGGAAGCATAACAAAACCGTGTTTGTCAATTGTATAGGAAAGCAGTGATGCGCCATATGGCGACATTACCGAGTTGGAAGCCTGCTGATTCGGTGAATTCGAAAAAATATTTGTCGCTGCTTCGTCAAGACTGTTCACCTGAATATAGAGTTCATCGTTGGATTTAAGCCTGTAATCAGGAAATGCCGGCTCATTGAATACTTTGATGCTGTCATTGACATCCTGCACGTATTCAACCTTTCGCTGAGTAACGCATGAGGAGACAAGAACTAACAGGAATAATAATAAAAAACAAGCCTGTTTCTTATTATTACTCATTTTGCTAAGACATTTCTTTGCTGCCATTTTTGAGGGATTTTAGTGATTTGACAAATACATGGAAAGAGTTCAGGATCAGGGAAAACATTTTCAGCAGGCTCTTTTTTGAGAATCTTCCAGGATAGATCAAAGACAAGCTGATTTAAAAGATGAAATATTTTGTAATTCCGGAAGACAGCAAAGGAATTGTTGGCTTATTCATCGGCACATTTTAAAACGTACTGTTTTAAATGAATCAAACACCATTTCCCCGATTTCAGACTATGCTGCAGGATGGATAAGGTTGAAAGACGGATCCGTTCAGACCGGAAACTGTTCAATAAAGTACATGTTTTAAGATCGATCATTGAAATAATTCAAACCCAGTGCAGGATAAATCCATTTAAAAACTTCCGGACATTAACCGGCAGGATGTATCTGCCTGCCTGGGTGGCCGGAATTTCAGGATTTAACGAATTGGAAATATGGTCTTGAAATACATTTTAAAAGACGGGCCAATACCCGGTGCCGATCTTCTTCAGACATGTTTGAACCGGAAGGTATACAAAGTCCCTTATTGAAGAGCCCTTCCGATACTCCGTTAAGATACGCGGGGCATGAAGAAAAAACTGGTTGCAGGTGCATTGGTTTCCATAAATACCTCGTTTCTATGTTGTCTTTTTCAAGCTCATTTTTAATCTCACCTGCGGAGATCTTCAATTTCCGTTTTTCAACCAGAATAGCATTTAACCAGTAGTTAGCGTGAAATCTGTCATCAGGTTCTTCAAACAGGCTAATTCCTTCATATTTTTCGAGAGACTCTTTGTAAAAGTAATAATTTTCCCTTCTGCTCTGCAATCTTTCTTCAATCACTGCCATCTGGCCGCGGCCGATCCCGGCCAGGACATTGCTTAACCTGTAGTTGTAACCGATTGTGCTGTGCTGATAGAAAGGAGCATCATCTCTTGCCTGGTTTGCCAGGAAACGAGCCGTTTGAACAAGCTTTTCGTCGTTGGATAAAAGCGCTCCCCCGCCAGATGTGGTTATAATTTTATTCCCGTTAAAGGAAAGGACAGCCATTTTTCCAAATGAGCCCATATGCTTGTTATTGAACCGGCTGCCAAGAGCTTCGGCAGCATCCTCGATAACCGGTATCTCATATTGCTCCGCGATCTTCATAATCTCCTCCATATTCGCGGGCATTCCATATAAATGTACCGGAATTATTGCTTTTGGTTTCTTTCCTTTCATGAGCCTGTCCTTAATTGCTTCCCGCAGCAAATCAGGGCTCATATTCCAGGTTTTTGGTTCACTGTCTACCAGAATCGGGGTTGCACCAAGATAAACAATGGGATTAACCGTAGCTGAAAAAGTAAAAGTCGAGGCTATTACTTCGTCTCCGGTCTTTACACCTAAAATAATGAGTGCCAGATGTATGGCAGCGGTACCGGAACTTAGTGCAGCTACATGGCCCACCTGGCAGTACTTTGCAAGATCTTCCTCGAAGGCATCAACATTTTTCCCGAGCGGTGCTACCCAGTTCGTTTCAAATGCTTCCTGTATATACTTCATCTCCATGTCTCCCATATGAGGAGGTGAAAGCCAGATTCTCTTTTTCATCAATTGGTATTTAGATGGAACAACAATTTAAGCAATAACTTGAATAATCAGGCGCCCCTGGTGTTATATTTTTCAGCTGTCAGGATCCCGGATTTATTTGGCCTCTTCAACCAGGATAGGAGAAATTCAGATACAGTGATTTGTTTCCTGTTTTCCTGGCAGAATTACATTCCGGGCATACACACTTCCGTCCCCTCAGTCCCATTCGGTTCTGATTATATTATTGAATATCTGACATATAACAATTGAAGAAAAATCAATTTAATGTCCCACCCTATTCCCCAACAGCCAATGCCGGGTCAACCAGGAATTTAAAGACGATTAACAGTAAATCTTCGTAATAATAAGAATTTAAGGATAATCCGCTCCTTCATAGATATTCTATTTTGACCAACCAACTCTATTATTACATTAACATGTTTTTATTGACAATTAAATTTTCACGATCAATTTTGTCCTGATTTAAGGCATGGGAAAAATGCAGGCATTTATAGTTTGCCCTATTTATTAAACTGTAGCTGTTTATTCCTGAGGTAAAGATATTTACTTTAAACTGCCAGGGCTGCAGGGATTTTTCGCCGATGCCGCCTGGATAATTTGGAACAAGTTTCAATTCACAATCCACAAATCCGGATCGTTGTGCAAATCTGACCGGCAAAAGCCCCGGGAAGAGTCATTTAAAATTTAATTCCTGATTATCTGTAATCAAGCCTTAAGGATCAATTAAGTGGTAATTTATACAAAAATAGGTATCATATAAATTAAAGCATTGTATTTTTGCATTTGTTTTTAAACAGGTTATTATCTGACGTCCGCCTGGCTGACCTGAAACGTAAATGTAAAATGAATCAATTAATTATCAGGCATATATTGTTCCAGGGCTTTCAAAAAGAGAAGACACATGACCAAAAAAATCAACTTTATGATGACAGACGATAAGATAGCAAAAATATTCCGGGAAGAGGCCCGCGCAATTACCAATATCCCTGTTACTTCAGTATATTATGATGTAATTGAACTTATTTACCGGAAGGTGCATTCCGATGGCGGGAAAATAATTACCAGCGGCATGGGAAAAGCCGGCCAGATTGCCAATAATATTGCAACAACTTTCAGCTCCACCGGCACCCCTGCTGTCTTCCTTCACCCAAGCGAGGCACAGCATGGGGACCTGGGTATCCTTCAGGAAAATGATGTACTGATTGCGATCTCAAATTCCGGGAAGACCAGGGAGATAATCGAACTGCTTGACCTGAAAAATAATCTCTTTCCCCAGATTCCGGTAATTGTGATCACCGGGGCGGAACAAAGCCTCCTGGCCCAGAAGGCGGACCATGTGATTAATACCGGGTCGCCGGCTGAAGTGTGTCCGCTCGGACTCACGCCAACCACATCCACAACGGTTTTCACAGCAATAGGAGATGTACTGGTAGTGCTGATGATGGAAAAAATCGGTTTCAGTGCTGAAGATTATTCCAGAAGGCACCACGGAGGATACCTTGGCGTAAAATCCAGATCACAATCCGGCAAATTGAATGACCGCGCCAAATAAAATTGGGCTCATCGGTCTTAAAAAATTATTTCACAATTTTGGTATCAATTGCAAAAAAGATTAGTTTTGAGCCTTTCACAAATAACTCATTAACCTAAAACTTAATCTATGGCTACCACCGGCATTGCTTCAAACGGCATCAGCAGAAAGGATTACATTTTTTCCATCACTGTAATCGGGATATTTTATTTCATCTTCGGGTTTGTCACCTGGTTGAACGGAATCCTTATTCCTTTCTTGAGAACAGCATGCGAGCTAAATGATTTTCAGGCCTACTTTGTAACCCTGGCTTTTTATATTTCTTACCTGCTTATGGCTCTGCCCGCATCCGCAGTATTGAAAAAGACAGGATTCAAAAACGGGATGGCGCTTGGATTGTGGATAATGGCCATAGGATCCCTGATTTTTATCCCCGCAGCGCTTGCCAGGAATTACGGATTGTTTCTGACCGGACTTTTTGTAGAAGGGACGGGCCTCGCCCTGCTTCAGACCGCATCAAACCCCTATGTCACGATAATCGGACCCAGGGAGAGTGCAGCAAAAAGAATGAGCATAATGGGGATAGCCAATAAGTTTGCCGGCGCCATTGCCCCCGTGATCCTTGCAAGCATCATTCTCAAGGATTCCCATATTCTGGAGGAAAAACTTGCCCAGGCTGTCGATGCAGCTTCACGGGCCGTTCATCTCGACGAAATGGCACGGAAGGTGATAATGCCCTACATTGTTATGTCAGTCATCCTGGTTCTTCTGGGTCTGTTGCTGCGTTTTGTTCACCTTCCTGATGTTGATGCCGATTTTGAGGATGAAGCAATAGGTGAAGCCAACGTTAAAAAAACCAGCATATGGCAGTTTCCCCACCTTATCCTTGGCGTCATAGCCCTGTTCTTCTATGTGGGGGTCGAAGTGATTGCAGGCGACACCATAATAAGATATGGGCAGTCATTGCATATTCCCATGGAATCATCAAAATATTTCACCTCACTGGTGATGCTTGCCATGATCGCCGGATATCTTCTGGGAATTATTTTCATACCCAGGTACATATCTCAGGGCAATGCATTGAAGATATGCGGAATACTCGGGCTCATCTTTTCCTTTGGTGCGATCTTTTCACCTGCCGGCGTGGTATTCAATGTCCCGTTCATTGATATAACCACCTTCAGGCCGATACAGCTTGCCCTGCCCCTCACCGTATTATTCGTGGGGCTGATGGGTTTTGCCAATTCCCTGGTCTGGCCGGCTATGTGGCCGCTCGCACTTGACGGATTGGGCAAATTCACCAAAACAGCTTCGGCATTGCTTGTAATGGCAATTGCAGGAGGAGCGCTCCTGCCGCTCGCATACGGCCAGCTCGCCGTGATCTTCTCAACTCAGGTTGCCTACTGGATCTGCGTCCCGTGTTACCTTGCAATTATGTATTACGCCTTCCTGGGCTATAAAGCCGGAAAACAAAATGCCTGATCTGAAGAAGATATTTGACTGTTTCAGGGCGGAAGGGACATTTCTTGAGGGGGGCCCGTACGGAAGCGGCCATATTCACGATACTTTCCGGGTTGTAACAGCAGAAGCTGGCAAGGATGATTATATCCTTCAACGGCTCAACAACCGGATATTTAAAAACATACCCTTTCTTCAGAACAATATCGAAAGGGTTACTGAACACCTGCATAAAAAATATCTTGAGATCCCCGGATCAGACCTCAAACGCGAATGCCTGACACTTATACCCTCCAGAAACGGGAAAAGCTGGATCCAGGATGAGGAAGGCAAATTCTGGAGGATGTATATTTTTATATCCGATCACAGATCATATGACATAGTCGATTCGCCCGGCAAAGCTTTCCAGGGCGGAAAGGCAATCGGAAAATTCCAGGCGATGCTTTCGGATCTTCCAGGTGACCCTTTGCATGAAACAATACCATTTTTTCATGATATTGAAAAAAGACTGGAAACCTTCGACAGGATCCGAAAGGAGAATCCGGCGGGAAGGGCTGATGCGGCAGCCGGTGAAATTGATTTTGCTCTCAGAAGGGCTGAGGAGATGAAGATCATTCTTCAGCTGGGCAGGCAGGGCAAAATACCATTGCGGATAACTCACAACGATACAAAATTCAACAATATCCTTCTCGATCAGAGCGATAAGGCTCTCTGCGTGATCGATCTGGACACAGTTATGCCCGGATATGTTCACTATGATTTCGGCGACGCGATCAGAACTGCCGCAAATACAGCTGCAGAAGATGAAAAGGACCTGTCGAAGGTAGCAATGGACATCGGACTGTTCAGGGCCTATGCCGAAGGATACCTCTCTGAAACACGGGATACCCTGAACAGCACAGAAAAGGAATATCTTGCATTTGCCCCGCGACTGATTACCTTTACCATTGGACTCAGATTCCTTACCGACTATATTGACGGTGACAATTATTTCAAGATCCATCATACGCATCATAATCTTCAAAGGGCAAGGGCCCAGTTCAAACTTGTGACAAGCATGGAAGAGCAATATCCGGAAATGCAGACGATAATCAGGAACCTTACCTGAAAACATTGAACCTGTTTTCAGGTCCTGCAGCCGGTGAATTCATCCAAAGGGTCTCAACCTTTCTGATTTATATTATGAAAGAGACTAATCAGGGGATCAGATGGAACAGGGAAGAAGAGGAATTCTTCAAAGGATTCACTGATCCGTGGTCAATACAGGGCTACCTCGATTCAATTGCCTATAATCCTGATTATGAATGCAGATCGCCCCGCTGGGTGATTAGAAAAGGCTCAGCCCATTGTTTTGAAGGTGCCCTTTTTGCTGCCGCTGCACTTTATTTCCTGGGATACAAACCCGCCATTGTGGATATGAAAGCTCACAACGATGACGACCATGTTATTGCTGTTTTCAGGGAAGGCAGGTTCTGGGGTGCGGTGGCAAAATCAAATTTTACATCGTTAAGGTACAGGGAACCGGTTTACCGCTCCCTGCGAGAGCTGATAATGTCGTATTTCGACTTTTTTTTCAACACAAACGGTGAAAAATCGCTTCGCTCCTACTCCAGGCCGTTTGATCTCACTGCATTCAATGAAAGAAACTGGGCCACTACAGACGAAGACCTTGAATATATCGGCGACAAAATCGAATCTCTTTGCCACTATCCTGTCATCACTGAATCCCAGGTGAAGAATCTCAAAATTGCAGGCACCTACATGTTGAAAGCCGGGCTCCTTGGCTCAAATGAAGCCGGACTTTTCAAACCATTCTGACAGAATCCATTCATTCGAAAATATTTGCGAAATATACTCCTGAGTATTATATAATTAAATTATCACGTAATTGGACGGTCGATCTTTTTTTTGCAATACGCTTAATTATATTTATTTTTGTGGCCTTTGGCCGCAAAGCTGAGGAGGTTAAAGCAGAATTTTAAAGCAGGGGGTTCTGAATAAAATTTTAAAAATGTTATGGACCTAACAAATAAACATTTCAGGGCTTTTGTCGAACGGCAGGAAGCGATAAAGCAGCAGTACAGCCCCCAGCAAATTGCAAAGCAGCACTCAAAAGGCAAACTGGCCGCCCACGAACGGATCGGTCTGCTTTTTGACGCCGGCACTTTTGAGGAAATAGATGCGTTCGTGACACCCGCGGGCCTTCCTGTGGAGTTCGGCAAGGTTGAAAAATCATTCGGCGACGGGGTAATTGTAGGGCACGGAAAAGTAAACGGCCGTCTTGTTTTTGCATATGCCCAGGATTTTACCATCATGGGCGGATCATTGGGAATAGTCCATGCGAAGAAGATTTCCAAGATTCAGGAGATGGCATTGAAGATGGGCGCTCCGATCATCGGATTGATTGATTCAGGGGGAGCCAGGATACAGGAAGGAGTTGCCAGCCTGAGCGGCTATGCTTATATTTTCCACAACATAATTCATTCGTCGGGTATTATACCCCAGATATCGGTAATTATGGGTCCGGCCGCCGGCGGTGCAGTTTACTCACCTGCCCTGACCGATTTTGTGTTTATGACAAATCATACCAGCTACATGTTTGTGACAGGGCCCAACGTAGTGAAGGAAGTGCTTAACGAAGACGTTACTTCCGACCAGCTTGGCGGAGCCGAGATCCATGCACGCAAAAGCGGTGTGGCGCACATGATATATGATGATGAGGAAAACACCATTCTTGCTCTTAAAAAGTTCCTTGCCTACCTTCCCTCCAACAATGTGGAAAATCCTCCCGTGGTACCCGATGACGGATCAGTTTCTGATGTAAATGAAAAGCTCAGGGATATTGTCCCCGACGATCCGAACAAAGCCTACGATGTTAAAGATGTAATTAATCTTATTGTCGACAGGAACAGTTTTTTTGAAACTGCCGAGCTCTATGCTCCAAATATTGTAACAGGGCTTGCCAGGATCAAGGGCAAAACCATCGGGATGGTGGCAAATCAGCCGAAGGTTCTTGCCGGCGTTCTCGACATTGATTCCTCAACCAAGGGAGCCAGGTTTATCAGGTTCTGCGATGCCTTTAATATTCCTATCCTTACACTTGAGGATGTGCCGGGGTTTCTTCCGGGGGTTGATCAGGAACATTCCGGTATTATCCGGCATGGAGCCAAAATGTTGTTTGCCTACAGCGAGGCCACCGTACCCAAAATTACCATAATCCTCCGCAAGGCTTACGGAGGAGCTTTCATTGTGATGAACAGTAAAAACCTGGGAGGTGATTTCAGTTTTGCATGGCCCTCGGCGGAAATAGCGGTTATGGGACCCGACGGAGCCGTTGCGATCCTTTACCGGAAAGAGCTTGCCCAATCGAAAAATCCGGCAGAGCTCAAAAAAGAGCTTTTAAAGAAGTACCGCGACAAGGTTGCAAATCCGTTCATTGCAGACGAACTGGGATATATCGATGAAGTTATTGATCCTGCCGTGACCAGGAAGAAAGTAATATCAGCCTTGTCTGCCCTGAGCAACAAATGGGTTAAAGTACCTGCGCGAAAGCATGGGAACATGCCCTTGTAGCAGGAAAGGAACAAATGGTATTGATTAGTCAAACGGCCGGGAACGGAAAACCGGCATGTCAGTATACGCATGCATAAATGCGGAAAGGAGAAATATCAAATCTATTGATATGAAAATTAAACGAATACTTATTGCCAACCGTGGAGAGATTGCTGTCAGGGTAATCAGGACAGCTGCCAGGATGAAGATCAAAACAATCGTTGTCAAGACTGCTGTTGAGCCCAACGCAATGTATGTGTCAATGGCTGATATTGTATACGACAATACGGAAGACACCTCTGACATTCCTGTTTTTCTGAACATCGACAAGCTCATGGAGATTGCAGTTAAAACAAATGCTGATGCCGTTCATCCCGGATATGGCTTTCTTGCAGAGAATGCCTATTTTGCCCAGAAATGCATCGACAACAACATTGTTTTTATCGGGCCCTCACCTGATGCAATTTATAAAATGGGGAATAAAACAATAGCGCGGAGAATTGCGCTTGCATCAGGAATTCCCATGGCTGTCGGCAGTGAAGGGAATATCGGCAACGAGGATGAAGCTGCAGCGGTTGCCGGTAAAATAGGCTATCCGGTCATAATCAAGGCAGCATCAGGCGGCGGCGGCAGGGGAATGAGGATAGTAAGGAACCCTGAGGAAATGGAACGAATGTTCATAATTGCCAGCAAGGAAGCGGAAGTCGCTTTCAACGATCCTTCCGTTTTCATTGAAAAATACATTGAAAATCCAAAACATATTGAATTCCAAATACTTGGCGATACCTTCGGCAATATTATTCACCTGGGAGAAAGGGATTGCTCCATTCAGAGGAAGCACCAGAAATTACTTGAAGAAGCACCATCGGTTGCACTGGATGAGAAACTCAGGAACACCATGGGTGATATCGCGGTCAAAATAGCCGGGGCAGTGAACTATTATTCCGCCGGGACCGTTGAGTTTCTTCTTGATTCGGACAAGAATTTCTATTTCATGGAAATGAATACAAGAATACAGGTGGAACATCCTGTAACCGAGATTATTACCGGCATTGACCTCATTGAACAGCAGATCCTCGTTGCAAACGGCGAGAAGTTAAAGGTAAGACAGAATGATGTAAAAATCAGTGGATGGGCCATCGAATGCAGGATAAACGCCGAAGATGTTCAGTCAGGATTTGCTCCCGTGCCGGGCAAAATTGAAAAACTAAGCCTGCCATCAGCATCGTACATAAGGATTGATACAGGTGTTCAGGCAGGATCATCTGTCGTAGCCAACTACGATTCCATGATTGCCAAGCTCATTGTAAGCGGCAGGGATCGGAAGGATGCCATCCGGAATTGCAAGATGGCGCTTGACAAAGTATGGATCAAGGGCACGAAAACAACTCTTCCGTTTTTCAGAATGCTTGTAAGGAACCAGAAATTCCTCAACGGAGAATTCACAACAGCATTTATTGAAAAGGATCTGGATAAATATTTTCTCAGCAGTGAATATGAAGAGATGCTTGCAGCCTGGCTGGCCACGAAACTATTCATCGAGGAGAATCTTCTTGATGACAGTATTCAGGTTGATTTTGAACACACCCGGGAAATGAGTCCCTGGCTGCTGAACAAAAGAATAAATCAATTTTAATCCGTAAATGAAAATGTCAGACAAGAAGCCAGGATTGAACAAGCTTTACGCCCTTTCTTCTGAAAACCAGCTTTTCTGTTTCCCCAGGCCCCTGAAACACTCAATCAAAATAGGCAAAAGAGTGTACGAGGTAAGGCTTAAGACAGACGACAAGTTCGGAACCTACATTTTATGGAAGAACAGGAAGTACCCTGTTGAGATTGTCAGATCGAGGCAGAACAAGTATGAAATACTCTTCAACGATATCAGCTACACATTTACTGTTGAAACTCCCTTTTCCCTGAAAAGGCTTAAGGTACTGGGATCTGGACGGGGAAAGGCTGAAAAGGAATTGCTTAAAGCCCCGATGCCCGGAAAAATAATAGATGTACTTGTCCGTGAAGGTGCAAATGTACTCAGGGGCGAACCGGTGATAATACTTGAAGCAATGAAGATGCAAAATGAGATTCAGTCACCCGTCAGCGGCAAGGTTATTGCCGTAAGCACAAGGCCAAACACAAATGTTATGAAGGATGACCCCCTTATTGAGATCAAGATTGAATAGGCGCCTTCCGGTTTAAAAGAAAATCAAAGATTCCAGACCCAGTATCCCGATCTCAAAATCCCGAACTTAAGGGCCGCGGTGCCCGCAAACACAACCGGAATTTGCATTACACGCGGAATCTGATCTGTCAGCCTGATATTTTTCCTGACAGATTCTATTTATCAGGAATCTGTTTCAGTGTTTCGCACAGGAAATCATAAAACTTTCGTACAGCGGGTATAAGCACTTTCTCATCAGGAGAATGGGGATATTTGATCGTTGGTCCAAAGGATATCATATCAAGCCTGGGATATATCCCACCTATCAGGCCGCATTCAAGCCCTGCATGCACTGCCTTTATTTCCGGCTCCCCTCCAAACATCTTCCTGTACACACTGGTCATAGTCTTCAAAACCGGGGAGTCCATATTGGGTTTCCAGCCAGGATAACTACCATACAATGAAACCTTTGCTTCAATAAGGTGGAAAACTGCAGCTATTTTCCATGCAGTTGCCTCCTTTGCCGAATCAACTGAGCTTCTTGTCAGATTGTGTACTTCATACTTTCCCCTGCCGCATTTCACAATTGCCAGGTTGTTTGATGTTTCGACCAGGCCATGTACTGCCGGGCTCATACGCTGCACACCATTGGGACATGCATATACCGAGCGGATTATCCTGTACTGATCCCTGAGGTTCATGACATGAGCGGGGCGGACGGTCTTACTGCAGGTAACGGATATAGTTGGCTCAACACCCGCAAATTCATTCCTGTACATTTTTTCATATCCCTTCACGAATTTTTCAAATTCCACGGCGCGTGCGGAAGGAACCAGTACCAGTGCCTGTGCTTCGCGGGGGATCGCATTGCGAAGATTACCCCCGGCTGCTTCGGCAAGTCGTATTTTGAAGTCAGATTCAGCCTGCATCAGGAATCTGAACAGAAGCTTGTTTGAATTTGCCCTGCCAAGTGCTATATCAACTCCTGAATGACCGCCTTTCAGTCCCCTGATCATAACGCTGTAAGCTGTCGTTCCGGCCGGGCATTTCACCTCTCCGTATTTTCCGGTGGCGCTCACATCAATGCCGCCGGCGCATCCCACGTTGAACTCACCGTCATCCTCAGAGTCGAGATTTAAAAGGATGTCACCCTTCAGTATTCCTTTTTTCAGTCCGAAGGCACCGGTCATTCCGGTTTCTTCATCAACTGTAAGGAGAACTTCCAGCGGGCCGTGAGGGATATCTTCTGATGCAAGGACAGCCATGGCCGCGGCAACGCCAATCCCGTTGTCAGATCCGAGTGTGGTGCCGTTCGCCCTTACCCATTCGCCATCAATGAGTGCCTCAATGGGATCTTTTTCGAAATCATGGACCTTGTCGCTGTTCTTCTGCGGTACCATGTCGAGATGTGCCTGAAGTATCACACCTTTGCGGCCCTCCATGCCCTTCGTTGCTTTTTTTCTCAGGATCACGTTCCCGACTTTGTCTACCAGCGATTCAAGGTTGTGCTCCCCGGCAAATCCCAAAATGAATTCAGTGATCTTTTTTTCCTTTTTCGACGGGCGGGGAATTTGCGTTATCTCATAAAAATAATTCCATAAAGGTTTCGGTTCAAGGTTTCTTATGTCGTTCATGGCAATATAGATTTTAAGTATCAAACTGATTAAAGCATAAAAGTACAAAAAAGAGCAGAAAAAACCATAAAGAAGATTTTTATTCAGATGGCTGAAAATCAGATGATCGGCCCGACCTGTCAATTAATCAGCCGGCTTGCTGCAACAATGTGAAACTTGTCATGCATATATTTTGTACTTATTGACAATATTTTTAATTTTGCCTCCCTGAATGAGAGAATGCAGGAAATGAAATGGGAAAGGCTGATTTAAGTGCATTTTGTTCAATCGATCATGTCAGAAAGATCAAATAATTTTATTGAAGAACCCCGATGACTTTTCTGTATTTCATTATTACCCTGGTTCTCATTTTCGATTTCATCAACGGCTTTCATGATTCGGCCAACTCCATCGCCTGTATTGTTTCCACAAAAGTACTATCACCCCTGGCCGCCGTATCTATGGCAGCCTCTTTCAACTTTCTCGCATACTGGATTTTTCACCTGAAGGTTGCCTCAACAATCGGGAAGGGAGTTGTTGAAACTGATGCGATAAACATGAATGTCATAGGGGCCGCCCTTATAGCCGCGATAACCTGGAATTTGCTCACATGGTGGTGGGGTCTGCCTTCGAGTTCGTCGCACACCCTGGTTGGCGGGCTTATTGGTGCTGCGGTTGCAAGTTCCGGATTCGGCTCAGTTATCACCGGAGGGGTTTTAAAGATAGTGGCATTTATCTTTATTGCTCCTGCACTCGGATTTATCTTATCCTTCTTTCTCTCTTCGCTGATTATGTGGATACTGCGGAATGTCCCGGCATTTACCGCAGATAAATGGTTCCGCCGGCTTCAGATCTTATCGGCATCTGCATTCAGCCTCGGCCATGGAGGCAATGATGCACAGAAATCGGTGGGTATTATATGGGTGGCAATGATTATTTCAGGCCTTGTAACAAAGGAAGCAGCAGAGCCGCCCGGCTGGGTTGTAATTTCATGCTATTCCGCCATTGCCCTGGGCACCCTGTTTGGAGGATGGCGGATTGTTAAGACCATGGGCCAGAAAATAACAAAAATGAAGCCCTTCGAGGGGTTTTGTGCCGAAGCAGCCGGTACGCTTACACTCATTGGCGCCACGCACTGGGGCATACCTGTAAGTACCACGCATACAATTACAGGTGCCATTATGGGGGTTGGGGCGCAGAAACGCCTTTCAGCCGTAAAATGGGGCGTAACCAGGAATATCTTCTGGGCATGGATTCTCACCATTCCGGTCTCGGCAGTTATTGGCGGAATAATGTATTATTTCCTGGCATGGTTCTATCCGCTGGGATAATGATCAAACTGAAACTTAAAACAGATCAATATGAATATTGATAAACTCCTAAAATTCTTTGTCCCGAAAGATCATTCTTTCTTCCCGTTGTTCGTGGAAGATGCAAAGAACCTGGTAAAAGCCGCAGAGCTTCTTAACGAGCTGTTGTCCAGCACTGAACTCGATGATCATGAGAGGATCAACAGGCAGATCAAGGAAGTTGAACATATAGGAGACCAGATCACTGATAAAATATTTCAACAACTCAACAAAACATTCATAACTCCTTTCGATCGTGAAGATATTCATGAACTTGCCGGAGGCATTGATGATGTTGTTGATTCAATAAACGGCATCAGCAGGACAATCTGCCTTTACAAGCCCAAAACCATTATGCCGGTTTGCGGCCAGCTGGCCCAGATGATCCTGGAAGCAACCGGTGAGATCAATACCTGCGTCATCTGCCTGAATGATGCCGTTGCCAATAAGGAAGAAATTACCCGGGCCTGCAACCGGGTGACGGATATTGAACATCAGGCGGATGAGCTGTACTTCGAGGCAGTTTCCGAGTTGTTTGAGAAAGAATCCAACCCTGTTGAGATCCTTAAAAACAACAAGATACTGGAAAGGCTTGAAAGATGCGTTGATGAAGAGGAAGATGTAACCGATATCATTAAATCCATCCTGATAAAACTGGCCTGATTACAGGATAACAGCAGGAAAAACCGGAAGTCCTTTACCTGCAGCCCGGGCGAATGTTCGTGCCGGATCAGTTGCTTCTGATCATCGTAAGAACCATCTTGAACTTTTCCACAGCTTTTACCGAATGCGGTATATTTGCCGGCATGATTATCACCTTGCCGGAACTGAGAAAAAAAGACTCACCTCCGATTATGATTTCGCCTTTTCCCTCCACCACCTGAATCATTGCATCAAATGGTGCTGTATGCTCGCTTAATCCTTCACCCGAAGCGAAGGAAAAAAGAGAAATGTTTCCGGTTGGTTTCTTCAGAACGGTTTTACTCACTATTCCCCCATCGGAATATTCAATGGACTCAGGGAAGCTGAAGATTTTTGCCTTTTCAAATTCATTCGTACTCATACAATTCTGTTTTTTATTGTTACTGCATTATTCACATTGATCAAATGATGATCACAGTTATCCATTAACGGTTTCATCATCTTTACTTCTTGATATTTGGTAATTCAAGGCCGTACCCTTTCCTTTTGTCCTCCGCCTTCAGCAGCAGGGCGAAAACAAACGCAACGATGCCAAAGCAGGTGAATATTATCATGGGCAGGGTATAGTTGTAGCTTGGCACCTCTGCTTCGTCGATCAGGTGAGTTCCCATGATACAGTATTTATTGAGCACCCAGCCAATAAGGGCCGGAACACCCATTAATCCTATGTTCTGAACCCAGAAAATCATGGCATAGGCGGTACCCAGCTGTTTTTCCGGAATTATTTTCGGAACTGACGGCCACATTGCTGAAGGCACAAGTGAAAAGCCTATTCCGAGAATTATGATCAGTGCTATTGCCAGCGGGGTTGAAGTAAGGAATGGAATTGAAAACATTGCATGCACAAAGATCAGAAGCAGGGCACCCAGCAGCATGATTGAGGCTCCTTTTCCCTTTCTGTCGTACATGTTTCCGAACAGCGGGGTAAGAATCATGGTTCCGAAGGGCAGCATCCCGGGAATTATTCCTGCAAGGTCGGGACTGACATTGAATTTATTGACCATAAGGTCGGTGGCGTATTTGAGAAATGGAAAAACAGCCGAGTAGAACAGTACGCAAAGAATGGCAATGTACCACCAGCCTTTGTTGGTGATGATATTGAAAATGTCCCTCACATTAAATGATTCCTCGGTTTCAGTCTCCTTATTTTCAGCTGCGGCCAGCTCGAGCGACCGGTCAAGTTTTTTATCCATCACTGCATAGAGGAAGAACGCAATTATTCCGATGCACAGCATGATGAGGCAGACAAGTATCGGCTTTGAAACGCCGTTAAGTGCACGTGCAATCGGTACGGATGACACCATTGCAAGGGTTGTTCCTATCCTGGCTGTGGCCATCTCCAGCCCCATGGCCAGCGCCATCTCCTTTCCCTTGAACCATTTGACAATAATCTTGGAAACAGTTATTCCGGCAACCTCGACTCCCACACCGAATACGGCGAATCCCAGGCCGGCAATCACAACCTGCGCTTTCATTCCCAGAATTTCAGAACCGTCGAGAGAGTGGGTTGATACTGCCCAGAATTTAATCGCGGTTCCGATCACCATGATGATTGTTGCCATTTTTCCGGTGAACCGCACACCCATTCTGTCGAGTATAATACCACCGAAAATCAGCATCAGCAGGAACACGTTAAACCATCCGTATGCACTGGTAAAGAAGCCATATTCAGTGCTGTTCCACAGCAGTTCCTTTTCAAGCAGAGGTTTCAGCGGAGCCATTACATCCGTCAGGTAATAACCGCAAAGCATGGTGAATGATACGATTGCAAGCGCAATCCACCTGGCGCTCCTGGAATCGCGCAATGTTTTTCTTAAAGTTTCCATATGTTCAATCGATGAGTTTCAGAAACGTCAAATGTAAAAAATATTTTAATGCTGCTTCCGTCAGGTGCGAGTTTATCGAACATTTTCACCATTGCTTTGTTTAAAAAGTAAAAGTTCAGACTCGGGTATCCGGATTAAAAAAAATGATTTATTTTGACCGGAGTTTCGTTTAGATAATAAGATATGAAGAAGATAACAGCATTAATATTTCTGGCAGCAATAACCTTATCTGCCTATTCCCAGAATGCCCAGGTAAAATGGTACTCTATTCAGGAAGCAGAAAGGCTCAGCAGCCAGTCGCCAAGGCCAATCTTTATTGACACCTATACAGACTGGTGCGGATGGTGCAAGAAGATGGACCAGGAAACGTTCACAAACAATGTGATTGCAGAAATACTGAATACCAGGTTTTATCCGGTAAAATTCAATGCTGAGGGAAAAGAAAGCGTTTCATTTCTCGGTCAAACCTTTGTGAATGACGGGAAAAGCGGAAGGACTCATCAGCTTGCAATTGCACTCCTGCAGGGTCAGCTGTCGTATCCCACAGTGGTGTTTCTCACCAGGCAGGACAATCAGTTCTCCATATCTCCGGTGCCCGGATTCAGGCAGCCCAAAGACATGGAGATGCTTTTGTCATTTTTCGCCGATCAGGCCTATCTGTCCCAGAAATGGGAAGATTACCAGCGCAGCTTCAAAGGGAAGATCCAGTAAATGAAATTATTTACCGATAACAAAATTTGAAGGCATCTGAACAACTTCTCCGAACTGGTAAATAAGATGCCTGGTATTGTTCAGAAGTTCACCCCCGTAAGTAACTTTTATCTGCACTACTTCGGGAACCCTGTAGTAAAGCTTGTCGTTCCTTGATTTCCTGGAGGATGAGGGAGTGTTCCTGTTAATTACTTCCAGGCGCCTGGTCTTCGACCCGGGAAGGAAATCAATCATCAGCGGAATACCTGATTCGCCGGCCGAGGCAGTTGGTCCGCCGGTTTCGGAGAACCTGCAGATGGTTATCTGTTTGCCCGTTGCTCCTTTTTCAGGAATGATCTGGTATTGAAAAGAATGGGATTCCCTCCATATTTTACCTGCAAACAGATCGGTATATTCCTTTTCCATCCGGTTCATTTCGTTTATTGCAAATTCATTCTGGGGGAACACATTGGTTTCTCCGGTGAGTATAAGGTGCTTGCCGTCCCTCATTTCCATCAGCCGCCTGGCAGCTCTTTCTGCCAGCTGATCATATGAAAGTTTCTGCTTTTTTTCAACCAGATACGGGATCCGGATAAAAGCGGTATCCACGCTTACAACTTTATAGACGGTATCGCGCCGTTCCTGAAAATATTCATCGGCTCCCAGATCAAAGAGTCGTGATGAATTGTAATCTGCAGGAACTCCGGCAGGAGACCTGGAACCGTTGTTGTAGAGTTCGGGATTAAGATCGAGAATCAGTCCCTCTTTTTTAAAGGCAAGCACATTTGTCCGGAAAATATTATCTGCCTCAATCATATAAAATTGCGACGGATCCAGTTCGGAATGTGAACTGACAGTAATGGTCCTTATTTTCCAGTATTCACGCTCATTTTTTATCACATCCCTAAGGCCCAGGTAGTCTTCTGCAAAGCGTGCATACGGCCCGGGCTTTTCAATAATCCGTACCGCGTCAATTTTAATGTCAAGAACCGAGAGGGGGAGGCCATAAACAAGTGATCCGTCGGAAAAGGCCATATTCTCCGACAGGGGATTAACAACGGCTCCCGTCTCTTTAAGTTTTCCCGAAGTTGAACAGGCGGTGGCGAAAACTGCCAGTGAAAAAAGGATGATGAATCTGGATTGCACTTTCATATTTTTCTGTTTACGGTGATTACAGGAATGTATTCAAAACAATATTCAGGGTTTATTTCTTTTGCTCACATTGTTGGTTTCATACGGATGCTTTAAGGTGTCTGAAAGCGTTTCCGATATTTTCAATTATGTCGGAGGCAATTAATGACTCGAAGCTGGTTTTTTCAGCAGCGATATCTCCTGCAAGTCCGTGCAGGTAAACGGCGATGACGGCGGCATTTTCAGGGGAGTATCCCTGGGCCAGAAGTGCAAGGATCATTCCCGTAAGCACATCTCCGCTGCCTGCGGTTGCCATGCCCGGATTACCGGTACTGTTAAATGACACCCTGCCGTCGGGAGTGGAAACAGAAGTCAAGGCGCTTTTCAGGACAACCACGCAATTATATTTTGCAGAAAACCGGATCTGTTTTTCGAGCCTCATATACCCATTCTCCGATTTTCCGGCCATTCTTTCAAATTCCTTCAGATGCGGGGTAAGAACAGTCTTCTCCGGCAGCACCGATAACCATTTATTGTTGGATCCCAGGATATTAAGTCCATCCGCATCGATCACAACCGGGATCGACCTGTTAAGGAGCACCGACTGGAAAGCCTTTTGCGTAAGCGGATCGGTGCCAATGCCCGGACCGATGCCAATTGCATCAAACTGATCTGTTCCGGGAATCTCCGAAATAACCCCGGTGCTGATATCAGACTGCGACATGGCTTCCGGAACGCAGGTCTGCATTATCTGATTGCCTGTACCCGGCACGTGGCAGGTAAGCAGGCCGATGCCTGTTTTCAATGCGGCTTTGGCACCAAGAACAGCCGCTCCCATTTTTCCCCTTGAACCGGCAATAAGCATACCATGCCCGTAAATACCTTTATGGTCGAATCTCTTTCTGACTTTCAGGGAAGTTGCCAGGGCATCTGCCTGTACAAAGGAATAAGGCGTTTCAGTATCATTAATCGCCTTGCTGCTCAGGCCTATTGGAAGCACGATCCACTCACCCGTATACTTGGCATTCTCGGCAAACATGAACGAAAGCCGGGGAAACTGGAAAGTCAGCGTGTAGTCGGCCATAACTATTGAATGCGGGTCGTTCTTCCCGTTGTCTTCTCCAAAAAGGCCGGAGGGAACGTCAATGGATACTATTGTACACCCGGTCTGGTTAATTAATCTGATAAGATCCGATGCCAGTTCCTCTGCCGGCCTGGTCAGTCCGGATCCGAATATTGAATCGACAAGGACATCATCGGGGCGAAAACCGGGTATCTGATCCATCCGGGAGACGGAGATGAAAGGAACATTTGTCTCCTGCCTGAGCTTCTGGTGGTTTAACTTCCATTCGGGAGAAGTTTTTTCTGAAACGACAGGATAATAAACACCAACATTATACCTGTTCAGTGCCAGCATTCTGGCAAGAGCAAGGCCATCTCCCCCGTTGTTGCCAGGGCCCACAAAGACCAGCACTCTGCGGGACCTGTCGAAAGCCTTCATATACCACAGGAGCAGCTGACCGGCGGCTCTTTCCATCAGGTCAAAGGAGGAAACGGGCTCAGTCCTGATGGTAACCTCATCAATCTCCTTTATCTGTTCACAGGTGAATATCTTCATTTGCTGTTCAATTATCTGCAAAATTAAGATCTTACTCCGGTAATTAAAATTAAGTTGATTTTTTACTGTAAAAAAGATATAATATATTTGTTTCCGCCTTGAAACAGCAACAATTTGTGACAAACCTGATTTTCTGATTATTAATACTAATTTTTTCCTGCAGATCCTTAACCGCTAAAACAGAAGCATATGCTAAAGAATCATCCGAAAGGCTTGCTGGTTGCTTTTTTCTCAAACATGGGAGAAAGGTTTGGCTTTTATACCATGATGGCCATCCTGGTATTGTTTTTACAGGCAAAATATGATCTTCCTGCAAGGGAGGCGGGCGACATATACAGCTGGTTCTATTTTGCCATATATGCACTTGCCCTCATTGGCGGGATCCTGGCTGATTCAACAAAAAAATACAAGCTGGTAATTCTTTCGGGCATTGTAATAATGTTTGCGGGGTATGTTGTGATGGCCGTTCCGGGCATGTCGCTTACCGTCACTATCATTGGCCTGATGACCATTGCCCTTGGCAATGGATTGTTCAAAGGCAACCTCCAGGCGGTTGTCGGGCAGATGTATGATGACCCGGCGTACTCAAAACTGCGGGATACCGCGTACATGATATTTTACATGGGAATAAATGTAGGAGCGTTTTTTGCTCCCTTTGCGGCAAACGGAATGCGCAACTGGTGGCTCAGGGTCAATGGATTCGCCCATGATGCAAGTCTTCCGGCACTTTGCCACCGGTACATTAAGGGAACGCTTCCGGATGCTGCCGTTTTGCAGCAGCTTGCAGATAATGTCAGCCTCAGGGGACCTGTCTCTGACCTGCAGGCCTTTGCCTCGGGGTATCTCGATGTTTTTTCGAAAGGATACAATTATGCATTCGGCATTGCAGCTGTTGCCATGATAATATCGCTTCTGGTTTATGTGATTTTCAACAGGCTCCTTCCCTCGAAGGAAGTTAAAACCGCATCGGTATCTTCTGAAAAAATCGAATTCAGGCCAGTGCCGTTCATTGCGGCCATTGCTGCCATGGTGGTCACTGCATTCGGACTTCACTTCATCAGGCAGGTCGGATGGGCAGCAGGTTTTGCTTTCGGGGTTTTCGCCGCATTCGTTACCTGGATCATTCTGACTTCACGTAAGGAAGAACGGGCTCGAATAACCTCCCTTATCCTGGTATTTATCGTGGTCATCTTTTTCTGGATGTCTTTTCATCAGAACGGATTAACACTTACACTGTTTGCACGGGATTACACCCTTAAACAGGTCGGCCCCTTCACAAACCTGTTTTTCACGCTCCCCTCAATTCTCGCTGTGATCGGATCCATCGCGGGGATTGTGATCCTGCTTTATAAAAACATCAAAACAAGGCACAAGATAGCGGGTGGAGTATTATTTCTTGTCTCTTTCTGGCTTGCAGCCTTCTATATGACCGGATTTGACCTTACAACTATTTTGAAGAGGTACCTGGAACCATTCGGATCAAGGAATTCCATTGCACCGGAGGTGTTCCAGTCATTCAATCCGCTGTTTATCGTGGCGCTTACCTTCCCGGTTATGGGAGCATTCGCGTGGATGAACAGGAAAGGGATAGAACCGTCGACACCAAAAAAGATAGGTATAGGAATGATAATTGCTTCCGTTGGCTTTATTATCATCCTTATAGCGTCAGTACATGCGCCATCGCCCCTTTCCCTGGCAGGCGCCCCTGTTTCCGACGCCGACAGGGTGTCTCCGTACTGGCTGATGAGCAGTTACCTGGTACTGACGATTGCTGAGCTCTTCCTCAGTCCAATGGGCTTGTCCTTTGTGTCAAAGGTTGCTCCGTCCAGGTTCCAGGGTCTGATGCAGGGCGGGTGGCTGCTGGCAACAGCTGTCGGCAACAAGCTTCTGTTTATTGGCACATTGCTATGGGACAGGGTTGCCCTTGGAACCCTTTGGCTTGTGTTCATAGTATGCTGTCTGCTGTCAGCAACATTCATCTTTTCCATTTTAAAGAGACTGGAGAAAGCATCATCAGAAAACTGATCTGTTAGTAATACAAGGATCATACTCATCTGTTTCAAGTCAGACAGGTTTGTTTGGTTAATAAATTCAACTGATCAGATATCTTTCCTGATTTTTGCTATTTTTGTGTTTTTAAATTTCAGGCTCGCCTGAGATGTTAAAGAAATCATTTTACGACTTATGAAGGTTTTGAAATTTGGCGGGTCGTCAATAGGCACTCCTGAAAGAATAAGGAGTGTGAAAAAGATAATTGAACAGGAATCTTTACCATGTATAGCCGTTGTTTCTGCCTTTGAGGGAGTTACTGATTCCCTGAAAAAAACAAGCGAACTTGCTTCTCTTCATGATCCTGAGTACAGCAACAGCCTTGGAGAATTGTACAATCGTCATATTTCATATGCCAGGGATCTGCTGGCAGGGCAGAATCTGGCTGCAGCCCTGAAAAAGATTGAAGAATACTTTGATGAGCTGAAGGAGGTTCTGAACGGGATATTCCTGGTCAGGGAACTGAGCAAATACTCACTCGATAAAGTCCTCAGCTTTGGAGAGAGGATCTCGGCACAGATATTCTCATTGATTTTCGACAGGTGTATTCTTGTCGACACACGGGAAATAATCAGGACTGATGATAATTTCGGCAATGCTGCCGTGGACTTTGAAGCTTCAAACAAACTGACAGGAAAAAGATTTATTGAAAAAAACAGTCTGTACTGTGTTCCGGGATTCATCGCCAGCACTTCAACAGGTGAAACAACCACACTTGGCAGAGGGGGCTCTGACTATACTGCGGCCATAATTGCTGCGGCCATTAATGCAGATGCACTCGAAATATGGACCGACACTGACGGGTTCATGACAGCCGATCCCAAAAAAGTGGAAAAGGCATATGCCATTCGGTCGCTGACCTATTCAGAGGCCATCGAATTGTCACATTTCGGGGCAAAAGTCATTTACACCCCTTCCCTTCGTCCGGTGTATAAAAAGCAGATACCGGTATATGTAAAAAATTCATTCAACCCAAAGGCTGAAGGCACAATTATAAGCGAAAAATCCACAAACGGCACAATAAGTCCGATAAAAGGAATCTCCTCCATTGACCACATAGATCTTATTACACTCCAGGGCACTGCAATGGTCGGTGTTACGGGAACATCGATGAGGCTTTTCGGCGCCCTGGCAAAAAGAAATATAAACATTGTACTCATCACACAGGCCTCATCGGAATACTCAATAACCTTTGCCATCGATCCGCAGTATACCAGGCAGGCCTCGGAGGCAATAAACCAGGAGTTCAGCCGTGAGATATCATTCAGCAGGGAGCTCAAGGTACTTATAGAACGCGATCTGTCAATAATTGCAATAGTCGGGGAAAAGATGAAGAACACACCCGGGATATCGGCAATTCTTTTCAGATCCCTGGGCAGGAATGGTATAAGCGTTATTGCCACAGCTCAGGGTTCATCCGAATTAAACATTTCGGTTGTAATCAGGAACGAGAATCTCAAGCGGGCCCTGAATGTTATTCATGACGGTTTCTTTCTTTCAAGGTACAAAGAGTTGCATCTTTTCATTGCCGGTACCGGAAATGTTGGTTCAAGCCTGATCAGGCAGCTTCAGAAACAGCATGACATTCTTCTGAAGGATCATAATCTGAAACTGAATCTTGCGGGCCTGATAAATTCCAGGCATATGCTGACGGACGGGAAATTCATTCCCCTCGACAAATGCATGGATCTTCTGGGCTCCAGGGGAGAAAAGAGTGATATCGGTCTTTTTGTTAGCCAGATGGCAAAACTAAATCTGCGGAATTCAGTATTCATTGATTGCACTGCTGATGCAAAGGTCGGAGCCATTTACGGGGATGTCCTGGAGAAATATGTATCAATCGTGGCGGCAAACAAAATTGCCTGTTCAGCGGAATATTCCTATTACAGAAGGCTTAAAGCCCTGGCAGGTGAAAGGGGTGTGAGGTTCATGTATGAGACCACCGTAGGTGCCGGTCTGCCGGTTATTAAAACCATCAGCGATCTTGTTGTAAGCGGAGACAGGATCCTTAAGATCGAGGCAGTACTCTCAGGCACTCTTAACTTCATTTTCAATACAATAAGCCCTGAAGTGCCTCTCAGTTCCGCAATCCGGATGGCAAAAGAAAAAGGCATCTCCGAGCCTGATCCAAGGATTGACCTGAGCGGCACCGATGTTGTCAGGAAAATTATGATACTATCGCGTGAAGCAGGGTATCCGGTTGAGGAAAAGGACGTTGTGGTGAAGAAATTTCTTCCGGAGAGTTGTTTCAAGGGGAGCCTGACCAGTTTTTATGAAAAGGTCAGGGAACACGACGCAGTATTTGAAAAAGAGCGCAGGGAGCTTGTGCGCCTGAATAAAAAATGGAGGTTCTATGCAATCATGGATCAGGGCCGGGCAAGCGTTGAACTGATAACTGTTGATTCATCCCATCCATCCTACCACCTCGAAGGCAGTAACAATATCGTACTGCTGACCACCGAGCGGTATCGCGAACTTCCGATGGTCATCAAAGGGTACGGTGCCGGTGCAGATGTAACCGCTGCCGGAGTTTTTGCCGACATAATGAGGGTTGTAAATGTTTAATCCCCGCATGTTTTGACTATCCGGAATCTATATTACTCAACAAATCTCAATTCGCCCGGAGTTACGTTCAGGGAGGCCCTGATGAAAGGGCTGGCGCCCGACGGCGGATTGTACATGCCGCAGCAGCTGCCGTCTGTTTCCCGCGATGAACTGGAATCATTCAGAGGG
The DNA here is from genome assembly GCA_964435015.1 of uncultured Rikenellaceae bacterium. Classification (GTDB taxonomy): domain Bacteria; phylum Bacteroidota; class Bacteroidia; order Bacteroidales; family VadinHA17; genus LD21. Next base: position 40,920 of record CAYSXP010000012.1, read on the forward strand.
AAAGAATATGCTGAAACAGCTTCTCACATCCTGGGGAAGCTGCTTTACGGGGAGGCAGGAATGGATGACATTGCCGGAATTTGCAATGAAATCTACGATTTTGAGGTTCCGGTTGAAGCTGTTGACGGCAGGTACAACATCATGCGGCTTGACAGGGGGCCCACTGCCTCATTCAAGGACTTTGCTGCCCTGTTCATGAGCAGGATGATGCAGTATTTCCTAAACCGTGAGAACAGGCACATTGTCATCCTTACGGCAACCTCCGGCGATACGGGAAGCGCCGTGGCCAATGCTTTCCACGGGATGAAGAACATCCGTGTGATCATATTATACCCGTCGGCTGAGGTCACTGATATTCAAAGAAAACAGATGACAACGCTGCACGACAATATACAGGTGCTTGCAATCGACGGCAAATTTGACGACTGCCAGGCCCTGGTCAAGAGAGCCTTTATGGACCAGGATCTTACCGGAAAAAACCTGTCGTCGGCAAATTCCATCAATATAGGAAGGCTGCTTCCTCAGTCGGTATATTATTTCTGGGCCTGGTCGAGGATTTGCGGCGAAAGGGATGAAAATATAATTTTCAGTGTGCCCAGCGGGAATTTCGGGAATCTTGCAGGGGGGCTTACCGCATGGCGGATGGGACTTCCGGTGAAGAAATTCATTGTTTCGACAAATGAGAACGATGAAGTACCGGAATACTTCAGGTCCGGGAAGTATACTCCGCTCTCCCCCTCCAGGAACTGTATTTCCAGTGCAATGAATGTTGGTCACCCGAGCAATCTTGCAAGAATAGTGGCATTCTTCGGCGGAAATATGAACGACAGGGGTGAATTCGGGACAGAGCCTGATCTGAACAGAATGCGCGGGATCATGTATGCAGTCGGTGTGAATGACAATGAGACACGTGAAACCATAAAATCGTGTTACGATCGTTCAGGCGTCATCCTTGAACCTCATGGAGCCGTTGCATGGAAAGGCCTGGAGAAGTTCATTGGCTCAGAGCCCGGTTTCAGGGTCGATGAAAGGCTTTGCTGCGTTCTCGAAACGGCACATCCGGCAAAATTCATGGAAGAAATACTGAAAGTCAGAGGAGCCGGGATCATGCTGCCCGAATCCCTGGCTGCCGTTGAAAGTGCCGCAGAGGAATATATTTCGCTGGAAAATGATTACAATGTCTTTAAAAGCTTTATTGAAAAATATTACTAATTAAACAGAAACTTAGAAAAATGTACATTGTTTGCACCGATCTGGAGGGAGTTTTGGTACCGGAGGTATGGATAAACGTAGCGAGATGGACCGGAATAGATGAATTGAAGCTGACCACGCGCGACATAAGCGATTACAGTGCCCTGATGACAAGAAGGCTGGAGATACTCAGACACCACGGGATCACCATCACCGACATTCAGAAAGTGATATCTCTTCTCGAACTGATACCCGGTGCACAGGATTTTATCGAATGGCTCCACGGACGTCTGCAGATGATAGTTGTATCCGACACTTTCAGGGAATTTGCCGATCCTCTGCTTCAGAAAATGGGCTGGCCCCTGTTGTTCTGCCATCATCTCACAATCGACGGCAACGGCAATATCACCGACTTCAACCTTCGCCAGAATGATGCCAAGAAGATGGTGGTGATGAAGATGCAGGAGCTAAACTACCAGGTTATTGCCATTGGTGATTCATATAATGATATTTCAATGCTCAGGCAGGCTGAAATGGGAATCCTTTTCAATCCGCCGCCGAATGTAATCAATGACAACAAGGATATTCGCGTGGTCACCTCATATCTGCAGCTCAAGAACATAATAAGGGAAACAATCGAGAACGGCCATAAATAAGAATCAAAGGAGTTATGTGGTGATACGGCCTTGCATCTCAGCAGGGCTGGTCATTTCAGATCCCTGATTCTCACCTCTGTTCCCGTATCTTTCAACAGTCTCACAATCTCTGCTGTATTTGTGTCTCCGTAATGGTACGGATAAAGAATTGCGGGTTTAAATGCTTTTGCCGCATCGGCAACCATTGCAGGTGTCATGGTGTAAGGCAGATTCATGGGGAGGAATGCCACATCAATATTCCTGAGGTTTTTCATTTCAGGAATGTTCTCAGTATCTCCGGCAACATAGAATCGTTTATCTGCTATTGAAATAACATATCCGTTCCCTGATCCCCTGGGATGGAACGGCTGGCCCTTGGCACGCTCATGCACAATGTTGTAGGCAGGCACGGCTTCAATTGTGACATTATTGATGATCGTCCTGTCGCCTGACTTCATGATCCTGCATCCGGGCATTTTCGGGGCAGATGCAGGGTTACAGATAAGAACGGTTTCCTTTTTCCGCAGTTTTCCGATCAGTTCAGGGTCAAGATGATCATAGTGCTCATGAGTAACCAGAATCAGGTCCGCAGCAGGCAGCCCTTCATAGCTTCCGGAACTGCTCACGGGATCAATGTGAATGACATAACCCCCATGCCTGAACATCAGTGAGCCATGGCCGATGAAGAATAGTTCAACATCGCCGGCTGAAGTTTGAATTCTGTCAACTTCAGGCGTCTTACTGGAAAAAACAGAAGCTGTCATTGAAAAATAAATTATTGTTAAACTTATTAATATCTGAATCCCTGACTTCATTTCCATCATATTGCATATTAAACTCACAATACAAATATACATGAACCTTTTACATTATCTTTGTGTTTTACTCCGGGTATGAATCGGAATTTTCAATAACTTGCAGACTGAACCATGGTTGCAGTGTTAATTAATTAACATTGATGTTTTCATATAAGCGTGGAGTATCAAATTTATTAATTTTTTTCCTGTTTATTCCGGCATCGCTTCCAGGCCAGACAGGGAAATTTCACAAATACCAGTTCAAAGGTGATTTGCAGGAAACCAATATCCTGCCCGACCGCAGATCAATACTGATAAATTACTCATTATCAGAACTTAACATCTCTACTCTGTCAGATGAGAATGGCAGCTTCTATCGCATATCGGTTCCCGGACACAATTTAAGCACGGATCCCGGCAAGCCTGAATTACCTGTTTTTCAAAGGCTGATTTCAGTTCCTGAGGGAAGTACGGCCGCCATCAGGATCAGCAATGTTCAATCAACCAGGGTCAAACCTTCAGACAAGGACATTAGAGGCATTCTGATGCCTGCACAATACGGGGAGTCAAAGAAGACAGACACGGGCAGGCGGCAATTTACAATCGACAAAAAAGCCTATGCCTCTGCCGGAATAATACAATCCGACACTGTAAGAATTGAATATCTGGGCAAAATAAGGGAAAAGGGAATATCAAACCTTATCATTTCGCCGGTAAAATATGATCCGTCGACAAATCATCTTGAGATTATCACTTCGATGAGGATAGAAATAACATTTCCGGGCGAACCGGCAAGCCTGTCAAAATCCTCAGGTTATGAATCATCCCCGTTTAATCAGGTACTTGAAAAAGGCATTCTTAATTACTATCCGGATAATCTTATTACCGGTTACTCAACTAAACCGGTTGGTATGATAATTGTCAGCGACACTGCTTTCAGGGAACATCTTAAGCCCTTCATTTTATGGAAAACCCAGAAGGGGTTCAGGATCACGGTTATTTATACGGGAGGCACGGGTAAAACCCCTGCAGAAGTAAAAGGTTCAATAGCTGCTGCTTACAATTCTCTGAAAGCTTCAGGAAATTCTCCTGACTATCTTCTGATAATAGGGGACGTTGCCAGGATTCCGGCATTTGGTTCCGTCAATATAAGCGACATGTACTACGGTGAGTTTGACGGAGAGGGTGATTATGTTCCCGATTTGTTCATCGGCAGGATACCTGCTTCCGACACCACAGAAGTAAAATCTGTGATGAATAAGATAATACAGTATGAGAAATTCGCATTCGCCGAATCAAATACGTTCTATTCAAGGACACTGGCACTGGCCGGAAAGGATGAGAATTATGCGGGTTACATGAATGGTCACATCAAATATGCGGTTTCAAATTATCTGAAGCGGGAAAACAGGATAGAATCCTTCCATTTTTACTATCCTGACGGGCACACCAGGAAGGATTCAGTGATGAAGCTGATAAACAACGGGTTATCATTCATTAATTACACCGGGCACGGGATCAAGTCAGGGTGGCTCCACCTGGAATTTAAAACGGAGGACATCAGGAAACTGAAGAATGAAAGCATGTATCCCTTTATAATAAGCAATGCCTGCCGGACGGCACAGTTCAATGATTCAAGTTCATTTGGCAACAGGTTCGTCCTTGCATCAAACAAAGGGGCGATCGGGTTTATCGGATGCTCCAACGACTCTTACTGGGATGAGGACTTCAACTGGGCAGTAGGGGCCGGCATACCGGGTTCAGATCCGAAATACGGCGAAACCGGTCTGGGGGCTTACGACCGGTTGTTCCACACCCATGGAGAAACTCCCTCCGACTGGTATACAACGATGGGCCAGATAAATTTTGCCGGCAACCTCGCAGTCAGCTCAACTTCTTCCCTGCGTAAAAAGTATTACTGGGAAACCTATTCATTAATCGGTGATCCCAGTGTCACCCCTTATATAGGAACTCCCGGAAAATTCAATATTTCAATCCCCGACACCCTGCCGGCAGGAATACGGTCACTCCCAGTAACGGGTGAGCCCTTTTCATACATGGCAGTATCGCGCCGGGGCCAGTTGCTTGATGCATCCTTCCTGAGCCCCTCCGGGTCTGCGGTAATGGATTTCCCTGATATTAACAACGATTCGTGTCTTGTGGTGATTACCGGCCAGAATAAAATACCCCTGATCAAAACAATTTACTTCTCCAATATTGCCGGGGAGTTCTTAAATCTAAGCAAAACCTCCCTGATTGACAGCCTGGGCAACAATAACCAAAGAGCGGATTACGGAGAGACTGTTTTTCTGAACTTTACAATAAGCAATCTGGGAGAAACAGATGCAACGAATCTTTCTGCACGCATAACATCTTCATCGCCCTGGGTCACAATTGTAAAAGGCAATACAACTATCGGAACTCTCAGGGGGAAATCCGAAATCGAGCTTCGCAACAGACTTGAAATAAGAATAGCCGATGAAGTTCCTGATCAGGGAATAATTACCTTCGAACTTCTACTCAGGGACGACAAGGGAGAGAAAAAGGTAAAAACCGACTTAACAGTTCATGCGCCGATCCTTGAAATTGTGAATTGTGTGGTTGATGACTCAGCCGAAGGGAACAACAATTCCATAGCTGAACCCGGTGAAACATTTGACCTGGTGTTCCAGATCCGGAATCATGGTTCCAGTGACGTTTCCGGATTATTCGAGATCAGGAATCTAAATTCAGTGCTGACCGTTCCCGATTACAATATTAAATCAGGGATCCTGGAGTTTGGCAAAAATTCATTCATCTCTGTAAGGGTAAAACTATCTGAAACAGCTTTGTTTGGGGAGTACATCCCTCTTCTTTCAACCCTCGACTGCGATCCGTATATAGTAAACAGGGATTTCACCCTCAGGGTGGGAAGGGTAAGGGAGAGTTTTGAATCATCAGGTTTCAATGTTTTTCCATGGATCAACCACGATCCTGTTCCATGGCAGGTCACACGGGCTGATTCCCATGACGGCAATATGTCGGCGCGGTCGGGCACAATTGGCCATAACGGAACCACCACCCTAAGGATCAGGACCTTTTACCCTGGAGACGATTCGCTGACTTTTTATTACAAGGTGTCATCAGAGTTGAATTACGATTATTTACAGTTCAGGCTGAATGGTCTGGAGATGTTGAAGGCCTCAGGCGAGACTCCGTGGATAAGGAAAGCTGTTAATGTCCCTGCCGGAATAAATGTTATGGAGTGGGTCTATAAAAAAGACAACTCGGTGTCACAGGGAGCGGACTGTGCATGGGTGGATCTCATTGATTTTTCAGGTTCAGTTCCGCTGAGATATGTTAAACGTGATTTGGAGCTTGCAAGAATTATCAACCCTTCTCAACAGAGCCTTTTAGGCCTGGAAATTGTCACTGTCAGGCTTCTGAACCAGGGCCGTGACACTTTGCCCGGATTCAATCTCGCCTATCGGGTGAATAACAGTATGCCGGTCCGGCAGTTTTTCCCAGAGATCCTTTACCCCAATCAGGATTCTGTTACAGTGACCTTTGATATCAAGGCTGATCTTGACAGGAACGGCATATACGACCTTATGGTATATGCCTATGGCAACGGAGATGATAACCTGTTAAACGACACGCTCAGTATCAGAATTAAAAACTCGGAGCTTGAGGAAGATGTCAATGCCTATCCAAATCCGTTTGAGGAAAGATTGAATGTTTCCGTTACATCCAATATCTCCTGCAGGGTAGCCATCAGCCTTACGGATCTTGCCGGAAAAGACGTAATGACCTCATATCATGAAATTATTCCCGGGGAGAATCACATTGAACTTTCAATTCCGGAACTGGGAGCTTCAATGTATCTTCTTTCGGTGCGGGGGAAACGGATTTTCAAGGTGATACCGGTGATCAGGATGCGACGCTGAATCAGGGGTTTTACACGGAGAAATTAAAACAACTCATATGACTGATGCACAAATTCCAACCCGGGAAGGGGCTCATGCATTGCTTGAAAAATACAACAAGACTGACAGCCTTCTGAAGCACGCATATGCAGTGGAGGGTGTAATGCGCCACATGGCTGCAAAAGCTGGAGAAGATGCAGAAAAGTGGGGTATTATTGGCCTGATCCATGATCTTGATTACGAAATGTATCCTGATCAGCACTGCAGGATGACGGAAAAGATTTTAAGGGAAAACAACTGGCCGGAGGACTATATCAGGGCCGTTTTAAGCCATGGCTGGGGCATTGTAACCGATGTGGAACCGCTCTCGCGCCTGGAAAAGACTCTTTTTGCAATTGACGAGCTGACGGGGCTTGTTGCCACAAGCGCCCTAGTCAGGCCTTCCAGGAGTGTTTTGGACATGGAAGTCAGATCAGTAAAAAAGAAATGGAACGACAGGAGGTTTGCCGCCGGGGTCGACAGGAAAATCATCGAAAAGGGTGCCGCAATGCTCGGAGTAACAACCGACGAACTGATAAGTGATTGCATACTGGGCATGCGGGCCGTTGCAGATGAAACAGGACTGAAGGGCAGCATCTGAAAAAAAGCGGGAACACCGGCGTGCGATGTTCCCGCATACAGGATATCCTGTTTAATGTAATTACATTTCCTTGATCTTTATGTTCCTGAACCAAACATCGTTCCCGTGATCCTGCAGGCCGATGTATCCTTCCCTGGCCGGATTTACGAATAATTCCCAGTCCCTGAACTTGGAATTTGCGACCATTTTCTTCCATTCATCTGTCCACAGGTGGAATTCAACAACATTTACTCCGTTCGATTTGAAAACAACAGTACCCTGGTAGCATAATATTCCCACCTGGTTCCATTCACCGGCAGGTTTTGTATTCTGGGGTACGGCTGGAAGGAGATCGTATAATGATCCTGCCATTCTGTTGCCGTTTACACCAAGTTTTGCATCCGGATGCCTGTCGTTGTCAAGAATCTGCATCTCCGGTGAGGATTTGTAGATTGGCTCACCGGGCACTTCCTGTGCCAGAATGAAAATACCGCTGTTCCCTCCTGAAGAGATCTTCCATTCAAGTGACAACTCGTAGTTGCTGAATTTTTTGTCATAGATGATGTCACCGCCCGACCCGCCGGCTTCACCGGCGCCGGACCCGATGCAATGGAGCGTTCCGTCAACAACCTCCCACCCTTTTTCGGGAAATGCTGCTTTATTGTATCCCCGCCAGCCGGCAGTGGATGTTCCGTCGAAGAGAACTGTCCATCCTTCTTTTTCAGCGGCTGCCGATTGGGTGGACTCAGCCTGTTTTTCAGTTTTCTTTCCTTTTGAACCACACGATGATGAAAGTCCTAAAACCAAAGCAACTGCAATAAAAATGTTTAACAATCTCATATCTGATAATTTAATAATTAATGAAATCGATTTTATGGCATATCGGGAAGCGACCAGCCCGAGCGGTAATTGTGCCTGATCATTTCAGTTGCAAACTCCCATGCATTCATTGTAACATTGGGCCTGTTGAACCTGGGATCGCCGTCAATTATCTCAAAGTTATCTGAAATTGTAAGTCTGACATTCTCTTCCCGTCCGATATTTGTGAATTCCATCTTTTCTCCGTTCCATTCCAGTTCCTTATTAAGGCCCTGAAGCCTGACAGCGAGCACGCCCATCACAACCATTTCGTTGAACGGTCCTGCTTCAGCAAAGTCGGATTTTGCCGGGACGCGGCTTTCCGGACTTTCCTTGCATGCCCGTACCCAGTCCATTTCATGTCCGCCTCTCATGGCATTTTCGATTCTTCTTTCCGTTTTGGGAACAACCGGTTTACGGCCCGAGAGCAGCCATGGGTCTTTTCCATAGCAGCCGCAGATAAGCTTGTCTTTGGTTCCGTGGAAAATTACACCGCCGCCAGCGTCGTTCATGTTTTTGCCTGCAGGCCATCCGGCAGGTTTCGGAGGCTGAAGCCCGCCATCATACCAGATGACTTCCACCTGCGGAAGTTTCATTCTGGCATTCTTCGGAGCAACTCTTTCTGGATATACCAGTGTGACCATCTGTGCATTCGGCGCACAATCGGTAAGCAGCAGGGTAGAGCTGCCCTGCACCCTGATCGGGTACTGGAGTTTCAGTCCCTTGAATACAGGGTGGAGGATATGGCATGCCATGTCGCCGAGGGCTCCTGTGCCGAAATCCCACCAGCCCCGCCAGTTCCATGGGGTGTAGAGGCTGTTGTAGGGGCGCATTTTTGCAGGGCCGATAAAAAGATCCCAGTTCAATGTATCCGGAACCCATTCACCTTTAGGAGTATTCAATCCCTGCGGCCAGATGGGCCTGTCAGTGAAAGCTTCCACTTTTCTCACATCACCGATCTCTCCGGCCTGAAGCCATTCTATTGTCTGACTGACGCCCTCATCTGATGAACCCTGATTGCCCATTTGTGTGGCTACCCTGTGCTTTGCAGCCAGCCTGGTCAGCAGTCTTGATTCATAAACAGAGTGAGTAAGCGGTTTCTGCAGATAAACATGCTTTCCCATGGTTATGGCGTGTGCCGAAACAATTGCATGTGTATGATCGGCTGTGGCAACCATCACCGCATCGATCGACTTACCCATCTCATCGTACATTTTCCGCCAGTCCCAGTATGCTTTTGCCCTGGGATTGGCTTCAAAGACCTTTTTGGAATATCCCCAGTCAACATCACACAGGGCTACAATATTTTCGGTAGGTGCAACATTTTTAAGGTTCGAGTTGCCCATCCCTCCTATTCCGACTATGGCAATGTTCAGCTTGTCACTGGGAGCAATATGTCCGAAACCGCTGATAACAGTGCCGGGAAGTATTGTAAGGCCAGCTGCCACTGAGCCGGTCTTTCCAATAAAATCGCGTCGCGTAAGGTTTTTAGAATTTTCTTTCATTGTAAGGTATTTTAAGTTTAAAGTGGAATTGAAAGATACGTAAAATTAGCAATTTCTGAAATAATCACTATTAATCACTTAGTTGATTCAATTTATTGCCGGATGCTTCAGAGTTCCCTGATCCAGATGTTCCGGTATGCCACCGGATCGCCATGATCCTGAAGGACAAGAGGTTCAGCCTCATGCTTCCCTATGGAATATTCGGGGATCCCGATATATAAGGTAGGTCCGCGCAGGCTGACATTATTCTGGATCAGAACCCCGTTATGCAATACCGTTATACGGGGGGGTGTGAAGTATGTTGTGCTGTCGGCCGAAAAACGCGGAGCAGTATAGATAATATCATAAGTCTGCCATTCACCGGGTTTTCTGGAGGCGTTTACCAGCGGGGCATACTGCTTGTATATGCTGCCAGCCTGTCCCTGCCTGTATGTGCGGTTATTATAACTGTCAAGGACCTGCACTTCGTAAAGGCCCTGGAGAAAAACCCCGCTGTTGCCCCTGCCCTGCCCGTCGCCGGAAACCTCAGAGGGGGTTTTCCATTCAATGTGAAGCTGAAAGTCATTAAACTTCCTTTTTGTCCGGATTATTCCGGATCCCTTCACACAAACCAGGGCCCCGTCCCTGACCAGCCACCTGGCCGGTTTTCCCTCACTGTCCTCCCATTCGCGGTTAATGTCAGTTCCGTCAAACAAAATAATCGCATCGGAAGGAGCCATGCCCGGTACCGTCCCCGGCTGAATAACCCTGACTTCCGGCTCATAGAACTCAGTCATTTCCGGTTTCATCGGAGCCGGCCCGGAAGGTTTTTGTCCTGTCTGTGCCAGAACACTGATAAACAATAAGAGCAAAATGCCGGATAAACAGACTTTTTTCATCTCAGTAAATTATTATGGTATGGGTAAAAACTGGCCATAGCTGAAACCATTGAATACAAACAATTGGTAATCAGAAAAGATTGCACCAAACAGAAAGGATACATCATGATATTAAAACTCATATCCGTATATCCAAAAATACGAATCTTTCAGTGTTTCTATGTTCCTTTTTTTATTATATCCGGAAGATTTCAGATTTTATCAGTTTTCGTCAGCCTTAACTCAGGAGAATATCTGCATAATCGTTAAATAATTAACAGTCTCACTGAATATCCCAGAATACTCTTGTACCCAGGTTATCGCCCCCAATATTTGCAGCCGCTGCTTCAACGCTGGCAGTATTGACTGTTTTCTCCCTGAGGGGGTAAGGCAGCCTGTGAATGAATCCGCCTGCAGCCGGGGTTTGAACCGACGGATCTTCGCCCCGGTAATCGATTGGTGAAAGCCGGGGGTATCCGCTTCTCCTGAAATTCGCCCAGTTTTCGGCCCAGTTCATGCAGGAAGAAACCCAGTACTGTTCGTTTATCTGCTCAAGCGCCCTCGATGGATCGAAAGCTACCCCGGTCTGAGCCAGGTAGTCATCAACTTCTGCAGGAGTAATTGCGTAGGCTGCCCCGAAAAGATTATTGTTTTGCTCCATGCCGGCCCGGATACCTGCTTCGTAATACTCAAGGGCAGTGCCGGTTGCAATAAATTCGCGATAGCTGGCTTCAGCAAGCAGCAATCTGGTAAGAGCATGGGTTACCAGCCAGCTTCTGCCGTCGATCTTTCCGACAGTGGCCCTGTTATACTGTGAATAAGCAAAAGCTGCGCCTATTTTGCCGGGAAATCCGGGTGCGGATGCAATGGAATTTTCATCATAACCGTATGGCATCCCCTGCTGATCGGCAAGATTGTTATTCATTGCACCTGCTGTCTCAAGGGGATTATATGGAAACTCGTACTTTACAAGGATATACCTGGCCCTTGGGTCATTTGTGCTTTTCAGAAAATCCACAAATGGCGCACCGACATAATAGTTGTGCCGTTCGGTGCTGTTCAGCATGTTTCCCGTACCATAGGCAAAAGTGGGATTGTACTGCAGAAACACATTATCTGCATTTGAAGACATGACGCCTCCCCTTGACGGATCAACAGCTTTTTCAACAATCTGTTTGGCTTTTGCCGGATTTAATTTTGTATACCTCATGCCGGCTCTCAGCAACAGGGAATTGCCCAGTTTTTTCCATTTTGCAATGTCGCCGTTGAAAAACATCTCCTTTACCACATCTTTTGCCGGATCCAATGCATCGGTCGCCTGCTCGTATTCCCTGAGGATGTCTTCATAAACAGCCTTCTGGTCATCATATTTCGGAAGGAAGTTGGCATTGATGAAACCCAGTCCCGCCTCCGTATACGGCACATCGCCATAAGTGTCGACAAGCAGCTGGAAGCAATATGCCTTCCATATCCTGCACATATTGTAAAGATTGGTTCTTGCTGAATTGCCTTCCAGTTTTCTCAGGGCATCGACAAGATTCCGTACAGGAGTCTGATATAGCGTATTGAACATGGCGTTGGAATTGGCATCATTCACTGTATTTCTGTTTCCGCCTTCGAGAACGCCTCCATAGGGAGTAACGATCTGCTGTACGATCTCACCCTGGTAGTGATAGGTTGATACATCTGCGACACGCTGTGCTTCAGTGAATAAATACAGGGGATCGAGGTCAGTTGCAAGAACGGGGTTGGTGTTGATTTTCCCGAAGTCCCTGTCGCAGCTGCCGGCTACCAGAAGCAGGGCAAACAATATCGTTGGCAAGTATTTAATTTTCATAATCTGTGCTATTAAGGGGTTAGAACTTAACATTTAAACTTAATCCGTAGCTGCGAAGTGTCGGGAGGCCGGAGGATTCGAGCCCGGCTTTATTGTCAGACACAGAGTATACAGTTTCCGGATCGAGATTGTCAACATGCTTTCTGATAAGGAAGAAATTATTGATATAACCACTAACAGTAAGGCTTCTGATCAGATCAAGTTTCAGTATGTTCGTGAGGTCGGCACCAACAGAAAGAGTCCTGAACCTGATAAAGCTGGCATCATAAATGAACGGAGTCACAACATATTTGCCGCGGTAATCGGCATAGAAAGCTTCTGCTTCCACCGGTGTGGTATTGGGGGATCCGTCAGTGTTGTAACCGTCAAAGACAACTCCGCCTTCCCTTCCGACAAGAGATGATTTGGTAAGCCCGTGCCTGAGGCAGTTAAAGTTTGTATTTGAAAGCATCTTATGGCCGGATTTGAAGTCTATTTGTGTCTTCACGTAGAACATCCTGTAAGTGAAGGTGTTGATCCAGGCGCCAATATGCCTGGGGATAGCGCTTCCGAATGTTTTGTATTCCCCGGCAAGGAACCTTCCGTCGGAGGTTATTACTCTGCCCTGTGCATCCCGTTTATAGTCAATGCCCCTGATGGAAGCCATTGGTTTACCGACTTCATGGGATGTGACTCCGATAAAATCACCTTCGCCAACGTCAATCTTTTTCTGGCCGCCAGCCAGTTCCAGCACTGTGCTGTTGTTGAAGGTATAGTTAAATGCGCTTTCCCATGAGAAATTAACTGTACGCACCGGAATCACACTGAGCAGTATCTCAACACCCTGGTTCCTGAGCCTTCCTACATTGACCCTTGTTGAAGAAAATCCTGAGGCGTTTGAAATATCTACATTAAGTATTTCGTCCACAGTGTTTTTCCGGTATACTGCCAGGTCAAATGAGATTCTGCGGTCGAAAAAGATCAGTTCCAACCCAGCTTCCGCTTCCCTTACTTTAAGCGGTTTAAGGTTCGGATTGGGACTGACGGAGCCCGATATTCCACCGATTGCATAACCATTGAAAGGGTTTGTATTCATTGAATAGAAAAGAGCATTTGTATATGGGTTCGTATCTCCTCCCACTTCAGCATAGGCCACCCTTACCTTTCCGTAATCGAGCCATGATGGCATTGCATCGGCAAAAGCCTGGGTGAATATAAAGCTTGTGCTAGCCGAGGGGTATAGGTAACTGTTGGATTTTGGATTCAGGGTTGAGAACCAGTCGTTCCGGCCGGTCAGGTTTACAAACAGGTAGTCCCTGAATGACAGGTCGATGGTTCCGTAAAGGGAATTGACCTTTTTCCGGCTGTAGCTGTAGCTGGGGTTTTTGGTCTGTCCGTTGCCAATGGTATAAAGGCCGCGCACATAAAAGTTCGTGACGGACTCCTGGAGCATCTGGTAGACATTGTTCATTGTGTTCCCTCCGAAAGTTGCTCCGACCGCAAAATTTCCCATTTTTTTGTTGGCTCCGACAAGAAAGTCCATATTTGTTTCACGGCGGTCGCGGAAATTCTGGGTATACGACCCGTTGAATCCTGTAACGGGGGAGGCAAGCGATGCAGTGCCGGTAGGCATATTAAATTCATGATACATCGAATACCAGTCCTGTCCGATCCTTCCCTGGGCATAAAGCCAGGGGGTGAACTGGTACCTCAGCAATATGTTGCCGATGACCCTGTTCCTTTTCAGATCTTCAAAACGCTCATACATTGTCCAGTACGGGTTGGTGCGGTTTGTAAACCTTGAAAGGGCAATTTCGTTTCCGGTTACGGGATCTTTGTAGGTTGCCTCGAGCCATCTCGGATCAACACTGTTTGCAAGGGTGTAGATGGTGTTTGCCGTTGTGAAGTCCTGTCCGCCCACTGCAGGAGGATTGTGGTTGTTTTCCAGCGAATAGTTGGCATTCATCTGAACGGAAAGCTTTTTTGTAAGATTGTAGTTCAGTCCGAGATCGACCACGTTCTTTTTGAATTTTGCGGCAGGTACAATACTTGAAGAATTGTGATTTGTGAAGGAGAGTCTGAATCCTCCTTTCGCATCACCACCTGAGATGGCTGCAGAATTAATGTAGCTGAGGCCAGTCTGATAAAATGCCTTAATTCTGTCCTTAAAGGGCAGATAAGGTTTTTCAGTACCGTCATATTGCCATGCAGGGAGGCCATCGAATTTGGTACCGAAACTCCACACTCCCGTTCTGCGTGCATCAACAAGGCTTGCCGGGCGGATCCCGTTCTCGCCCTGACCGTACTCATACTGAAAATCAGTATAATCAAGTGCCTGGTCAGCCTGGAAGCTGGATGAGAGCTCAACCCCAATGCCTTTCTGACCCGCGCCTGATTTTGTGGTAATTATGATTACCCCGTCCTTGGCACGGTATCCGTAAAGGGCAGCGGCCGTGGCGCCCTTCAGCACCGTCATTGATTCAATATCATCAGGATTGAGGCTGAGCAATCCGTCGCCCAGGTCAACATTATACGAACCGGTAATGTAACTATTGTCAATGGGCACTCCGTTGACAACAAAAAGCGGTGAATTATTTCCGCCAAATGATGACTGCCCCCTGATCCTGATCTTTGATGAGCCTCCCGGGCCGGTAGGCGGTGTTGACACATTCAGTCCGGCAACCTTGCCGATCAGGCTGTTTCCCATATTGGTAAGCTTTGTCGCGGCAAATTCCCGGGCATCAACAGCAGTAGCCGAATAGCCGAGACTCTTGGCCTCGCGCTTGATTCCAAGGGCCGTTACAACAACCTCACCAAGGGCAGTGGTTTCCTCTGTCAGTTGTGCATCAACCGTTCGCCTCCCGGAAATTGGGGTTTCCAGCGGTGTGTAGCCGATAAAGCTGAAAACCAGGGTTCCGGTCAGATCCGGAACTGCAAGCGAGTATCGTCCCTGAGCATCGGTGATCGTACCTGTAGTGGTACCCCTCAAAAGGACATTAACTCCTGGCAGCATCTCACCCCTGATGTCAGTGACCCTGCCCGTTATCACGGTCTGCTGGGGATCAGCGGCCAGTGCAGAAGCCTGATGAGCCATTGAACACAAGACGCTGATGCCTGCTATTGCAATTGCAGTCCTGAGTCCGCTGGTCAGTCTTTTAAATACCGGATGCGGTTGCATCCATCGATTTGGTTTCTTTTTCATAGTTCAGATAATTTAGTTAGGGGTTCATTCTGGTAATTCGGCAAAAAAAAACTAACCTGCCGTGTATCAGCCTCTTCCACGGCAGTGTAAAATATCTTTCCGGTCCACCCGGGTTTGTCATTTCAGTTGATATTTACACAAAGCGCAGACAGTCATGATTGTATTTGCATTAAAGAACAATAACGCCGGGTAATGTAACACAACACACGAAACAACCTATGAATCAGCAGATTTATCCCATACCCGGGGCAGTGCCCTTGTGCAGCCATGCCCCCCCTTCACTCAGACCGGAAGAACCATCCGGCCAATTTTCCCTGGAGCGGGACAAACCGGGAAGACCAATGAAATAATAATCGTCAAAACAGACAGCATATAAACAAATATAATAAAAAATGAAACGCGTAACATTGTTTCGCGCCAAATGCATATTCTGCTTTGATTATTTCCCCGTTCAGTGCACCTGACTTTAATTATACAGTTCTGATTCAGGCACATATTTTCCGGAACGTTTGATATACAGGTTGACGGACACTGAAATTTTTACTTAATATTGCAAAAAAATCCTCCGGGTATGAAAAAATATTTCCTCGACACGGGCGAATCAGGGAAAGTCGTTCGCGGGTTTCAGCTTTTTTTCGGAACGGTATGTCTTGCCGTGTCCTTTGCGTGGTTGATTCTCTACCCTGGTCAGGTCAAATCCGGGATCTCATTCTGGGGTAGTCTTCTGTTTCTTTCGATATTCGGTGTATACCAGATAAATGCCGGTATTGGCCGGGGCAGGAGATTTATCGGGATTGAAGAAAAAAGGATATCCTTCAAAAGTGTTCCATTGCTGCCTCCCAGGTTAATCGGATTTGATGAAATCGGGAAGGTTGAGATCTTTCCCCTGAGCATTGTTTTATTCATGAAAGCCGGAAGAAAAGTAACAATAAGGTTGGGGACAACATATACGGATATGATCGGCCCTCTTAAGGATGCCATTGCGACCGGGGCTGAAGAGATGAATATTCCGGTTGAATTCAAACAGGAAGAGATCTAGAATTTCTCCATGGGATAGTAATCTTTTCCGGCTTCACAATTAAATCCGATGAGCCGGTCATTATACCTGACCCTGCATCGGCCGCCGGTTAGAGAATGGATCCTGACGGAGGTGATTTTGTGCTCTCTCCAGCTTATGTCAACGATAAAGTTCCCTCTTGCAACCAGGCCTTTTACATTTCCATCCCTCCAGGCGGGGGGCAGGGCGGGAAGAAGCTCAATAAAGTCCTGGTGGCTTTGAAGCAGCATTTCTGCAATTCCCGCCGTACCTCCGAAATTTCCGTCAATCTGAAATGGCGGATGGCTGTCAAAAAGATTTGGCAGGGTTGATTTATCAAGAAGGCTGACAATATGGCTGTAAGCTTTCTCACCATCATGAAGGCGTGCGAAGAAATTTATTATCCAGGCCCGGCTCCACCCGGTGTGACCTCCTCCGTACGAAAGGCGCCTTTCGATATTTCTTCCTGCTGCTTCATAGAGATCGGGGGTGGCCGGTGTGATCTGGGCCAGGGGATACAATCCCAGCAAATGTGACATATGCCTGTGACCGGGTTCAGCCTCTTCATAATCCCTGATCCACTCCTGTATCGTTCCTTTTGAATTTACCACCACGGGCGGAAGCATCCCGGTTGTTTTCCTTATCCGTTCCACCAGCCCGGGGTCCTGTCCTGTGATCTGTGCAGCCTCAGAACAGTATTCAAGCACAGCCCTGACGGTCTGTATATCGACAGTGGCCGCATATGTAAGATATGCGGGCTCCTTGTTGCCGGGCAGGTAATACCTGTTCTCTGGTGAGGTTGAAGGGCAGGTAACCAGGAATCCTTCAGGAGAAGCCACAAGAAAATCCAGGACGAATTCTGCTGACCCCTTCAGTACAGGATATGCTATGTTTCTAAGGTAAGCAGTATCGCGGGTGAAAAGGAAATGTTCATACAGGGGGAATGTCATCCAGGGTCCGTTTGTCGGAGTCAGGCCCCAGAGTCCGTCAGCAACTCCCGTTCTTCCGAACGGGTCGGTGAGATGGTGCATTGTCCAGCCCCCGGCGCCGTACATTTCCCCTGCAGTGGCACTGCCCGGCCCGGTAATCCTCTTCATGAATTCCGCAAGCACCAGGACCGTTTCGGGAAGATTACACACCTCCGCCGGCCAGTAATTCATCTGCAGATTGATATTGGTATGAAAATCGGAGTTCCACGGGGCATTGTATTCCCTGTTCCATATGCCCTGAAGGTTCGCGGGGAGAACGCCCGGGCGGCGGGAGGAGCTCATCAGCAGGTAGCGTCCGTACCGGAAATAAAGTGCAATAAGTCCGTTATCCTCCTGGCCGGATCCCAGGCGTTCGAGCCGTTCATTTACCGGTAGTTTCTGCAGTGAATCGGGGCCAAAATCAAGGCTTACCCTGTCGAACATTTTCCTGTGTTCCCCGACATGGGCATCAATAAGATTGCTCCATGATTTGACTCCGGCCTTGTCTAATATCGTTTTACAGACAAGTTCAGGATCAATTCTCCGGTCAAAATCAAGACTATCAGGGTTGTAATCAGTCGCAGCGGTAATAAGTGCCATAATTTCCTCTGCCCCTGTGATCTTCAGCCTGTTACCCTCAACCGACAGATTGCCTTTTCTGATTTTTAACCGGACTTCCCCGGCAAATCTCATGTGCAAGCCACCCGGGCCGCTCAAAGTATCGGGAGCATCATTTATCTGCCCCGACAGGACGATGGTCCCGCCGGCTGACAGCTTCACCACGGCATCCCTTTCCCTGTGCAGTTCAATGGCAGCATTGATCTTCCCTCCTTTCACCGGCCCTGTCCTGACAGCAATTACATTATCAACAGCTGAAGCAATAATCTCCTGCCGGAAAGCTTGTCCGCCTGCAGTGAATGAGGTTTCAACGATCCCGTTCCGCAGGTCAAGGCGGCGATTGTAATCAGCGACCGGTGCATCCCATGAATAATTTATCAGCAAATCGCCCAGCGGCTGATATGAGCGGATACGCGGCGGTGTTCCAACGAAATTGTCAGCTGCGGTCTTCTCAACAGATTTAATGTCTCCCCTGAAAATGGCTTCCCGCAAATTCTGAAGATTTTTCAGGGCAGCCGGATTATTGTTATTGATCCTTGATCCGGCCCAGATACTCTCCTCATTTATCTGAATGCATTCATTTCCCGGATCGCCGAACACCATTGCACCGATACGCCCGTTGCCAACCGGAAGTGCTTCGTTCCAGTCGGCTGCGGGCCTGTCGTACCACAGGCAGGGCGGATCCTGCCGTGTGCCGCACCTTCCAAGCAAAACAGCCGGCAGTATCAGCAATAAAATTCTTTTCATTGTTTTCAGTATTGGCATTATATAAAAGTAGCTTAATTTTCATTCCATCGCGAATTGGTGTATTTTTATTCCTGAAACCAGAAAGTGATGGGGCCGCTTTATCTTAAATATGACCGGTACATTGAATGCAGGCTGTGCCCGCACAGGTGCAAGATTCCTGCCGGCAAGAGCGGCATTTGCGGGGTCAGGAAGAACACCGGCGATATGATCAGGCTTATCACATATAATGTCATATCGGGTCATGCACTGGATCCTGTCGAAAAGAAGCCGCTTTATCATTTTTTCCCCGGGCACAGAATTCTGTCAGTCGGTTCATATGGCTGCAACATGAGGTGTGATTTTTGTCAGAACTGGCACATTTCACAGCATCATCAGGCTGAATTCAGGGAAAATACAAGCATCGGCAGCCTTCTTTCCGAAGCCGGGCAGGCTGAAAGGAACATCGGGATAGCGTTCACTTACAATGAACCCGTCATCTGGTTTGAATTTATGCGCGACACAGCTGTCAGGTTCAGGGAAAGCGGCTTTTTCACTGTAATGGTGAGCAACGGTTACGTCAGCCGGGAGCCATTGGGTGAAATAACCGGTTTTATCGATGCTTTCAATATCGACCTTAAGGCATTCAACGAATCATTCTATAAAAAACTTACAGGTGCTGACCTGGAGAGTGTCAGGGAGACACTCAGGTTCATAGCAAAAAAAGGGAAACACCTGGAAATTACAACCCTGATCATTCCGGGAAGGAACGACAGTGCAGAAGAAATGAAAAACCAGGCAAGATGGATTGCAGGGGAGCTGGGTGAAAACGTTCCGTTGCACCTCAGCAGATACTTCCCGATGTACAGAAGGCAGGATCCTGCAACACCGAAGCCGACTCTTGACGGCCTCCTTGAAGCTGCATCGAAATACCTGAAAAATGTTTACACGGGCAATACCGATTCTTCAGCAGGGCAGGATACGATTTGCACGAACTGCGGAACAACAGTGACTGAAAGACACGGATACGGCATCAGGCTGCTGAATCTTGACAACGAGGGAAACTGCCTGCGGTGCGGCAACAGGGTTTACCGGTACTTCAATTTTTCGGCGCCAAACCACTGAGCCGCGTGCAGAGATTGTCAATGCCAACGTAAAGATCCTTTGTCACATTTCTGAAATGATTCCTGACAACTGCAGGATCATCTCCTTTAACCGGATTGTTCACCCGTTTTATCAGATCATTTCTCAGGCTTATGGCATCTGAAATTATTCCGGCAACCTCTTCTGCCTTTTCATCCTGATGCAGGCTGCCAAACGAAAAGCAATCTGATATTACTTCGAAAGCAAGGCAGTCAATATCTTTTTTCAGTCTTCTGACACTCGACATACAGCTGGTTTTAATTAAAAAGTCAAAGATAGGAAAAAATTGCCGGTCAATGCCTGTCTTCAGGCACCTGATATAAATCCGCGGATGCTTTCCTCCGTCTTTTCAATGTATAACTGCCTGAGTTTCTCAATCAGGGCGACATCGGTTCTGAAGTTCACATCGCCGATACAACAAAAAGGCAGTACCATCGGCGAGGTTCCGGTCATAAACACTGCCTCGAATTCGCTTATGGAACCGGCAGGCACACACCGGAACACCACCTCTTTATGATGGTCCCTGCAAATATCCAGGATATACTTCCTGGTAATCCCGTTCAACACGGTATCATCGGGTGCTGTTGTAAGTGTTTCGCCTTTCAGGAAAAAAATATTCGACCTGCTGCCTTCGGTCACACAACCGTTATCATTCACGAGAAGGGCCTCATAACCGCCTTCCAGGATGAGCCGGTGATAAATTGATGACCTGAGCCTGTGATTAATGACCTTGGATTCCGGTTCTTTTCTTTCCGCACGGAACAGTATCCCCCTGACACCCCTCGCATACTGTTCTTCTGAAGGATAAATTGGTTCAATAAAATACGCGAGATAATTGCCTGAACCCTGATTGTAATTAAATACTATTTTCAGGTTGATTTCTTTTCTTTTCTCTGTTTTTAAAAGATTTATGAAATCCTTTCTTATCATCTGCCTGTCAGCCAGGGCCTTTTTATTTTTTATCCTGGCGCTTGACTCAAGGCGCTCCATATGATCGCTGAAGAATACGGGGTTCCCCTTTACGACCCTGATGACCTCATAAACAGAGTCGCCTTCATATACCATCGAATTATCAAATGACTCTGCAGGCTGGAGGGAGCCATTGAGAATAAATTTCCTGCCGAAACATTCGTTCATGGGTGGTGATTATCGTAATACAAAAATAGCACAATAGGAATATTCTGCCACTAATTCTCCATATATTAGCAGTTTTACAGATGAATCCCGCCGAGACAGTGTATGCGATTGTCGACATAGAAACTACCGGGGGTAGTGCAAAGCTTGAGAAAATTACGGAAATTGCCATTTACCAGCACGACGGATCGAAGATCACGGATGAATTCATTTCGCTGGTAAACCCTGAAAGGAACATACCTTATTTTATTACAAACCTGACCGGGATAACAAATGAGATGGTCAGGGGAGCTCCGAAATTCTATGAGATTGCAAAAAAGATAATTGAATTTACTGATGGCCGGACTTTCGTGGCTCACAATGCAAGGTTCGACTATTCATTTGTAAGGCAGGAATTCAGCGCATTGGGATACATTTTCAAACGACCGGTTCTGGACACTGTTTCCCTGAGTCGCAGGCTTGTTCCCGGCCACCAGTCATACAGTCTCGGCAACATCTGCCGGGATCTGGGAATTGAGATCAACGGAAGGCATCGTGCAGCCGGGGATGCCATGGCCACGGCAAGGCTTTTCGAGCTGCTTGTTGAGCTTGACGGGGTCCGTGCCGGAAAGCCATCACACCTGTTCAGCAACACAAAAATCTCAAAACTGAATCTCCGTCTCGACATTTCAAAACTCGATGAAATTCCGGAAGAAACCGGGATATACTATTTTTACAATGAGCGCGGCGACCTTATTTACATTGGCAAAAGCCGCAATATCAAACAAAGGATAATGACTCACCTTTCCAACAATTCTTCAAACCGGAGTATGGAAATGCGTGACATGATAGCGGATATCAGCTGGGAGATAACGGGAAGTGAACTGATTGCCCTTTTGAAGGAATCATCCGAGATTAAATGCAACAAGCCTGTTTACAACAGGGCCCAGCGCAAAACAGAGCTCCACTGGGGGATTTACTGCTATTACGATGACAAAGGCTATCTGAATTTTTCAGTGAGCCACATTACCGGCAGGGATATCCCTCTGGCGGTTTTTGCCTCAAGGGATAAGGCAAAATCGAAACTGGCCGGGCTGGCAGGCAAGTATGGATTATGCCAGAAACTCACAGGGCAATATGACACATCCGGGCCCTGCTTTCATTACCAGGTTGGTGTCTGCCGCGGTGCATGCTGCGGAAGCGAACCGGCTGTGAGCTATAATGAGCGTGCAAAAAAAGCTTCCGAAGAGTTCCTGTTCAACTGTAAGAATTTCTTCATAATTGACAGGGGCAGGTGTGAAGATGAACGCAGTGCCGTGAAGATTGTAAACGGGAAATTCACAGGTTACGGATATTTCAATATCGGCGAAATGGGATTCGGACTGACGGCTTTGCATGATTGTATAAGGGATTGCAAGGATAACCGCGACATACAGATCATTCTCAAACAATATCTGAGAGGATATAAAGTTGATAAGATTATCGAGTTCTGATCATCGTTTAGTTAATACTTTAATACATTCAATGCAATGCCTGTCTTTAAGCGAACCACAAAAAACCTCATTCTCAGAATAGATGAATTCTTCGACAATGTCGATCTTGGATTGCTTGTGTTCAGGGAGGCTGTCAAGGATTATCTTGAAAAGGACATGGAAGCCTTCGAAAGGCATGTGCAAAAGGTTGGATCCCTTGAAAGTTCGGCAGACAGGCTGCAGCGTTCAATCGAAAATGAGATGATAACCCATTCAATCCTGCCGCAGCACAGGGGCGAAGTTATCACGCTTATTGACGTGATGGATGAGATACTTGACACAATAAAGTCGTCACTCGATGAATTCAGCATTGAACTGCCGGATATTCCCGCATCACTCAACCGCGACTTCCGCAGCATAACCGAAGCCTCGGTATCGGCAGGGGAAGAACTTGTCCCGGCTGCAAGAGCCTATTTCAAGGCTCCGTACACGGTGCGCGAGAAACTTTTAAAGGTATATTATTTTGAAAGCGAAACAGACAAGATAACAAAAGGCACAAAGAAAATTATTTTTCAGGAGATGAAAGAGCTTGATCTGGCGCATAAGAACCATCTCAGGTACATTATCAACCGAATCGGGGATATTTCGGACAATGCCCAGAAGGCTGCGGACCTGCTTTCGGCAATGGCAATAAAGATACTGATGTAGTCATATTCAATGGAAGCCGAAGCTGATCAATTGTTTGTCAAATGATGTTTCATTCAATAAAATCCGCCATCTGACCTGCAGGGAACAATACTATTAGGGATCATTGGGGAAAAAGCGAAGAACACTCAAAAATAATACCGGAAAATGATAATACTGTTTCTGACAAGCGGACTGTTCCTGGGCTGGTCACTTGGGGCCAATGATGCCGCCAATGTTTTTGGATCGGCAGTGGGCTCAAAAATGATCAGTTTCTGGAAGGCAGCGATCATTGCCTCTGTTTTTGTGATACTGGGTGCAGTATTTCAAGGCTCGGGAACATCGGAAACACTCAGCAGGCTCGGTGCCGTTAACGCGCTTGGCGGATCCTTCACAGTGGCTCTTGCCGCTGCAGTAACAGTGTACCTGATGGTGAAGTTTACCATTCCGGTCTCTTCCACCCAGTCAATAGTGGGAGCGATCATCGGCTGGAACCTGTTTACGGGAAACACCACTGATAAAACTGTCCTTTCACAGATTGTGACAACATGGATAAGCGGACCGGTGCTTGGAGCAATATTTGCAGTGATACTCGTGAGTATTCTGATGAAAGTAAAGAAGAAAGCCGGGATCCACCTTATCCGGTTCGAATCATACATAAGGATCAGTCTCATCATTGCAGGTGCATTTGGTGCATACAGCCTGGGCGCCAATAATATTGCAAATGTAATGGGTGTATTTGTCCCTGCCTTTCACCTCCAGGAGCTCAACCTCGGATTATTCCACCTGTCCTCCTCACAACAGCTGTTCCTCCTGGGCGGACTGGCAATTGCGGCCGGCATCCTCTCATATTCCGGCAGACTGATGCAGGTGGTGGGAAGCAGTATCGTTGAGCTTTCGTCTGAAGCTGCCCTTGTAGTTGTTCTTTCCCAGGGCATTGTGTTGTTCCTGTTTTCCTCATCCGCCATTTCTGAATTCCTTGACAGCATCGGCCTTTTTCCCCTTCCCCTGGTCCCGGTATCCAGCACACAGGTAGTGATCGGAAGCATCATCGGCATCGGGTTTTACAAGGGAGCAAGAAACATTAATTTCAGGCTGCTGGGCAGCATCGCAGCGGGCTGGCTGATCACCCCAGTATTTTCAGGAGCACTTGCCTGCCTTTCTTTGTACTTTGTAAAGAACATTTTCGGCATTGAAACAGGAAGCCGCATCAGTTCAGACACAATTTCAGGCATTGCCGAAGGATCAGCTTTTATCAATGATGCAAAGGCATCTGAAATACTGCGTTATTTCATAATTGGCATACTGATAGCCGGGGTGGTTTCATTACTGCTTTACTATATCTTTGACAGAAAAAAGAAAATCGAGTTCCAGAGATCCGAAGAGAAATTCTGGAATAATCTTAAATAGACTTACCGGCACAGAGCACCTGAATCACACAAAACCGGCGGAGTGAATTGTTAAAATATCTGAACCATGCTGCAATGTTCCGGCAGGGTTGCGCAAATCGGAAAGGCTGCTTCATGGTATAAGGATGAACCCTGTGCCCGCTTTTTAAATTATCTTGTAATCAATGGTTGCAACTATGAATATGATTATTGAAGAGCTCAGGCAGGAACTGATCAGGAATTCAGAGGAAAGAAACAGGATCTCAGGCAAAAGATTCTTTAAGGAAGAAGTCAGGTTGTATGGAGTAAAGTCGGCCTTCGTTTCAGATATCGCCAAAAAAGCCTATAAAAACATCCCTGACAAAAGCAGGGATCACATATTCAGTCTTTGTGAAGATCTGTGGAAATCAGGAATGCTCGAGGAATCATTTATAGCCTGCAACTGGTCCTATAATGTCAGAAAGGAATATGAACCATCTGATATTGAAGTATTCGGAGGCTGGATTGACAGGTACGTGTCCAACTGGGCCTCCTGCGACACTTTGTGCAACCACACCGTAGGGGCGCTTGCAGAGATGTATCCCCTCACAATCGGGGAGCTCATAAACTGGACCGGCTCAGGGAACCGCTGGAAGAGGAGAGCTTCGGCCGTATCGCTGATCGTCCCTTCCCGGAAAGGATTATATCTTGATGAGGTTTTTAAAATTGCTGATATTCTCATTCAGGATGAGGATGATATGGTGCGCAAAGGGTATGGATGGATGCTGAAATCTGCGAGTCATCTTCATAAGATGGAAGTATTTGATTATGTTTACAGGAACAAGAGAATCATGCCCCGAACATCCCTTAGGTATGCAATTGAAAAAATGCCTGAGGAGTTGAGAGTTAAAGCAATGGAAAAAGACAGGGGATGATCTCATATATCCGGGATGCCATGAAGGCAAATCTTTCAATATTCCTGATTATGCTTGGCTTTACCAACATTTATTGTCAGAATAACAATATGAATGAGACTATTTTACGATCAGTAAGCGAAATAAAGGGGCATTACCATAAAGTTTACACCGATCTTCACAGTAATCCTGAACTATCCCTTATGGAGGAAAGGACCTCCGCAATAATGGCGGAAAACCTTGAGAAGCTTGGCTTTGAAACCACCCGCGGTATTGGCGGCTACGGAGTTGCGGGCATTTTCGTCAATGGCGCCGGAAAGACGGTGATGTTACGCACTGACATGGATGCCTTGCCGGTAAAAGAGACTTCCGGGCTTTCATATGCAAGCACGGTAACAATGAAGGATATGAACGGCAGGGAGAGCCCCGTGATGCATGCCTGCGGGCATGATTTGCATATGTCGGTCTGGCTCGGAACGCTGAACACCCTGGTCAGGATGAAAGATCACTGGAGCGGTACGCTGATGGCTGTAGCGCAGCCTGCAGAGGAAGGTATGAGAGGTGCCGAAGCCATGCTGAAGGATAATCTGTACGTCAGGTTCCCGGTGCCCGACTGTGCGTTGTGCTACCATGTGAGTGCAGATTTGCCGGCCGGCAGCATAGGTTATTTTCCGGGGCCGATTTTTGCGGGAGTGACCTCGGCCCAGATTACTGTTTACGGTATCGGAGGACACGGAGCCATGCCACACAACACCATTGATCCCATTGTTATTGCAGCGCGTATAATTCTTGATATCCAGACAATTGTAAGCCGTGAAATAAACCCGGTAAAACCTGCTGTCGTAACTGTCGGAGCAATAAATGGAGGCACGAGGGCGAATGTTATTCCCGATGAAGTGAAAATGCTGCTGACGATAAGATATTTTGAAGAGGACGTGTTACGGACCATAAAGGAAGCCCTGATGAATATTACCCGTGGTGCAGCAATAGCTGCGGGCCTTCCGGAAGATAAAATGCCTCTGGTCACTTTCGGCAGCGATGCTGATCTGCCCGTGTCAAATGATCCTGAACTTGTGATGAACTGCGTAAGCTCGATGAGCGGCATTCTCGGAGAAAGAAGCCTTACAAAGGTTGAACCGGCGACGGTAGCAGAGGATTTCGGGAAATATGGCCAGACAGCGGAAAAAGTACCCATTGCACTTTTCTGGCTGGGAGGAGTAAACAGGCAAAAGTATGAAGATCATCTTAACAGGGGGACGCCGCTGCCCTCCCTTCACAATTCATCTTTTGCACCTGATTTTGAGCCTGCCTTCAGTGCCGGGGTTGCCGCCATGTCGAAGTCAGTGATCGGTATTCTTTCAAATAATACAGGCAGCCGGCAGCAAAAGGCAGACCGGTATTTGAACAAATAAACACAAACAGACTACAATGAAATTGCAGTTTATCCTTGCAGGTGTAATTTTACTTAACATTTCCCTTTATTCCCAGGACAGGATAACCGGGAGGGATTTCGCAACCCGGTCGGAAGTCATGGCACAGAATGGTATGGCTGCTACCAGTCAGCCGCTGGCAACCCAGGTAGCACTTGACATACTCAAGAGAGGGGGAAACGCAATTGATGCTGCCATAGCGGCGAATGCCGTATTGGGTGTTGTGGAGCCCACCGGATGCGGTATTGGAGGCGACCTGTTTGCGATTATCTGGAGTGCTGAGAAAGGGCGTCTCTATGGTCTGAATGCCAGCGGGAAATCGCCCAGGAGGCTCAGGCTCGAATATTTTCGCAATAATCATATTGAAAAGATCCCTTCCTATGGTCCCCTGCCTGTTTCTGTCCCCGGCTGTGTCGACGGATGGTTTGAGATGCATGAAATGTTTGGCCGGCTTCAGATGAAGGACATTCTTCAGCCCGCGATCAATTACGCCCGCAACGGCTTCCCGGTAAGTGAGATCATTGCATATTACCTCGACAGGAACACCCGGCTGCTTAAAGACTATCCGAACATAAGGGAAACATATATGCCCGGGGGCAAATCGCCATCCAAGGGGGAGATTTTCAAAAATCCGTTTCTGGCAGGCACGCTCGAAAAGATTGCAAAGGGGGGAAGGAATGAGTTTTACAGGGGCAGCATTGCAAAGGCCATTGACGTTTTTATGAAGTCGCAGGGCGGATTTCTCAGTTATGATGACCTGGCCAGGCATCATTCCGAATGGATTGAACCGGTGAGTACGTCGTACAGGGGTTATGAAGTATGGGAGCTTCCGCCCAACGGACAGGGAATTGCCGCGCTCCAGATCCTCAATATCCTCGAAGGTTTTAATATTGCTTCCATGGGATTTGGCTCAAGCGAATATATACATGTTTTCACGGAAGCCAAAAAGCTGGCTTTCGAGGACAGGGCGAGGTATTATGCCGATCCTCTTTTCAGCTCCGTGCCGGTGTCGCGGCTCATATCGAAAAAATATGCTGCAGAAAGGAGGAAGCTTATAGATCCTGAAAGGGCGGCAAAGATATATGATCCTGGCAAGCCGGAAGCCGGAAATACGATTTACCTTACTGTTGCCGACAGGTTTGGCAACATGGTTTCGCTGATACAAAGCAATTACAGGGGCATGGGTTCCGGCATGTGTCCGCCGGGTCTCGGCTTTGTGCTTCAGGACAGGGGCGAGATGTTCAGCCTTGCCGAAGGTCATGCGAATGTATATGCCCCCGGGAAGCGGCCTTTTCATACCATAATACCAGCCTTTATTACCAGGAAGGGCAAGCCGTGGGTCAGTTTCGGAGTGATGGGCGGGGACATGCAGCCGCAGGGTCATGCACAGATTGTTGTCAACCTGATTGATTTCAAAATGAATCTTCAGGAAGCCGGGGACGCTCCCAGGATCCATCATACAGGATCATCCGAACCCACCGGTGAGCAGATGACCGGCGGAGGGATATTGCTTCTTGAAAACGGCTTCAGGTGGGAAGTGATTCAGAAGCTTCTAAGCATGGGGCATACCATCCAATGGGATCTGGGCGGTTACGGAGGCTATCAGGCCATAATGCTGGATGAGCGCAACAAGGTATGGTACGGTGCCTCGGAATCAAGAAAAGACGGACAGGCAGCAGGGTATTAAAAATAAATGGCCCGGTCCGCAAAAATCACCCTGAACTAATTAATGTTAAGCTGCATTTCCGGTTTGGATTCTTTAACTTCCAGAACCAGGGTATTTCCGCCTTTTTCGAGATTTATGTCGTGCGGTTTGTTTGTCTTCCACGATCCACCCGTAAAGTCGGGGACATCAATGGATTGGGAACGGTTTGCAACTGACCATTCACTGAGTGGGGCGATTGCGCTCCACAAAGCGCCGTCATATACATCCTGATCGAGAGGCAATCCGTTCCTCAGGCAGTCAATCAGCCTCCAGTCCATTATAAAGTCCATCCCCCCGTGGCCTCCGACTTTTTTTGCCAGCTCCCCCACCCTTTTTATTATTTCAGGTGTAAACTTTCCGATAACATCTTCCATCTCCTTTTCACCAATCCATTCATGGCCCAGCGCAATCCTTTCGGGTTCGGGATATTTTATGGCGGCGCCCGATGTGCCGCTTATCACATGCAGGCGCGAATAAGGACGCACGGATGATATGTCATGCTGAATCATGATGGTCCTGCCCAGGCTTGTTTTCACAAGTGAAGTATTCATGTTGCCCCTGTAAGGCCTGCCGACATACGGTTTATAGAATTCATCGCCTGCTGCCAGCCTGGAGGCGTAGCTTCCGAGCGTGAAATCATTGGTCGACATTGATGTAAGATAATCCATTTTGTCACCCCGGTTAATGTTCATCACCTGGCACACGGGTCCGAGGCCGTGGGTCGGGTACAGATTGCCGGTTCTGTCTGCATTCTCCTTAAGCCTCCACATGTCAGTGTAGGCGTTGTCCGCCTGCCTGGAATCGTCGGGCTTTCTGAAGATCATGTCAACCAGGTTATGAATGTAGGCGCCTTCACCATGAACGAGATCACCAAACATACCCTGTCTGGCCATATTCAGGGTAAGCAATTCAAAAAAATCGTAGCAGCAGTTCTCAAGCATCATGCAATGCTTCCTTGTCCTTTCCGACGTCTCTACAAGCTGCCAGCATTCATCAATGGTACGTGCAACCGGCACCTCGCAGGCCACATGCTTACCGTTCTCCATGGCATAAACCGCAACCGGTGTGTGCATCACCCAGGGGGTGCACTGATAAATCAAATCAATACCTGGCATCTCTGCAAGCTTCTTCCAGCTGTCTTCCGTTCCAAAAAACTCTTCGGCCCCGGGACGTCCGACACTCCGGAGATAATTCTGCGATGATTTCACAGCCACCTCCCTCTTATCACACAGAGCCCTGATCTCGACACCCTCGATGTACGAAAGCCTCTGCACGGCCCCGCTGCCCCTGTCACCCAGGCCAATAATGCCAACACGTACCACCGGCAATGGCGGAGCGGCATAACCCGACATGTTGAATTTCTGTGTATGGGATTTTTTTACTGCTTCAATTATTCCGGCCAGATTTGATTCTGCTTCTTTTGGCGCACAGCCCTGGAGAATACTGCCGACAAAAGCACCTGCCCCGGCAAGTGATGAATTTCTCAGGAAATCACGGCGATTGCTTTTCATAATGTAACTGTATTCAGTTTAAATAATGGATTTATTCCCCGAATTTACAAATTTTTTAAATACAGGGGAGTGTAATTTACACCTGCCGATAAAACAATGGCTGAAACTGATCCTGGCACCTCAGGGGAAGGCAAGCATCATTCAAGGCGAATCCGGCCGGTTGAGCACAGGCGGAACCGGGGCCCGGAGCTGGTGATTTATATGCAGGGGCTGGTCCGCAGGTTCTGCCTGCAGCATGAAAGCCGGATGGGACACCATGGCTGCAGGACAAATGCGCCAGTTTCCGGGCGACGCCTAAAGAACCTCCTGATCAGAATGGACAGGACAATTATTGTTAATAACATTTTCAAGAAAATTTGAAGTAACCACTCCCGAACCCGACCAGAGTACTTTGTTGTCAAGAAACAGCATAAGTGTCGGAACATTGCTGATTCTATACTTCACTGCAATATCCCTGTTTCTGTCAACATCAATCTTTATTATTCTTATCCTGTCTTTCATTTTCTGCTTAAGCTGTTCAAGAACAGGCTTCATCATTTTGCATGGGCCGCACCACTCAGCGGAAAAATCAACAAGAACCGGGGTTTTTCCCCCGATTATCATCTGAAAGCTTTCATTCATTTTTCCCTGCTTTTTTCAAATTCAGAAAAAGATCATTGAGCAGGCTTCCCCCGATCCAGCCCACAGCCATGCCATACAATGTACTCATGTACCATACCGATTTGATCATGCATGTACCTGAAAGGCAGCCGACATATCTCCAGTAGAGGAATCCTCCGGCCGCACCCGCTGCAATGAATATTATAACAAGAAGATTTTTCCGCACGAATTCTTTCATTTCCGGTTTTTAATGCAAAGATGGCTGCCTCTCAATTTCCTGTCAGTGACTTAAGTCACAAAGAAGCATCTTTTTTTAAAAGGAGGGAATAATCAATAAAATGACGTTCAGTTACAACGAGGTTGCTTCTTTCAAGATTTCTCAGAAGCCGCGTGATCACTTCCCGCGAGGTATTGAGCTGCAGCGCAATTTCCTGATGGGTTCCGGAAAAGACGGTTTTTCCAGTCGATCTGAATCGTTCCCGGAAGAACCTGATCAGCCTTTCGTCGAGCTTCATGAAAGCGATCGCATCAATTATCTCAATAAGCTCATCAAATCTCTTCCTGTAGGAATACATCATAAATTCTTTCCATGACCGGTAATCCGACATCCATTTCTCGGGATATTCAACCGGAACGGTCAGAATAACTGAATCCTCCTCGGCAGTCATTTTAATGCTGCTTTTCTGCAGGCCGATGCAGCATGTAAGAGCCATTGCGCATATCTCACCCTGGTTCAGATAATAGAGAAGGAGCTCGTTCCCGTCTTCTGAAAGCCTTACAACGCGCAGGCATCCTGCCAGTATCATCGGAAATGATTTAATGTAATCCCCTTCGCCCAGTATACTCTGCCCGTGGGTAAGATCGCGCATTTCCGACACATGGGATATCTCATCAATCAGTCCTTTTTCGAGGAAGGGAAATGTTTTTCTTATGACTGCTGATTTATTCATGCCTGAAATTATTTAACATTTTTGTTATTGGCATTCCAAATAAAACTAATTTAAGCCTGTTTGTCAACAGAACATGTTTTAATATTTTCAGGAAAGAAGTAAACCGGAGATGATTTACGAAAACATTTCTCTTAAAAAATACAACACTTTTGGTTTGAGCATAAAAGCGGACCGTCTGATTCCCTTTAAACATGAAGAGAATGCAATTTCTTTTCTGCGTCAGCAGGGCGGAACAGACCAGAGGTTTTTCGTTATCGGCGGAGGGAGCAATCTTCTTTTTACGGGAGATTTTCACGGGACGCTGATACGTCCGGAGATGGAAGGCATAACACTGGAAAAGAGGAAAGATGATACAGTCATAATTTCTTCGGGGGCTGGAGTTGCCTGGGACAGGCTTGTTGAATCAACAGTAAATAACGGATTCGGCGGGCTTGAAAACCTGTCGCTCATTCCGGGCAGCGTGGGAGCCTCTCCTGTACAGAACATTGGTGCCTATGGTGTTGAAGTCGGGGATACCGTTGAGCGGGTGAGGGCCATAAGTCTGGAAAACGGTTCTGTCAGGGAATTTACAAACGATGAATGTCGTTTTGGATACAGGAACAGCATTTTCAAAGGTGAGCTCAGGGGCAAATATCTTGTCACCAAAGTGTATTTCAGGCTTTCCACCAGGCCCAGGCTCAGTCTGGAATACGGATCTCTCAGAGAAGAGATCAGCAAGCTCGGATCTGTTTCACTGCGGAATGTCAGGAAAATTGTAATAAATACCCGGATGGCTAAGCTTCCTGATCCTGCAATTCTGGGTAATGCCGGCAGTTTTTTCAAGAATCCGTCAGTCAGTGAATCATTTGCCGGGGCGCTGAAAAAGATCGATCCGGCACTGCCCCTTTTCAGGGATCATTCGGGGGAGGTTAAAATACCCGCTGGCCGGCTGATTGAACTGTGCGGCTGGAAAGGCAGGCGTATCGGGGATGCAGGCGTACATGACAGGCAGGCGCTTGTGCTGGTGAATTTCGGCAAAGCCACCGGGAGGGAGTTGTTTGAACTCTCCGAGGAGATTAAAAAATCGGTTTATGATAAATTCGGGATCATTCTCGAAAGTGAGGTAGAGATAATACATTCTACCTGAAGATCTTTCGTTTGTTAAGCTCTCGCCGGTACGCGGCTGCATACCTGTTATGCTCGGAAAGGGTTCTCGAAAAATAATGATATCCCGAGAAATCAGATCTGGCCACAAAATAAAGGTAGTCGTGCATATCCGCATTCAAAACCGCCTCAATGCCGTCTTTGGCGGGGCATGCTATCGGGCCCGGCGGAAGTCCCCTGTACTTATATGTGTTGTAGGGTGAATTGATTGAAAGGTGCCTGCGCAGTATCCGGGACATGCCGGGGTCATTGACCACGAATTTGATCGTCGGATCTGCCTGCAGGGGGATTCCACGCTTCAGCCTGTTAAGGTAAACACCGGCAATCAACGCTTTCTCGTCGGGCCTGGATGTTTCCTGGTCAATTATTGAAGCCAGCACCGATACTTCAAGCGGTGTAAGGTTCTTTTCACCTGCCTTCCCGATCCTTTCTGGATTCCAGAATTTTTTATATTCTCTCAGCATCCTGCCGTAAAACTCGCCTGCACCGGTGTTCCAGAAGAATTCATATGTATCAGGAAGAAAAACGGAAATAACATTTTCCCTCACAAATCCATCCTGCCTGTAATTTTCAGTGTCGGATAAAAAGGCAATTATCTGCGCCGAGTCAGCCGCAATTTTTCCGCCTACCTTTCCGGCCAGGTCGCAAAGCGTCTTTACATTGCTGAAAGTAACCAGAACAGGCTGCTGTTTTCCAGATCTCAGGACGTTGATAAGCTCATTGCAGCTCATCCCTTTTTCGATTACATACCGCCCCGGCCTGATACGCGACGGGTAATTCTTCTTTTCAGCAACCCATCTGAGAACTCCGGGATTGTCGATTTTCAGCTTTATTTTTATTGAATCCAGCGCCTGTTCAAAAGTGCTTCCTTCAGGCAGGTAAATGATCCGGCTTCCGGGGCCGGCCGGCCGGATGGTTATTCCAAAAACAAGATATAAGAATAATCCTGACAGAATCACTGCAGGTAACAATGCAGAAAGAATATATATCCTTACTCGCCTCATTCGTCTGACGGGCACAAAATTATTGATTATTGCAACGCCGTGGTTTCAATTACTGATTATTGCTTTAAAGAATGTTATAATTTTACAAAAACACAACTTTAACATTATAATCACACTCAGATGACAACTTCCTCACTTCTGCTTCTGCTGTCAATAGGTATGGTAACCGGTGTCCTGGCCGGCATGCTCGGTATCGGCGGTGCCATAGTAATGATACCGGCCCTGGTTTTTCTTATGGGCTTCAGCCAGCACAGTGCACAGGGCACCAGCCTGGCGGTGATGCTGCCTCCCATAGGCATCCTGGCTGCATATAATTATTATAAGGCCGGGCATGTGAATTTGAAATTCGCCCTTATCCTTGCGCTTGCATTTCTTATCGGCTCCTATTTCGGCTCAAAAATAGCCTTGAATGTACCTCAGCAGGTACTTAAAAAGATCTTCGGCATACTTTTGCTCCTCGTTGCAGTAAGGATGCTATTTATAAAATAGTGTACGCCGGATCAGAACATGAATCCAATGCTTAAGTGAAAGGCGTTTGGCCTGTCGTCGAGCCTGAATTTATCGCCGGAGGTCTTCTGTATCTGTGTCTGGTATTTCTGCAGGCTTCCCTCATAACGCAGATCAACGGTGATCTTTTTAATTATATCAAACCCCAGTCCGGCCTGGTACCCGAAGGTTAGATTTTTATACATGGTCTCATAATCGGGGTCATTAATCAGGTCTTTCGGCGAGTTGATCAGGAGTCTTGCGGACGGACCTGCATTGATTCTGACCGGGCCCGCCCTGAAACCAAGCATTACAGGCAGGTCGAGCTGATTGAACTGCTGTTTGACAATTGTAGCCGGATTTTCCAGGTCCTCAATCCTGTATTCATTTGTCCTGGAAGAGAACAGCAGCTCGGGCTGCAGATAAACCCCCATCATTCCCAGCCGAAGGAAAACCCCGACATGATATCCGAAGTTTGCGCCTTTAATAGCATTGATTGTAGTATCAGTGTTTAGTTTAAAATCGTCCATTTTCAGGCTCGTTGTGCTTAAACCTCCCTTAAGTCCAAATCTGACCTGTGAATACACAGGAACCGACAACACCACAACCAGTAAAATCAAACCAATTTTTTTCATCTTTCTTTGTATTAGTGAAACATTTAAACCTGTTGCATAACCTGCTTACGGGTTCTAGCCTGGTATAAAACGGGAAAACAGGAAAAAAAGTTTCACGCACACAGTTTTTCAGTCGGGGCATTGAAAGGATTTCAGCGTCTCAAAGCGATTCTTAACGTCCCGGCTCATTTTTCTGCAATATTTAATATCAGGAAGCGGTTCACGGGCCGGAACTGATATAAAACAGTTAAAAATAGTTAAGAAGCTGTTCCGTAGTAATTTCATGAATAAAAAATACATATATTGTTCATGACATTTTTTGCATCTTCTTTTAATAACTTTGTTTTGATGGAAACTTTAAGCGGGGAAATCATCATGAATTTCTCCGCTTTTTGCATAAATTGCATCATTAATCAATCAGGCTCATTCAAATCAATTTTCAGACTAATGAAAAGAACAGCATTGTTTCTTCAGATTTTTCTGTTGTTGTTCATACCATTTTCAATGAAGGGACAGCAGTCAGGGAGCGAGAAAAAGCTTCATATAATTATAATAGGTGCACATCCTGACGATCCCGACAAAGTCGGAGGCACAGCTTTTAAGTGGGCCGGGCTCGGGCATGATGTACTGATGGTTTCGCTTACAAGCGGCGACGCGGGGCATCAGTCGGTACAACCTGAGGAGCTTGCGGTGATAAGGAGGGAAGAGGCCAGGAAGGCTGGTCAGGTGATAGGTGTCAGGTACATTACCCTTGACAATCATGACGGCCAGCTGATGCCCACGTATGAAAACAGGCTCCAGGTTATCAGGCTGATAAGGGAACACAAGGCAGACCTGGTTATTTTTCCGCGGCCCTACGACTATCATCCCGATCACCGCTATACGGGAACACTGGTTCTCGACGCTGCCTATATGGTAACCGTTCCAAGGATCCTGCCGGAAGTTCCGCACCTCGACAAGAATCCGGTGTTCCTGTTCATGAGCGACGGGTTCATCCATCCGGAGCCGTTCAAGGCAGATGTTTGCGTTGACATAGATGATGTTATTGACAAAAAGATCGACATGTATCATCAGCATACTTCACAGGTTTACGAGTGGCTGCCATACAACAGGGGCGTCCTGGCAGAGGTGCCTGCCGGAGAGAAGGAAAGGCGCGAATGGCTGGGCAGGACCTGGAGCACCAGATCAGACGCCGAACCCTTCAGGGACAAACTCATTGAACTGTACGGAAAGGCAAAGGGAAGCAAAACCAGGTATTGCGAAGCCTTCCAGGATTCAGGTTATGGTACGCCTCTCACAAGCGAGAATCTGAAGTACTACTTCCCGTTTTATTGATATTCAATATACTGGCTGTTGTACTTCAGCTCAATGAAATCATCTCCGGTATCCCTGAAACCGTATTCAAAGCAGAAGAGATATTTCTCCGACCCTGAGGTTTCTATCACATGCGTGAAGAAACTGAAGTTATAACCAAGGGCAAAAAGGGCGTCTTTATGCATCCGGTGCCTGCCCTCGGAATAAAGGTCAGCGAGTATTCTCCTGTTTTTCCTGAGAAGTCCGTGCACGTTCCTTACGAAATTATTCGTATCACGGTTCAGCCGGTTATTAAAGCTGTTCCTGCACTGGTCCGAGCAGAATTTCTTATCACTGCGGCCGCGAATAATATCGCCGCAATCGAGACATTTACGTTCCACAGCACAAATGTTTCAGTAAATATACAAAAAGAAGGTGTTCTGTGAGAACACCTTCCTTTAAATTTTGTGCTTGTGTGAAAAATTCCTGATTATGGTTTCTTATCCCACCAGAGTTTGGTAGAAGCCTTGTCTCCGGCAGGAGTGGTGCTTTCCGAATTCAGCAGCTGGATAGCTGCATCAACCTGCTTCTTGTTGGTATTGTATTCATTTGTCCAGTAGCA
This sequence comes from uncultured Rikenellaceae bacterium, assembly GCA_964435015.1. Lineage (GTDB taxonomy): Bacteria > Bacteroidota > Bacteroidia > Bacteroidales > VadinHA17 > LD21. Next base: position 77,701 of record CAYSXP010000012.1, read on the forward strand.
AAGCCGCACGGGAAGTGATGTGGCCGGCACGTCAAGATTCTCGCTTTCAATTCTGTTGTAGAGTTTTGGATAATGGGTTCTTCTTCTCTCGGCATAAGCTTCCTGGCTGTTGGGGAAGAGGCTGATCCATTTCTGGGTTATAATCTGCTCAAGCTGTGCTTCCTTGTCGCCGCCGGAGTTGAACAGAATGGGAGCAGTTGAAGCCGGTGCAGGTGCAACGGGTGGCAGCTTTGTACTCTTGTCGATACCCGGGGTCATCGGCACCCTGGCGCTGGTGATATAGTTTTCGCCTGCAAGGTTCAGATGATCAGTAAACCCGCATTCATCGAGCGATAATCCGATACCTGAATTATAGAGTTCTTCAGCCGTGCCGCCGCCCATGTTCCAGCCTTCGAGAACGCCTTCGGCCCTGAGGAAGTATGTTTCCGATGCTCTCATGACGAACCAGTTCGGTCCCTTGTCGCCAACGATGGTATAGGGTCTGGAGTGGTCGGATGCAAGACGGTCAAATTCAACAGCGCTTCTGTCGTTCTTTGTCTGGCCGTTCCTTACACCTTCGTAGGGGAAGGATATTCCAACGGGGTCATCGGTTGCATCCGGCTCAATGGCGGGCGAGAACCATGTGGTGACACGCGGATCAAGATATCCTTTAAGGATGCTTTCCATATCCGCACTCATCCTGTATTCGATCCAGGGACTGATTGTATTGTACGGATTCGGGAAGTCGGTTGTTGTCGTCACCCATCCGTTATCGGCGTTTGATGTGATTACGCCTTCAGTAACTGCCTTCTCGCACTGGAGCTTTGCAACATCGGGGGTCACATACTTAACCCTCATTCCCAGCCTGAGGCGGAGGGAGCTGCCGAATTTCTGCCATTTATCGAGTTTGCCAGCATAAATGGGATCATACTTTGAAAGAGTTGCAGAAGTCTGGCCCGACATTCCCTTAAGGATATTTATGGCAGTGTCGAGCTCAAGGAAGAAGGCTTTGTAAATATCCGACTGCTTGTCATAGGGAACTTCCTTCTTCATGTTTCCGTACTGGGAATATGGTATCGGTCCGAGGCAGTCGGTATACCTGTTGTACACATATACCTTCCATATCTTCATCATTGCCAGCTCAGGCTGCAGGTTATTCTTTCTTGCAAAATCCTCGGCATATTTGATCTGGGGTGCCTCATTTGCATAATGGTCGTTGAAAGCGCCGTTCTGCCAGCTCGAAACCTGAACATACCTGTCAGAAAGGAAGTTCGGTGTAGTTGTAGCCCAGTAATTTGCATAAATATCAAAGAACAGGGAGTGCAGCAGCTGCATTGTACCAGGGTCGCCCAGGTAATTCGGTCCAACGATGGCCCGTCTCACAACAAATCCGTATGAAGCCTGGTTAAGATTGGCCAGGGTAAGTGCTTTCGGATTCTTATTGATCTCATCAAAGTCCTTTGTACAACTACTGATTAAAATACCAATAAGCAGTATTGTCAATAATTTTAATAGATTTTTCATAATATAATGCATTTACCAGTTATTTTTTAGAAGCCAAAATTAAGTGAGACCCCGTATGTCCGTGTTGTTGGCAGCGGGAATGCATTCTCGCCCTCATATGCATTGGAAGTACCAATCATTATTTCCGGATCGCAATATTCAGCTTTGTTCATCAGGAAGAACAGGTTACGGCCAACGAGTGAAACTCTTGCCGAGCGGAAGAATGTTTTGGCCACAATGCTTTTTGGCAGGTCATAGCCAAGAATCATTTCCCTCATGCGGATATTTGTTGCCTCCCGTATGAAAGCTTCGCCTGCCGGGTTGTTCCTGCCGCCAACGTTGTTCCAGAAAGCCTCCGAGGTGCATGTTTTCGTATTGGGTTCGCCAGTGGGCGTTACGCCCTCAAATCCTTTGAAAACATCCCTGCCAAACATAAGTGTGCCGTCCCTGCCGATTGTGGTGTATTCCTGGATGCCGCTTCCTGCTGAGATGGCTTCGGTGAATGCTATGAAGGTTCCTCCGATCCTGAAATCAATAAGGGAACTGAACGAAAAGTTCTTGTACCTGAATGTGTTGCTTACACCGGCGAGCCAGTCGGGGTTGAAGTTGGCTGCTCTCACTGTCATTCCGGGAGTGATGGCTGGTATTCCGTTTTCCTGAACAATGATCTTTTGGGTATTTTCATATCGCTGCCAGCCTTTTGTATACACTTCGCCGAAAGGAGCGCCTGCTCTCAGGAGATATCTCCTGATGAAGTCGGTGGATACGCCCAGTTCATCAAAGCCTTCTGCAATTTCAAGTATTTTGCTTGTGTTCTTTGCCCAGTTGATGTCAATATCCCATGAGAAGCCCTTACCTTCAACAACAGCGGCGCCGAGAGTCAGCTCAACACCCCTGTTCCGGACGTTTGCTCCATTCTGGTAGATGCTTGCAACGCCGGATGTAGCCGGTACCGGGGTTGCAAAAAGCTGGTCGTAGGTACTGGTGTTGTACCATGTGAAACCGAACCTTATCCTGTCTCTCAGGAGCCTGAAATCAAAGCCCAGCTCGGTTGACTTGGTAGTTTCCGGCTTGAGGTTTGCGTTGGGCAGCACATTGCTCAGGGTAATAACACCGCCGGTGCCGACTGAAGCTGTTCGGGCCAGCTGATAAGGACCCGTGTCGTTGCCCACGATTGCATATGAACCCCTCAGTTTGAGATAGGTGACGAGATCAGGAAGGGTGACAAGGTCGCTGACAACTGCGGTCAGACCAAATGACGGGTAGAAATAAGATCTGTTGGAGGCAGGCAGGGTCGAGCTCCAGTCGTTCCTTCCTGTCAGATTGAGGAATATTGCATTCTTCCATGAGATTTCAGCAAATCCGTACATTGAGTTAACCACTTTTTTCGAGTAATCTTCAGTTGGCCTCGGGTTGGCCGTGTTGGTGAGGGCGAACAGGTTTTCAATATTGAACACCACCCCGGAGCCGCCGATCATCTGGTATTCGGTCATATAATGGTTTCCTCCGGCATTCACATCAAACACGAAATCACCGAGGGCCTTGTGGTAGTTGATCAGGAAGTCATTGTTCCATCCGTATGAAGAGGAGTTGTATTTCCCATAGCCTCCGTTGATTGCCACAGTATATGAATCATTGTACCATTTCTCCTCGCGCTGGGTGAAGCTTGCATCGAGGGCGGATCTTCCCATTATTGAAAGATCCTTGAATATCTGGTATTTGAGGCTGACCATACCTATCGGCCTCCATCTGTCCTGAGGTTTAAGGATCCGGTTCCTCGTCCAGTAGGCATTGCCGGTACCGTTGTCGTTCCACCTCCAGTAATGCTGTCTTAGCTGTCCGGCCGGATTGACATATTCGAAGTGCTGCAGGTCCTCAGTGCGGATATTCCTGGGGAGAACATACAGGTACCTCATTGGATTGTCGAAACCCTCACCGGTTGCGAATATGTTTTCAAAGCTCTGCTTGATTACCGTTACCTTTGAATCGAGGGTGAATTTTTCACCGAGCTTTGATCCGAACCTGAGGTTCAGGTTATGACTGTGGAGGTTATTTGAAGCAACTATACCGGAGGCATTGGTGTTGGTGTAGGAGAAAGCCGTATTCGTCCTGGCTGTGTTGATTGTCACCTGGAGGTTTGTTGCGATGCTGTTTCCGGTCTGGAAATAGTCCTTGACGTTGTTGGGCTGGGGAAGGTAGGGGTATGTTTTGCCGTACAGGGGATAATTTGGATCGGGTGACCAGTGGGCCACCTGTGATCCGTCCATTTTAGGTCCCCAGGAAACGATTGCCAGTGGCGAGTATACGCCGTTTCCTCCCTGTCCGTACTCATTCTGCATTTTATCAAGCAGGATGGCCGATGTACCCTGGTATGTAAATCCGAGGTCAACCATAACGCCTTCTGCCCCTCCCTGTCCGGATTTGGTGGTAACGATTATCACACCGTTGTTGGCCCGGCTTCCGTAAAGAGCTGCTGCATTGGCACCTTTCAGCACCGAGATTGAAGCTATGTCATCAGGGGCAAGGTTTGAAATCCCGCCCATAGGTACGCCGTCGATCACGTAGAGCGGCTGGCTGCTTCCTGCTATTGACCGGTTGCCCCTCATAAGCACCTTTGCATCAGCGCCCACGCCGGTACCTGCTGTTGTCACTGACAAACCGGCCACCCTGCCGCTGAGGCCTGAAACGGGGTTAAGGTCCCTTGCTTCGGCAAGTGCCTTGGGAGCCACGTTCTGGGCAGCATAGGTGAGTGCCTTACTCTGACGCGAAATACCGAACGCGGTAACAACAACATCTTCAAGGGCAAGGATGTTTTGCTCCAGCACGATGTCAAAGTGTGTCTGGGTGCCAATCGGAACCTCAACTGCCTTCATACCGATAAAGGAGACTACAAGGGCAGCCGCATTGGGCGGCACCGACAATGTAAACGCCCCATCGATGTCAGTCGCTGTTCCAATTGTAGTTCCTTTAACTACAACAGGTACCCCGGCCATACCATGCCCGTCTTCGGCACTGGTAACTTTACCCGTGATGGTTTTTTGTGCGAAAGCGCCCTGCAATCCTGCAAATAGCAGAAATGCAAGAAGAATTGCAATTTTTCTCATGGTTTAAGAATAGGTTAATAATAGTTTGTGGTTACTGATATCCAGATTGATTAAAAAACCCCAGTTTCCTTCACGAAACCCGATCATTTTTTAAAGAATCGTTAACAAAGTTAAAAATCTTTAAAATAAAAACCAAAAGAAACGTTAATTTTTCCCGGAATAAATGTTAAACTATTCCTGAAAAATCATGGGAAAGGTGTGAGGTTTGGACCGGCCTTCCGGATTCATTGATTTTAATTCACTGGATGACAGTTATTTTTAAAAAACAGGAGAGACAGAAAGTTTCATACTCAGGGATTCCTTAAATAACTTAACATTTTGTTAAAATTACTCCTTACATGTGCAGTCGGGCTTTGTGGCATCGCTTTTTCTATGTTTCCTTCAACCGAATCCCTGTCTGACTCCATAAACCATGAAACATTTACGGCCAGCGACCGGGCAAGCATGTCGCTCAGCCTGTCAAGGTCGTCATCGCTGTATACTTCTGATTTCACCTGCTCCTCAAGCAAGCGTTCAAGCAGGTTAAAGTAGTTCCTTTTTACGATTTTCATGCCGTATTGAAGGTCCCTGTCCGCTTCATCATCAGAATCCATTATCTTCCAGGCCAGCTCCAGCATCCTGTCATGAACGAGAAGTCCGAAGATATTAATCTCAGCCAGCTCATTGCAATAATAATTCCTTGTGCCGGTATCAACGGAATAAATGCTCTGAAGCTCCCTGAAAAAACGGGTAAAATGCTGGATTATCTGAGCCCTGCTGTGCAGGGGCATATTGGTGTCATACATGAATGCGAGATTGTCTCCGCTGACAAGGCGGGCAAATATGGCTCCCGATTTATTGCTTGACTTCCTGGGAAGTGAATACGGGTAATTACTCTTCAGTGTGCTTAATGTGATATCGGCATTTATGTAATCCTGGATGTTCCATGGCCTGGTGTGATCAGGCAGCCCGAGCTTCTGGTATTCCGAAGGCAGCAGGGACAGGTCATTCGGTTTGTCGTTCCCGCATGAAAATAAAAATAATACCGCAAGAATCACGATGGCTGGGATTTTAATGGACCTGTGCATAATCTGTTTCTGAAATTAATGTTAAATACCCGTTACAACTGCTGCTGCCTTATTCTTTCATTCCGTCAGGAGAGCCTGAATTCCGGTTTTCCCGCCTGTTTGTCATTTAACAGTGTGTTTGTACAATCGCAGTGAGTCATTGTTAAGTGCGAATACAATGAGTCCGCTTCCGCCGGGTGTCCTTATCCCGGCCACATCCCGGGCTTCACCCCGGATGAAGAGCCCGCTGCGGAGGTCATCCAATGGCGTGAAATTTCCTTTTCCGTCACCCCTGAGGAGCAAGCCTTTCCCCGCATCATAGTCACTGAATTTTATTCTTGATCCGAAAAAATTGCCTGCAAGGACAATATCTGTATTTCCGTCGTTGTCAAAATCGCCCGGGCAGATACCATAAACCGGGAAATACTGGGCTTCCCGGGGCAAAGGCTTTATTTCAAACCGGTCATTGCCCCTGTTCTCAATATAGCAGCTTGAAAATGTCTTTGCCTCGAAGATTTCAGCCCTGCTGAGTGCATCTTCGGAAAAGATGTCGGTGATGGTAAGGCTGGCGTAGGATTCATAGGTCGGGTATTTCTGTTTTATGAAGGGCATCTGTTTCTGCAGATCATCCTTGGAATAGAACGGATAGCTTCGGCCTTGAATGAAATAACTCATGATGGCATCGATGGTGCCGTTGTTGTCAAAATCCCCGGCATAAATTGTGCAGGGTTCGGCGGGAGAAACTTTTATGCGTGAATTAAGCCCGAGGTTTCCTGCAATATAGTCATCATCCCCGTCATTATCAAAGTCGGCGGCGACGATTGTGTTCCACCAGCCCTCAGTGTTTTGCGGTCCGCAGATGCCTGTTATCTCTTCCAGTTTTTTGCCTCCTGCATTCCTGAAAAATCTGATCTTCATCCATTCCCCGACAATAATAAGATCGGGTTTGCCGTCAAGGTTGAAATCTGTCCATACCGCATCCGTCACCATGCCCGGGTAAAGCAGTTCCGCATTATATGATGCCGTAACGTCGGTAAAGAATCCCTTTCCGTCATTTTCCAGGATATAGCTCCGGGGAGCAAACGGATACTGTGACGGGATCAGCCTGCCCCCCACGAAAAGATCAGCATCGCCGTCACCGTCTATATCACAGCTTTTAACGCACGAACCGCTTGTGATCATAACGGGCAGCCGTCCCTTTGCAGCTGAATAGGAGCCTTTTCCGTTATTCAGGTAGAGCCTGTCCTGAAGCTCAGCAGCATCGCCGGGAAATTCATTGCCCCCGCTGACAACATATAAATCCAGGTCGTTGTCGCCATCGGCGTCAAAAAAAACAGCCCCTACATCCTCGCATTCCATGTCCTTTACGAAGCATGCCTGGGGAGCATGCCTGAACGAACCGTCGCCCGACTGGAGATAGAGCCGTCCGGGACAACCCCTGGCGCCGCCGAAGAAAAGATCCTCCAGCCCGTCATTGTTTACATCTCCCTTTGCAATGTGCGGCCCCTGAGTTGAAAGGAAATGAGGAAGCAGTACCTGATCCCTGAAATCATTATATTCATTCTCGACATGCCTGAAATCAAGCACCTTATTATTTTCCACCCTGACAAAGACAGGCTCAGCCGGTGGTTTTTTCCGCGGGGCGGTGATCAAGGCATCATCATTGTTTAGCACAATGCACTGGCCGGCTTTCACGGAAGTCAGCACCTGTTCACGCATATCGGGCCATCTGATCCGCAGGGTGTCAACAACTGCAGCCCCTCCCAGGCCGAAAATGATCTCATGGTTCACTGATGACATGAAGCCCCTCGACGGCATGAATTCCTGAGTGTATGTATTATTGCCGCAGGTGGCGTCGAGCCGCGCACCTATACCGCCGGTGTTCATCCCTGTGCCTTTCAGCCTGATTTTCAGATAATGGTTCCTGTTGATTTTTTCAGAGTTATTGCGCAGCACCAGAGGAAAATCATTTATTGTACTGATCACCAGATCCATATCACCATCATTGTCGAGGTCGGCATAGGCAGCCCCGCTGGAAAGCGATGCCTTCTCATCGCCCCAGGTTTCGGTAACATCGGTAAAGGTGTAGTCGCCATTGTTCCTGTAGATGTAATTATTAAGAACGGTGGGCGGTATCTGATCAATGACGTTCATTTTCGAACGATGGCTCTGTCCCCTCTGCTGCCTGACCATCTGGCTCACCGCCAGAACCACTGCATCCATGTAGGTGCTGTTCCGCCCGTACCCGTTTGTTATGTAAAGATCCTTTTGCCCGTCGTTGTCAAAATCGCAGAAAAGGGGCGACCAGCTCCAGTTAGTAGCATAAACCCCGGCATACTGTCCTGTTTCCGTAAAGTAATCTCCGTGCATGTTCAGCTGAAGCATGTTTCTGGTGGACTGATTATAGAACCCTGATTTCTTGAGATTCTGGAATTTATCGTAGTTGTCGGGGCCTGCCACCAGCTTGTTTCCGTAATTATCCTCCGGTTCCATATCGAGGGTAAACAGGTCGATAAACCCGTCATTATTGAAATCAGCCGCGTCGCTTCCCATCGAAGAAAATGAAATATGGTCGAAATATTCCTCAAGCTTCTCGGAGAAGGTCCCGTCCTTATTATTAATATAAAAGTAATCCTGTTCGGAATAATCATTGCAGATGTAGATGTCAGGCCATCCGTCGTTGTTGAAATCTGCCACGGCAAGGCCCAGTCCGAAATTGATAATATTGCCGGTCATTCCGGCTTCAGCGCTGACATCAACAAACTTATCCCCTGTATTTTTATAGAGCCGGTGTTCGTATATGGGATCTCTTTCCTTTTTCCTGGCGGGATTTGTCATTGCATACTTGTCGAGGGAATGGTTCATGACCAACAGGTCGAGATCTCCGTCCTTATCATAGTCAAAAAACGCACTGTGGGTTGAATATGAAGCATCGTTAATTCCGTAACGGGCGGCACATTCAGTGAAAGTCAGATCGCCGTTGTTAAGGTACAGGAGGTTTTTTCTGCGGTCATATCTCCCGTCAGTTGAGCAGCAGACATATATATCAAGAAATCCGTCGCCGTTTATATCTGCCATGGTGGCTCCGGTGTTCCACTTGTTGCCTCCGGTCACACCCGACTTATCAGTTATATCGACGAACCTGAAATTACCCTTGTTGAGGTAGAGCCTGGCATGTGCAAAATTACCGCTGAAAAAAATATCAGGCAGCCCGTCGTTGTTTATATCCCCGATTGCCACGCCGGCTCCGTTGTACAGATATCCGTAGTCAAGAACATTGAAAACATCGTCCTCCGTTATCCAGTTCCGGAATTTTATCCCCGTCTTTTCAGGCGGCATGGAGGTAAAAAGCCTGCCGCCCGTTCTGTTGCACGAAACCGGCACCAGGGCAGCAATGGCAACTGCTGTAAGAAGAGCCATGAATTTGCCCGTATATAATGAGCGAAGGAACATCGGCAAGATACAATTGAGATTGCTAAAGGCACACAAATTTATTCAATTGTTCTGTTTATACACCGGTCAGCTGAAAAATCTTGATCCCGGCATGCATATTTCCGTTCAACTGCCGGCTGCCATCCCGGTGCACAGGCATTTTTAAACGGTTACAAACGGACATAAGCGCATTCCAAGCATATACAAATGCTTAAAGACCGAAACGTCAGGATCAGGCTGACTAACTTTGACACAGTTAACTTAATCTGCTAATCAAAAATCAAATGCGATGAATTCACTTAAGAACAGGGTCAATCTGATCGGCAACCTGGGTCAGGACCCGGAAACAAAGAATCTGGAAAACGGCAAGAAAGTAACGCGTTTCACCCTTGCCACCAGTGATGATTACAAGAATGCGGAAGGACAGAAGGTAAAGGAGACAACCTGGCACAACATTGTGGCCTGGAACGGCCTTGGGGATATTGCAGGCAGGTATCTGAAGAAAGGTGCTCAGATTGCTGTTGAGGGGAGGATCGTATACCGGAACTACGAAGACAAGAACGGGGCAACCAGGTATGTTACCGAAATTGTCATCAACGAGATGCTGATGCTCAGGTCGCAGAAGGCCCAGGGAAAGGAAGATTAATGGTGCCGGGAGCTTTAGCGCTGCATTTCCCGCAATGGCTGAAACCTGAATTTGATTAACCGCCTGCCTGACAATGACCAGAAAGCAATTATTCTGTTACGGCGGCGGTTAATCCTTTATTTAAGCCGTATATAATTAATTTTTCACACAGGTTTGTGTATGGCACACATACGGGTTTCAGAATGATAAAAAGTCAGGCCATTGATTGCCTGTCATATCTTTCTGCCCATTCTGAGAGCCTTAAGATTGATTTCAACGATCTCCTCCCCTTTCCTGCTGAAAAGTTTCCTTACTGCATTTTCGAGGCTTTCGAAAGGCATTTTAATATAAGGTGAAGCAGCCCCCAGTATTACCATATTTGCAGCTCTTGAGGATCCGGCCTCTTTTGCAACCACCTCTGCATCAATAAGTTTATACTTCGGAAGTTTTCTTATTTCAAGCAGTATTTCTTCCACGGGAGGGTAGTCAGGTATATTGACAAAGGGTTCTGAGGTGGTGATCAGCCATCCGCCTGAAGAGAGCCACGGCAGATATCTGAGCGATTCCATCGGTTCTGCAGAAATTATTATGTCGGCCTGTCCGTACGGGATCAGGTCGGAATGAACCGGTTTATCGGAAATCCGGAGGTGTGATTGCACATCTCCTCCCCTCTGGCTCATCCCATGAACTTCTGCCTGCTTGAGATGAAGGTTGTTTTCCATCACGGCCAGCCCGATGGTGGCGGCAATCGAAAGGATTCCCTGGCCGCCTACACCTGAAAGTATAATGTCGTTCTTCATTGTTCGTCCTCCCTGTGTTCACTGCCCTGCGCTTCTGTCTTTCTGCGCCTCGAAGCTGTCTGGATGCATTCGCGGCTGGAAATAATAACGGAAACGTTCCTGTACCCGAATTCCTCCTGCATAATCCTGACATTTTCCCCGTGGTTTTTTCGCAGCGGTATGATCTCCCTCACGTGTTCCGGATCAACTCCCAGCCCTTCGCATATTTTTCTCAGCCTCCCGGTTCCCTGCGATTTCTGGCCCCCGGTCATGCCGGTGGTCGAGTTATCGGAAATGATTATTGTCACCGGGCTGTTTTTCACCACGGCATCGAGCAGGCCGGTCATTCCCGAATGTGTAAATGTTGAATCGCCGATGACGGCGACTGACGGGAACAGTCCGGCATCGGCAGCGCCGATTGCCATGGTTACCGATGCACCCATGTCAACGCACGAATTGATGATGCCGTATGGAGGGAGGGCTGCCAGGGTGTAGCAACCGATATCTGAAAACACCCCATCCATGCCGAATGGTTTGAGAGCTTCAATCACGGCGTTGAAAGTGTCGGCATGTCCGCATCCCTTGCAGAACGACGGCGGCCTTGGCCTGACTATGGCGGGTATTTCAGATCCCTTTCTGACGCTCATCCCGAGGGCTTTTGCCACAAGTGTGGGGTTCAGTTCCCCATCGCGCGGCAGTGAACCGTCGAGGCGTCCCATGATTTTGAGGTTATTGTCGAGAATGCCGCGCAAAGCCTCTTCGACCAGCGGATATCCTTCCTCGAGGACCAGTATTTCCTCGCAGCGTGATGTCAGATCTGTTATAAGCTCTTTGGAAAAGGGATAGGCACTGATTTTAAGGTACGGAAAATCAGGTTCCCTCTCCTGGAAATTTTCGGCAAAATAGTTATATGCCAATCCGCATGCCAGCACGCCGGTTTTTCTTTTTCTGTCATCCCTGAAGATGTTATGGCGGGTGATTCTGTTATCATATTTCAGCGATTCGTACAGCTCCAGCAATGCCCTGTATTTTTTTCTTGCAATGGCAGGAAGGAGTACAAACTGCCGTGGGTCGGAAGGGAGGCTCAGCTTTTTCCGGGGTTCGGGCTGCCGTCTTGTAATTACCGACCGGGAGTGTGCCAGCCTGGTTGTGATCCGGAAAAGGACAGGCAGCCTGTATTTTTCCGACAGCTCAAACGCATCAAACACCATATCATAGGCTTCCTGCTGGTTTGATGGCTCATATACCGGGACAAATGAGAACTTTCCGTAAAATCTTGAATCCTGCTCATTTTGCGAGGAATGCATGGAAGGGTCGTCGGCGGCAACAACTATCAGGCCTCCGTTGACCCCGGTTACCGAAGAATTAATAAAAGGATCGGCGGCAACATTCAGTCCGACGTGTTTCATTGCAACCATTGCACGTTTGCCTGCGTATGACATTCCCAGCGCCGCTTCCATGGCAGTTTTTTCATTTGACGACCAGTTCCTGTGGATTTCATGTTCAGCAGCCTCATCTGATGCCTGAATGAATTCCATGATCTCGGTTGAAGGAGTGCCCGGATAGGCATACATTCCGCTCAGGCCTGCATCCATTGCACCCTGTGCAATCGCCTCGTCTCCCAGCAGCAGTAGCTTTTGCATATGATGAGTTTTCATTACAAACGACCGGACAAATTTATCAGATTATGTTTAATTTTGAAATTTCTTTAAAATTAAGCCGAAAGTTTTACCGTTCCGTTCAATATTGCTTATTTTGCAGGGATAAGGTAAATATATCAGGGAATTACAAATTTTGACTTGGCAAAACGTTCAGTAAATACAGTATTTATATTTCTTGTCTTTTTTTTAGTCACCCGGGGTCAGGCTGTCCAGAGGGAACGGTTTTTTCAGCTGAGCGGCATTATTACTGATGAAAGCAACAGGGCGCTGAGCAATGTCGGTGTTATCTCCTTCCGGCTCAAGCGGGGAGCGCTGAGCGAGAATACCGGAATTTATTCCATAACCAGCACTCCGGGCGACACAATATTATTCAAGGCTCTCGGTTTTAAAAGGCAGATGATCATAATGCCAATGTCGTTTGAAGGCAAACGCTATTATGCTGACATTGTACTGAGCATGGACACCATTCCGATAGAGAATGTTGTAGTGTTGCCATGGAAAAGCTACAATGAGTTTATAAAGGATATTACATCGCCCTACCCGGTTGATCCGGAAATTGAGAACATGAACAAAAACATTGAGTCTGTCAAATCAGCCCTGGCAAACCAGGCTGATGTCCGGATCAGTCCGGAAGCAGGCTACAGGTATGCCATGCAGCAGAATTTCAACATGACGGCCACCCGGAACCAGTATCCTTCAAATAATCTTCTGAATCCCTTTGCATGGGCAAAGTTCATTAACGGGCTGAAAAGCGGCCTGCTCAGGAATGACAAAGCTGAAAAGCCTTCCAGGACAAAGGTTAAAACAAAGAAGAAAAGGAAGAAGTGAGGAATTATCAGGAAAAGATAGCCGGTCTGCTGGGAACTGTGATCCTGCATCTTATTGCAGGCATAATCTTTGTGTCGTTCAAGCTTCACACCCTTAAAGTCAGGCAGGAAGCCGTCCAGAGGCTTGAACTTGAAATGGTGGATGAACAGGATCTCAAGCCAAGGGAAGAGCCAAAGGAAATTCCCATGACATCGGTTGAAAATATTTTCCGCGATGATGCTGAGATGCTCAATATAGCAAGGAATCTGGCCAGCCGGAGCGAAATCAAGATTGACAGGAACGATTACATTGACAAGGTAAAGGAAGAGCTTATTCAGAGCGGCCGGCTTGGAGCCGACAACTATATCGACAATCCGGCATCAGGTTACCAGCCGGGGGAAGATGAAATCTCCAGCGGTGATGAAGAGGAATCCGTTCGGTTAAAGGAAGAAGAAAAAGTGAAGGAATCCCAGAAAATGGCCGCCAGTTATTCAGGTCCCACCCGTATTTATTATGACCTTGCCGGGCGCAGCCACACTTATCTTCCCATTCCGATATACAAGTGCCAGGGCTCCGGGAAAGTAGTGCTGCTGATTGATGTTGATCAGAAAGGCAATGTTACCAATGCCGCAGTTATTGCCGGGGAAAGCACAACCTCCGATGAATGCCTTACTGAAACTGCAGTGACATCCGCAAGAAAATCGAGGTTCAATGCCAGTATGGATGCCCCAAAGTCACAGAGGGGAACGCTTACCTTTATTTTTGTTGCCCAGTAGCTGAAAGCTGAGAGATTGCCGAGGGGTTTAAGGCGGGATCACCCCGGGGAGATTCAGAACGGAAGGGTTCTGTCAGGATAGTCGAAAGGGCGGATGATCTCCGGTGTATTCCTGTTTGCCTTTTTATCGTTAATTAGACGGCTGATTGTATGGGCCTGCAGCTCCCCTGAAGGATATGGTTTCAGAAGGCCGCGGACCTCTTCTTCCGGCAAACCCGGGTCGAGCCATAAAACCTCACTCTTTTTATCTAGTATTGCAGGCATCCTTTTCCTGGAGTTGTGGATCACTGCCATCATTTCATTGGCATCGGTGGTAATCACCGAGAAAGAGTCAATCACCCTGCCGGTGGTATTATCCGTCCATTGATCGTACACGCCTGCCAGGGAAAAAATATCGCCCTTCAAATGATATATGTACCATGGAATTTTGCCTCCGGGTGTATGCTGCCATTCGAAGAAGCCTCTGACGGGAACGAGGCATCTTTTTGTTTTTGCAGGATTTGAGAATGACGGTTTTGAGAAAAGGCTTTCCGCCCTTGCATTGAATGTTTTGTATCTGATTTCATTGGCATCGGTGAGGGATCTGGTCCGGAAAGGTATCAGGCCCCAACTCATCAGCCCGGTCCTCACGGGTGATCCTGAGCAAATGACTGGCAATTCAGGAAGTGAGAAAGCATGATAATAGTAACTTGGCCTGAACCTGTCAGCATCGGGAAACAGTACTCCGAACCTGTTCTCAAGTTCATCCTTAACCAGGTTTACATTAACCGTAAAGCACATTATTCATATTTTGGAGCCGGAACATCCACTTTCACCGGAACCGGCAGGGAATAATCAAACAGGTCGTTGCCGGGCCACTCCTCTATCCGCGCAATGTATTTTGCCATCATGCGGCTTATATAGGAGTGTATTTCAGGTCCGTTCCATGCGCTGGAATTGAGCAGGATAACCCATGATGTGCCGTCGGGCTGCCGTTTCAACATGCCTGCGGAACCGGAGAATGATCCTGTTCTCCACCAGTTGCCGTCGTTCAATGTGGCTTTCCATCCGACAGGTGCGAAGCGGCTGTTTATATCAGTCATGAACCGTATGCTCTTTTCCGACAATATGTCGTCGGGTGCGGCAAACCCGTCGACTGCCAGGAGCAGCCGCATCAGGTCAGGGGCGGTTGCCAGCCAGTATCCCGCGCCGCCGAGCGTTTCTATATCATTTCCGCCGTATCTTACAGGTACCAGTTCATCTGTGTCGTAGATTGAGGGTCCGGGCGGTGTTCCGTACGGCTCATAATAAGTAACTTCAAACCGGGCTTTTTGTGATTCCATGTTCTTTGCCGGAAGCATGTCATAAATTCCGAGAGGTTCGAAGATCTTCTCCCTGCAGTACGAATCGTATTGCATTCCCGAGACTTTTTCAACAACAAGACCCAGTACCGCATAGCCCAGGTTCGAATATGACCGGCTGCTGCCGGGGGTGAAATGGAGTCTTTTTCCAAAGACGAACCTTATGATGGTGTTCAGGTCAACCGGAAGCCGGGCATTCATCTGCCCCGACACCACGCGCGGCATGAACATCTGATCCCCATACCTTTGTGACCATCCGCCTTCATGGCTGAGAAGATGGGCAACGGTAATGTCAAAAACCCTTTTATCCTTTGGAAAGCAATAGCAGGAATCATTGAGAATGCCATCGGGGCCGAAAACCCGGCCGTACAGATCAAGTTTTCCTTCCTCATGCAGCTTCATTATTGCAACGGCAGTAACAAGTTTTGATATGCTGGCAATCCTGAATTTGCTGTACGGCTGTACTTCAGAGGCCGAGGCAGTGTCGGCATAGCCGAAACCACGTGCGTAAACCAGTTTCCCATCCTTTGAGACGGCCAGGGAAGCACCCTGTATCTTCCATTTATCCATGAATGACCTGATCATCCCGTCATTCTCATTAAGGACATTTTCAAATGAATCTGAATTGGTGAGCCTGATGTTTCCCACGGTAAGCCTGTCGCGCACATCGCCGGGATTTTCAACAGCTCCCGGATCATGTGCCATGAAAATGGCAAAGAAAATGATCAGCAATATTTTTTTCGACCTGAACAAATTAAAGAATCTTCCCACGGCAAAAATATATTTATTATGGCTCGGGTTATTTATTTAATATTTTCAAAAATAATGACAACATTGAAACCAACAAATATGCAGTTAAATTTCAAATTTTTAATTTTTCAAAGCATCAAATCAACTAACTTTGTGCACATGTTGTCAACAAAACTGATATTAAGACATATCCGGACCATGTTTTTTTTGTTTTTGTCCTGTGGTCCGATATATGCACAAAGGGTCGATATTGATACAACAGATTATCTGCCATATTATTATAATCAGGCCCCTGAATTCAATCTGATTATTGCAGCGTCGAAAGGGTACGGCAGTGAAGTTGACAGGCTCATCAGCAAGGGGGCGAACCTGGATGCGGAGACCCTTGAGGGTGCAACCCCGCTGATCTATGCCGTGGCCAACAATCATGCAGAAGCGGTCAGGTCGCTTCTGGCACACGGCCCTGATGTAAACAAAACAACGGAAAGTCATCTGACGCCTCTGCTGATATCAGTAAAAAACCAGAATGTTGAAATTTCCGAAGCCCTGATCAGGTCAGGTGCAGACATAAATAAAACGGACCGGTACGGAGCTGCTCCCCTTCATTATGCTGTGATATACGGTGGTTTCTACATTACCGATCTTCTGCTTTATTACCAGGCTGACTGTAATTTAAAGGCAGAGGACGGCACCACCCCGCTGATGGCTGCAGTATGGGCGGGTTATGCCGATATTGCCGATCTGCTAATACAGAACGGAGCCAACATGGAAGCCAGGGACAATGACGGATTCACTCCTTTCCTTATCGCAGCCCAGAACGGCGACACCCTTTTGATGAATCTGCTTTTAAAATACGGCGTTGATCTGTATGAAAGGAACGCATTCAATTTCGATGCACTGAATATAGCCATTGAATCGAATCACAAGTCTGCGGTTGAAATGCTTCTCTCGCGCGGCGACAAGTGGAACACGGGTGGTCATTCAGGGATCAATCCCTACCAGATTGCGGCGGTATCCGGCAGAAAAGAATACAGCAGCATGCTCGAGCAGAAAAAGATACCCGGCAGGATCAGGCCCGCAATAAGTGAAATGGCAGTACTTCTGTCGACCAGGTTCACCAACGGGGATCTTTTCACAGGATTGAGCCTGTTTTTCAGGGAACCAATGACAGGGGCCGGTTTCATGGCGGGATTTGACATAAAGCCCTGGTATTCGAGAGTTATGATACAGGATAATGAAACCCTTTTCTACCAGTATCGTGACAGGAGCGCACTGGCGCATGCAGGCATTTTCAAGGATTTCAGGCTGTCGGGCGATTACCGGAAGGCAAGTCTGGTGCTGACGGCCTCCCTTTCCGGCGCCTATTCATTCGGCAATAAACTCAGGGGCACCAATCTTGAACCTGAGAGCAGGTTCAGGCTGAATCCCGGAGCGGGAATCAAACTGCAGAAGGAACGCCTGATATTCGCAGCCGGCCTGGAATATCTCAAATCATCCTATTACAGGGTAGGACCTGTGTGGTTAAGAACGGGCCTGGCCTGGAATATTCAGTTCAGGAAAACAAGGTCACCCCGGAAAACGATAAAATGGTATTGACAGGCATGAGAGAGGCAATCAGGTTTTTTGCATTTATACTGATGGCAGTATGTTTTTCCTGTGAGGGCAGCAAATGGCTCGTTAATTGTGAAGACTGCTACAGTGAAGAACCGGTTGAGGCCGGTGTCAGAATAAAGCTCAGGGACATACAGGTGCCTGTTACCATTACCATATACGACGGTGACCTGGAAGACGATGTCATACTTACATCATTTGAAGCATACGGATCAGAATACACCGTCAGCACCGGAATAAACAAGAAACTTACCTTCACTGCCACCTACAGGATCTCCGGCAGGATTTACATCGCCGTTGATTCAACGGTTCCCCGGGTGAAGTACGAGAAAGATCTTTGTGACAATCCCTGCTATTACGTTTATGACAATATAGTTGACCTTAGGCTCAGGAATACGGTGTCTGACAATTAGGACGACAGGATCCTGAATCCTGAATCCTGAATCCTGAATCCTGAATCATGAATCATGAATCATGAATCATGAATCTTCATTCCGGAAAAGGGGGACCCCTGCCAGTCCTTTTTTCCTGATCTCTGCTATCTCCCCATCATTTAACGGATCAAGGTCATTTCTCATTTCCAGTACCAGCTTATAGAGCTCCGTCTGGCCCGAAGGCACGACAGCTGTCACGGGATGTGACAGCGCGAAACGCAGTCCCATCCTTATTTCATCCGTGGTTGAAAGCGGTTCGTACCAGCATTTCGGATATTTTGATCTGTCGGCCCCATCCTTCCAGGGTCCCTTTGCCATAGCTTTCAGCGCCAGTATTCCCATTTTTTTCTGATGGGCCCTTTCCATAACCTGCGGTCCGAAATTGCCTGCGTACCAGGTTGCATAATTAAACGGGAAAAGGATGGTGTCGAAATCAAAACGGTCGATCAATGCCAAGGCAGCCTGCACCGAATGCGCGGTGAAACCGATGAACCTCACCTTGCCTTCCCTGCGTGCTTCAAGAAAAGTTTCCATGGCCCCTCCCGCTCCGAGAAGCCTGTCAACATCTTCCATCAATGTCACGGCATGATGCTGGTAAAGGTCAAAATGATCCGTACGGAGATTCTTCAATGACTGTTCAAGTTCCTTCCGGGCGCCCTCCCTGGTCCTTTCAGTGGTTTTGCAGGCTAGGAACACTTCCTTCCTGTATGGCTCAAGAGCCGGACCAAGCTTTTTTTCGGCATCCCCGTAGGTGGGAGCCACATCAAAATAGTTTATGCCCGAGCCGACGGCCATTTTCACCAATGCGGAGGCTTCTTCGGGTGTCTCATTCATAACGACCACACCTCCAAATCCAAGCATAGAAAGCATTTCCCCGGTCCTTCCGAGGGCTCTTTTTTCAATTTTCCCCGGCACTGAAAGTCTTGCCAGGCCCGACAGGCCTGCCGGGAACAGGGACAATAAAGGTGCCCCCATCGTTGTTGTTCTGACAAATTCACGACGCTTCATAGGTCTGGTTATTTTTTGATTTCAACCATAAAAGGTACGAATTCTTTTCCGATTATCAGCCAGCAATCAGCGGGCTTCTTTTCGGTCCCTCACTGAAACATTCATAATACCGGCTTTCCAGGTTGTTTATTTGTCAAATGATCCTGACATTACGTATCTTTAGCTCTGGCAAAAACCGTCAGCTATGGAAACTTCATTTTTCAATTCAACAACTTTCAATTACATCATTATTCCGGCACTGATTTTTCTTGCGAGAATCTGTGACGTATCAATAGGAACAATGCGGATAATATTTGTCTCAAAGGGGAAAAAGAATATTGCTCCGATACTGGGTTTTTTTGAAGTGCTTATCTGGATCACTGCCATCAGCAAGATTATGCAGAACCTCGACAATTACATCAATTACGTGGCTTATGCCGCAGGTTTTGCAACCGGTAATTTCGTGGGCATGATGATTGAAGAGAAGCTTGCGATGGGAATTCAGATGATCAGGGTTTTTGCGAACGAACGCGGAAGGGATCTTGTTCAGATACTTAACAGCAATGGGTTTGGTGCGACCTCGGTGGAGGCGCATGGTGCAAAGGAAAAGGTTCACCTTGTCTATTCCATTGTGCACAGGCATGAACTTGCAAATGCACTTGAACTGATCAATGAATTCAATCCCAAGGCCTTTTTCACCATCGAGGATGTAAAGTCAGTTAATGAAGGTATATTCTCACCGAAAAAACCGGCAACCATTCTGCCCTTTTCAAATATTCTGAGGGAATGGCGGAAAGGGAAATGAAAGTTTATATTTTTGTTTAAGGATTTTCACATTCTTCATTATGAATGATTTCAGCAGGCATCCGCTTTACAGGACCCACACACTCGACAGTGCGATGAGCTCATTGTGGGCCTTTTACAGAAAGAATTTCACGGTGCTTTTCATTGTTTCCCTTGTCGTTTCGCTAATGACTCAATATGTTTCGACCCATATCGATTTTGCAGGAATGCAGACAATCACCGATCCGCAGGAGTTGCTTTCAAGAATGAGGGATTATGCTGCTCCGCTGCTGCTGATAGCAATACTCAATCTCCTGTTCACCACGGTGCTTCATTATTATGTTATATATAATCCTGTTGACGAAAACAATACTGCAGTCAGATCCCTGATCAGTTCTCTCAGGTACTTTGTTCCGTACATTATTATACTTATACTCCTGGCATTTTCCGGGTCAATGCTCATTGTCCTGGGCCTGGCGGCCCTGATCGTGGGTGCGTTTTTTGCAGCCCTGTATATTTTTACCGTTTACCTGTTCATTTTGCCGGTAATGATGGCTGAGGGCCCCAATATTGCCAATACGATAACCAGAACCATAAAACTGGCTCACAGGAATTTCTGGGCCAATGCAGGCTGGACCGCAGTGTTCCTTGCCATCCTGGTTGTTGTAACCGTCATTTTTTCCGGCCTGATCCTGCTTCCCTTCACCGGAAGCTTCCTGGAAGTGTTTGCAAATCCCGAGGCAGCCGGCGCCGTTACGGAGCTTGCCTCAAATCCTGTCTACTTTATTCTTACTGCAGGTGTAAATGCACTGGTCTTTCCATTGCTGCCGGTGTTTGCCTGCATTTTGTATTTCAATGGCAGGGCCGGGGAAGATCAGATATCCGATGCCGGAACGCACCCGGAAGATGACACTGGCAGCAACATAAGGGTAGAGGATTTATATGCCAGGCACATACCTGATGAAGATACGGCTGCGGACGAGAAGGAATAGTTATTGATAAATTTGATGCATCACGGGGAAACCGGCACCCTGAACCCCGAAAGTAACGGTTTCCAAAGAAGAAGCAATTATTAAAAAACCTGAAGCAAGATGAAAAATGCAGCAGTTGTCGGATTCGGATTCATGGGAATGACACATGCGAGGAATATAATGAAGCTTAATGGCCTTCACCTGTCGGCCATCGTTGAGCCCCATTCTGCCCTGTTCAGCGGTGCTGCGCCAGTAAAATCGGGTAACATCAATACAGGTGATTCTCCGGCGGGAGAATTTGAATCGGTCAGCAAATATGCTGATCTTGACAAATGCCTGGATTCAGAAGATATTGATGCTGTAATAATTTGTGTTCATACGGGCCTCCATTACGAGATGGCAATGAAATCCCTTGACAGGGGCAAGCATGTGTTCGTTGAGAAGCCTTTTTGCCTGGATATCAGGCAGGCACAGGAAATAATCGATCTTTCCGGACAGAAGGACCGGATACTGATGGTGGGGCATGTGGTACGGTTCATGAGTCCGTACAGGCTGCTTAAGGAATGGTCAGACAATGAAACGTATGGCAAGCCTGAGTTTCTTCATTTCTGGAGGTTTTGCGGTGTGCCGGTGTGGGGGCAGTGGAAGGAGGAAAAGACGGTGAAAGCCTCGGGAGGCGCGCTTTTCGACCTGGTGATACACGATATAGACTTTGCCAGCCACATCCTCGGGATTCCCGACGATATCAGATCCGTCAGCCTTGCCGGCCAACAGAGCAGTCATGATTATATCTCGGCAATCTGGAATTACCGGAAAAGGGGAATCAATGTCAGGATTGAAGGCGGGAACATATTCCACGGGAGTTTTCCTTTCAGCGCAGGGTTCACTGCCCGGTTTGAAAGGGCCAGCATCCATTACAATTCATCATGCGGGAATGAGATTATTGTTTCGGATGATGGTGAAGTGAGGAAGATATCTGCCGGTGACCCGGGGGCAGGTTACTATGATGAAATGTCCTATTTTTCAGATTGTATTGAAAACGATCAGCTGCCCGGTAAATGCACGCCGGAATCGGCTCTGGAGTCGATAAAACTTTGCTATAAGCATATTCAATGAATATTATGGTAAATGAATATAATGTTATTTGTATATAATAAAAAATATATATTATGAAATATGAATATCATGAAAAATGAATTAGCCCGTTTCGGAGGAAAAAAGACAATAGAAAAGCCCTTTCCGTGGCCAATATATGATGACACTGACATTGATGCTGTTGCAGGAGTGGTTCGCAGCGGTAAATGGGGTAACCCCGATTGCGCCGATATCGTAAAGGATTTCGAGGACAGGTTTGCAGAATTCTGCGGCACCAGGTATGCCCTCAGCTGTGTCAACGGTTCGGTGGCACTGCGCCTCGCGCTGATCGCCAGCGGCGTCAGGCCGGGTGATGAAGTGATCATCACTCCCTACACCTTTATCGCCACGGCCTCCATAGTGCTTGAGGCCAACTGCGTCCCGGTATTTGTTGATATTGATCCCGGAACATACAATATTGACCCGGATGAGATAGAAAAGGCAGTCACCGGGCGCACCAGGGCGATCATACCGGTGCATTTCGCAGGACAGGCCTGCGACATGGACAGGATAATGGAAATTGCCGGCAGGTTTGACCTTAAGGTCATAGAGGATGCATGCCATGCGCACGGCGCCGAATACATGGGGAAAAAACTGGGAAGCATAGGCGATGCAGGCTGCTTCAGTTTCCAGTCATCAAAAAACCTGACCTGCGGTGAAGGAGGCATTATAACAAGCAATGACGGGGAACTGACGGCCATGATGGATTCACTCCGCAACGTGGGGAGGGTGAAGGGGGGAGAATGGTACGAGCATCATAACCCTGGATGCAATTACAGGATAACCCAGATGCAGTCGGCACTTCTGCTGAACCAGATGAAAAGGCTCGGGGACCAGACAAAGCTCCGGCATGAAAACGGCACCTACCTTAATTCACTGCTGAAGCAGATTGACGGCATCGCGCCGCTTGACAGGGGTGTCGGAGAAACCCTTCACAGCTATCATATCTACATTTTCAGGTATGACAAGTCGAAATTCAGCAATCTTTCCAAAAGAGATTTTGCGGAAATGCTTGCTGCCGAAGGCGTCCCCTGTTTCATGGGATATCCGCAGCCCCTGTACAAACAGCCTTTGTTTCAGAAGAAAAATTTCATGTGTTATGCAATACCCGGAAATGTTGATTATTCAAGGGTACACTGCCCGGTAACAGAAAGGGCATGCAATGAAGAGGCCGTCTGGATTTTTCAGAACGCAATGCTGGGAACAAGGCAGGATATGGAGCTTTTTGCCGAAGCCATACTCAAGATACAAAAACATGTTAACTCCAGATGAAATCTTCTGTCATATTCAATCATACAATTATCCGGAAAGCCGGTTTTCAGAAAAACTGAGTAAATAATGAACATCTACAAGGAATCCCCGAGATGGCTGCTGACTGCTCTCAGAACATTGACAGGCTGGCATTTTCTTTACGAAGGCATAGCCAAGGCATTCAATCCGGGGTGGTCGTCAACCTCATACCTGATGGAGTCGAAATGGCTTTTTTCGGGGTTTTTCCACTGGATAACCGGAAACGGTACAGCCCTTGGCATAGTTGATTTTCTCAATATCTGGGGGCTGATCGTTATCGGTGCCTGTCTTTTCCTGGGCTTATTCACCCGGGTCTCGGCCATAGCCGGCGCATTTCTCCTGCTGCTGTATTACATGGCAAATCCGCCGTTCATGCCTTCCTCCTACCCGTCAACGAGTCATTTCTACATCATTAACTACAATCTGATCGAGGCGGTGGTGCTCATTGTCATTGCAGCGTTTCCGGCTGATTATCTTTACAGCGTGCAGCGATGGATACTCTTCAGCCATTCCAGGAGGAAAGATGCAAAGTTCCCCCCAAAGGACAATCATGAAATTCTCGAATCACATGATACCAAACGGCGCGAGCTGATAAAAAACCTGGCTGTTGTCCCTCTTTTCGGGGCCGCTTTTTTCGGGATGGTAAAAAAGAGGGGATGGTTCAGCTTTGAGGAGGACAATCTTGCCGGGAAAAGCGACGCCGTGAGCGGAGCCTCACTGATCCTTGGCAGGGATTATTCAATAAGGGAGCTCAGGGGGCAGGTGCCGCAGGGCAGGATCAGGGACATCCCTCTGAGCAGGATCATCATCGGAGGAAATCTAATAAGCGGGTTTGCCCATTCACGCGATCTGATTTATGTATCGACCTGGCTCAAAAAGTACTTCACCGATGAAAAGGTCATCGAAACCCTCTGGTTATGTGAGGCCTGCGGGATAAACACCGCCATTCTCAGGTGCGACGAAAACACCATACGCATCCTTGGGAAGTACTGGCAGCGGGGAGGCAGGGTGAAATGGCTGGCGCAGACATATCCGGATAATGATGATCTGACAAACATCAAAACGGCAATCGATCACGGAGCGATCGGTGCGTTCATTCATGGCGGCATAGCCGACAAGATCATATCCGGGAAAAGAATTGATCATATCCGCAAGCCCATTGAATATATTCAAAGCCGGGGGCTGATCGCGGGAACGGCGGCGCATTCGCTCATGGTTCCCAAAGCCTGCGTGGAGAATGACATAAAGCCCGATTTCTTCATGAAGACCTACCATCATCACAATTACTGGTCGGTTACGCCTGTCGATCCCTCTAATACCGAACTTCCCGTTGACGGGGATGATCATAATATGGCCCATGACAACATATGGTGCATGTCGGACGAGCTGACTGCCGGATTCTTCAGGGATCAGGAGATTCCCTGGATTGCGTACAAGGTGCTGGCTGCAGGGGCCATTAAGCCGGAAGACGGCATCCGTTATGCCTTTGAAGGCGGTGCCGACTTTGTCTGCCTCGGGATGTTTGATTTCCAGGTTATTGAAAATGCAAATATTGCTTACGATATTTTCAGTTCAAAGATCAGCCGCGACCGGCCCTGGTATGCCTGAAAATCAGGAAACGCGGACCCGGGATAGCACTACCTCCTCAGCCACCCTGCCAGAAACCTGACACCGCTTTCAATTATGGCCTCATGGCCCCCTTCATGCAGATCAAGTTCGATCCTGTCGCCTGAACTGAGCTTTTCATAATGAGTCCTGGCTATTTCATACTCACTGACCACCTGGGGCCAGTATGCTATTCCGTCCTTTTTACCATGCTGAATCAGCAGGGGTCTCGGGCAGATCAATGAAACCACGTCGTGATCGGTAAACTCCGTCAGCCATGCGGTGAAAAATGCATGTTCCTCGGTAGTTTCAAGAAAGCAGGAATAGCGGTCGTCGGGAATTGCCATCTTGTTCCTGCGGTGGTTGAACCATGCGGACACGACGCCGGCCTTTATCCTTGGTTCCAGGGGCATCCAGAACATCGTGGCCATGCCTCCCAGCGACAAGCCCCACATTCCTATCCTGTCCTGATCAATGCGCGGGTCGTCCAGCACTGCATCAAGCAGGTGCTGCACCCTGGCCAGCTCAATTCCCGGCAGGCTGACATCCGCCAGCCGGCACAACCTCTCTATCCTGTTCCTCCGCTCGACGGAACGGAGATTCATGGGGACGAGCACGGCAAACCCGTTATCCAGAAGTGCTTTTGCATAGGCATAATAGCTGCCGTCCCTGAAAGTTGTTTCGGGACTGCTGCCTATGCCGTGCTGAACAATTACAAGAGGGACCTTCCCTTCGGCCGTATTTGCCGGAAAGGCAAGGATGGCCCGGGCCGTCAGCAACCCGAGGGGAAGTTCGATCCATTCTGCGGCAACGCCTTCAATATTGTACGGCTTCTTTTGAAGCGGAGCGGTTTTTACCAGAACGGGTGGTTTTACAACTGCCGATCTCCATCTCGACCGGTTGGGTTCAACGCTTCTGAGGAAGGCATCAGCTGAAGAATAATCGCGGTTCCATGCTGCCTCTGATCGCTTATCGTATTGATCAACAAGATAATCGACAAGATAGTCTTCCAGCTGCCCGGCATACGAATCGGTCCTGGCAAGTTCAATCTCCTCATCTGATCTCACGGCGGTCTGGCATAATCCGTAACCGCCTGCCGATAAAAAACCGGCAGCAAGAAGAATCAGAAATTTACCGGGGAATGTTTTCATGTTTCAGAGAGTGTAAGGTTTCCTGTATTCATATGCAAGCATTGCGTTTGCCTTGTCGCTGTTGAGGAACTTTTCAGAAACGGCATCCCATCTAAGCTTTTCATTGGTAAGCATGGCAATTGTAGCCAGATGGGCAAGACTCGTTGAACGATGGCCCTCCTCCAGGGTGCAGAACGGCGTTTTCCCCGTTTTTATGCAATCGAGGAAATTGCGGACCAGGTTTGTTGTACTGTCGCTGAATCTGCCGTCGCTGAGCAACCGGGGATTTTCCGTGGCCAGATCCACCGATTCAGCATCGGTAAGAGTTTCCCATGACTGGAACTGACCCGGGCGGGTGGGAACAATTCGGTAGTCATTCTCTCCTGTCAGCAGGGTGGCTTTTGTTCCCCGCATCTCAATGAATCCGTAGGGGACAAAACTTCCCGAACTCGTTTCGATGATATTGATTGAAACAATAGCTCCCGAAGCAAATTCGAATGTTGCCTGCATTGTGTCGGGAATGGTGCGATCGTCATCGACCGCATACTTTCCTCCGCCTGCGCTGATCCATACAGGTGCCGTCTCACCAAGCATCCATCTTATCAGATCGAGGTAATGAACACCGTTATTTGATATCTGGTTGGCATAATCTTCCCACCATCTGAACATATACGGGGCAATGTTGTACTGATATGGCCTGTGGGCCCTTGGTCCCAGCCAGGCGTCCCAGTCAAAGTCGTGCGGCGGGGTTTCCGGTTTGAATCTGCCGATGCCTGAGGGATACATGTTACTCACATGGCAGGCGCTTGCGAAAGTAACCTTTCCGATCCTGCCTGCAGGGATCTCACCGGCCAGTTTCAGGAACGTTGAGGAAGCTCTCCGGTTGAGACCAACGGTGACCACCTTACCCGATGCGGCTGCGGCCCTGACCATGGCACGGCCCTCTGAAATCGTCTTTGAAACCGGTTTCTCAACATACGCATGCTTGCCTGCCTGAACGGAATGGATGGTCTGTAGCGCGTGCCAGTGATCAGGTGTTGCTATGACCACGGCATCGATGTCCCTGTTTTCGAGCATCTTTCTGTAATCGGAATATCTCCCGACTTTATTCGCGAAGGCCTCTCCCATCTTCGGGATCTGCTGCGGACGGGTGCTGATATAGCGCGGATCAACCTTGTCGTACTGACGGGTTATGTATGGCTCATAAACATCGCACAATGCAGCGGTTTCGCAGTCAGCCATCGTCATAAAGGTGTGGAGCAGCTGGGTTCCGCGGTTGCCGGTTCCGATAAACCCTACCCTGATCTTTTCATTCGAGCCACTTATTCTTGAATAACTGCGGGCTTCCATCCCGTTCAACCCGAGAACGAGCCCTGCGGCTCCGGCACCGGTCTTCGCAAGGAATTGCCGCCTTGTCGGATTAATTCTTTTTTTATCCATAGTCAGGTTTTTTTATGTTATGATATCATTGTTCAGGTCTTGCCGTTTCAATCAGATATTCAGCATTTACATTTCCTTAATCCTGTATTTGTTGATCAGTCTGGGTTTTGGTTTGTTCACCGAGATCCTTATTGTATCGAAGACATATCTGGCAGTCGTTATTCCATTGCCGACAGGTTCGATGAAAACGGTGTCTTTACTCCACACTGACCGGGCAAAAAGTTCCGGATTATACTCCGAATTTTCAACGGCTGCGATATCGGCCCTGTATAACAGTGCCGGTTGTCCGTCCTTGAATTCATCCTCCGTATATGTCTGGGAGTCGATTTCGGGATAGGCATCATTAAAATCGCCGGCAAGATTCATTTCAATCCAGCAGATCCATTCAGATTCCGGCGGGACCTCCACACGTATCGTAAAATAATCATCCTTTGGAGTGGCACCGGAAATGGCCATATCTGAGTCTACGACATCTCCGGACTGGCCGGGGGAATTTCCGTTGCCCCTGAAAATCCTGAACCAGTAAGGCAAAGCATTCGGAACATTGGCTTTTCCTTCCCAGTCGCCAGCTGCAACCCTGTGCGTGACAAATATTGTTTTGACATTTTTACTGGCCGGATTTTCCAGCCATATTGCAAACTGGGGAGGCTCGGCAAACGTTGAAAGATGGATCAGATTCTTGTTTTGATGGATATCAATCCGGATTTCGGTACGACCCCGGGTTCTGGCCACCGCGATGGCAGCAAGAATTGCAATCAGCACCACAGAAGCTGTGAATAGTTTCACAGCTCTCTTCATTATTTTTTTATTAATAGCCATATTTTTATCAGATAATTTCCGGAATTTCATATTTCGGCCTGTAATGGCCTTCTGATAGGATGTTTGCTTCTTCCTGGTTCATAACTTTCTCATTCACACTGTCGAAAAACAGCTGTTTTTTGCCCACCCTGTATGAAATATTTGAAAGATTCAGTCCGGGTTCAAACTTTTTCTCCATCCTGGGCCACAGTCCTTTCCGTGCGGGCACGCCTGAAACTGAAGCCGAAAACCTTCCGGTGCCGCCTGTTCCGGGAAATTTCTCCCGGGCAGCCGTCAGGTCTCCCTCAACGCCGTCTGCATTTCCTTCTCTTGTAAATGACTCAGGATGATCGAAGTCGGCAATAACGATGCCTGAAGGATCATTAAATGGTTTTACAGACATCAGCGGCTCAATTCTCAGTCTCAGGGGCTGTTCTGAAAACTCGTTCCTGATTGTCCATTTTGAAGTCGGATGATTTATGTCTTCAACCTTATGCTTGTTGTAAGAGACAGGTTTAAGATACCAGGTTTCGTTTTCTCCGCCGACAAGGGTGAATTCCCTTCCAGGCTGCCTGAGCAGTGTTTTACCGGAATCGCTGAAATGGTTCCTGCACATTTTCATCCATTCTTCCGTACTTTGTTCGGTCAGTGTTCCGAAATTCATCAGGTATGAACCATATCCTTCCTTTTGCATCAGCGCCCGGGCACCGCCCTTATCCGAGAAAGGAATATCTTTCGCTTCCGATATCAGTTCCCTGATCACCGGGAGCATCCTGCCGGTGGGTAGACCGATCACGGACACGGAAGCATTCCTGAATCCGGATCTTTTGTAGCATGAAGCCCACAAATGCATCTGCAATGCAGGGATCTGCCTGACATGGGTAAACAGATTCATCGACAGCGCGCATGCCGAAAAAGGTTCATATGGCATTCAATTATTCAATAAAGTTCCAGGATCGTTCCCGCGATATGTCGTGTGCCGTCATTCCTGTTAAAATAGTATGTGACGAGGATACGGTTTTTATCCATCATGACCGGCCATGAATATCCCAGATCGCCGTTGCCCCCGTCGTCGCGCAGGATTATTTCCGGTGCAGAATCAAAATCAGTGCATTCAGAATTCAGTATCCGTGCCCGGATGCCATAGGGCGGATGCCTGTAGCCATAGGTAAGCAGCACCCTTTTGTCGGGAAGCTGAATCGCATTCAGCGGATGCCCGCGGAATCCCATTTTCTGATATGCCTCAAAAGTTTTGCCGCCGTCTTTCGATCTTGCAATGCAGGCCTGATCATCCATATTGGCGGTCCTCAGGAACGCAACTATGTCGCCCCCGGGGGTCTCATAAACCGAGGCCTCATTGAATGAAGCCTTATCATCCGAAGCAACCGGAGAGGAATATTGCCACGACATGCCTTTGTCGCCTGAAACAAGAAGATGCACTGATGACTTTCCCTTCACATCCGGATCGGATCCGGCCACCACCCACAATATCTTACCGCTTTTGCTTTCATACAGGGCACCCCGGTTGTAGGCCGGCAATGGGTCGCCCAGGGCATTGAATAATGTTTCAGGCGGGATCTTTGGGGGATAATAGGGTCCCTTCCATGATTTTCCTCCGTTATCCGAGCGCAAGATATAACCGCCCAGAAAGACAAAATCGCCTGCCGGGAAATATGGTTTTTTAAGGTTTGGAAGGCCTTCAGGACGAACAAGAGCCCAGCCATAGCTGGTACACAGAAGGGATTTATCGCGGAGCTGAAGAAGGCATGGATCCTGCGATCCGCCGAATGGGTGAGCGTAGATAAGCTCAGGTTCCCTGGTCCAGGTTTCCCCGTCTTTCGATCTGACCAGTACAAGATAGCTGTTGGGATCGGTGTGTGAATTGCCACCTTCCCCTAATGCCTGCCTGTTGGGAGCCCTTCTGAAAGCAACGATCAGCTCCCCGCCGGGGCGCCTGACCACCGAAGGGAATGCGGAATAGTACCTTGTATCTTCATATATGACAATGTCTTTCAGCTTACGGATCTTTTTTTCGGGTTCATCAGCGTTCAGGTTTCCCCCGGAAAAAAGGAAAGAAATGAATATCATGCCAGGCCAGAAGTATCCGGCATACCCGTGTAATGCCATGGTTCACTTTTTTTCAAACGGAGCGGGCACGCTGAACAGATCGGTAACAACCTTGCCATCGCGTTTTACCCTGCCCAGGCTGTAAACAGTTCCGTCTTTTCCGACGGCAATGGAATTGACATACAGCGGGCGGTCGCCGTCGGGGTAGAATATTGCACCGTGATCAAGATATTTCCCGGTGAGGATATCGCAGGTAATAAGGTGAAGGTCCTCCAGTCCCTTAGCTTCGCCCCTGGCTGTGCTGGATGCTCCCTTGACGCGTTTTCCGTCAATATATACCGGGGCTCCGGTCAGATAATGGATCGTATGCCCGTCAGGGCCCGGCGCAAACCCAAGATATCCATAACTGAACTGGTCGCCCATGCCAGTCAGTTTTGAAGGGATGGAAGTCAGCCTTTCCAGCACTTCAAGGCGGGGAACGGACGGATCAAACCTGAACAGGTAGCCTGAATTCCCGTGCACACCGTAGATCTTTTTTTCAGGAGCGTACCAGAATACCTGCCGCCAGTTATATGCCATGCTTCCGGCTGTCGACACTTCATAGGTGCCAAAATAGTCCTTCACCATGTCTTCCCCTTCAACGGTCTCGGTCACATCACTGCCAAGACGCAATTTTTTTATCTGACCTTCCGCATTGGTCAGGTATATGGTGCCATCATCGGGATCTATTGCAATTGACCGGCAGACCACCCGGAAGTCCTTTCCCGCTCCATCTTCCCCCCTGCCTGTAAAAGGACCAAGGTCCTTCATTTCCCTTTTTGCAACGTCATAGCGGAAGAGATACCCTGTGGGCCAGGTGAGGCCGTATATCAACCCGCGTACCGTATCCATGTTCATGGTAAGTATCCCTTCACCGTGCGGGGCAATGCCAAGGTCTTCAGTCCGTCTTGTTTTCATATCAAAGGCCAGGAGATGACCTCCCCTGTATGCTCCGTATCCATCACGCGGAAGTCCGGTCTTTTCCATACCGCCTATGATGCTGTAATAACCCAGGTGGGTTGAGAAATAAAGCTTTCCGCCCATTTCCCTGAAGTTAACATGGCTTTTTCCCTGTGCTATTACTTTCATGTCCTTTTCCCCGCACATCCCGGTTAGATCGCCGAGGTGTTCAATTATTCCCGTTGCAGGATCAAGGCAGTACATCTGACCCGCCACATCAATACGCTCGGAGCACAGGACATAATAAATTTTTCCGTCGCTGGCACAGGAAAGGCCGTTATAGGTATCGTGAGAATGTTCAAAACCCGAATTATAGACGGTTGCAATGATCCTGGCACCGGGTGTCGACACCGGCTCAGGGGCAGGGTTGGTAACCGAAGCCTGCCGGCAGGCTGAAAACAGAATTGCAGAAAAAAGGACAGCTGCAATAAAAGTGTTTAATCTCATAAGCTGGTAGGTTTAATTATTTAAATATATATCATTCGGTGATCCGAATCAAAATTTCAGTGCGTTGGATTACCGGTTTCCCGTCTCTGCTGCCGGTAATGCCCCGATTACGCAAGGGCATTCTTTATTTTCTCTGCGTTTTTATGTATCCTTTCAATTGCATTGGCTATATCATCCATGTCTGCTTTATTGCCAAGCAGCATATTCTGCGTGAACCAAACGGCCTCCTCACAGAGCTGATCGTTCAGGGGGCACTGGTTTCGTTCCATATACCTGGCATAATCAAGCACTTCAGGCTGATACATGAGTTTAAAGTTCTTTGTCAGGAATGCATTTTTAAGATAGGGCATCTTGTTGAGAGGGGTATAACCTCCCCATGCCGGGATCCCTTCCGCCCCGAGTGCCCTGATGAACTGATCCCTTGAAAGTCCCCTGAATTCCTGTTTCCTGTAACGGAACGGGAAAATATGGTAGGCGACCCGCGTCACCCCTGGATTCAGTTTGTAAGTCAATATGCCCGGTATGCGTCCGATCTCCGATTTAAGATACTCGGCGCTTTCATGCCGGATGGTTGTCTGGGCATCGAGGCGTTTGAGCTGGGCGAGTCCGATTGCAGCCTGGTATTCAGTGATCCTGAGTTTTGTTCCTGCCATCACCGTACCGGCCCCAACCTCACCGATCACGGTCCCGTACGGGTTTCCGTAATTATGGTAAGAGTAGCATTTATCCATAAACTCATCGTTATCACTCACAATTGCCCCGCACTCCCCTATCGGTATGTTTTTTGAGTTCTGGAAGCTGAAACACCCAGCCAGGCCGAAAGTTCCCACCTTTTTATGGTCAATTTCCGCCAGCCAGGCCTGGCAGGCATCTTCGATCACAACGAGACTGTGTTTTCTTGCAATGGCCATTATCTTTGTCATGTCGGCAGGGAATCCAAACAGATGAACGGGCATAATGGCGCGTGTGCGCGGGGTAATTTTTGCTTCTATCTTCGCAGCATCAATCTGGTAAGTCTCCGGGTCGGTGTCGACAAAAACGGGAATCGCGCCGGTCTGAAGAACAGCAATGGCTGTTGCGATAAATGTATATGGAGGTATGATCACCTCATCGCCCCCTCCTATCCCTGCCTGCACGAGAGCGGTTATCAGCGAGTTTGTTCCGTTAACCACTGCGAGGCAGCGCTTCGAACCAATGGTTTCGGCCCACTTTTTTTCAAACTCTTCAACCACTCCGGCTCTTGACCATATTCCGCTCCTGAGGGTTTTCAGTACCAGTTCTTCATCGGCAGTCTGATCCCACTCAGGCCATGCGGGCCAGGGTTTCGTCCTGATTTTTTGTCCTCCAAGAACTGCCGGGACACCCGTACCGGCAGAACAGTCGGCAAGGATCGTTGAGCCGGCGCTCAGTGCAACAGCGGCCCCGATGCCGGCAAGCGAGTTTTGCCTGACAAATTCTCGGCGTGAAAGAGATTTGGATTTTTTCATGATTTCAATTTTTGATTTTCGCTCTCAATTTATGCCCATGGGTTGCATAGTACAAAATGTAAAGATAAACAGGAAACACCAACCAATAGCCTGTTTTAGGAGATAAAATGTCGGCTATCCGTCCATAAACCAGAGGGATCACTGCCGCCCCCGATATGGCCATGACCATCAATGAAGAGCCAATCCTGGTGAACCTGCCGAGCTCCGTTATAGCAAGCGGCCAGATTGAGGGCCACATGAGCGAATTGGCAAGTCCGAGCAGTGCTATGAACAAGACTGAAGCAAATCCCCGCGAAATCAGTGCAAAAAAGGCAAATATCAATCCCAGAACGGCAGAAATTATCAGTGCATTATTCTGCCTGAGATATTTCGGTATAAGAATTATCCCGATAACATAGCCTGCAAGCATCGCAAAAATGGTAAAGGAAGAGAAGAACTTAGCCGTTGCGATGGGTATGCTGATCGAGACGCCATAGCTTATTATCGTATTTCCGGCGATCACTTCAACCCCGGTGTACAGGAATATGGCAATAACGCCAAGCAGCAGATGAGGAAACTGAAATATGTTTTTCTCCTTCCCTTCACCGGTCAGGGCATTCCCCTCTTCCGCGTTGATGTCGGGAAGGCCGGAGTAGTACAGGCTTACTGCAAGCAGGAGCAATGAGACCATTATCAGCAGATAGGGAGGTATTACCCTTGTGGCAAGGGCATCCAGCTCAATTGCCTTTTCCGCGGCAGTCATATCTGCCAGCCTCTGAACAAGCTCATCCGCACCTTTGAGGGTAATGAATCCGAGTATTGCCGGGGCAAGTACACCGGCGATGCCGTTACATATCCCCATAATACTGATCCTTCTTGCCGCACTTTCAATGGGCCCGATGATGGTTACATAGGGATTCGAGGCTGTCTGGAGCAATGCCATACCCGCACCCTGAATAAACAAACCTGTGAGGAACAGCCCGTAAGTTCTTGTAAGTGCGGCCGGAACAAACACCAGCGATCCCGCGGCCATAATTACCAGTCCCAGTGTCATCCCCTTTTTGTAGCCGGTATACTCAAGGAGCCAGCCAGACGGGACAGACATAAAGAAATATGCTATATAGAAGGAGAAGGCCACCAGATAGGACTGGAAATTATTCAGTTCGCATGCGATCTTCAGATAAGGCACCAACACTGCACTTAACCAGGTAACAAATCCAAAAACAAAAAACAGGGCGCCGATGAGGACAATTGGATTTGAAATGGTGCGGGAGATGGTTGGTTTGTTTATCATGAGAGGATGAGAGGATTAGAGGATTAGGGGATTGGAGGATTAGAGGATTAGAGGATTAGAGGATTAGGGGATGAGGGGATTGGAGGATGAGGGGATTGGAGGATGAGGGGATTGGAGGATGAG